>NZ_JBWDNI010000012.1:0-157967 GCF_056269105.1 Paenibacillus sp. J31P316 | reverse complement strand
AGTCTCCCCATGCGAGGAAACTGCGTATCCGGTATTAGCATTCGTTTCCGAATGTTATCCCGGTCTTGCAGGCAGGTTGCCTACGTGTTACTCACCCGTCCGCCGCTAAGCCATCCCCGAAGGAATAACTCCGCTCGACTTGCATGTATTAGGCACGCCGCCAGCGTTCGTCCTGAGCCAGGATCAAACTCTCCATAAAAGTGACTTGTCCGAAGACGCATCATTTTCAGGATGTGCTTGTTAGCTCATCGCTGACTTACATTTAATGACCTTTTGACAGGTCGCTCATTGTTCAGTTTTCAAGGAACAAATTCATTTCTCATTCGCCTAATGTCTCAGCGGCGACTTGATTAATATATCACATCCGGTCATTCGTTTGCAAGCTTTTTTTTTAAATCTTTTTTCTTACTTGCTTGCCACCTTTTCACCCAAATGGGCTTTTCCCGGAGGCGGTAATAAAGAATTTATCATATCCCCAGCATGCCCGTCAAGCACTTTTAAAAATAAAATAACGCATGCTTGGAGGCATGCGTTATACCTTAATGATAGCGGAGTTCCAACACTTCCATATCGCCTGCTGTAGGCATGTAGGCCACTTCGCGCACATATCCGCGTTTGACCAGCTTTTGCAGCAGTAGCGAAAGATCCATGTGCAGCTCGGACAGCATCGGATGCAGTTGAAGCTCCATTACGCTCCACGGTTCCTCCCTGCTCTCCAAGATCGAAAGCAGCAGTCCGCAAGAAGACTTCATTTTACTCATGACCGAGAACTCACAGGCAAGCAGCACGAGCTGAACCCGCTTCTCCAACGTTTCCGGGGAAACCGTCAGCTCTTCGTAGAGTTTATAGATGCCTGGATTAAACCGGCGCATTTGACGCCAAATGCCGAGTTCCGGATGCACGCCTTTTTCTATAAAAGCAATATGAGCCCAATGGTTGAGCGCAGCTAGTATGTTGCTGTAAGCATCGAGCAGGTTGTTGTCCTGAAGATCCTGTTTGGCCTGGAGATACGTACGAATGAACCCCCCGAACTCCACCAATTCCTTCTGACTGCGTAATACGGATGGAAACGAAAGCAAGCCGTCGCGCAAATTCGCCAAATAATTGTCTCGGTCCAACAGGATTTCCCCCCGAGCAAGCCATTGTATAATACTCCGGTTCTCGCCGCCTCGCGTCCACTGATCCAATGTCGCGGGCGTGACCGTTCTGATTTGCACGCGTTCTCCGTCAAAGCTGATGTGCTCCGTTCCTTTGGCCGGGTTCTCGCGCTCGATAACGACGAGTATGAGCAGGTCCAAGCCGTCGATCAACGGATTGTACGGAAACGGGTTGTCGATCGCCGCCAGACTGACGAGTCCTTCCTGATGCTCATATGCGGCTTTGAAATGTGATTTTATATGCTCCACGTCTATCCCCCGTATAGCTTTCATGCTTACATTTAGCTATAATTATTTCGCAGTTGTTATTCACTTGTTCGACAATGTCCGTCCGTTTTCCTGCCTAAAGTCTTAGAAACAACTGGGAAGTGCCAGAAAGGATTGAAATTATGTTCGGAAAATCGAGTAAAATCAATGAGTTTCGGTTATGGGGACTACTCTTTACCCTATTCGGAATGGGTCTAATGATATTGGGAACAGCCGGCATCGTCTTCTGGGGACAAGCCGGTAAAGTATTCGCCGCCATCTTTATGGTTATCGGCATGATCGCGATGCTGCTCAGCGTAGGCGTTTATTTCTGGGCAGGCATGCTCTCCACCAGCGCCACCATTCTCGTGTGCCCGGAGTGCAACCGCCATACGAAGCTGCTCGGTAAAACCGACCGCTGCATGTACTGCAAAACAAAGATGACGCTCGATCCAAAGCAAGCGACCGACCTCGATGAAACCGAATCCGTCGAAGAAACCGCTCAACCGCAAGCTTAATGCTTGCACCGAGCTAAGCCATGAACTGAATTTGCATAGGAATTGAGCTTAACGCCAAAATGCCCTGCAGCCGGATTAATCCGGCTGCAGGGCATTTTTCATTGTGAGCTCTTATTGTGCGTTACTAGGGAAGCTTCGTCAAAGATTGATGTATGATGCCCCAAATGTCGTCGGATTGGAACTGGCGCTGCCAGGTTGCCGCGCCGGCCAAATTGTACTTCTTCACTAAAGCGACTCTCGCCTTCATTGATAAGGAATCCTCAATCCAAATACGCTGCAGCGCGCCATCCGCGGAATACTCCACGTACCTTTGTCCGGATTCCGCATCAATTACCGGCTTCAACCCGCGTTGTGCGATGAGCTTCTGGACAGCTTCCATGCCGAGCGTTTTGGAGGAGACGACGGTTTTGCCGTCCTTATCCTTCTTCTCCGTCCATTGACGCGTATACAACGGCATACCAAGCACGAGCTTGCCTGGCGGAACGCCGTCTTCCGTTAAAATCTTCTTCACCGACTGCTCGGTCCAAGGCAGCGAGGCTACGGAGCCCGAGATTGGACTCGCCGCCCAATGCTCGTCGTAAGCCATGATCATCATATAATCGACGACCTTGCCGAGGGCTGCACGGTCCAAGAACAAAGACCACATCTCGCTGTTCGACTTCGGTGTCACGTCGATCGATACCACGACGCCCATCTCGTGCATGTAAGGCGTCAGCTCGCGAGCAAACTGAACGAGGTTGGCTTTGTCGGCCGTATACACATTTTCAAAATCAAGGTTAATGCCCTGAAGCTTGTACATTTGCGCAAATGCGGCCAACTGCTGAATCATCTTCAATCGGGTTTCGGCGCTGGCCAACGCTTTCGTAGTGAGATCAGGATCGAAGCTGTTGCTGAATACCGCCCACACTTGTATATTAAGCTTGTGCGCCCGGTCGACATAAGCCTTATCGGCTTTGCTCTGGATACTGCCGCTGCCATCAACCAACGCGAACCAGGTCGGAGAGACGACATTCACGCCGGTTAAGTTATCGATGACGTCCGGACTCGGCGCTTTCATGTAGACGGCTTCCCAAGTTAGATTAATTTTGGAGCCAACAGCCTTCCACGCAGGGTAAACCGGCGCATCCTTCAAGGGCTTGATCTGTTCCATCTTCGTCAAGGCGACGGAGGACTTGTCCGCGTAACCGATAATACCGTCCGCGCTTTGAACGACATACCATTTATCTTTCTCGCCCCATATCCTGACTTCCTTGGACGCGGCGATGCGTTCGTAGATCGGTTCTTTCATCGACGGTCCGCGGCGGATCGTCAGTTCCCCCTTCTTCTTGGCCCCGAGTTGGATGGCGTCGCCCGCGGATAGAACGGTAACGATGCGGTTCGTAGGGTTGTAGGACACTTGCAGGCCAAACAATTCTTGCAGGGGCTGCGTTGGGATATAGACGGTCTTATCAACCACTTCAGCAGCAATTCGAAGCTGGTACGGCGTTTTATTGAGCTTCGCCGTCAGCGTATTCGTCTGCATGCGGAGTACTTTGTTGGATGTCGTGAGCACGATCGATCCTGTTTTGCTCTCGTAATAGACTTCTTCCTTCAATCCCAGCTGATCCTGAATAAATGAAATCGGAATTCTCACCTGCTCGCCGTCGACCAAAGCGCCCTTCGGTATGACTTGTCCATGATAGAGCAACGGATAGTCTTCACCATAGTCCGGCTTGACGATCGTATTGTTCGGCTCAAACCGCTGCCAGCCGAACCAAATCACTAAAAGCATAGCGGACAGTCCGCATGCGATAACGAGCCATTTCAGCCATCCGCCGCTGCGCCGTTTGGGCCGGTATCGAACCGTTTCCACGTTGTAAATCGCTCCTTTCATATAGACATGCTATTCCCGAAAACGGAAAAACATGCAGCTCAAGATCGCCATGCTGCAGGATTACACGACAGTCAGCGCCTCGAGCCTCTGAAGTTTGGCAAATAAAAAACGCGCATATGGCGAGCTTCCTCAACCCTTGCGCGTTCATTCGATTCATCATCGATTGGAGTCGTTATCGTTTAGTTTGCCTTATGCCGCGATGCGCAGCTTGCGCATTGTCCGTAGATTTCCATGCGATGTCCCTCGACTCGGAATCCGGTTTCCTTGGAAGCGGCAATCTCCACTTCCGTCAAAGGAGGATAGTCGAAGTCGACGATCGTGCCGCAAGTACGGCAAATCGCATGATAATGCTCGGATAAATCGGCATCGAATCGGCTGGAATCATCGCCGTAGGTTAGTTCCCGGATGAGTCCGGCTTCGACAAACAGCCGCAGGTTGTTGTATATGGTCGCCACGCTCATGCTTGGAAATGAAGGGGAGAGCGATTTATAAATTTCATCTGCAGTCGGATGAGTCATGGAGTGCATGAGAAAACTTAAAATAGCGTGACGCTGCGGGGTCATACGAACGCCGGTACTTTTCAATTGCTCCAAAGCTTGTTCCACGGTCGCACCCATGCCCAACACGTCCTTTCTGCAATAGTTTAGAACTATTGTACGTGCATCGTTTTCAATTTGTCAATGAAAGCGGAAATCATTTTATGACTTGTAACGATTTACCGCGATGCTGCTGTTGGCGTCAATATTGATCCGGTAAGCGCCTGTGCCGATGCTGCCACGGATCGTTTTCTTATTAACCGCGATCGGCAAATCGCTCGTTATGTCTCCGAACGTCACGGATCCGTTCACGGAATAATTGCCCGCCTCGGGAATCCAGACATGAATTTCGCCGATGGAGCTGTCGATGTCCCAGTCGCCGCCAACGATGCTGCTGGATACGTTGATGTCTCCGTTCAGCGTGTCTGCTCTCACCGTTCCCTGAACTTCTTTGATTCCGATCTGCCCATTCTTCGTATCCGCGTCCGTGTCCTGCGTCACGCGCTGCAAATCGATGTTCCCGCTCAACGTGGATCCGTCGAAGCTGCCGTCAATGTCCGAGGCTTTAATATCGCCGTTGTACGTATTAAGTGTTAGGTTTCCTTTCATCCCTGAAGCCGCTATGCTTCCATTCTTCGTTTCCGCGTCGACCGGACCTTCTATATCGTGAATTGCTATTTCGCCTGATGTCACTTTAATGGTCAGTCCACCGGACAAATGAAGGTCCGCCATATCAACAGAGCCATTCACGGTACTGATATAGAGCTCGGTGTTCGGCACCTCTACTTCATTAGACGTATCTTCATCCTCCGAGGTTTCAGTTTTATTACCGTTCAAGCCCGT
Source organism: Paenibacillus sp. J31P316 (assembly GCF_056269105.1). NCBI lineage: Bacteria > Bacillati > Bacillota > Bacilli > Caryophanales > Paenibacillaceae > Paenibacillus > Paenibacillus sp. J31P316. Next base: position 152,794 of record NZ_JBWDNI010000012.1, on the reverse strand, counting down.
GTTCACCGAATCGGTTGAATTGGAGGCAGCATTGTTCACGTCCGAGGGCGAGTCAGCTGATTGATCCAAATCGGATGAAGAAGGCTGTACTTCCATGCCGAATGAAGAATTCGCCGGAATGGTGACTACCATATTCATACGCGGCTTACGTTCCCCGTTAGTACCGTAAGGATGACCTTGCGCCTTGATTTCGATTTTTTCTCCGCCGTTCACGTCTACAGTGGACTTATCAGCCGTGTCGTCGGCTTCCGTCTTATCTGCGGAATCGACCCACATGACTGTCTCCACGACGACGCTGTCGACCTCGCCTTTCTTGACGGTCACATTTCCGTTCGTGTTGTTGATCGCAATGGCCTTCGTCTCCGGGAGCAGCGGTTGATGCACCGTATCCTTCACGAAACGATAGCCCTTCTCCTCACCGAACCCGCTCGTACCGGTCAAATTGACTTTGAATTCGTCCAGCCACCGGAACGGCATCGCAGCATATTGCGTAACGGCAAAAGCCGTAATTGCCACGAGAACTGCCAAAAAAGCGCCGCCGATATCAAAAGACGGACGTTTGGCTACCTGCCGATAAACGACGCTGGAGATGACGACTTCAAAACCTAACAGCACGAACGCCGCAGGCCACCATTGCCCCAGTAGCGAGATATCGTTAAGACCTTGTACTTGATCCCACAGCAGCAGTCCGCCTACGGTGACGAGCACGGCCGCTGAAGTGAACCGTCCCATTTTAAACATCGCATTCTTCCTCCTCCCCAGGATGACAAGCGCAAGCGCTATAGGCAGCAGCCCTGGCGCATACGCGGCGAAGCTCTCGATTAGCGGCGAGAAATCCAGTGATTTCTGTACCAGAACGAGCAGAACGCAGCCCATGGCAATGGCACCAATTCCTTGCAAAATCCCTATCCATCCCCTGCCGTGATCTCCATCGTCCGGTTCGGTCTGCTGCGGTTCCCTGCGAAGTTTCGCTGCCAGCTGGAGCGTCCCGAACACGCTGTAAAACCAAAAACAAGGCACGCCTAACCCGAGAAAAATAATGACCAGCGCAAAGCGACCGCCGCTTTCATCGGCTAATCGAATGATGGCCGCAATATCGGTCAGCGTTCCGAGAAGGAGAAGCAGCCCCGCTGCAGGCCTGCCCAGTAACATATGCCCGCCGCCGGGAATGAGGAAAGCTATCAAGGGTGCTAAGGATGTTTTGATGCTTGACGGCCCGCGCATAAGCCCCCTCCAATCGTAAATCAGTCTTTATTCGTATTGTAACATATTCCCTATGCGGCAAAGAGGCATGACCGCCTATTGACGGACATGCCTCTTCTCCTGGAAAGCATTATTGATTGAGACGCGCGAGCAGCAGCTTGTTAACCAGCGCCGGGTTCGCTTTGCCCTTGGTTTCTTTCATGACTTGTCCGACCAGGAAACCGATGGCTTTCTCTTTGCCGGCTTTAAAATCTTCAACCGACTGCGGATTAGCACTGACGATCCGATCGACGACTTCGGCAATCGCGCCTTCGTCGCTGATTTGGACCAGTCCCTGCTCCTCGACGATTTGCAGCGGACGCTTGCCGGTTTCCAGCATCTCTTTGAAGACGGTCTTCGCGATTTTGCTGCTGATGGTCCCCTTCTCCATGAGACCGATCATTTCGCCAAGTCCCTGGCCCGTCAGCTTGATATCTTCGAGCTCCAGGCCGCCTGCATTGAGGTAGCCGAGCAGATCGCCCATAATCCAATTGGATACGGATTTGGCATCCTTCGTGTATTGCAGGCTCTCTTCGAAGAAATCAGCCAGCTTCTTGGACGCCGTAATGACGCCGGCATCGTAGGATGGAAGGCCGAACTCGGACGAGTAACGCGCCTGGCGCGCATCGGGGAGTTCCGGAATGGACGCGCGCACGCGTGCCTTCCACTCGTCGTCGATGTGAATCTGCACGAGATCCGGGTCCGGGAAGTAGCGATAATCATGCGCTTCTTCCTTGCTCCGCATCGTGAACGTCTTGCCTTGCGACTCGTCCCAACGGCGCGTTTCCTGCACGACCTTGCCGCCGCTGTCGAGAATATCCGCTTGGCGCATCTCTTCGTACTCCAGGCCGCGCTGCACGCCGCGGAAGGAGTTCATGTTCTTGAGCTCCGCGCGGGTACCGAACTGTTCCTGGTCATACGGACGGATGCTGATGTTGGCGTCGCAGCGCAGCGAGCCCTCTTCCATCTTCACGTCCGACACGTCGCAGTAGAGCATGATGGCTTTCAATTTCTCGAGGTAAGCTTTAGCCTCCTCCGGCGTACGGATATCCGGCTCCGAGACAATCTCCACGAGCGGCGTTCCGACACGGTTGAAGTCGACGAGCGAACCGAAGCCGCCGTCAATGTGCGTCAGCTTGCCGGCATCCTCTTCCAAATGAAGGCGCGTGATGCCGATGCGTTTCGTTTGGCCATTGACCTCGATATCGATCCAGCCGTGCTCACCAACCGGTTTATCGAATTGGGAGATTTGATACGCCTTCGGCGAATCCGGATAGAAGTAGTTCTTGCGGTCGAATTTGCTGATGTCCGCGATTTGGCAGTTGAGCGCCATTGCGGCTTTCATGGCGAATTCAAGCGCCTGGCGATTCAAGACCGGCAGCACGCCGGGGTGTCCGAGACAGACCGGACATGTATGGGAGTTCGGCGGCGCGCCGAAGGAGGTCGAGCAGCCGCAGAAGATTTTGCTCTTCGTGTGAAGCTCGACGTGCACCTCCAGCCCGACGACCGTTTCGTATTTGTTCGGTTCAAACATGTTTTCGCCCTCCTGCTTCCTAAACGTTCCGCTACAGCTGCGGACGCTGTTTGTGATGCTCAGTATGCTGCTCGTACGCATGCGCGGCGCGGAGCACCGTGCGCTCGTCGAACGCTTTGCCGATGATTTGCAATCCAACAGGCAGTCCGTCCGCAAATCCGCACGGCACGCTGATGGCAGGCACTCCTGCCAAGCTGACCGGAATCGTGCAAATATCGTTCAAATACATCGTGAGCGGGTCGCCGACCTGCTCCCCGATCGGGAATGCCGTCGTCGGCGCCGTCGGTCCGATGATGAGATCGAAGTTTTGGAACACGTTGTCGAAATCCTGTTTGATCAGCGTGCGCACTTTCTGAGCCTTCAAATAATAAGCGTCGTAATAGCCGGAGCTGAGCGCATAGGTGCCGAGCATGATGCGTCGTTTCACTTCAGGGCCGAAGCCTTGGCTGCGCGATTTGCGGTACAGATCCAGAAGGTTGTCCGGATTGTCCGCGCGGACGCCGTAGCGAACGCCGTCAAAACGGGCCAGGTTCGAGGAAGCTTCCGACGAAGCCAGCAGATAGTACGTTGCCACCGCGTATTCCGTATGCGGCAAGGATACTTCTTCCCAGGTCGCGCCGAGGCTCTCGAATTGCTTGAGCGCAGCGAGCACCGCCTCTTTGACTTTTGGATCAATGCCTTGACCCAAATATTCCTTCGGTACGCCGATGCGGAGCCCTTTCACGTCGCCTGTGAGAGCGCTGACGTAATCGGGAATGTCCACGTTCGCCGATGTGGAGTCGTTCGGATCATAACCGGCGATTGATTGCAGCACGTAAGCCGAATCTTCGACGTTCTTCGTTAGCGGACCGATCTGGTCGAGCGACGAAGCAAACGCCACGAGGCCAAAGCGCGATACGAGACCGTAGGTTGGTTTCAGGCCGACGATGCCGCAATAAGCTGCCGGTTGGCGGATAGAACCGCCGGTATCGGAGCCCAGTGCGAAATAGACTTGTCCTGCCGCGACCGAAGCCGCGGAGCCGCCGCTGGAGCCGCCCGGCACGTAATCCGTATTCCACGGGTTGCGCGTCGGATAGAAGCTCGAATTCTCGTTGGAGCCGCCCATGGCGAACTCGTCCATGTTCAGCTTGCCGATCGTGACCGATTGCGCGGCCTTGAGCTTCTTCGTCACCGTTGCGTCATAGATCGGATCGTAGTTGCGCAGAAATTGGCTGGCGCAAGTCGTCAGCAAACCTTCCGTGACGATATTATCCTTGATTCCGGCAGGCAAGCCGAACAGCAGACCCTGTTCGCCGTCCTCGGCCAGTACCTTGTCCAGCTCGGCGGCCGCGGCACGGGCTCCCTCTTCGTTCAAGGTCAAAAACGCCTGGATGGATGCATCCGTCGCGGCGATACGCGAATACGAAGCGTCCACCAAATCGGCGACCGACAATTCTTTCTTCTTCAATTGATTATGTACTTCCTGCAGGCGTAAATCGAATAGAGCCAACAGCCGTTCCTCCCTTCATTTCCTTGCGAGCGAATTTATTCCAGTACGGCCGGCACTTTGAACTGACCGTCTTCATCTTCAGGCGCATTGCGCAGCGCGGTCTCGTTCGAAACGGACTCGCGGATGACGTCATCCCGCATGACATTGTAGACCGGCAGCACATGGGTCGTCGGTTCAACGTCGTCGGTTTGCAGCTCGTTCAGCTTCTCCGCGTATTTCAAGATCGCGTTCAGCTGTCCTTCGAACTGCTCCTTCTCCTGCTCGGAAAGCTCCAGCCGGGCCAAGTTGGCCACATGCTCAACATCTTTGATCGTGATGCTCATCGTATCATGTCCCGTCCTTTCCAACCAATTTGCACACATTCTACCCATTATAACGCAAGGATCGGAGCAAACTCAATGCAAATACGCACAGCGACGGGCATCGCTTCTTGCTGAAAGAAAAGAACCTGCCGATTGTTCCGGCAGGTTCAACGTATATTGCTTAACTGCTGCTAAAGTCCATGTAAGCTTAAGGTAGGTATGGTGGTGGTGGTGGTGGAGGATTGTCTCCTCCCGGCCATGGGCCTCCAACATTTCCCTCGATATCGATATCGATTGCAATTACGTCTGAGCGCTTGCCTCCGTCGACGATGACGCCGTATACGCGAGCATTTCCGAAGACACCATTAATTGTCGCACCAGTAGTGGAACCTAAGATATTGGTCGGCTGCGAATTGTTGATAACGTAATCCGCGCTTGGAGCTACTGCGCTTTCACTGACATCTGTCGAGGTCCAGTAGTAAAACGTATATCCATTAATCGATGATACAGGGGTATAGTCCGGCGTCAATAATCCATTATTATAGCCGGTTCCATAGCCATCGAAAGTCAGGATATCATCGGTGCGATAAAACGTATAAACCGTAAAACTGCTATCGAATTCGTTATTGGATGCGACCATGTAGAGCTTGTACGTCTTGTCCTTCGCTAAATCTTCCAGTGAAATCCCTGCTGCGTGGCCGTCAACGATCGATTCGCCATGTTGGAACGTGTCGTCACTGAATTCCTTTATCTCCTCTGCCGTCAACGTGTCTTCGCTGTCCGGAAGCAAGACATAATGGACTTTAGTTGCATTCTGGATATTCAGTGCAACATGAATCGAATCCGCGTCATCCCCCGGTTCACGAGTCGTTCCATCGGACTGCACGATGAGCGCCGGGATGGCAGCCTGGCCCTCTTCAGTCGTAAACGTGTAGCTGGCGACGGCCGAATTCACTCCATCGGAGCTGGCGATCAAATAAACGGTATACTTCGTAGCCGAATCAAGATCAAATCCATGATTATTGCCTATATTGAAATCGACTATCGCCGAATCAGCATATGTGGCGGAGCCCGTTCGAACGTTTAGTTCGCCGGTTGGCTCTTTGACCGCCGAGGCACTCACGTCGGTAACATCGCCCTGCCGAACAATATAATAAGTCGCATCCGTTGATTTGGATAGATTGGTCGTAACGGAGAAAGAAACGCCTTTCGCACTGATAACGGCATGCTCCTTATCAATCGTCAGCGTCGGACCTGCTGGAGTCGGCGGGTTCGTATTCGAATTCGAGCCCGTATTAGCGGGCGGCGCTGGAGGGGCCGGCGGCGCCTCTGTCACTTTAACCGGAACCGGCTTGTCCGCGTCTTTCTTGATTTCGTTGCCGTACAACGACTTCAAGCCCGTCGCTTCGATTACCGGCGTCTTGGTATTATCCAGCGTAAAGCCGTCGTGCAGCGTGATGATAATCGTCTTCTTGTCGTCGGAAAGCTTGAAGCTGTCCTTCTTCGGGTCCAGCGCGACACCGTTGACCGTAATCTTAGACAAGTCGATCGACGATTCGTCCAGCGCCGTCGTCGACGTCAACTCCAGCTTGTTGCCGGCCGCAAACTCCGCGCCGGATACCGCGAGCGGCTTCGATTCTTCCAACGTTTGCGCGCTCCCGTACGATCCGGTTACGAGCAGATCCCGCGTCGCGTTCGTTTTCCCGCCGAATTTACCGTCCGTCCCTTCCTCCAGCAGCTTCAGTTTGAGCGCCAGCGACACATACCCTTTCGCCCAATCCGAAACGGACTGATCATTGACGGGCGTAATCGACTTCGCATCCTTGTCCTTGCCCAAGACGCGAACAAGGAAGGTCGCCAGTTGTTCTTTGGTGACCGTGCCGGCAGGGTTGAACGTTCCTTCCCCGAAGCCGTCCGTAATTCCCGCGTTCTTCAGAGCCTCGATATACGGAAGCGCGTAGCCATTCGCCGCATCGTCCGCCTTTACGTCCGTGAAGCTGGAGGTTTTCAAATCCTTGTTCACGTCGAGCCCCGTAATCAATGCGGCGACTTTAGCGAATTGGGCCCGGTTCATTTCGTCTTTCAAGCCGAACGACGTGTCCGAGATCCCGTCGAATATGCCGGCGCTGATCATGGCGTCGAATTTCGCTTTCGTCGCGGCGTCCAAATCCTTCAAATCGGTGAAATCGGCAGACGTCTTGGCGCTGGCCTCGGCCGCGAACGAAGCGCCGACGGTCAACCCCAGCAGCAACGCGCCCGTCCATTTTAACGTTTTCATTATTATTACTCCCCCTGTTTGGATGATGTTCAATTTATATATCGGATTTTCTCCAGAGAGACTAAAGGCCTATTTTGAATAACAGTCTTTGGAAAATTGTATTTTTCTCGATTCAACTATCCCGCTTCAATGTGAAGATAAATTTCATACGAATCTAAGGGAACGCTTAAACCAATTTAAGCTTGATTTAAGGTTGGCTGTACATACTGGGACATGTAACCAGCTTCAACTCATCCAAAAACTGGAGGTAATAAGCATGAACATGAGCAAAACGATGAAGACGTTGACGATCGGGGCGGCGCTTGCCGTCATGATTCCAATCAGTGCATACGCAGCGACGAACTCGACGGCAGCAGGCAATACGAACAGTGCGGTAACGACCGAGAAAGGTGCGACAGACGCACCGAAAAAGGTCCAGCGGGAAGGCTTGCGAGGCAATGCCGTCAGCCAAGAGGTGTTGGATCTGTTGAAGCTCGACGCGGCAGCCTTGAAAGAAAAACTCGCTGCAGGTAAAACGTTGGCTCAAATAGCGGAAGATCAGGGCGTCACGCGCGAGGCGCTAAAAGCCGCGATGACGACCGCGTTTGACAAGCAGCAAGCTGAACAGAAGCAAGCTTTTGCCGATAACCTGGAAAAAGCGGTTGACGGTCAAATGAAATTCGATCAAGGTCCGGGCAAAGGCAAGGGCTTCGAAGGCAAGAGAGGCTTCTTCCTCTCCTCCGACAGCCTGGATCTGACGGCAACGGCCAAGCTGCTCGGCCTTAGCGCGGCTGAACTGAAAACGCAGCAAGCTGCGGGCAAATCGATCGCGGACATTGCCAAAGAAAAAGGCGTAGCCGCTCAGACCGTCATCGACTCCGTCAAACAGGCAATCGTAGACAGCCAGAACGCGGCAGTCAAAGCAGGCAAATTGACGCAGGAGCAAGCGGATAAATTGACCGCCGATGCCGCCGTCATCGCCGAAAAAATCGTCAACGGCACGGAGCCGAAGGGCGGCAAAGGACCTGCCGGACATAGAGGCGGTCACCTGCGCGCTGACGAAGGTAAAACGGGAGCTTCCTCCGACGCTGGCGCAGCGTCGGATACCGCCGCTGCCGATGGAAGCGGCGTATAGGCAGACATAGCCTAAGCGAATTTCTACACGTTCAAGGTCTAGGCAAGGTCTAGGCAAGGTCTAGGCAAGGTCTAGGCAAGGTCTAGGCAAGGTCTAGGCAAAATCCAAGCAAACTCTATAAACAGCAAAGAAGCCTCCTTCCCCAATCGGGAAAGGAGGCTTCTTCTTGTCCAATCAATGACCGACAGTTTGCGTCGTTGTCGATAGGATGCAGCTATGCTATCGTTGCTGCGTTACCGTCAAATCCATGCCTTCAAGCGCACTTGGCGCATGAAATCCTCTTGCGATTGCGGCTCGCTGCTGCCGCTCTCTTCTTCTTCCGCTTCCTGCTCCCCGTTCATGATCCGGAGAAACAGTTCCTCGTTATGCGTAGCCAGCGCGAAATCGATCAGCGCTTCGCGTTCCAGCTTATCGACCTCCAGCTTGATCAGCACTTCCTCAAGCTCGATATCGACGGCAGGCACGTAGAAATTCCGATTCGCCTTCGGCACCCGAATGACGTAATCGAAAGCATTATCGGCATTTCTATCGTACGCAATAATATAGCCATACTCCCCAATCGGGAGATTTTGTTCGAATATGTCGGACATGATCACGATACGTTGACCTAATTTAAACACGTTATTTGTCAGCTCCTGTCACACAATAGCCGTTACTCCGTTACTCTATGACTCTATCCTACTAAAAAATAAGATGGAAGTCCAATAGAGCGCCAGACTACGATGATAGGAGCGTCGGCCGTTTGCGAAGCGCGAAAGCGGCTGTCTCGATCGCGGCCGCCAGGATACATAAAGTACTGACTACGGACGGCCAACGACTGCCAGCCGCAGGATCGAGAAATTGCGCCGAAGCAAGCTTCGGGAGCATGCCCGGACTCGCGGACAACATATCCGGAAACAGCCCAGCCGTTAAGGAAAGCGCCGCGAGCAAGGCAAGCGAACAGGCCGCAGCTGCCGCGCCGCTTCGCAGAAGCGCGCTGAACGCGAGCGTCAGCAGCCCGGCCAAGACAAGCCACAGCCAGTATAGCGCAAAGGCGTTCAGGCTGCGGTGCCAATCCGGCATTTGAAACAAGACGCTCGTATAATAATAGGCTGCCCCGAAGCCACCCGCGAATGCGATGGTGATCAGCGTCAACTGCGCTGCCCACTTGGAAGCGACGAAGCTGCGGAAGGAAACCGGCTTCACAAGAATCATGGCCGTCATGCCGCCGGTCCTTTCCGCGGATATGGCGTTCATCGATGACAAGGCTAGAATCAGCAGCCCGAAGACATTGAGTTGCTGCAGCGTCTGCGCCATCACCTCGTTTGCGGTAGGAACGGGGATCGAGATGACCGCTCCTTCGGGCAAATTGCCCGCATGGGCAAGAAGATCGGGCAGAAAATACGTCGACACGGGCTGCATCGCGCTGAGCAAAACAAAGACAAGCGGTACCCAGAGCAGCTTATACGTACGAATCAGCTCCAGCCACTCCTTCCGATACATGACCGCCCATTGCCTCATGGCGCATCCACCGCTTTCAAGAAAATATCTTCCAGCGAGGCATGGCCGATTTCGAGCCTCGTCAGCGGCAGGCCGGTCTCCAGCAATTGCTGCAGCACGTACGTCTTCGCTTCTTCTGCGTCGTGAACTTGAAGTTTGGCGGCATGTTCGCCCGGCAGCAGCGCAGAAGAGGCGATGGAAGGATGGGAGAGCCCGCCCAGCCATGCGGCAAGCTGCATCCGTGCCGGCCGATTGTCCTCCACTTCCAGCGTCAGGACAGGCGTACGATGAAGTCCGCGTATGTCGCCGATGGCGCCACTGATTGAAATCCCGCCACCCTGCAGCAGGATGACATCGTCGCATAGCTCCTCCGCGTCATGCAGTACATGGGTCGAGAATAAAATCGTCGTCTCCTGCTTCAGCTCCCGGAGCAGTTCCATGACATCGCGTCTGCCGATTGGATCGAGCGCGGACACGGGCTCGTCAAGAACGAGCAGCTTCGGGCGGTGCATGAGCGCCTGCGCCAAACCGAGCCGCTGCTTCATGCCGCCCGAGTAACCGGCAATTCGGCGTTTGCCCGCAGCAGCGCCGAGTCCGACGCGCTCGAGCAGCTCAGTCCCGCGCGAAGCGGCTTCTCGATGGGACAATCCGCAAAGTCGGCCGGCATAGCGCACGAACTCGGTGCCGCTCATCCAGCCGTAAAAGGCCGGAAGCTGCGGCAAATAACCGATGAGCGCGCGCGGATCGGCTCCAGGAGCCAGCCCTTGAACATGCACGCTGCCCGAAGACGGCGCGAGCAATCCGGTCAATATGCGGATCAGCGTCGTCTTGCCCGCTCCGTTCGGACCCAGAAGCGCGGCGCAGCGGCCCTCGTAAAGCGTCAAGTCGATCTGCCGCAGGGATTGCACGGCACCAAAGCTTTTGGAGACGTCGTGAAAACGAACGATGGCTTCCTTGCGATGAGTAGACGCCAGTGTCTCTGCAGCCTTATCTTGCTTAGCTGGCATTCTCATGACTGCCTTCTCCCGAATAAGAAAAACACGATCGATCCGACGATATTAAAGACGATAATAATCAAGATCCACATCCACTTCGGACCATGGGTATGCTCCGCCCGGACGCAGGCGACGATTGCTGAGATGATGAGTACAAGCTCTACAACGGCAAGCGGCAGGATGATAGAAATCAGCTGCGCCGTCGAAAGTTGATCCATGCTGTGCACCTCCCTATGTTTCACAGTCCCGGTCGGGTTCCTGTTCAGGTTCCTGTCCCGGTTCTAGTTCATCAGTTCAAGTAAGTTCAAGTAAGTTCAGTTCAAGTTCAGATTCAAGTTCAAGTCAAATCCCACTTCCGGTCCCGGCTTCATTGCCATTACCGTGCCTTTTTCTCGCATTCACTGGGCGCCGTACGATAAACCAATAGAACAGCAAAGGCATCGGACATTGAATAAGTCCCCACAGTCCCCAAAACCATGGATATCGGCTGTGCTTGCGGGCATCCGAGAACAACCAGTTGGACTGGACGAGCAAAATGATCGCAGCGACGATGAGAGTTACTATTTTCAGCGCATTCATCTATGACGCCTCCTCGCTCTGCTTGACCGGGAGTAGCCAACGATCAGGAAGATACCGGCGCCGGCGAAGACGCAAGCCTGAAGGACGGCGAAAAACACGAAGCTGTTCTGCCAAAGCAGCAGCAGGCCGCCGAGCACGACCGCACTGACCAGCCAAAATAGATAACGCTCCGCTCGCTGCCGGCTTCGCAGCTCCTCCTTGCCTTCCCGCACAAGTCGCGCGAAAGCATCCTCATGCATAGGGGGCGGCACGATGGATGCATCCCATTGTTCCAATGCCCCACCCAGCCGTTCATTGAAAAATTGCTCTTGCTCCCGTTCCGGATCTCCGTCACGTTTCTTCATCCGTCCTCAGCTCCTTTCTCAGCTTGCCCAATCCGTTATGCAGCCTGGATTTCACGGTTCCGACGGGAATGTTCATCCAGTCGGCGATTTCTTCGTACGCGTAACCATAATAGTATTTCAGCAAAATCGGAACGCGCTGCTCGTAAGGCAGCCCGCCGAGCGCATCGAGCGCATCCGGCCATTCCTGCTGCTGCAGCGCGGCTTGGAATCGAATTCCTTGAAGCGCCTGCTCCTCGGACTGCCATTTCCGAGAGCGCTGCGCCTTGCGCATTTCGTCGATATAGAGCCGCGTGCCGACCGAAATCAGCCACGTCGACAACTTGCTTCTGTTCTGGAAGTCTCCGATGCGTTCAATTGCCCTCAGCATGGTGTCCTGCACCAAATCTTCCGCCATCGGTTTGTTCATCGCGATTTTCAGCAGATACCGATACAGAAACGCGTAATGGTGCCGAAGCAATTCCGCAAGTGCCTGATCGTCGCCGCGGACCGCTCGCGCGATTAGTCGTTCTTCCTCGGGATGGGGTTCAGCGCTGCTCATGTCCGGGCTCCTTTCCGTAGGTTTGGAGTTGTTGTCGCCTGTTTGACGGCGGAGACTGCCGTTTTGTTCATTTGCAAATGATGTAAATTAATTTTATTTTGCGTCGCTTCCGTTTGCGTAATCATTTTCAACTGCTGCACAACCGTTCAATATACAAATTGCACGCATGATAAAGCTACCCCAACCGATTAAATTCGAGAAACAGTTGAGCCTTTTGTCACTATTGACAATGATAATCATTATCAATTATGATGAAGTTATTCCAAGCCCTAACATCCCTGCATACACCTTTGCACACGGTAAATTAAGCGAAATACCAGTATAAAATTCTAGCATGCATAGAGGAGAGAACAATGGGACTGCTATATGATATCTATCAATCGGTACTGGATAAGAAGGATTTCGAGTCTGATGCAGAACTAATCGCGCAGGTCGATGACGCCGCAAATGGCGACGAGCCGTTCTCTCTGCTCCTATTTCTGTCGCAGTCACAAAGAAAAGACATTCGTGTAAAGGCTGCGGCCGGCCCTGCTTCGGGACGTAATCCGGGATAACCTGCACGCTCATGCGAGGTAAAAGTGCAGTACATAACAAAAACAAGGCCATTCCTCAACGAGGAACGGCCTTATTCCGGTTGTCGTTGTCTCTTAACCGCTAGATCGTCATGGCGCCGAAGCCGCCATCCACGCGAATCAATGAGCCCGTCACGTAGCCGGAAGCCGCTTCCGATGCCAGCCAAACGACCGCGCCTTGCAGCTCCTTGGGATCGCCGAACCGTTTCATCGGCGTGTGGCCCATAATGCTGGCCACGCGTTCCTCCGATAGAATCGCGCGGTTCTGCTCCGCCGGGAAGAAGCCCGGCACGATTCCGTTTACGCGAATGCCGTGCGGCGCGAATTCCCTGGCCAGAAACTGCGTCATGCTGTTGACCGCATGCTTCGAAGCCGAATACGTAAACACGCGCGACAGCGGCGGTCCCGCGGAAACCGAGCTGATGGTGATGATGCTTCCGCCGTGACCGGCGTCGATCATCGACCGCCCGAATACTTGGCAGGTCAGCATGACGCTCTTGGCGTTCACGTCCATGATGGCATCCCATTCTTCCTCCGTGATGTCGAAGAACGGCGTTGCGCTGTTCGTGCCTGCCGTGTGCAGCAAAATATCGCTTCTGCCGTTTGGCGACCAAGCATTGATCTCGCCCGCTACGCGAATGAGATCGGATTTGGAAGCAGCATCAGCCCGGAAGACCGCAGCGCGGCCCGAAGCAAGCAGCTGCGCCAGCTTCGGCTCTGCCTTCTCCGGATTGCGGACGACGAGCGCCGCATGGGCGCCATGTTCGATCAATGCTTCCGCCATCACGCTGCCGAGCGTGCTGCCCGCGCCGATAACGACCGCCGTACGGCCCGTCAAATCAAATAACGTACTCATGAATTCATTTCTCCTCCAAGGGCGGCGGATGAAGTCAGGCTCCCGCCTTCGGTCGACAGCTGCAGCATTCGCCGCCGGTACGACTCCGGGCTTTCGCCGACGGTCGTCTTGAACAGCCGGCTGAAATGGGGCAGCTGATGAAAGCCGACGGCGCGGCAAACGTCCGACACCGATTGCCTCGGCTCCAGCCGAAACATCATTTTCGCCTGATTGATGCGCCGGTTGTATAAGTATTTGAACACGGTCGTGCCGGTGACGTCTTTGAATAAATTGGATAGATACGGCTTGGTCAGATGAAGCGCGCCGGCGATATCGTCCAGCGTGATCTCGAGGGCGTAATGATCCTCCAAGTAGGAGATGACGCTCTGCACATGCTGCTCCTTCAAGGAACGGTGGTCCCGTTCGTTCACCGGCGCGATGCACCAGTCCCGGATCAGATGAAGCAGCTCGATGACGCGAATGACGAATCGGTCGTACGACGTCCGGACACCCGCTTCATTCGTGCGCAAGTAAAGCCGGTTCATCTCGTTCAGCAGCGACTCCAGTTCCTCCTGCTCCTCGGGACGAAGCGAGATCCGGATATTGCGCAGATTCTCGAACGGCTTTAGCAGCATCGCCGCCGTGTCAGGCTGAAGAATGCGGTGCACGTATGCCGGATCCATATGGATAATGGTGCGAATGTACGGCTTCTCCGGCGACGGATTCGGGCAATGCAGGGTCATGCCGTGCATCAGAATCAAATCCCCGGGCTGCAGCGTAATCAGCTTATCGCCGATCAGGTAGTTGCATTCGCCCTCTTGAAAATAATACATTTCATAGAACGCATGCGAATGAAACTGGGCCCCCGGCATGGGAGCGGCGTTGCGGTAATTAAGTTCAATCGGCTGCTGCCATTGCATCGTGACCGGCATTTCCGACCCCTCCAAATGGATGCCCGTATCCGGGCGAGCTATTGAACTCATTGTACCATGACGCTCCCTTCAAGGGTCATATCCGCCTACAGCCGGACCGCTTTATTTTGCGCTTCGATGCAAAGCTGGGCCGCCTTGAACGCATGCGCCTGCGTCATGGCGTTCTCGGTCCTGTTCAAACCGTCCAAGATCAACTCGCCGAAGTACGGGAAGCCGACCTGACCGCCGACGGACAGATGATGCTCGCCCTCGTGATTGACCAGATAGACATGGTCGCCGCTCCGGTCGCGGCCGATGTCGATGTATTTGCGCAGCTCGATAAAGCCGTCGGTGCCGAGAATAATCGTCCGGCCGTCGCCCCATGTGCCGAGACCGTTCGGCGTCAGCCAGTCCACGCGGAAATAGTTCGTCGCGCCGTTGTCGCCGATCAGGGTCGCATCCCCGAAGTCTTCGAGCTCCGGCACGTCGAGGTTGTTGTAGTTCGCTACTTTGCTGCTCGCGACCGTCGCGTCCTTGCAGCCCGCAAAATACAGAAACTGCTCGATCTGATGGCTGCCGATATCCGTCAGGATGCCTCCGTACTGCTCCTTGCGGAAGAACCAGTCCGGACGCGAAGGCTTGTTAAGGCGATGCGGCCCAGTTCCGATTACCTGCACGACGCGGCCGATCGCACCTTCTTGAATGAGCCGGCCGGCATAGATCGCGCTCTCCACATGAAGACGCTCGCTGTAATAAACCATATATTTGCGTCCCGTCGCTTCGGCCGTCGCTTTCGCTTCCGCGAGCTGCTCCAGCGTCGTGAACGGCGTTTTATCCGTAAAATAATCCTTGCCGTGCTTCATGACCCGGACGCCGAGCGGTCCGCGGTCGGAGGGAATCGCTGCCGCCGCTACCAGCCTGACTTCGGCGTCTTCAAGAATAACTTCCGGCGAGGAAGCGGCTTGCGCCTGCGGATACGCCTTCAGAAATTGCTCGACCTTCGCAGGATCCGGATCGTAGACCCACTTGAGCGTCGCGCCCGCTTCCAACAGCCCGTTCGTCATGCCATAAATATGGCCGTGATCCAGCGCCATCGCTGCGATGACGAACTCCCCCGGGCCGCACACGGGCTCCGGCTTCGCGACCGAAACCGGCGCGTAATTCATGCCGTCCGTACGATTGAACGCCGCCATCAGTTCTTCGCCTCTGCCGGCTGCGGCCGCTTGAATTTGGACGTTGCGATCCGTTTGTTCAATTCAGCTTCATGAAGCGCCTCGTCGAGCGGCAGGTCAACCCAGTCGTCCAGCCACGTGGACAGATGCATCGCGTTCGAGAGCGTCAGACCATGAATGCCCTCTTCGCCGGGTGCAACCAGCGGCGTGCCGTGAAGCACGGCATCGGTGAAATTCTGAAGAATGCCGGCATGCTCGGGGCTAGGTCCGGCCGCAGGTAAATCGATTTTCCACACTTCAGGGGAAGCGAACGGCGCTTTATTGCGCGCGTTGAAGGCCGCTTCGTCCTCGCGCAGGCGATAGAGCGTCATGCGATCGTCCTCGATGACGATTTTGCCGCGGCTGCCCGACACTTCCAAACGGTTCGTGCCCGGAGCGTCGGACGTCGACGTAATGAACACCGCCGTCGCGCCGTTCGCGTATTCCGCGTATGCCGTCACGTCGTTCTCCACTTCGATGTCGCGATTCTTGCCGAATTGGCAGAAGGCGCGCATGCGGGTCGGCATCATGCCCGTCGTCCACTGCCACAGATCGAGGTTATGCGGACATTGGTTAATCAATACGCCGCCGCCTTCGCCGCCCCATGTAGCGCGCCAAGTGCCGGAGTCGTAATACGCCTGCGTCCGATACCAGTTGGTGATGATCCAGTTGATGCGTCTGACTTCGCCGATCTCGCCGGATGCGATCAGCTCGCGCAGCTTCTGGTAGAGCGGGTTCATGCGCTGGTTATAGACAATGCCGAACTTGCGGCCGCTGACCGCAGCCGCGTCATTCATCTCGCGGACCTGCTTCGCGTAAACGCCGGCCGGCTTCTCGATCAGCACATGCATCCCTTTGGCCAATGCGTTGATCGCTTCGGCCGGATGGTCGTAATGCGGCGTCGCCACGACTACCGCGTCGACCAGCCCGGAAGCGATCATCGCGGACGCGTTCTCGAACACGGCGACCTTGCCTCCGTACTGCTCCTCCGCCCACTGCCGCTTGCTTTCGAATTCGTCGCAGACAGCCGTCAGGACCGCCCCTTTGATCGTGCCGGATGTCAAAATTCCCGCGTGTCCCGACCCCATGTTGCCGATGCCGATAATTCCGTATCTCACCTGATTCATTTGATTTCCTCCATCCATGTATTCATTTGATCCGCATACGTACGCAGCATCGTCCGCGTATCGAACGTTCCGCTGAAATCCTCCACGCCAAACCATCCGTCATAACCGACGGTTCGCAAATCGCGCAGCACTTGCTTCCACGGCACGATGCCGTTCGCGATCGGCGCCCAGCCGCTGTTCCACTGCACGGGGCTCGAATGATCAGCCGTTACGCCAGGAGAAGCGGACTGCCAGCCCGCGTTCTTCACATGCACGTGAGCCAAATAAGGACCAAGCAGCTCCATGCCCATGCGATAATTCTCGAACCCTTCGTGCACCATATTGCCCGGATCATAGAGTACGCCGACGGCGTCCGGATTAAACGCCGACACGAGGCGGTGAGCGAGCGATGCGCTCGGCGCAATCGTCTGATGATGCGTCTCGACCAACGCCTTCACGCCATATTCCAGCGCAAGACGCTCCACTTCCTTCAGATAGCGTACGGCTTGCTCGAACAGCTCCCCGTAGGTCTTGCTTCTGTCATAGCCGGGCACGCCTACGCGCACCATCGACGCATCGAGGCGCTTCGCGAGCCGCAGCACTTGTTCGGTTCCCTCGATATCGCCGCAGGCCAAGTAAGGCGTGACGGCAATGGTTCGGCGGTCATGAGCGGCCGCCGCATGTCGGAATCGGCCGATCTCCTCGTCGCCCGCATTCGGCGAGATCGTGCACTGATTGTTGCCCCAAAAGGAAGGCTTCTCCTGCAGCAGTTCGGCCGGCGTTTCCTTGCAGCGCCATTCCAGTCCCGCTATGCCCGCGGCGGCCGCTGCCTCGCATAGCTCTTCCGGCGTCAAATCCGGTGCGGCAACGGTGAAAATCGATAGTTTCAGCATGGTGCCCGGTTCAGTCCCTTCGTTTGGATATCGCTTCCCAGATGCCGTTCAAGTACGTCGCGCCCAGCGCGCGGTCGAACAAGCCGTAACCCGGCCGTCCTTGCTCGCCCCAGATCATTCTGCCGTGGTCAGGGCGAAGCGGACCGGTAAAGCCGGTTTCGTGCAGCGCCTCGAGCACGCGCGTCATGTCGATGGAACCGTCAGCGGACAGATGCGCCGACTCTTGGAAGGAGCGCGGTCCCGTGCGCAGGATGTTCCGCGTGTGCGCGAAATGCAGCTTGCCCAGCGAGCCGAAATGGCGAATGATGGCCAGCAGGTCGTTATCCTCGTTCGCGCCGAGCGAGCCCGAACAGAACGTGATGCCGTTGGCCCGGCTGTCGACATGCTCCGTCAGTCGGCGCAGCTGCGCCAAGCTGCTGACGATGCGCGGCAGCCCGAATATCGGCCAAGGCGGATCGTCGGGGTGGATCGCCATGACGACGCCGGCTTCTTCCGCGACGGGAATGATGCGCTCGAGGAAGTAGGCTAGGTTGGCGAACAGCGTTTCTTCCGTTACGTCGGCATAGGCCTCGATGAGCTGCCCCATCTCTTCCTTCGTGTAGCTGGCGTCCCAGCCGGGAAGCGACAAATCGCCGAGCACCGGGTCCATCCGGGAAATCGTCGCGTCCTCGAAAGTCAGCGTCGTCGAGCCGTCCGGCAGCACATGCGCCAAGCTCGAGCGGGTCCAGTCGAAGACGGGCATGAAATTATAGCAAATGACAGGTACGCCTACCGCGCCAAGCCTGCGGATGGTTTGACTGTAATTTTCAATCAATCGGTCGCGCGTCGGCCGTCCCAGCTTAATATCTTCGTGTACGGGAACGCTCTCGATTACGGCGATGCGCAATCCTGAAGCTTCGATCGTTTCTTTCAGCGCCAGAATCGAATCCACCGGCCACGCCTCGCCTACCGGCACGTCGTAAAGCGCGGTTACAATGCCGTGCATGCCAGGGATTTGGCGGATATTTTGCAGCGTGACGGGGTCGTCTTGGCCAAACCACCTGAACGTCATTTTCATGGAGAGCACACCTCTTCGTTCAGAATTGTGAAGGCTTACAAAAAACAGCTACCAAGTAGTCCTGACTCATTGTAGCATAGCGCTATCGGAATATAATCGACTGCCGCAATGAGATTAACCACAGTTAAATGATTAGGCGTATTCGGTTGTTTGAATCAAGGAAAGCCGTCACAAGAACAGGCAGAGACGAGAAAAGCGGAGAAGAAGAAGAAGAAGAAGAAGAAGGAGAAGGAGAAGAAGGAGAAGAAGAAAAGAAAAACTGCCCGCAGAATCCCTTAGGATTTCCGCGGGCAGTTTTTCTGCTGCACATGGCTCGCTAGAGCACGATCAGCCCTTCCGGCGACTTCGTCAGCTGCCGGCAGCCAGCGTGCGTGATGAGGTAGCTGTTCTCGATTCCCACGACGCCGCGTCCGGGGAAGGTGAACTTCGGCTCCACGGCGAGCACCATGCCCGGCTCCAGCGGAGTGCTGAACCCCCGGGCCAGCACGGGCCATTCGTCGACCTCCAACCCGATGCCGTGGCCGAGGAATTTGACCTGGTTGCGGCCGAAGCCCATGAAATGCGCGGCCAATCCAGCCGCCGCGGCATCCTCGAGCGAGGCTGCGTAGACGACATCGCAGGCCGTGCCGGGCCGCATCAGCGCCTCGGCATGCCGGATGATCCGCTCCGAATGGGCGTATGCTTCGGCAAGGTCGTCGGGCAGCGCGCCGATAACCGCGGTTCGCGTCTGATCGATGACGTAGCCGTCGATGCAGCAGCCGATATCGATGAGAATCGGCTCATTGCGCTGGATGCGTTTGCGGCTCGTGCTCTGCGGCGCGGCCGGGCCGAGCCCCAGCCCGCCGGCCGGACCGTCGAAAGCGCTTGGCACGGCGGCGGCGGCGCCGGAACCGAGCATGCCCGTCATGATTTCCATGTTGTAGCTGCGCGTCCGCATGACGCCGATATGGCCGCGAATGCGCATTTCATACTCGAGGCGCGCCATCAGCGTAAGCTCCGGCACGCCTTCCTTGATTATGGGAAGGGCAGCTTCCAATGCCTCGGCCACGACTGTCGCCGCAGCCTCGATGCGGCTTACTTCCCAGTCTGATTTGATCATGCGCACGCTTCGAACGAGAGCGGAACCGTCAATCAGCGAACAGCCGGGGTTGCCGCCCGATACGGCTTCCGCCAGCTTGGCGCAGGTCGCTGCCGGCAGCACATCCATTTCCGTTCCGATTCGAATCCTCTTCGGAGCGGCATTACCGTCGCCTCCGAATACGGTCGGATGCCCGCCGGCCAGCTGCGCATGGAAGCCGCGAAGCGAAGTCAACGCTTCCACCTTGACCGCCGACTCCCGCTCCGCCCGTTCCACGCTGCGCCTGACGTAGAATACCGGCTCGCCCGCGACGGGAATAAACGCATAGCCTGCCTGCATCGAGCCCGTAAAATAAACCAGGTCCACATGCTGCGTCACCAGAAAAGCGTCCATCCCGTCCCCGGACATGCGTGCTTGCAGTCTTCTTACCCGCCCCATGATTTCTTCCCGATCAATCGCTTCCGTCTCGATCCCATTGCCTTGCACGTCTTCCCGCTCCTCGCTGCACGTAGATTCCTTCATGCTTCTCTCATTACAACAAAAGATCGGTTAGCGCGTCAACTTGGTCTCCGCGTCCTTTATCATCCGACCAGTCTGCGCTTTCATGCATTTAGTTTGAGATATCGCTTGTCAACCAACACTAGTCTATGTAGAATCGATAAAAGTTGCGCATTCGTACACGATCATAACGAAACAATGGAGGATTCAGAGCTCAATGAAACAACAAGAAATCGGCGTTCTCGACAGGCCGCCGCTCGCGCAGAGCCTCATGCTCAGCATCCAGCATCTCTTCGCCATGTTCGGATCGACGGTGCTCGTTCCGAACCTGCTCGGCGTGGACCCTGCTATATGCCTGCTGATGAACGGAATCGGCACGCTGCTCTACATCTTTATCGTAAAAGGTAAAATTCCCGCCTATCTCGGCTCAAGCTTTGCCTTCATCGCTCCGGCTGGCGCGGTCATCGGCAACCATGCCTCTCATGCCGACGGCTATGCTGCGGCGCTCGGCGGCTTCATCGCGGCTGGCGTCGTGTTCACCATCATCGCCCTGATCATTCATGCGGCAGGGACCGGTTGGATTCATGTGCTGTTCCCGCCGGCGGCCATGGGTGCAATCGTAGCCGTCATCGGGCTCGAGCTTATTCCGGTCGCGGCCGGCATGGCAGGCTGGATCAAAGCGCCGAGCGCGGCGGCCGACGCGGTATGGACGCCCGATGCGACCACGATTACGATATCGATCGTTACGCTGCTGATCACGGTGCTCGGCTCCGTCTTGTTCCGCGGCTTCATGCGCATCATTCCGATTCTCGTCGGCATCGTCTGCGGCTACTTGCTGTCGTACGCGCTGGACGTTACCTCCTTCCAAGGCGTTGCGGACAGCGGCTGGCTGAGATCCCCCGACTTCACGATGCCGTCCTTCGAATGGGCGGCGATCCTGACGATCGTCCCCGCCTCGCTCGTCGTCGTGGCCGAGCATATCGGCCATCTGATCGTGACGGGCAATATCGTCCATAAGGACTTGTCCAAGGATCCCGGCTTGCACCGTTCGATGCTCGGCAATGGCGTCTCCACCATCTTGTCGGGCTTTCTCGGCTCGACGCCGAATACGACGTACGGCGAGAACATCGGCGTGCTGGCCATTACGCGCGTGTATTCTACGTTCGTCATTGGCGGCGCGGCAGTCTTCGCGATCCTGCTCTCGTTCCTCGGCAAATTCTCCGCGCTCATATCGGGCATTCCCGAGCCGGTCATGGGCGGCGTCTCGCTGCTGCTGTTCGGCGTCATTGCCGCTTCGGGTCTGCGCATGCTCGTGGAATCCAAGATCGATTACAGCAAACCAACGAACTTATATCTGACTACGATCGTGCTCGTGACCGGCCTTAGCGGCGCCAAAATCACGATCGGCGACTTCACGCTCTCGGGCATGGCGCTCGCGACGGTAACGGCGATCGTGCTCAGCCTGCTTTTCAAGCTATTCGAAATCGCGCGGTGGTCGAATGATGCGGATGCATCGGAGCATTAATTATTAGCTAACCGCTTAAACTGCGCAGTCGAATGCTCTTCCGACCGCTGTTGTTCCCGGATTCCGGAATGGTAGGTTCGAAGGAGGGAATCCGGAATTTCGGCACAGAAGCGAACGCGAATGGTAAATAGCGTTACAGGGACAACATCCTGTAACGCTATTTTTGCGTCTGGGAAAACCTCTAAGCTCAATATCCGCCCGCTGCGCCGTCGGAGCTGCTGCTGCCGCTGCCGCCGCCATCACGGAAGCGGTCCATATAAGCCGCACGCTTGGCGACCGTGGCATCCGCAGCCGACTGGGCTTGGCGAGGATCGCCTCCGAAGACGCCGTCGACGATCCATTTCTGTCCGAAGCCGGCATGCGTCACTTCGTCCGCCCAGTCGAAGTCCTGGAACGTCGTCATGAGCGGGTCCTTGACGACGTCCCGGCAAAACTCCCACTCCTCGCGCTTCCCGGGCGGATACTTCATGCCCGCCTTCTCGATCGCGATCGTCAAATGCGTATACGCCTCTTCCCCCTCGAACAGCTGGCTCGTCATGTCGTACCAACCGGTCCAATTCTCGAAGCCATACACGTCGTACCCCTTGGCGCGCAGCGCCGCTTCGCCGAACCAGCAATGCCGCACCTCGTCCCAGATGTGACGCGCGGTGTCGCGGTAGAAGGCCCACGGCCTATCTTCAGCAGAAAAGTGCACGTAAGCAACTGCCTCGGCCGGCGACATCTCGAAATAGCGGTGCAGCATCATCTGCAGGAAACGGCCTTGCGCGTCATCTTCGAACGCCATGCCCCGCATCTTCACGACCGAAGTCACGAAGCGCTCGTCGCGCGTGCTCGCCGAAGGCAGCGCGAACGGTTCAGCCGGAACGGCCAGCAGCGGATCGGCCGGCTTGCGATCGCCGCTGCCGTCCGGACCTCCCGCGGCGTTCAACAGCGCAAGCAGCCAGCTTCTCCACCGGTTCGCGAGCTCGCGCTCGGCCTCGTCCGCCTGCCCGGCGATATGGGCAATCGCTTCCCGGCCCCAGGCCAGCTGCGCTTCCCGATCGATGAGCTGATGCCGCAGCAGGCGAATCGTCGGCTCGTCGACAAGCGGCTGCGCCTTCTTCATATAAATATCGATCGCCTCCAGCTGCGCCGGCTTGATGACCTCGAACAGGGCGACGAGCAGGCAAAGCGTCGTCGGCGAACGAAGGGTCTGCTCCGCCAGTTCAGCAAGATCGGCGTCCGGACATTTGTCGAAGGCCGACGGGCTCATCCGCAGCTGTTTGCCGCGGCTCCGGAGCTGATCGTAATGGTCGGCGTCCTGCCAGGTTAGACGGCCGAGCGCGCCTTTGATCTCGTATTCGGGCCGTGCCGTCATATGGCCGGCTTCGATGCGCATCAGCTGCCGGTCCAGCCAGGCGATCCGCTGCAGCCGCTTGGCCGATTCCTCCACCGACATGCCGACGACGTCCCAATGCTCGATTTCCATGAAAGGACGAAGCATCGTCACTCCTCCTTATTGTGGCAGGCACGGGGCTTAAAACGAGCCGTCCCATGCCCTCCACTTATGATCCTTCGTCACGAACGACGAGGTATCGAATTGATACGCGGACATTTGCGGCGTTCGGAAGAGCGCCGCGCCATCCCGTTCGAGTCCGCAAGCGTTCACGAAGCCATAGCGTCCGGAATCGCCGCCTCCTCGACAAACGAAGGCGAAGTCGGCATCCGTCGATATCGCGCCGTATGTCAATCGACTGGCTTCCCAGCTGTACTTGGGAATCGCGGTCGTCGCCAGCAGCCCGGCTTCCAGATCGAGCTTGTAGCACAGCTCGATTTCGCGCGTTCCCGACGCGAATCGCAGTCCGAGACGGCCGTTGTCCTTCGGCTGCTCGGCGATGGCGACGCGTCCCAGCGGAAGCGCACAGTCGCTTCCAGTCGGAACCGGCGTCAGCACGGTGACGAAGACGTTCATCGTCCCCGCTTCCACGGCGCGCGTATCCGTCTCGTACACCATGTCGCTGTCGGCGTAGCAGCGCCGGATCTTCTCCCGGCCGATGGTCCGTCCGCTTTCCGGGAATTCGATCAACAAGGCCAGCTCCTTGCGGTTCTCGATCGGCTGCGGATCGTTCGGCTGCTGATGGATTTGCTGCACTTGGCCGACGAAATGCCGATCGCCCGCCTCCAGCACGGACGACGGATGCCATAAATTCGCGGTTGTCAGCAATCCCTCGCCCTGCGAAACGGTCCAATCGACGAGGATATAGACGCCTTCCTCCTTCAAATACGTCACGCAGCGATCCCAGACGACGGCGCGCAGCGGGTCGACCATCCGCGTCCGGCTGTAGTCCAGCTCGGCGAACGTCTGAAAATGCAGCTTCTCCGTCGTGACCCGTTTATAAGAGCCGTCGTCATGAATGAAGTCGTACAATGGGCCTTCCGGCGCGCCATATCGGAATACGAGCCGATTATGGTAGATGTCGGCGCGGTACCTGCCGTTCGGCGCTCCGTCGCGATAGCCGCCGTCATGCAGCAGCACGTTCTGCTCCTGCACGAGATAACAAACCGCGTTCTCGTCGGCATGGCCATGATGGGCTTTCTCCGCGGGAGCCAATATGGTGCGGCGCAAATAATCGCGGGGCACCGCCGCATAGTCGCCTTCGTCGCGGTAATTAAGCAGCAGATAAGAAGCGTCCTCGTCCCAACCGCTGCGGAAGGCGATTTTCTTGCCGACGAGATCGTCGAGCAGCAGCTCGCTCTTGCTGTCCGGACGCTCCGGCGCCACGGTCTCGTCGCACCAGTCGTAGGCGTTGGCGAAGTAGGCAGCCAGATATATCGACGGCGGTCCCTGCTGCAGCGCCATCGCATAGTCGTAAATCCGGCTCGCCGCGTATTTCATATGGCCGCACCGGTATCTTGACGCGCCCTTCTCCAAGCAAGCCAGCCACAAATACCAGAACGAATTGAAATTCGCGTCGCCGAAATCGGGAATTTGCCCGTTGGGCGCGATCAGATGCGCGATAAAATCGAAATAATACTTGGTCTGCGGCTTGGCGAAGTATTCGTTCTCCCGTTCGGTCAGCTGCGCGTACATGATCGTAGAACCGAGCCACAGCGGCAAGTAGAGTTCGGCATCTTCGATCGACCATCCTCCGAACGATTCTTCGGCCAAATAATCGCGCAGCTTCGCCCATTCGCGCGTCTCGTCCGTGTCGCCGAGCGCCTTCACGGCCATCGCCAGGTTGAAGACGCGAAGCATGGAGCGGTTATGCGCGCCCCATTCCGGATAGTGCTTCACCGCTTCCATGGCGCTGCGAATCGAGCCTTCGACCTGCCGTTTCTCTTCTGCAGAGAACAGCCCGGAGTCCTTCAAGTCGAGATAACCCTGCAGATAATGCGTCCCTTGGAACATCGGCTCGAAGGACGTAACTCCCTGCTCATACTCCGGATGGCGCTTGCGAATCGTTTCCGGCACGATCTCCTTGAACGATTCGATATCGAGCAGCGCCCGCTTCGCCCACCGGCCATACTCCTCCTCGCCCGTGATGCGATACAGGAAAGCCTCCGTCTGCGCCTGCAGCCCGAGATTGCCGGGCGGGCTGTACATGCCCAGAAACTTATCGGGCTTGTAGGATTCCCGCCAGCCTTCGATCGCAGCCTCGTATTGCCTGCGTCCTTCTACTACGGCAGCTTTGACATAATCGAGATAGACCTGCTTGTTCATCCGATCCTCCAGCTTCCGCCCGCCCCTTCGGGACGGATCGTATTTTCTACTTGCCGATTCCGTCGGCATCGAACGGTACCGGCAGACCGGCAATCGCCTTCAGCCAGCCGGCATAGCGGTCCAGCGAGAACCCCGGACTGCCGAGCAAATAATGATTGCCGTACGACACGCCGTCGCAATCCCATTCCATCAGCAGCATCCGCTGCGCGCTGCGCGGCGCGCGTATGGCGCCAAGCTCCGCCAAGCCGTTCGCTTCCACCTCGTAGGCGCCCGAGAGCAGCGTCTCGCCGGAGTCGGCGTCCCACACCCGGAATTTCCCGCGGGCCGGCTTGCGCGAATCGTTGCCGGCCTTGACTTTCACCTGCCAATTCTCGGGCTCGTCGACCATGATGCAGACCGGCTGCTGCACCCTGCGAATATAATGATAGGCCAGCTTGCGGACGCCGTAATAGTCGACGACCGCGTCGGAGAACTGCGGCCAGCCGTCCAGCAGATTCCACCAGAGGACGCCGGTTCGTTCCCATTTGCGCAGGCGGACGCGTTCGATAAAATATTTCTTCGCCTCGGCCTGCGAGATTTGCGAAGCGATAATAAACGGCAGCGGCTCGTCGGGATATTCCCCGAACAGCTCGTTGATCTGGTCCGCCATCAGCTGCACGCGGAACCGGTACATGGAATCCGGCGTGCCTACCGGATCGGTGGCATGGGCGATCCATTGCGGGTTGTCCTTCCACGGCCAGACGAACGGCGCGTCGAGAAACCGCTCCATCGTCGACAACCCCGGACAGCCGTGATAGCCCATTTCCCCGGCGAACGGCGCTTTCGCCTCCGTATAGAAGACGCTTTTGAAATAATCCCTCACGCCCCACAGATGGCGCTCCGGCATGGCATCCACCGATTTCATCGCATACGCCTCCGGCGAAATGTACGGGGAGCTCGGCACGTACGGCCGATACGGATCGCACTGGAAGACGACCTCCTTGAGCACCCTGCGGGTCAGCACGTTGTCGTTCGGATCAAGTCCGCGCAGCGCGTACATCTCGTCGCATTCGTTGTCCCCGCACCAGACCGCCAGCGAAGGATGGCGCCGCAGCTTGCGCACGACCGCGGTCGCCTCCCGGCGAATCGTCTCTTGGAACTCCGGATCCTGCGGATACATCGCGCAAGCCATGGCGAAGTCCTGCCATACCAAGATGCCTTCGCGGTCGCATAGATCGAAGAACGCGTGATCCTCATAGACGCCTCCGCCCCAGCTGCGGAGCATGTTGCAATTCAGATCGGCGGCAAGCGCGATGGCTTTGTCGTAATTGGCCGCGCCCTTGCTGTGAAACTGATCGGTCGGCACCCAGTTCGTGCCCTTGATCAGGATCGGCAGGCCGTTCACCTTGAACAGGAATTGCCCGGGCCGCTCCAGCGTTGCCGCGTCCGTACGAACAAGCTCGAGGGTGCGAATGCCAACCTGCTGGCGGTGCACGGCCAGCACCCGGCCGTCATGAAGGAGCTCCGCGGTCATGTCGTACAGATGGGGGTCTCCGTAACCGCGCGGCCACCAAAGCTTGGGATCACTGACGGTAAATTCGGCCCAACCGGCTGCAAACCGCACGGGAATGGTATGCGAAAATATGGAATTCCCGCACGCGCCGCGAAACCGCAGCTGAAGCCCTCCGCCTCCGGCAACGGCCGACGGCAGCAGCAGAGAAGGATTGATGCGCAGGCTGTAAAACAGCCGCAGCTCCGCCTTCCGCTCCCCCGCCGAGACGGTCACCGGATAAAGGTCCGCGATTTCGTTCGGATCGGAGACGACGATCTCCACCGAACGCCATAGACCCGCCGTCACAGCCCGTCCGAAGATGTCCCAGCCGAAGCTATGCGCCGCTTTGCGCACCCGCAGCTGCTCGTAATTGACCGGCAGCGCGAAGCTCGACGGATCATACGTCCGCGAGAGCGCTTCGGCGACCGCCGGCGTCAGCCGCACGGTCAGCACATGCTCGCGCCGAGGCTCCAGCATGCCGGTGATATCGAAGCGATGCTCGATGAACATGTTGTCGGAGCGGCCCAGCTCTTTGCCGTCCAACCAATACGTGGCGAAGCAGTCAACGCCATGGAACAGCATCTCCGTCCTTGCTTTCGCCGCCTCTTCGTCACCGGTAAAGCGGCGCTGATACCACCATTCGTACGTCTCGTATTGACGCAGCAGCCCGATATTGCCGCCAATTCGCGGATCGGGCAGCTCGCCCGCGGCCTGCAGGTCCAGCTCCACGTTGCCGGGAACCGAGCAGGCGATCGGCTTCAACCCGGAGACGGCCAGTTCATTGGGATGCTGGATGCGCCTCTCCTCTTGCGGATAATAGAACAATGACCATTCGCCGTTTAATCCGATTGTTCTCAACCGAGCAGCTCCCTTCGCTGCGGCATTCCGCCGCGGCCTTCTACGATCGATTCAAAGTATATATTCAGGGCCGGGAGCGCGTGTCCCTCTATTCCACGATGAATCGATAATGGCCCGAGCCGACGGTCAGAAACAACGCGGCGTCCGTCTCTTCGGCAGCCGTGACGCCCGGTGCCTTCGCCGCATCGGCGCCTGATTCGATGACCCGCCGACCGTCCCTCCGCGGGATGCGCACCGAGGCGGTCGAACCTGCCGGCACGCCGACCTCAAGCTCCAGCCTCCCATCCTCGGCCAAGCGCCAATCGCATTGAATCGACCCCGCGATCGAATCGTATCGGCATTCGACGCGGTCCAGGCCGCCGCCGATGCGCGGCTGAACGCGAATATGCCGGAAGCCGGGCCGCTCCTCGTCGAGATCGATTCCGCCGACGTAACGATACAGCCATTCGCCGACGGCGCCGAGCGCGTAATGGTTGAACGAATTCATGCCCGGCCGCTGAAAGCCGCGCTCCTCGGTCCATCCGTCCCAACGCTCCCAGATCGTCGTCGCGCCCTGCAGCACCGAGTAGAACCAGGACGGATACTCCTGCTGATTAAGCAGCCGGTAGGCGGCATCCTCGCGTCCGGCTTCCGCGAGCTCGGTCAGCAGATGCTTGGTGCCGTGGATGCCGGTCGTCATATGCCAGCCGTTCTCTTCCAGCAGCTCGAGTATCCGCCGCACCGCGTATTCCCGCTTGCGCTCCGGCAGGAGCTTCATCGCCAGCGCCAGCGCGTAGGCCGATTGCGTATCGCCCTTGATCCGGCCCCGTTCATCCACGTACGCGGCATTAAACGCTGCCTTGATCTCTTCGAACAGGTCTGCGTACCGTTCTTCATCCTTAGGCCTGCCGATAACAGCCGCCATTCGCGACAGCAGGTCGGCCGAATGGGCGTAATACGCGGTGCCGAACACGTCGTACGGCGTCGTCGAGAACTGTGCCGTATTGGGTTCGCCGCTCGGCCCGTGCGCCTCGGCCAGCGAAAGCCAATCGCCGAACTGCGGAAGGTCCTCCCGCAGATGGCCGGGATGGCGCTCGCTCAGGAAGGCGATCCAGCGTTCCATAGCGCCATAATGCCGCTCGATGACCGCGGTGTCTCCGTATACCTGATACATCATCCACGGAATGAGAATGCCCGCGTCGCCCCAGCCCGCGGAGGCGGTATGGTCGTACGTCATGTCTCCGCCGTGCTCCGTCTTGCCGCCGGCGATGAACGGCGCAAAATCCGTGAACGCGCCCGTCGGACGCTGGGCATCGGTCAAATCGGTCATCCATTTGGTGAAGAAGGGAGCCGCATCCATGAAGTAGCAGGCCGTCCGGAAAAACACCTGGGCGTCGCCGCTCCACCCGAGCCGTTCGTCCCGCTGCGGACAGTCCGTCGGCACGCTGACGAAATTGCCGCGCTGCGTCCATTCGATGTTTTGCACAAGCCGATCGAGCAGCGGATTCGACGTCGCCATAAAGCCCGTCGCCGTCAGTGCGGTGGAATAAACGACGCCGGTTGCGTCCGAGGCATCGAAATCATCGCAGCCGGAGATTTCCGCATACCGGAACCCGTGCAGCGTAAAATGCGGCTCGAACTCCTCCCGTTTCCCGCCCTGCAAAATAAACGTGTCGGTCTGACGCGTCAGCCGCAAATTGTCCGTGTACAGCTCGCCCATCGCATCCAGCATTTCGCCGTGGCGCACCGTCACGATGCTGCCCGCAGCTCCACCGAGGCTCAGCCGCAGGCGGCCGACCATGTTTTGGCCCATGTCGATGATATAGCGTCCGGACTCTTTGCGGGTCACCGAGACAGGCTCCAGCGTCATCACCGAGCGAATCGGCGGCATGACCGTGCCGTTCAGGCTGCCCTTATAATCGTAGAATCGCTGCGCCGCCTGCCAATCGCCATCGTCGAAGGCGGCTCCGGTCCAGCCTTCTTGCTCGAGGCGGGCATCGTAGGTCTCGCCCATATGGAAATCGGTCGCGAGCAGCGCCCCGAACGATGCCTTCCAGTCCGTACCGGATACGACGCTCTGCCGGGAGCCGTCCTCGTACTCGATGTTCAGCTGCAGCAGCGCGCGCGGGTCCTGCCCGTAGCGCTGATAACCGAACATGCCGATGTAACCGGAATACCATCCGTGACCCAGAAGCAGCGCGAGCGCGTTGTCGCCGTCCTCCAGCGAAGCGGTCACGTCGAACGCCTGATAGTGCAAACGGATGCTGTAATCCGTCCATTCGGGAAGCAGCGTACCCTCCTCCATACGCCGCCCGTTCGCATACAACTCATAGGCACCGAGCACGGCGCAATAAACGACAGCCCGCCGAATCTGTCCGGTTGCCCGAAAGGTTCCGCGCAAGTAAACGGCCGGCTTCGGCTGTTCATGCGTCGGCTTATGGCCGCTCTTCAGCCCGATCCATTGCCCCTTCCATTCACTGCGCGACAGCAGTCCCATGCTCCAGCTCGCCGGATCGCTCCACGGCGAATCGCAGTCGTTCTGATCCCATGCTTTCGCCTTCCATACGTAACTGCGCCCCGACTGCAGCTGCGGTCCGTCGTAACCGACTGGCCCCAAGCGATCCGAACGTACCTTGCCGGAATCCCACACGTCCGCGCGGCCTTCCTCCAGCAGCGCCGGGTCGCTTGCGACCAGCACGCGGAAAGCCGACTGGGCCGTCCCGCGCGCATCCGAATCGAGCAGCCAGCTCAGCCGCGGCCGCAGGACGTCGATCCCGGACGGATCGACCCTATATTCCGTTCTCAATCCAACCACCCGCAGCGTCATCTCTCGGGCCTCCTTCTCCTCATAACGGCGATAGGCCCGCGCAGCAGGGTATTCCCGCTCCGTAAGCCTTTGCCTCGATTATCGCCTTCCGCTCGAGCTCGGACTCCGGCTCGGCTCCGGCTCGATTTCGTCTCGGGGCCGGCTCTCTGCATTCAAGGAAAGAAAGGCCGCTGATCGCGTCAGCGGCCTTCTCCTTTGCTGCCGGCCGGGTCGCGGCACGTTTATGGCTTATACCCGATCTGCGTGTAGGCGTCGGTCAGCTCTTGATCGTATTTCTCCCCGCCGAGCTTCTTCCAGCCGGCGATCATCGCGTTGTATTCCTTCTCCGGATCGTCGGCGACGATGACTTTCGTGATCGATTCGTTCAGGAATTTCTTGATCGTCTCCTGATTCTTCTGCGCGAACGGACGCGGATCGGTCAAAATGACGGAAGTCGGCGTGAAGTTCGCGAAGACGGAATCGTATTTGGTCGTCACGGCGACATAGTAATCAATGTCGAACAGCTTGGCGTTCTCCCCGGCGATCTTCAACTGATCGGGCGTGCTCATCGGCTGACCCTGCTGAATGATCTCGAGGTCGCCGGGACCTGCGTACCAGTCGACTTCCTTCGCGTTCTTCGCAGGATCGATAACCTCATGCGTGCCGTCGGCGTTAACCTTGTAATGCACGCCTTCGATACCCGACTGCAGCGTCATGATATTGGCCGGGTCGGCCATCCAGTTCAAATATTTGACCGCGGCGATCGCCTGCTCTTCCTTGCTCGCCTTCGGCACCATGATGGACATGCCGTAATCCGGGGCGCCGCCGGCATATTGCTTGCCGTCCGCCGTCTTGAGCGGATCGATCGGCATCCATCTCGCGTCCGGAACCGCTTTGCGCGTGGAATCGGTCAGCCCCCAGCCGGAATCGTTGTTTTCCACGAATCCGGTGACGCCTTGCGCCACGTATTGATTAAACTGCTGGTTGTTGACGTCGGTGCCGAATTCCTTCGGAATAAGGCCTTCCTTATACAGCTTGTTCAGGAACTTGAACATCTCGAGCGCGTTCGGCGTGGCGACGTTGGAGACGAATTTGCCGTCCTGCCAGATGCCGCCGAACATGTCGGTGCCGTTGTTCATCAACTGAGGGTTTACGCCGAAGGCGCCGGACAGCGCGTACATGAACGCCTTGCCGATCGCCGGGAACGCGAACGGTACGACATTATCCTTGCCTACGCCGCCAGGATCCTTCTCCTTGAACGCCTTCAGCACGTTATACAGCTCGTCGACCGTCGTCGGCGCCTTCATGCCGAGCTTGTCGAGCCAATCTTGGCGAATCTTCATCGCCGGTCCGACATGCGGGTTGGCGCGAAGCGCCGGAATGGCGTAGCGTTTGCCTTTGTACGTGCCGGATTCGTCCAGCGCCTTCTGATTGTTCTTCTGGATCTGCGGACCGTATTGGGCAAGCAGATCGTCGAGCTGCCAAATCCCGCCCTGCTCGGCGTATTTGAACAGCGTATTGACGTCGTAGGTGAAAATAATGTCCGGCGCTTGGCCCGATGCCAGCCATACGTTCAGCTTGTCTTCCGCTTCCGCGCGGGGAACCGCCACGTACTCGAGGTCGATGCCGAGCGGCTTCACCTGCTCCTGCGCCCATTTGATCAGCGGCGCTTCCGTCAGCTTCATGCCTTCCGGCGCGTTGCCCCGATCGTAGATCATGACGCGCAGCTTCGTCATTTTGGCCGGCGTTTCTGTCTTTGGTTCGTTCGCCGCTTTCGTTCCTTCGTCGTCGGCTGGTGCCGTTTCGCCGTTGCCCGCGCCGTTGTTCGTGCCGGCTGCCGCGCCGTTCGTATTGCCGTTTCCGTTATTGGAATTCGAACAGCCTGCCAGCACCATGGTGAAAGCAAAGATGAGCGCAAGGATCAACATAACCCCCGGTTTGAGTTTGACCACCGTATTTCCTCCTCTTATTGATTTACAGGAATGGTTGCCTTCGGTCCGGAATACGCCGCGCCTTGTACTGCTTCTGTACTGCTTCCTCTCCCGGCGGCCGGGCCTTTATATCTAGGAGAGCCGCGAAATCCGCTCCCGTTCCTGTCGTTCGTTGGCGGACCGTCAGCCTTTGACGGACCCTAGGAAAGAACCTTTGACGAAATACTTCTGGAGAAACGGGTACACGATGAGGATCGGCACGGTGGCGAAGACGGCGGTTGCCGCCTTGAGCGACTCCTCGATGACCTGAAGCTTGCCCTGCTGCTGCATGACCTCCAGCGAGGTGTCCATCTGCGAGAGGAGCAGAATGTTCCGCAGCCGGACCTGAAGCGTATACAAATCGGGATTGTCGATCATGATGACCGCTCCCATGTAGCTGTTCCAGTGACCGACGGCATAGAACAGGCCGATCGTCGCCATGACGGCGCCGGAGAGCGGAAGCACGATGCGCAGCAGATAGCGGATGTTGCCGCAGCCGTCCATGATGGCCGCTTCGCGCAGCTCCTCGGGCATGTTTTGGAAGAACGATTTCATGATGATGACGTTGAACGCGCTGACGGCTCCGGGAATCATGATGGACCACAGCGTATTGAGCAGCCCCAGCTCCTTGTTGAGCAGATAGCTCGGAATGAGCCCGCCGCCGAACATCATCGTGAAGATCATGTAGTTCATGAAATATTTGCGCCCGACCAGATCTCTCCGCGAGAGCGGGTACGCCGTGAGGATCGTCATGACCATGTTGATCGCCGTGCCGACGACCGTGACGTAGATCGTGACGAGCATGGCCCGGATCACGTTGTCGTCCCAGAAGACCGACTTCATCGCGTCGAACTGGATGCCGACGGGCCACAGGAAGACTTTGCCGGATTGAATGGCATGGCTGCTGCTGAACGCGTTCGCGATCGTGTTGACGAACGGGAAGATGCAGATGAAGGCGATCACGCTGATGATCGTGTAGTTGAAGATGTTGAAGCTTACGTCCCACATGGAATATCGCCGTCTGATGCGTTGCGGCGGCCTGGCGGCCGTTTCCGTCTGATGCGCCATGGAATGTTCCCCTTTCTTGCCGAAAAATGAACTGCCGATGCCGTTACCAGAT
This sequence comes from Paenibacillus sp. J31P316, assembly GCF_056269105.1. Lineage (NCBI taxonomy): Bacteria > Bacillati > Bacillota > Bacilli > Caryophanales > Paenibacillaceae > Paenibacillus > Paenibacillus sp. J31P316. The sequence continues at coordinate 119,250 of NZ_JBWDNI010000012.1, read as the reverse complement.
TCCTTCGCGGCCCATTTTGTTCGCGGCGTAGTTCGCGGCGAGGATGAGCGCGAGATTGATCAACGACTGAATCATGCCGATCGCCGTCGTCAGTCCGAAGCCGCCCTGCCGGATCCCGAGATCGTAAATGTAGGTGCTGAGCACGTCCGCCACGTCCATCACGAGCGGATTCATCAGCGCGTACGGCTGCTCGAAGCCGATCGACACCATGTGGCCGAGGTTCAGAATCAGTAGAATGACGATCGTCGGCATGATGCCGGGAATGGTGATATGCATGATCTTCTTCCAGCGTCCCGCGCCGTCCATCGATGCCGCCTCGTACAAGTGAGGATCGAGCGTCGTCATCGCGGCCAAATAAATGATCGTTCCCCAGCCGACGCCCGCCCAGATGCCCGACCCGATAAAGACGGTCACCCACCAGGAATTCTCGCCCATGAAATAGACCGGCTGCAGGCCAATCCATTTCAGCGCCTGGTTGATGATGCCGTACTTCGGCGACAGCAACGCGTAGATCATGCCGCCCATGAGCACCCACGACATGAAGTGAGGCAGGTACAGCAGCGATTGCGTCACCCGCTTGAAGTATTTGCTGCGCACTTCGTTAAGCAGAATGGCCAGGATGATCGGCGCGGGAAAGCCGAATACGAGGCCGAGGACGTTGAGCATCAGCGTGTTGCGAATGATTTTGTGCAGGTCCGGCAGATGAACCATTTCCTTGAAGTAGGCAAAATGGTTCCACGGGCTTCGGAGGACGCCCTCGAACATGTTGTAATCCTTGAAGGCGATCAGCAGTCCGAACATCGGAATGTAGCAGAAAATAAAGAAGTAGATGAGTCCCGGTGCCAGGCACAGATATAAATCGAGGTTTTTGCGGATTCGTTTCCACAGCGTGCTTTGACTTCGGGCCGCGCCGGCGTCGATGTCCGCCTTGTAGGGAAGAGCGGGACTTTTATTGGTTTGCGCTTCCACTTGGCTCCCCTCTTTCCGTTTGGAATAGTCTAAGTTTACCTAGGAATGAAAGCGTTTTACATATATGGATTTTTACTTTTTATTAGGTTTCTTGACGTCGGCGGAGATAAATACGCCCGTGTCCCCGCGGCCGAGTGGAAAGGCCGGTTATGTCCGTTTCAAGCCGGCAAGCGCAGCGTCGATGTCCTCGATCAGGGAATCGGCATGCTCGAGTCCGATGGAAACGCGCAGCAGTCCTTGCGGAATGCCGGTTCGGCGCGAGGTTTCCTCGTCCATCCAGAGACCCGGGGAGTTGACGAGGCTTTCGAAGCCGCCCCAGCTCGGGCCTTCCTGGAACAGGCGGAGCGATTTCATGAAACGCGCGATCTCGTCGCGGCTGCCCTTCGGAACGAAGCCGAGCAGGCCGGAATAACCGCTCATCTGGCTGCGTCCCAGCTCATACTGAGGGTGGCTCGGCAGCCCGGGATAGAGAACTCGTTCCACGAGCGGGTGCTCCTCCAGGAAAGCCGCGATGCGCAAGGTGCTTTCTTGATGCTGGCGCATCCGCACGGGCAGCGTGCGCAGGCCGCGAATAAGCAGCCATGCCTGATGAGGGTCCATCGACGCGCCGAACATGCCCCGCTCGCGATGGGTGACCGGCTCCATCCGCTCCTTCGTGCCCACCATGACGCCGGCGATGATATCGCTGTGGCCGCCCATGTATTTGGACGCCGAGTGCACGACGATATCGATGCCGCAGCCGATCGGATTCTGGTACAGCGGCGTCGCCCATGAGTTGTCGGCGATCGTCGTGATCCCCCTCGACTTGGCGAGTGCGGCTATCGCGCGCAGGTCCTGCAGCGTAAATACGTTCGACAAGGGCGTCTCGAGATAGATCGCCTTCGTGTTCGGACGCAGCGCCTGCTCGAATTCCGCGATGCTTTCGCCCGATACGAACGTCGTCTCCACGCCGAACTTCGCCATGTAGCTCTCCAGGAAAGCTTTCGTAGGCGGATATACGTTAGCCGGGCAGACGATGTGGCAATCCTTCTCCATGACGCTCATCAACGCGGCCGTAATCGCCGCCATCCCGGACGAGAAGCAGCGGGCATCCTCGGCTTCCTCGAGCGCGGCGATCTTCCGTTCGGCGATCTCGATCGTCGGGTTCGACGCGCGGGTATAGCTGTAGCCGTGATCCTGCGTTTTGCGGGTAAACAGCGAGTTTTGAAAAATCGGCGGCACGATCGCGCCCAGATAACGGTCGTAATCGTCGCCCAAATGCGTGCAAATCTCTTCTTTGCTCATGCCACCATGCGCATCCATGTTCATTCCTCCACGTTTTTCGGCCGCCGTGCGGCTCTGCGGCTGGCCTATTATGAAGCGGCCCCGGCAAAAGAGAGAAGGCGCCTGTCGAAGGCGGCTTCTCTCCTGCCGGGGCGGTCGCCCTGTTATTCGTTCCTATTCGTTCCTGTTCGACTTGTTCGTTCCGCTCGTCCTCTTCGTCCTGTTCGTCCTGTTCGTTCCTGTTCGCCCTGTTCGTTCCTATTGGTTCGTTTCTTCCCAGCGGTACTCGGCCTTGAACGCCGCCGAGCCGGCGACGCGGCGCACCATCACGCCCCAGCGGACGAGATCGAGCCGGTGCTCGTAGCCTTTGAAAATAAACACGCTCGTGCCGGGGCAGCCCTCCATGCGGAGCGTCACCTTCTTGTCGTCCAGCGTCCACTGCACCTCCCAATCCGCGTCCGTCTCGCAGGAGGCCGTCTCCAGCATGAGCTGGTAGCCGTCCTCGCTGCCCGGCCGTTCGCACGGCTCGAACGGCAGCTCCGAGCTTAGCTCGCCGGTGCAATGGAAGAACCAGTCGATCGTATGCGCCTCCGACTCGTCCGTTCCCGCGGCCGGCATCACCTCGAACAGATCCTCCAGCCGGTTCGGATGAAGCCGCATGCTGCGAACGAAGCTGTAGCCCGGATAGACCTCGTCCGCGGCGACGCTGCAGGCGCTGCCGTCTTCGTCGAACGCGAGCATTTGGCCGGGCGGGCGATTCGGCTGCGTCTGCCGGTCGATCATGACGGAATTGTGGGCGATCGTCTTGCGCTGCCATTCGCGGAACAGGTCGGAGCCGTATCCGCTGTTGGAAATGTCGCGCGACATGACCTCGTCCTTGAAGAACAGCTCGAAGTTCATGATATCCGCATGGGAATGGCCGCGCAGCACGAAGCCGTATTTGATGAACAGCTCCGACCGGCCGCTTCGCAACATGGCGAAGTAGATCGACGGATCGTATCTGGAGCCGCCTTCGGGCAATCCGCTGCCGGACGGCAAATGGTCGAATCGCTCGTTCTCCCAGTCGCGGCCGAAGAGCAGACGGGCCGTGCCGCCGATATTGGCGCCGGGCAGCGACTCGTCGTGCGCGTCGTAGCAGAACGACAGCGCGTAGCGAAAAGCGGCCTCGTCGTGCACGTTGCGGACCCATTCGTACGCCTGGGCGTAATTGCCGAACTTGAGCAGCGGCCAGCCGTCGTTCGGATTCGGAAATTCGCCGTTCGCGAACGCGTAGTTGACCGGATAACGGTACATCCGCAGTAGTCCGTCCTCCATCTCCGGGAAATCATAGCCGTAGATTTTGCAGAAGGCGAGATAGTAGGTCATCCCTTCCGCGCAGTAGAAATGATAGTGCATGGACGCCTCGTACCAGAAGCCTTCCGGCAGCAAGCCGTCGGCCAGCTTCTTCTTGATGCCGTATTCGCCCTCGGCGGCGCGCTCGCACCAGATCCGCTCGTCGAAGAACAGGCCGATCATGCCGGCCGCCGCTTTCATCCAGCAGATGATGTTCGGCGTGACGCCGACCTTCTCGATCAGAAACTCCGCTTCCGGAATGAAGAAGCGATGCTTGTAACTCTCCAACTCCGGCGCGGTGAATTCGTCCTTCACCAGCTCCATGCCGTTCAGCAGCCAGATGACGGCGACGCCGTCGGTCAGGTCGCAGCCGGTGAAACGCCCTTCCTGGCGCGGAGGCGTCCGCACCTCGAAATGGCCGTAGTTGTCGCACAGGAAGGTGAGCGCCCGGCGGATATACGCCATATACTTCTCGTCTCCGTAGAGCTGATAGAGTACGGCCGCATTGAACACTTGGCTGCATGTCGACATCCTGTACATGTACGACCAGGCATCGTCCGCCTCCTGGGCGTGCCGCAGCTCCCCGCAGCCGCTGCAGCGGTGCTCGCCGGGCTTGTAAGGATCGAAGATCAGCGCCGCATAGCAGCGGTCGCAGAAATAATGATGGCCCCAGCCGGCGACCCGCGAAGCGTCGTCCGCATAATTGGCGACCCAGCGGTCGGTATCCGGCTTGAATTTGTCGACGATTGCCTTCGCCCAATCGAAGCGCCCGATTTTGTCGCGCACCGCCTGCCAATTCTCCACCATCCGCATCGTGCCGTTCATCCCGTTCACTCTCCCCGTCTTATGCTCGTTCGGACCGCGATAACTCGGTTACCGCAACATCGCAACAGTGATAAGACCGGCGCGACGCCGGTCGCTTCCCGCTTAAGCTTGCGGCACGACGCCGGCGGTTTCCGGATGCTTCAGGCTCTCCACCAGCATGAGCAGCGTCATTGCCTGGCCGTACGGCATCGGGCAGACCGAAATGCCGCGGTAATAATCGAGCTCGTCGCCTACGCAGGTGCCGTAGGATACGCCCTGCACGAGCCCATCCTCGTCGACGCGCGCCATAACTGCCCGCAGCGCTTTACGGCCGATTTCCAGATAACGTTCGGGCAAATACCCTTTGCGTACCGCTTTCATGATGCCGTAAGCAAAGCCTGCCGTCGCCGAGCTCTCCGGGTAGGAATCCGGCTGATCGAGCAGCGTCCTCCACATGCCTTCTTCCGTCTGCAGCGGCACGAGTGCCTCCGTCTGCCGTTCCAACGAGGTGAGCAGAAACTGCGCCACGCCAGGCTGTACCGGTACGATATCGAGATAATCGACGAGCCCGGCGGCGTACCAAGCATTGCCTCTGCCCCACAGCGCCTCCCCGAAATGATGGTTGCCGAGGAACGTCCAGCCGTGGAAGAACAGCCCCGTGCGCACGTCGGTCAAATATTTCAGATGAACGAGAAACTGACGCACGCTCTCCTGCACGTAATCGTCCCTGCCGAGCAGCACGCCCATCCGTCCCAGAAACAACACGGTCATGTACAGCGTGTCGTCCCATAGCTGTCCTTCGTTGTCGGCGGTGACGGTAATGTGGGAGATGCCGCCTTCCGTCGTGCGCGGCATTTCGGTGAAGGCGTATTGCGCCCATTCCCGGCAGACGTCCAAGTAATCCTCGCGCCCGAGCTCTTCGCCGAGATAGCTCATCGTCAGCAAGGGGCACATCGTATTGACGTTCTTGCCCGGTAGCCCTTTGGCCAGATGCCGGTCGAACCAGGCGACAAGCTCGTTCAGAATGTCCTTCCTGCCCGTCTCCTTGTAGTACAGATATTGCGCGAACAAGCCTACCCCCTGCGACCAGTCCCAGACGTCCATCGAAACGATGCTGTCCTTGACGTTTTCCTTGAACGCCGGCTTCAGTTTCTTCATGCCCTGCAGCACGAGCTCGATCGAACGGCTTGCCTCTTCCTTCGAAAGCATGCGATCCATACTGTCAGCTCCTTCATTCCGAAGAAGCTTGCTCCGCCGCGCGGCGAAGGCGCTTCTTCTTCGTCGCTCTTATTTTCACAGGTACGGAGGCGCCTTTCCATTGTGGAATCTTGCGGTTATATTAGATTTTTTGCTCTAGGGAGCGAGCCGGAGAATCGACGAAACGCGAACCGGCTTTCGCGCTCCCAACCCTCTCGAAACCTGTTTAAGTCACTCTTCGGCATCTTCCTCCGCAACGGCCGGCAGCCGGACGCGCACGGTCGTTCCTTCCCCGACGACGCTTCCGATCGAGAGGCCGTATTTGTCGCCGTACAGGATTCGAATCCGTTTGTGCACGCTGATTATGCCGACGTTGGTGTGCTTGTTCTCCCCGTCGACGGTGCCGTAGCGCTCGGGGCTGAGCAGCCTGTCGACCGTCGACGCTTCCATGCCGACGCCGTTATCCGACACCTCCAGCAGCAAATCCCCGCGGTCCTCGCGGCATGCGATGCGGATGAGCGCCTTCCCGGGCTTCTCCTCGATGCCGTGCACGATCGCGTTTTCCACGAGCGGCTGAAGGATGAATTTGGGCACCCGGCAGCCGGTCAGCCGTTGATCAAGCTCGTAGGCCAGCTCGATCCGCTCGCCGTAGATGATTTTGTGAATGGACAAATAACTGCGGATAAAGTCGAGCTCCTCCTCCAGCCGGAGCGTGTCGCCCTTCTTGCCGATGCTCTCGCGCAGCAGCTTGCCCAGCAGGTAGATCAGCTCGCCGATTTCCTCTTCGCCTTTGATCTTCGCCATGCTGTAGATCGATTCCAGCGTATTGTACAGAAAATGCGGATTCATCTGCGCCTGCAGCGCTTTGTATTCGAATTGCAGCGTGCGGTACTCCGCCTTTTGCTTCAGCATTTTCTCGCGATAGACGGAATTGAACAGATCGTTGATTTTCTCCGCCATGGAATTGAACTTGGCCGTCAGCAGGCCGACCTCGTCGCGGCTCTTCGGCACGATGGCGTTGTGCTGGAAGTCGAGCGAGAAGAGCGTCATGCTCTGCAGCAGCCGGCGGATGCTCTGGGTGATGTTCTTGGAGATGAGCGCCGCCATCAGGAACGCGAACAGCAGCGAGACGAGAATGGTGCTGATCGTCCAATATTTGATGCTCTCCGTGCCGCGGGTCAGCTGGCCGACGTCGATGATTTGCACGACCTTCCATTTGTCGTAATCGGTGGAGAGGACGCTCGATATGTACCGCCTGCCGCCGAATTTGAAATCTTCCTTGCCCGTATCCGACAGATAGAGTTTCTCGTTCAAATAATACTTTCCCGCGCCCCGTACTTCCCCCGGCACGAAGAGCTGATTGTCCCCGTTCAGAATCAAAACGTCGCCGTCCATTAAATTGTGCACGCCCGTCACGATGGAGCCGATGTAGTCGCTCTCCAGCCCGATCGCGATGATGCCGACGTATTTGCTCGTCTCGATGTCGTAGAGCGCCCTTGCCATGTACAGCGTGTCGTTCGCGCCGCGGAACCAGAGCGCCCTGCCCCGCATGTCCTGGATTTGCTTCAGATCGAGCCTGTCCATCAGCTCCCGGTTGTAGTTCACGACCGCCTTGCGCTGAATCGAGTACCGCTTCGCGCTGCCGTCGATAATGAACACCGACAAGAAATAATCCTCGTTGAACAGCAGCTCGTTCAGGAAATCGTTGATATACGTATCGCGAAAATAGACGTCGTTCTCCTTGACCGGCATCTCCTTCAGCTTCTCGCCGAGGCTGGAATTGCGGAACTGCTGGAACGCCATCTGCTCGACGTCGGTCGTCCGCTTGTCCAGATTAATCCCGATCTGGCTGATCAAATATTGCGAGAACTCGGTGGAATTCCGCTTGATCGCGCCGACCGACACCCAATAATTGATGCCGCTGATCATGAGTACGGTAATGAGAATAATGACGGCGAACGACAACAGAAATTTCGTTCTCAGCTTGGCGTCCACGAAGAATCGTCTTACCTTGCGCATGGCATCACCGCGTCCTCCCGGTACTCGCTACACGTTCATTAATCGAGATGGTGAAGGCTCTCCACGAGCATCAACAGCGTCATCGACTGCCCATAAGGCATCGGGCATTGCGGAATGTCATTGTAAAATTGGCGGCTATACCCCATCCGGGTGCCGTAGGAGACGCCTTGCACCATGCCGTCGGCGTCGATCTTCCGAACGACCGCCTGCAGCGCGGCTATGCCTGAATCGAGGAACGTCTCGCTGATGTAGCCTTTGCGCACCGCCTTCAGGATGCCGTAGGCAAAGCCCGCCGTCGCCGACGTCTCCTCGTAGGCATCGGGATCGTCCAGCAGCGTCCGCCACATGCCGCTCTCCGCCTGCAGCTCGCTCAGCTTGCGCACCTGCTGCTCGAGCGAGGCGACCAGAAACATCTCGAAGCCGAGCGGCAGCTCGACGATGCCGAGATAGTCGACCAGCCCGGCCGTGTACCAGGCATTGCCGCGTCCCCACAGCGCCCCGGCGTAGTTATCCCTTCGAATGAACGACCAGCCGTGGAAGAACAGCCCCGTTCGCGTGTCGGTCAAATATTTGAGATGAATGAGAAATTGCCGGATGCTCTCCTGCACGTAATGCTCCTTCTTCAGCAGGACGCCCATGCGGCCCATGAACAGCACCGTCATATAGAGCGTATCGCCGCGCAGCTCGCCCTCGTTCATGCTCTCCGTCGTGACATGCGTAATGCCGAATTCCGGCGTGCGCGGCATATCGTCGGCCGCGTAGCTCGCCCACTCCTCGCAGACGGACAAATACTCCGGGCGGCGCGTCTCTTCGTACAAATAGCTGAGCGTCAGCATCGGGCACATCGTATTGACGTTCTTCGGCGGAAGTCCTTCGCGCAGCCGGTCGTCGAACCAATCGGTCAGATAGGCGAGGATCCCGCGGTTGCCCGTTTCCTTGTAATACTGGTAGAGCGAGAACAAGCCGACGCCCTGCGACCAGTCCCATTTATCCATCGAAATGATGCTGACGGGCGTATCTTCCTCGATCAGAACCTTCAGACTTTGCATGCCGGAAACGACCTGCTCGATCAACGCTTCGATTCGTTCCCGCTGCAGTGGCAAGGTTGCCATGTCTTGTCCTCCTCAGAATTTAGCGGAGCTAAATTCACTTCGTAAGCATGAGCTGAATTTAGCGGAGCTAAATTCACATCGTAAGCATCCATTTCCCTGGTGAGTCCTCACTATAACGCATTCGCATAGCACGGAATATGCGTCGATTTTATGCTTTTATTAGCTTTCTTTACCTCGATTTTTAAATTCCTTCGGCGATATGCCCTCCGTCTTTTTGAATACTTGGTAAAAATAGGCATATTCCTTGTAGCCGACCATTTCGCCGACCTCGTTCACCTTCAGGCGCGGATCGCGCAGCAGCCGCTTGGCCGCCTCGATTCTCGCCTTCGCCACCAAATCGACGAAGTTGATGCCGGTCTCCGCGCGCAGCAGCCGGCTCAGATAGCTCGGGCTAAGGCCAAAATGTTCCGCTACGGCGGTCAAACTTATATTTTCGGAGAAATGTCCGTTGATGTAATCGACCGATTCTTTCACGACGAGGCTGTACTCTTTGTCGTCGCCCGACAGCTTGGTTTTCACGGTCTTGATGAATGCGGCCAAATAGTCGGAAGCCTCCCGCATATCCCGCAGCCGATAAATATCCTCCAGCACTTCGTTGATGCTTCGGTCGAAACCGAATTCATCCCCGGTCGCGCGATAATAATAGCGGGCCGCGGCGAGGCAGACATCCGAGATCAACCCCTTCGCCACCCGTATGTTCCCTTCGCTGTAGGCTCGGATGTGCTCGATAATCTGCTCCAGATGGCCGATCATTTCGTCGCTCGTCACCTGCTCCAGCATCCGGTTAAACTGTTCAAGGTCGCGGATAATGGAGAACTTGCCGCCCTCCCCCGCCTGCTCTGCCATCTCGGGAAACAGCACTTGTCCCTCCGTATGAAAAAAGCTGGTGTCCATCAGAGCGGACGCTCCTTCATAAGCCTGTCTAAGCTCCTGCAGCTGCCGATAAACCGCGCTGACGGCAATGCAGATCGTCAGTCCGTGCTGTTGGCGGACCAGCTCGATGAAATCGTGACAGAAGCTCTGCAGCTTCATCTTCAGCTCGCGCGGGGTAAGCGGCTTGGGGAACAGGCAAGCGAGCACGAGATCGTCGTGACGGTACGAGTCGACGATCTCAAATTCCCGGCGTGCCGCCGCGTGCTGGGCCATCTCCGCCAATGTCCCGTGCAACATCGGGCTAATGCTCAGGCTATCCGCGCCATGAGAAGCGGCAAGCGTTCGTTTCGAACGGACCATCAGAACGGTGCAGCGATTCCAGGCCATACCGAGACTTGCGGACGTTTCGGCCAACTTGTCATCCTGCGGAACGCTGCCGCCGATCAGCTCCGAGACGAATTTGCTGCGAAGCGAGGGCAGCGAATTCTGATGGCGCTCTTCCAGCTGATTGTATGCCTCGTCGCGCTCCGCCCGCTGCGACAGCTCCAGCCTGGCGCTGTCCAGCTCGTTCACGGCCAATCCGATGACCCGCTGCAGCTCGTCGTTTCGGACGGGTTTGACAATAATATCGTAGACGCCGAGCTTCACGGCGCGCTTGGCATATTCAAAGTCCTGGTAGCCGGTAATGAGAATCGTCTTCGACATCGGAAACGCAAAATGCATGTATTCGGCCAAATCGAGCCCGCTCATGCCCGGCATTTTAATATCCGTAATCAAAATATCGGGCTGCTTATCGTGAATGATCCGCTTTCCTTCGATGCCGTCCTCCGCTTGTCCGACAACGGTGCAGCCAAGGCTATTCCAATCGACGGTCTGGACAATGGACCGTAGAATAAGCGGCTTGTCGTCGATGACGACTACAGTCTTCTTCACGCTGGCCAACCTCCCCCTAAGTCGGTAACGGCGGCCGGCTGCCGAGAGCCGATAACTACCACCGATAATAGAACCCCTAAATGATAGCGCTTGCAACAGTCAACGATAGACAGGTTTGGCAAAGATGATACGCCGAAAGCCGGCCACTGTAAACTTAAATATCCGGACACCCGCTGGCTGCAAACAAGTGTGATTCGTCTCCCGATAAAGAGAGCCGCTCCTGTCCGTATTGGACATGAGCGGCTCTTTGGCAGTTCAGATTATTGCGGCTTCATCATCAGTAGGCGATACAGGAAAACCGCCGTTTCGGCACGGTTCGTACCCTTCGCAGGCTCGATGCCTGCAGTGCCGCCTTTCACGATGCCTGCCTTCACCAGTTTGGCAACGGACTGTTTCGCATAGTCGGCGACCTTCCCCTTATCGGCAAAGCCGTCCAGCTCCGTTCCGGCCGCCTCCGGCAATGCTTTTCCGAGCGTCTTCAGCGTTCGGTCGATAAGCACCATCAGATCCTGCCGCGACACCGCGGCCTCGGGTTTAAAGCCTGCACCGTCTCCCGTCGCGATGCCGAGTGCCTTGGCCGTCGTAATCGCTTCATAATAGTACTTGCCCTTCGGGACATCGGCAAAGCTGCTTCCGCCTGCCTGCGCCTTTAGGCCAAATGCTCGCACGAGCATCAGCATGAGGTCCCCGCGTTTCACGGGCAGCGCCGGTTCGTATTTGCCGTTGCCGGTTCCGCCTACGATGCCTTTCGAAGACAAATAACGGATGGCTTCGGCAGCCCAGGACCATTTGGCTCCGAGGTCGCTGAACGTGGCCGCGGCTCCGATTTTCGCCGTCGCCTTCGCATCCGGGTGCAAGGTGGTCATTTTCAACTGCGAATCGACCGTCTTCAGCTCTTTGACGGAGGCATTGGCCTCGCCTGCTCCGATCGCCACGAACGTGAGCGTTGCCAAGGTTGCGCTTCCGCTGACGCCCGCAATCTTGCCGATCTTCGTATGCGCAAACCGAACCTGGCCGTCGGTCAAAATCGGGTCTGTCGACATCCCCGCGATCGCGCTTGAGACCTCTTTAAAACGAAGCTTGCTGGCATCATAGCTAAGCGTAACATCGAAGGCATAGACGTCGGTGAGCTGCTTCCCTTGCAGCGTGAACTTCACTTCCTGCCCGACTGCCGGCGTTGCCGGAGCCGCGGTCAGTACGAAGACGGGAGCCGTCGCTGCCCGAGCAGGCACAAGGCTTTGGGCACCGAGCAGCAGGCAGACGAGGAAACCGAGAATTAGTTTGCGCGGCATATGCGATGGCACTTCCTTTCCGGATCGTTAACCCAAAATGAAACGGCTCTCGCCGTCATGAATCAACGGCAGAGCTCGTTTCATTGCGGAAAAACGCTAAGCTTGGCAATAAAATGAAGACTAAACAACGTGCTAAATGAAGCTAATGAATGACGCTAATGCAGATGAAGATTTCATTGTAGAGGAAGGCTCGGAAGCCCTCCTCCGCTAGATTGAATCAACGGTTATTCCGCCAGCCAGTCATCGAGAATCATGCGGGCAACGGCAGCAAGCGATTGAATCGTAATTTCGCCGTTGTCGAAGATGTCGGCTGCGGCAATAGCATCCCAGCCTTCATCCGTCGATTTCTTGCCGAAGTATTTCACGATGAGCGACAGATCCTTGATCGTAATGCTTGTTTGTCCCGGTACGAGCGTAATCAGCTTCGTCGCGAAGGTTTGAACCGCGGCGTTCAAATCGGTTACCGCTTGGTCGACTTGACCTTGCGTCGCTGCAGCGTTGTTCTTCACTGCTGTTGCGCTATCGATTGCCGCTTGCAGGGAGGCCTTCGAGCCGACTGCATACTTGCCGAGCTTCGTGCCTTCGGAAGCAGCATTGTACTTGCTTTGCGCGCTCGTAATTGCCGCAGTCAATGCAGCCTTATCCGCGTTCACGACAACTACTTTGCCTTCGAATGAGGTCACTGCGTCCGCAAGGGCTGCAGCAGCAGCATTCACTTCCTGTTGCGTAGCCGAAGCATTGTCTCTGACGGCTGCCGCGGCGTTGATCGCCGATTGCAGCGCGGCTTTGGCGCCTGCTTGATACTGGCCGGCTTGCGTGCCTTCGACAGCAGCATCATGCTTGGATTGCGCGCTTGTGATCGCCGAGCTCAGAGCTGCCTTGTCGACGTTGCTGATCGCGATGCCGGCAGAAGCGGTTGTAGTATCGACCGCCACGGTGTCGCCGTCGTCGCCGATCGTAAAGTCCGACAGCGATATCGAAGTCGTTCCTACCGTCGAGTTCGCCTTGACGTTGCCATGCAGCACCAGCAAGTCGCCATCTGTGGATACGCCGTTGCTTGCTCCTTCACTGGCCAGCAAAATACGGATCTGACCCAACTCCGGCTTGATTGCCGCGCCAAGCACGACAACGTGTTCCTTCAGCGAAGCGATGACGCTATCGGCTAGAATAAGTCTGCCGTTATCATCCGTCTCCGTTGCGAATTCCAGCTTGTTCGGATCGTAATTCACCGTCAGATCGGCGATCGAGAAGCGATCCGTTACGCCAGCTACGCCGACATTCAGATCAACCGGCTGGCCGACAAAGGCCGTCGCTGGAGCGTCGATCGTCGCATGCAGGGAATCCGCAGGCTCCTGCGGCTGCAGCGAAGTGCTGGACGACAGGATCAAATCGCCGAACTTGAGCGGATCCTTGCCGCTTGAGATGCCGTCCATGTAGGAAATCCAGCCCTCGCGGCCCGCGCCGTCATTGTCGTTGACGATGACGGAAATACCGAGATCGGTCAGATCCGCCGTCGCCGGCTTGCGTGCGTCGGTCAGGATGCTGTTCCATGGGAAGGCGACCACGTAGTTCGTCAGATGGTTCGCTTCGTCACGGGTGAATTTGTACTTGATGTCGTTCAGGTTGCCGGTCGTGACCGGTCCCCATGTTTCGTTGCCCAGCGCGGATTCGCCAGTCGTCGCGTTCAGCGACGCGATGAACCGCGGATGGTTGTCGCTCGATGCCGTTCTGCCCGGACGTTCAGGGTCAAAGGACACCTGCAGGCTGTCAGCGCCCCACGAATCGTATACATTCGCCGCAGACATGCTGTGTACGTCGTCCGTTACTTGAACGGCGAGGTAGAGATAGTCGTCGTCCCACTTGACGTATTGATTGCCCGAGCGGTCGCCGGCTTGGTCACCGATTAAGTGAATGGCTTGGGAGCCGTTCCACGCATCCGCGTCGATCGTTCCGTCAAGGTTGCCGCCAACGAGAATCGGATGTTCCGGATTGACGCGCGTTGCCGTCAAATCGCTGATGTCTTTATTGAAGGAACGGTCGTACCCGTCCGCGTTCGTAATATGGAACGTGAAATGCGTACGGTTGTCGGCCGACAGCATCGCGGCCGGAATCGTGACGTATTGCGTCGCTCCGCCTGCGATGTCTCCGAAGCTGTAGCTGTCTGCCGCCGCAGCAGGCTCTTCGACTTCCACGGAGCCTCCGGCAATGGAGCCCGTAGCGTTCTTGTTGGTGAGCGCGACCTTCACGTCATATCCCGTCTTCGCCGCGTTAAGAACCGGATAGATCTCTACGCCGAGCGAATCGTCCGTGTTCTTCGTCTGCACGGTCAACGTCTTGTAGTTCGTGCCGTTCGCAACGGGCGTAATCTTCACGTTGAACGTGTATTGCGCGTAATTATCCGGAACGTGCAGCACCAGCGTGTCTTTCGACGAGCCTGCGCTGAACGTGCCGCCGGAGACGACCGACCAGCCTTGCGGCATCTCGACTTGGTACGTGCCGCTAAGCGCTTTCGCTCCATCGGTCACGCGGTTGATGTCCAGGCTCAGATCTTGGCCAGGCGTTACGCTGACCGGACTGAACGCTGCCGTGTCGAAAATCACGGCGGACGGGTTTTGCGGTTGTTCGTACACGCGCACCCAGTCGATGAACATGTCGGATTGATCGCCGTAGCGATCGAATCCATAGCCCGGAGGGAACGCGTCGCTTTGCGTCATGGCATTGTTGATCAGGAAGTAGCTTCCTTTGCGCCACGACAGCGGCAGCGTCTTCTGCTTGTAAACTTCTTTGTTATCGAAGTAGTACGTCGTGTAATCTTCCTGAACCAGCACGCCGTACGTGTGGAAGCCCATCGAAATGTTGCCGGCGTCGCTGCCGATCAGATCGACCGTATCAATGGCCTTTCCGCCGCCATCCAAATTATCGTAGCCCCATGGATGGGTTGCAATGGAATAACCCGAGACGTTAGGCGGATAAGCTTCGATGATGTCGAGCTCGTCAGTCGCCGCGTCGTGTACGCCGGTCAGCGTCCAGAATGCCGGCCATTGGCCCGGGTTGGCGCCGACGAAGAAGCGAGCTTCCAAATATTGATCCGTATAGCCCTTGGTGCGGAAGCCTACGCCGTCATCGCCGACGGAGCTGAGGAAGCCCGTCGTGTAATGGCGTTGGTAGCCGTCAACGCTTGCAGGAAGCGGATCCTCGTAATATTTGGTCTTGATCTTCAGGTAATCTTCGACTTGATCAAACGGATCGTACGGGGTTCCGCGGCTTGCGAACAAGGCATTGCCGTAATCGCCGTAATCCGGTTTATGCGAAGCATACGTCGTACGTTGGCCTTGGCCGTCAATGCCCGTCTTCGAAATCGTCGGCATTGATTTGTAATCGTCCTCGAACGTCACATCCATGTTCAGTCCGTCCAATTGCGACGGCATAGGCGCGTTCTCGAGACCCATATTCCATTCAACGCCGCCCGTATTGTAGAACTGGAAGTAATCCTCGATCGTCTTCGAGCCGTCCGTTTTCGTCGCCGTCACCTTCACGGCAACTGGGCCGTGCGGGAATTGATCGGCATCGAACGTGATCGAGCCTTTGCCGTCGCTGTCCAACGTGACATCGGCCAGCTTGACGATGTAACCGGAGGCATCCGTATGCTGGGTGTCAGGCTGATGCAGCGTATAGCCCGCGGCAGCCGTGTATCCGCCCTTCACGGTGAAGTTCAGCGTCGTATCGCCTTCGATGTCTGCTCGGTATGCCGGCGATTGCAGCGTGACCAAGTCAGGCAGCGGGATCTTCGGCGCTACGATCGAGACGGTTTGAGTTGCATATTTCACGCCATTGACGATCGGCGCGATTTTGATTTGGCCGTTCGGAAGCGCGTAAGCCGCAGGAACGCTGACGACGATCGTGTCGCTTGCGCTGCCGGCCGCGAAGCTGCCGCCCGATACGACGGACCAGTTCGTGTCCGGGAACGTTACTTCGTACGTGCCGGCCATTTCCTGAGCGTTCTCGTCGCGCGTGATCGTGATGCTGGCGTTCTCGCCCTGCACGACATTCAATGACGCAGGTGCCGCGAAGCCCGGAACGACAGCGTTCGGATCGTAGACATACTCGAATCCGCTGACGACGACGGTTTCCCGGCCGCTTTCAGCCTTCACCTTCAATTCGAGCTTGTGCTCGCCGCCGCGAAGGCCGGTTTTCTCGAACACTTTCACGTTATTGATTTCCGTTTCGCTTTGGGAGTCGATCGTCGTCTGGAATACACCGTCCAGATAGACGTCCAACAGACCGCCCTTGCTGTAGGTTTTCATGAAGACCGATACCGCGGTACCGTCGAACGTGAAGGCATTCACGTCGCCGTTGTTGCCGGCATTGTCGTACATGTAGCCCCAACCGTCATGCCACCAGCCGCCGGTTGTGTTGAAGTAAGTTTTGCCCTGGGTCGATGTGTCGAATTGCGCCCAGTTGCCGCCGTCTCCGCCCGAAGTGCTCTTGTACGGATAAGTCGTAGAATCGACGCGGATCGTTTGAATTTCATTCGACTTCACGTAATCGTACTCGAAGCCTTCCAGCACGATCGAACCGCTAGGTCTCGTTACGACCAGCTTGAGCTCGTGGTTCGCGACTGGCAGTCCGCTCTTGCTGAATACTCTCTTCTTGCCGCTGCTGCCGTTCGTGTCGACCGAGCCTTGCTTGACGCCGTCGATATACACGTCGAACGCGCTGCCGCCGTCGATATAGCGGGCATAAAGCGCTACGGCATCGCCTTCGAAATTGAACTTCACGTCTTGATTCGTGCCTGCCGTGATATACATCCATGCCCAGTTGTCGTTCCACCAGTTGCCGTTGAACGCGAAGTAATCGTTCGGCTGCGAGCTGTGGTTGAACGCGGTCCAAGCGCCGCTCGTTCCGCCGGTGCCATTGACATACGGATAAGTGCTGCCATCAACCGTACGCTTCACGCCGACTCCCGTAATTGCCGGGGCTTCCGGAGCGTCCGGCGCCTGCACGGTCACCTTCATCGGCGGATAGGTTCCGTCGCTGATCGTCGGCGTAATGACGACCTGACCGTTTTTGCTCGTGTAGTTCGAAGGAACCTTCAGTTGAATCGTATCCTCGTAATGGTTGGTCGAGAACGACTGGCTCGTTGCCGCCTGCCAATTACCGCCCACCTTCACTTGCCAACCGCTCGTCGGGAAGGTCAGGCTGTACGTGCCGAAGCGAGTCCCTGCCGCGCCGTTGCGGTTAATGTTCACCGAGATTTCTTCTCCCGGACCTGCCTTGAAGAACGTATTATCCGTCCAGAATTTCGGCAAGTTCGGATCTTCGAAATGGCGGAACTCGAAGCCTGCGATACGCAGGTAACGCGTAGCTGCGTTGTTCGCGCCCATGATCTTGAGCGTATGGTCGCCATCGGCGAGTCCGCTCTTCTCGAATACCCTAACCGTCTGGTCCGATGTTGCGTTCGTATCGATATGCTGCTGAAGCTGGCCGTCCAAATAAATGTCGCCTTCGCCGCACTCCGTGCACTTCGTCATATCGAGCGCAATGGACGTCCCGTTGAATTTGAACTCCAGCGCTGTCGAAGCGTCTTCGCGAACGTACATCCAGCTCCAGCCGTCGCGCCACCAGCCGCCGTTGATGAAGTTGAAATACGTGCCGAGGTTCGTGCTCGGATCGTACGTTGCCCATGACCCTTGATCGCCACCGCCCGTGTTGCGGTACGGATAGGTAGTGGAATCGACGCGAATCAATTCTCCCGTCGCGCCGGTTGCCGTAGCGCTGATCACGATCGGCTCATAAGATGTACCGCCGCTCGCTACAGGAGTTATGGTGATATTCGCCGTCTCGTCATAATCGTTCGGGACAAGGAACGTCAGCGTGTCGCTGCTCGCGCCTGCCGCGAACGGCGCATTATACGTGCCGCTCATATCGACGAATTGCTCGCCGCTCATGATCTTCCAGCCTGCCGGCGCATTGACGTGGTAATTGCCGGACAGCGCCTTCGCTGCGTCGTTGCGGCTGACGTTGACGCGCACGACGTCGCCGGATAGCGCTTTGACCGAAGAATCGCTTTCGAAACGAACCGTCCCTGGAGCATCTTGATAAACGCGTACCCAGTCCACGTAAGTGTCGGCCTCGTTGCCGTAACGCGTGAAGCCGCCTGGCACGCCGAAGTTCGCGAACGGATCCGCGGCATTGCCGTCGATGCCGTAGTGATCGGACACGGCAGCATTAATGATGAAATAATTGCCGTATTGCCAGCTGAACGGCAATGTTTTGTGGCGTGTCACTTCCACGTTGTCGCAGTAGTAGTACGTCCAGTCCTTCGTGATGTACACGGCCAGCGTATGGAAGCCCATCGCCAAATTGATATTGCCGAAAGGAGCCGTATCGAGGTTGGCGCTGTAGCCGCCGCCGAGCTTGCTGGCATCGTAGCCTGCAGCCGCCGGTTTATCGTAACCCCACGGATGCCATGCGATCTGATAGCCGGTAGGCGTACCTAGGTAACCTTCGATAATATCCAACTCGTCGCTCGGTTGATTCCCCAGATCCGGATTCTGAGCGTAACCGTTCGCCGTCAACGTCCAGAATGCCGGCCACATGCCCGGATTCGGACCGAAGAACATGCGAGCTTCGAAGTACTGATTGCGTCCGCCTTCCGTATGGAAGCCGCCGCCTGCTTGGTTCATGGAGGACAGGTAGCCTGTGCTGACCTTCTGCTTCCAGTAGTCGTTGCGGACATAGCCTGTCGGATGGTAAATCGTCGACAGCTTCATGTATTCGTTGTCGCTGATCGAGAACGGGTTGTTCGCGCCGTCGACATCTTCGAACGCCGCCCAACCGAACATGCCGCCTCGCGCCTCGTCGACCTTGGCCGACGCGTACGTCGCGCCGATGCCGGTCTTGTTGATCGTCGGCATCGTTTTGAAATCGTCTTCGAACACGGTAGGCATGCCCTCCGTGACCGGATTGACCGGGGCTTCGGCAAGCCCGGCCCGCCAATCGACGCCGACCTTGTTGTTTAGCTGCAGGTAGGCATTGTCGATTTCGGTGCTGCCCTGGAACACTTGGATACGCACGGAAATCGGGCCTTTCGGATATTGGGAAGCCGGAAATTGCACGCTTCCGTCCCCGTTCGACAGCGTGACTTCGCCGACGAGATCCTTCGTGCCGTTGCTGTTATTATTCAAATCGCTTGGCTGCTTCTGCGAGTAGACCTTAGCGGTTGTACCGAGCGTATTGTGGAACGAGATGGTAATGGTATTGTCGTTAATGTCCGAGCGATACGCCGGCGATGTTACCGTCGTGAATTTATCGGCGTCGCTGGCCGCAGCCTGGACCTTACTTGAGAAGCCGAAACTGACAAAGCTCGATATAATCATCGAAAACGTCATCAATAACGCCATGGAACGATTAATCCGTCGCCATTCGCGCTTCATTCCCATTTTGCTACCTCCCTGTTTCGATCTGTTGTCTTCACGTTACGAACTGACTCCTTCCAATGCCCGCCCCACTCTTACTTCCAAGGCGATTAAACCGAAAACCTCTCCCTTCGCGACCATATCTGACAACCTCAGTGTCTGTCCCTATACATTATAGAAAAAGAATGTAAACACTTACATATGGTAATGTTCTAGTTTCTATGGTAAAAAAACAAAGTCTTCAAGGCGGACTGTCGAGCGCTGACACATAACGCTGCAATCTTGTCACTGCCTGTCGAAAGCCGCTCGATCCATTACAGACAGAATTCTGGATAATGATTCCATAAAAGGTTCCAGAAAGACAAAAAAGGCCGCGCGGCATTTGGAAATGCCGGCCGGCCTGCTATTGTTGGGTTTGAATTCATTAAAACGGTGACGAAAGAATCGGCTTACGTCAGCTCGGCAGCCCCTTTAATCATCCATTCAATTGGCTCGATGACGTTGAACACTCTCGGATAGACCATTCGGGCAATGAGCACGACGCCCGGCCGATGCAGCGTGACTTCATAATCGTATAGCTCGTTGCGATACGTGTAGGGAAAGGAGCGATCGTCGTTAATCACCTGGAAGTCGATGATATCCACCCGCTCCTTCAAATACGCATCCGGCAGCGGAAAACCGTCCTCGTCCAGCTGCAAATTGCGCTGTAAGTACTCGTCCGCCTCGGCGCGGGCGAATGCCTCGTCAATATGAAGCCGCCCGTCGGCCAGCGCCGCGGCATCGATCTGCTGGGCGGCGGCATGGGCAGCCCGGTTCACCGCATGCTTGCCCTGGAACAAAGCAGCGACGGCCATTTCCTCATCCGTCTGAAGCGCATGCAGCAGCATCCATATGACCGCCATCAGCATCACGAGCACCAGCTTGTACATGAACAGCCTCCTTCCTGCTGTCGACTCGTCACCCGATTTCCGCTACGGCACATATTCGCTCATTTTCGTCCCCGCCGCTTTAAGTCTCGTATCGGCAGGCGGCGGCTCCACGCCGATTAGCCGATCAATATTGAACAGCCCTTCGACGGGATAGCTGGCGCTGACCGACAGCGGAGCGCCGCGGGGAAGCGGCTGCGAAGGATTCGTCGCATCGGCCCCGTTGTCCGAGACGACCTCGAACTCGATGAGCGCCGGATCAAGGCCATAGCCCGCCAGACGCTCCTTCGCGTCCTGAAGCATCGACGAATCGACGTAGCCGTAATCGCCGCTCGCGCCGACCTCCAGCAAATAGTCGACTTCCTGCTGAAGCACCGCCTGCCGCACGATGAGCACATGCTTATAAATTGGCGAGAACATGAACCAGCACATCATGGCTGCGAGCAGCACGAACACCAGCAAGCTCTTCACGGACTCATCCTCCGAATGCCGTCGCCCATATGATGGCCGGATCGTTCCAACTGTCGGTTCATGCCGTCCTCGCCGCCCGTTACTTCGCTATACACCATGACGGCGACGATGATCAACAGCAGCGTCATGAGCAGAGAGCGCATCGGCGTCGCCTCCTTCTTCGCATCTTACGCCTTACGGCGTAGTCGTCGTTGTTAGCAGCGCACCGATTTTCGTGTTCGCGGAATCCCCCTGCGATTGAATCTGCGCTTTCGTGCCGGTCGTATCCTTGGAGACGATGGCATTGAACAACAAAACCACAACGACCAGCATCATGACAGTAATCAAAATATTACGCATGTATACTCACCTCCTTCTTAGTTCAAGGATTGAAACAGCTGCTGGCCTTCCTTGACCCACGGGTAAATGAAGATTTGGAACGTGTACATAATCGGGATGCCCGCAAGGACGAACAGCACATACGATGTCGATTCCTTGCGGCTGTCCTTGGCCAGCTCCAGCTTCTCCTTATAATCCTGGATCCGCTCGCGCAGCAGCTCATAATATCGCTCGCTCTCGTGCAGGCGCAGCGAATCAATCGTCTCGACGAAGCTTAGTCCCTCTTCCGTGCCAAGCCGAAGCTTGAGACGCCGCAGCGCGCCTTCCGCATCGTGGTACCATTCGCCGAGCAGCGTCTGCAAATCTCCCCTCAGCGTGCGCGTATAAGGCAGGCAGCGCATCAGCTTCGTATGAATATGAAGCGAGGAGCCGGCCAGGTAGAGGAGCTGGTTGCTGACGATGTAAATCTCTTTGGTCATGCGCACCGCGCGCGTCCGGCGTATGGCCTCCAGCCAAGGCTGATCCCATAGCAGCAGAAGCACGATGGCAGCCAGCGCCAAGGGCGCCGACACTGCTGGGAGCACGGTGATCGAAATCTTCGTCATGCCGTAGGCGATTACAGCCCATAGCGGCGTCCCTGCCAGAAAAGCCCGGCGAAGCAGCACGTATAGTCCCGCATCCCCCGTATAACCGCAGCCGGCAAGCACGCGCTCCCTTTCCTTGAACGACTGCGAGACGCGGCTTATTCTCGCCATTCGGAGCCATCGGTCGTCGACCGTATGGGTTTTCCATTTCAACAGCGCCAAATGCGCGAACCGCGGCTTTTTGAACGAAGCGGCCTTCAACAAGGAGGCGACGAGCACGATGCCTAGCACGTATTGCACGACAAGGGCAGCCCACATGAGGACGACACTGATTTCATTGCTCATCGGACCTCTCGTGCTCCCTTCACATTTTTTTGCGCGACAGCCATAGCCCCATAACGAAGGATAGGAAAATCATGATGGCGGCGTTGAGGAGCATGTTCCGTCCCCCGGCATCCAGCACGTAATACCGATACGCGTTCTCGGGACTGTAATGAAAGTTAATGCCCATGAACAGCAGCAGAAACAGGATCGGAGAGAAGCTCGCCAGCCGAATCTCCAGCAGCTTGTTGCGCTCCTGCTGATTAGCCCGGCGCGCCTTGCGCATGTCCGTGATGAGATCCTTCAGATTGCCCGCGATCGGATGG
This sequence comes from Paenibacillus sp. J31P316, assembly GCF_056269105.1. Lineage (NCBI taxonomy): Bacteria > Bacillati > Bacillota > Bacilli > Caryophanales > Paenibacillaceae > Paenibacillus > Paenibacillus sp. J31P316. The sequence continues at coordinate 97,092 of NZ_JBWDNI010000012.1, read as the reverse complement.
CCCTCAGCCAAGCCCGCCCGCACAATATTGATAAAATAATCCGCCCATACATGGCCAAGCGACGCCGCGAATATCCGCAAACTGGCCTCATCGTCTCCCCGGACGGAAATATTCCGGTACAATTGCTCGAATACGGCTTGCATCGGACCCAGCATCCGTTTCTCCTCTACCGTTCTCTGAAGCGCGGTGCGGATTTGCCGGCCTCCGCTGACCAGGCTGCATTGATAAAAGAGTTCGATCGCGGGCAGGAAATCGATGCGCGTCTTCATTTGCCGATGAACCTGCATGGTACGAAGCAGCAGATAGGGCAGCAAGCCCAGCACGCCGCCCAAGAGCAGCAGCCCCTTCATACTCTTGAAGAACAGTACGCCGAACGCAGCGCCTACGAGCAGCAACAGCAGGCTGAGCAGGACGACCGAGCCTGGACGCAAGCCGGACTGCAGCGACTCCAGCAGCTCGGACAAATGCCGGTATCCTTTGTCGAAGCGCTGCAAGTACCTGGCCAACCGCTCGCCGAAGCGCTGCTCCTTCCGGTAGTTCAAGCGTCCGACAATCTGCTGCCGTTGGAACCAAGCATCCAATAAGCCCCGGACCGCAACAAACAAGGTGCAAAACAAGGCAATACCAACAAGAATCATCCCCAGCTTCATCATGTCGCAGCCCCATTCCCTTCATCGCGAATCTGGAGAATGACACGTGCAGCTTTCGCTGTCGCTCCTGATCCTACACGCTTACCAGGCTCAGGCCACGCTGCCTTCCATTCCGACCCCGCCGCTAGCCTCAACTTGGCCAGCGCGCCTGCTGAAGGAGGCTGCGGATACCGCCATTCCCCGGTTTCTTCATCGAATGCCGCCCACTCCCTCACGGCCGTCTCCCCGTTCTCCCAACCCAGCTCCGCGAGGCGAACCAAACGTCGGCGGCCTTCAACCAGCCGCATCTCGACGCCGAGCTGGGTCACGTATTCGGCGATTCGTTTCGTCAAACGTTCGGGGTTCATGACTCTCCCGTCCTGCAGGCACATATCGGCAATCGCTTCCGGAACGTCTTCGAGCGTGCTAGCATGCAGCGTTGTCATGCTTCCCGCATGTCCGCGGGTGCAGGCGCGAACGTAGATGTTCGCATCCTCGTCCCGAATTTCGGCGTGAATAATCCGCTGCGGCGACTGCCTGAGCGCGAGCTTGAACGCCTGCGCCGAACGATGAAGCGGATCCTCTTCGTCCACCTCGTATTCGATGACGTTCTTCGCCGGAAAATCCCGCTGCAGCATCAGCTCATGACGGCCTTCGATCGTCACGAGCCGTTCCTCGTCAGGCAGCTCGCCGATCAGCGCCTTGATCAGATTCGTCTTGCCCGAGTTGGTCGGACCGATAACGACGATATTGAATCTGGCTTGCAGCGCGGCGAGCAGCATGAGCCGAAGCCTGTCGCTGATCGTACCGTAGTCCGGCTCGCACAGCTGCGCCAGCTGAAACCTGCGGACTGTATAGAATCGCAGCGTCAACGTCGGCTTCGCCGTAAACCCGAAGCCCGTCATCGTGACCCGCGTACCGTCCCGAAGCATAACCTCCGCCCAGCGCTTGCGCGGATTGATGCGATCGTTATTGTACAGCACGAGATTTTGCTGGATCCGCTCCACCTCGCGCAGCGATGCGAAGGCATATACGGATGGCCGCGCCGCTCCATCCCGAACCTCGAAGATCGAAGTCCCTACGACTTGGATCTCCTCCAGTCCTTCCCGTTCCCGCAGGACAAGCTCCAGCACGTTCATGCCGATGACCTCCGCGAACAATGCCTCCGCCAGCGTCGCGTACGGGTGTCGGCCGCCCGGCAGTTCATGAATCCGTTGGCGCAGCAGCCGGTCCGCGATGACGGCCAGAATCCGCTCGCGGTCATCGGCATACCCCAGTACCGCACGATTCAGGCACTCGTTGTATTCCCGCCGCTCCTCTTCCGTCTCGCCCCGAGGCTGTGCCAAATACGAGCGCATATCCTCGGCCAGCCGGCGAAAATCCTGCATCGGATCGGAGTTCGCAAGAGCAGCGGCCGCCTCCTCCCTCCCGTCCGCCTCCTGCAGCTTGGATGAATAAGCTGCCGGCGAGAAACGCTCCCGCCCCTTCGTCATGAACTCACCCCGCCGCGATGAACGAGCAGTTTCTTGTACCACGGCTGCATCGACAGCTTCCGCTGCCTTCGGAGTCCATGCGCCGCGGCGATGGTCTTCGCGGGCTCCTGCATCGATCTCCTGCCCCGCTCATTCTCGGTCAGCCATTCCTCCAGCATGCCGCTATCGAGCGAAGCGAGCATCTGCTCGCTCAATGCGTGCTCGCCCAACAGCGGCACGCCAAGCTCCTTGCAAATGTCCTTCACATGAAATCCTCCCTTGCCCCATGGCGAATGAATGACCAGACCTTGAAATGACTCCGCCGGAATGCCGTAGAGCGGAGCCAATTGCTTCGCCCACCGCTGACCGTCTTCCTGAAAATGAGACAATGCGCCCGTCGTGACGAGAATCCGCGTCGCCGCCCGGCGCAGCGCGCACAAGGTCGCCGCATTGTCCCAATAGGCACCGACATCGGCGATGACGACGTCAAAGGTTTGCGCTGCGACGTCAAGCAGATGCTCCATCTCTTCCATCGCATAATATTCCGCCTGATCGCGCAGCAAATTGCCGAACAGTACGCGCACGCCGGACAGTCTGCTGCAGCGGTGCATGGCACGAAGCAGCTTCTCGGGATGGAGCGTACAGGTGGCAAGCTCCGGCCTAAGCGCATCCAGTGTCCCGGCAGGATCGTCGATGCCCAGATACCGATGCATCTTCGCGCTCTTCAGGTTGAGGCAGAGAAAGCCGACGCTTCCGCCGCTTTCTTCCGCGATCCGGCCTGCCGCGGCGAATGCGGCCGACGAGGTGCCGATGTTCGGCGTCGTTCCCACGAACGCGATCAGCGGCGCCGCTTTCCCGGCTCCCGCGTCCATCCGGATCATGGCGCCTCCTCCGCCTGCTCGCTTACGTCAAGCGATTCCGGGGAATAGGCGATCACGATTTTGCTTTTGCCGTTCTTGCATAACGAATCCAACTGCAGCCACTGCGCTTCCGTCAAGTTCAGGTTGATATAGTCAATCATTCCGATCGCATCGCGCCTGGACGCATACATGGCCTCCTTGTCGCCGCTCGCCATCGATTGCAGGCTGGAGTTGTTGGCATCGTCGATCTCCATGTTGCCTGCCGTCTTGACGGAAGCGACCGTGACCGCCTCCGTGAACAAGCGCTCCGAGACGGTCGCATCACCCGATGCATAAACAATCACCTTATCGCCGGCCCTAATACCGTTCGACACGGACAGCACGTAATCGCGCGGAATGCCGAAGGTCGACTGGCTCTTATTCGGCAGCAGCCTGAACTTGTCTACCTTCCACTGCAGCAGAGGCTCGTCCGCGCCAAGCGGAACGACGACCTCCAAACCTCCGAGCCCCTCCTTGCCAAGCAGCATATCGTCGGAATAAGAGGCTTTGGCAATCTGCTTCAGTCCAAGCAGGTCCGGCGTCAGCCGTTCTCCCGCAGCGACGAACCGGACCGGGACGACGACCTCCACCGTCTCTTGAAATTTCACCTGTCGAAGCTGCAATTCATAGACACCGTAAACAAGCATCCCCGACAGCAGCGCAGCCGTTACGGAAATCAGCGCATTTCGTTTTCGATTCATGACCCCATCCTTCCGCAGCGCTCATTAACCGGGTATAAAAAAAGAACGCAAGCTGGGCATGTGCCCAAGCTTGCGTTCTTCGCATAGCGATTGCTAATGATCTGCTCGTATAATGTTGACCTCATAATAGCAAACATTAATGGGGCTGTCTACACAAAATTACAATAACCTCCAATTATCGCCTTGCTTCTTCATAGATATGCGCGTTGCCGATCCTTCTCAGCTGCTTCGTATATTCCACAAGGCCGATCCTGCAGCCCGGTCCGATGGTCACGTTGGCTCCGCGCACGATATCCGCCGTCGTGTTCTCCAAGTAAATATAATCGCCCTCGATCAGCTCCGCCGTCAGGGACATCGCTCCTTGACCGGAAAACAGCTGCTTCAGCCCCCCCCATTTGCTCTGGCGGACGACGATGCGCCCGCCGGCGATTTCCTTCGCCTTGCATGGTCCCCAGGTGCGGATATCGACTTCGCCCGCATTCAGCAGCCCGTGAATATGGAATCCTCCTCTGGCATCGAAGCGGAGCGCCTCGCATTCGCCGCCTTGAACGTCGAGCTGGCCTCTGAGCTTGACCGCGCGGCCCCGAATACTGCCCGAGATATGGAGCTGTCCCAGAATGCTGATTTGGCTGCCGACTAAATCTCCGTGGATGGCCGCTTCGCCGACTTGACGGTAATTTCCCGTCTTCAACGTGCCCGATACATCGAAGTTGCCCGTGCTGCGGAAAGAGTCGCTCTCGAGCGGTCCAAAGATTTTCGCTTCCCCCATGACGCGAACGTTGTGGAAGCTGCCGCCGTTCGTGGAACCGTTGCCGGTAATGCTGATATTCCGCTTCATCGTCGCCTGCATGCGCGTACCTCCCTCCGTTATCCTAGGATTTGTTGCTGCGAGCGCACCTGCGCTTCCGGATGAATGATCAGTTCCGATACGTATTCCACCCTGTCGATGTTGCAGCCGTGGCCGATAATGACCGTTCGTCCGCGTACGACTTGGGCAACCGTCTCCTCGAGCTCCACGATATCGGCTTCGATCGTACGGGCTTGCGCCTGCGCCTGCCAATTATGCGGAAGCAGCGACTCGATCAGTCGTCTCAGTCCGCCTTTGCCGGAATGCTTGACGATAATGCGGTCCGCCTTGATGCCTTCCGCCTGCAGCGGGCCTTCCAGCTGCATCTCGATTTGTTCGCCCGTCAGCCATCCGTCGACGATCAACGCGCCTCTTGCCTTGCTCTGTTTCAAATCGCAATGGCCTTTGACTCTCACATACCCGTTCATGCGAAATTGATCCGCTTGCAAAGGACCGTTAACGGTAATCTGTCCCTCCAGCTCCGCGTTTCTCGCCTGAAGCGCGCCGTGGCTCGTCAGCTTGCCATTCACCTTCATCCGTTGTTCCGCCCGCAGGCCGCCCACCGTCGTCATGCCGCTTGCTTCAAAATCGAAGCAATCGATAGGCCCGTCGATTCTGCAGACGCCTTCCATTTTGACATTGTAATACTCTCCTCCGGCAGCGTTGCCGATACCCGCAATTTCCAGATCTGGCCGACTCGTGACTCGCATATCTCATTCCTCCACGTTTTTTCTGATGTCTTCATTATGCGCCTTATAAGCAAGCGCAGACAGCGGCGTGAGATGGAACTTCGGCTCCGTCCCAAGACGGATGGAAGCGCGCTGCCGGCCGGCATGCGACAAACCCAGTACCGATCCGGTACTGGGTTGCATGTTTCACATTTGTCTTCTCCTCGCTCTATGCAGGCCGGTTAACGCCCAACCGCCGCATACTTTTCCCGATACTCCATGGCGGAGATCCCTTCCAGCTCTCGGAAAACGCGATTGAATTGTTTCGTATTCTCGAAGCCGACCTGCTCGCTGATCTCATAGATTCGGGCTTCGCTTTCCACCAACAGCGCCTTCGCCTTCTGAATGCGCACCCGCTTCAAATAGACGACGAAGCTTTCGCCCGTGAACTCCTTGAACGTCTGGCTGAAATACGAATAATTGAGCGATACATGGTTCGATACGATCGCCATATTAAGATCGCGATGATAGTTCTCGTGAATGTAGCAGACCGCTCTCTTCATCTCTTTATGCTCGGCATGCACCGACCGCAGGCTCCTCACATAGTCGCTCAATCGGAGCAGCAGATCCTCCGCGGCATGATAATAATCGTGAATCGACTCGAAGCAGTACAAGCAGCCGACCTTCTTATAAATCCGCAAAATTTCCACCGACTCCTCGCCGTACTGATGGAACACGCCGTCGAAGACGAGCTCGTTCAACTGCTTGCTGATCGCTTCCATATACGCGGTATCGAAAGATGCCAGCCTCTTCGAATCCAGCAGTTCGGACAAGATCTGCTTCATCTCCTTGTCCCGATCCGTACCTAGCATATTCGCCAGCTTGCGAATATCCTCCAAGGGAATAGGCTGCTCGGCCAGCCGTTCCTTCTTGCCGTCGAACACGAGCAGTGCCGGCTCGAGGCTTGCTTGAAGAAATCCGTATTTTAATGCTTCGCGGGCTTGCGCATACGCTTGCTTGACTTGACGGACCGATGCCGCCCGTTCGCTGAGACCGATGCGTCCCGACACATGATTCTCTTTCATGAAGACCAGCAGCCGTCGGAGCGGCTCCGCGCGATCGCATAGGATAACGAGCCGGTCGTCCTGATCCTTTAACCAAAACCGATTCCCGCACGGATCCGCCGCCAATTGGGCGATCAGCATTTCTGCTTTCACGCTCGTCAATCCGCCATGCGCCTGCAGCAGCCCCACATAGAACTCCCCCGCCGATACGGGGGAACCACTACCAGCCGTCGCACCAGGTTCATTTCCCCGGGAAGGCGCAAACAGCGTTCCCCAACCCGCCTTCTCGCAGCGCTCCGCGATTTCCTCTTCCTCTATGGCCGGATGGAGAAAAATATAATTCAGCTGGCTTGCAAGCAGCTCCTCGCGATAGTGCTGCACCGCACCCAATCGCTCGGACAGCTCCGTCTTGCGCTCCAGAGCCGACTCTGTCCGCTGCAGGGCATCGAACAGCTCGTCGCGCACGATGGGCTTGAGCAGATACTCCTTGACCTCGTGCTGCATCGCTGCTTTCGCATATTGAAAGTCGTCATATCCGCTTAGGATCATCACGATCGGCCTCGACTCGCAGGTTCCGATTTCGCCGATCATCGTCAGCCCATCCATGCCGGGCATCCGAATGTCGGTAATGACAATATCGACGGTCCGCTCCCGAATGACGCCAAGCGCTTCCTCGCCGTCGGAAGCAAACAGCAGCTCGTATCGTTCCGGACAACCCCGCTCGATAATCGCCTTCAGACCGAGCCTAATATTCTTCTCATCGTCGACAATGAGCAAAGTACGCATGTCAGACCAGCCCTCCGCTTACGATAAAGTAGGGAATTCGCATACATACGCGCGTATACTCCCCCTCGCCGCTCTCGACGAACAAGCCGTATTCCTTGCCATAAAATAACTGGATCCGTTGATGGACGTTGCGCAGTCCGATTCCGCTGCCCTCGCTCTGCTTCTCGGGCGGCACGACCGCTCGCGCGCCGGAAGCGGAGAATTCGGACTCCACGCCAGCGATTTTCCGGTTCAGCTCCTCCGCCGCACCGGCCGTCATTCCGACGCCGTTGTCGGCGATTACAATTACGATGGCATGCTCCGCCAACGTCGCGGATATGGAGATCACCATGCTGCGCGCCTCCGAAGGCTTTATCTTCATGCCGTGCTTCACGGAATTCTCCACGATCGGCTGCAGCGACATTTTCAGCAGCTCCTGATTCAAGTAATCCTGCGGCACGTCGATCCGCAAGCTGACCATATGTTCGAACCGGAGATTCATCACGGCGATATAGTTGGCGATATGGCCCAGCTCGTCTTTCAGCCGCACGTATTCGCTATTCCATCTGAGGTTATACCGCATCATGCCCCCAAGCGATGTAAGCGCATCCGAAATAACGGGTTGATTCTCGATTTCGGCCAGCATTTTGATATTCTCGAGCGTATTGTACAGAAAGTGGGAATCGATCTGATTCTTGAGCGACCGCAGCTCCGTCTCTTTGGATGCCGCCTGCTTCGTGACCGCCTCTGCGATCAACTCGTTGATTTTCTTCAGCATTTTCCGGAAATGATGGGCAAGCTCGCCGACCTCTCCCCCGCCGCGAATCGTGAAGTCAAAGTTGAAGTCGCCCTGACGGACCCTCTTCATGAAATGGGCCAGCATATGGAGCTTCTTCAGAATGAGCGCGTTCAGAAAATACGTGGAGATGGACAGAATGACCAACAAGATGACGTTCGCGAAAATAATCTTGTTGCGCGTCCGGTCGATGTCCGCGAATACATGCTTGAGCGAAACGACGTTCAGCACGTACGCGTCGATCTTCTCGACGTAGATGTAGTTGCTCAGATACGGAGTCTTGTTCCGCGTAAACAAATAATGGCCCTGCGCGCCCGCCGCATGTTGATTCAGCTCGCCGCGAATGTCCGCCTCCGTCAGTCCCGTATCCTTCAGCAGCGTGATGCCCGGATCGTTGAACATTTTCCCTTCGCGGTCGAAAATGAACATTTGCGACTGCCCCTCGTCGTTCCCGCCCCGGTATACGTTGGGAAAGACGTTCGTCAGCAGCATATCCACCTGCATGATGCCGACATGCTTCCCGGCCGGATATTCGATCTCGCGAAGCAGCGAAAGCTTCGGTCTGTCTTCCTTCGCGTCGGCCACGATCGGACGAATAGGCTCCCGGTCCATCCGGTCGAAATACCACCATTCGGTGCCGTTCAGCTCGTTGACCTTCTTGTACCACGGCTCCGCATGAATGCGCTTCTCGAGCAGGATCACCGGCCAGATCTCGTTGATTCGCTTGTTGTTGGAGAACAGGCGAATATGCTCGATGTTCGGATTGTTGAACTGCAGGCGCAAAATGTTCGATACCGCGTTCGTATCGAATTCGATCAGCTCCGACGCGTTCGGCTCGCTTGTGCGCTCCAAATAATAAAGCACTTCTTTGTCCGAGAGCGCCAGCTGCGCGGCCCGTTCCATCGTCTCGATGTTGTTGTTCAGGTTGATCCGTTCGATCTCAAGCTGGTTCTCGCTTTTCTTGACGATGTCCTTCATATAATTGTCGTTCAGTTCATTGAAGATATAGAACGAGATCAATAGACTCGGCAGCAGCAAAATAAGAATATACGCAATGATAAGCCGCTTCTGCAAAGACAGCCGTTCGAGTCTGAAGAGGAATTCGCGTGCCCGAATGCGAAGCCTGCCGGCCAATGCAATCACCGTCCGTAAGATGGAATATGCGCTAGAAGTAACGGCCTGCCGCCGAAAGTCCCTCATCGCCGTAACGACTTATTATAATATGGATCGAAGAGCAGTGGCTATCTTCTGTCTTGGTTATTATAGGATACACCCTTCCGCGAAAATAACCGCAGAACGGGCATGAACAGCCGGCGGCTGTCCCTCGAAGCCAAGCTGCAGGCGGCAATCCCGCTGTGCTGCTTGGCCGAAGGCGTCAGACCGCCGGCTGTTCGTATGCTTGAACGCGATTGGCTTATTTCAGGAACTCCGCCAGCTTCGCCACGTTCTCTTCGTATTTCTTCTGTTGGTACGCCTGCACCTTGTCGAGGCCGGCGCTCTTGCGCTTGTCGAGGAAATCGTTGAACTGCTTGTCGAAATCTTCGTCGGATTTGCTGAGCAGCAGCTTCGGAAGCGCCTTGCCCCATGCCTGCCCGATCTTCTGATTGGCGATGCCTTCCTCGGAGTTGCCGGTCGGATCGATTTGATCGAATTGCGAGAAGCTCTTCGTCTTGCCCTTCGTCCAATCCTCCATTTGCTTCGAAGGCTCGACGCTCGGCGGCGCCCATTTCAGGTTCATGTTCGTGTCCATAAGCATCCAGAACGTGAACGAAGCGCCGTATTTCTTATCGAAGGCGGAACGGTCCTTGTTCATCAGGTCAAGCACCTCGGGCTTGAAGACTTCCTTGCCGTCGACCGTGTCGTACGTCTCGCCCGGAATGCCCATGTACAGATCCTTATTGCCTTCCTCGCTGACCAGGTAGCTGAGGAATTGAATCGCTCTCGCTTTATCCTTCACGTTCTTGGAGATCAGCGTGACCGTCCAGCCCGAGATGCCGGGGCCCGACAAGGTCGGCGCGTCAAGCGCTTCGTTGCCCGGTCCGTCGATGGCGATATAGACCGAATTCGGGTCCTTGGCGAACAGCGCGTTCTCCTGCGTCGCGAAATCGCTGCGTTGGTACAGCATGGCAAAGTAGCGGCCCTGCGCGATCTTCTCTTCCATCTGCGGACGCTTGTCGATGAAGATGTCCTTCGACAGCAGCCCCATTTCATTCGCTTTGCGGAACGTCTTGAGCCAGCTTACGTACTCCGGATCCGTTCTGCGGTCGTACAGCTTGCCGTCTTTCTCGTACGGAACGGCCAGGAAGTTCTGCAGGTAACCTTCGAGCGAATAGTTGCCCGTTTCCGTGAACTCGTGCAGGCCAAGCGGAATAAGCGGCTGGCCGTTCACTTCCGGGAATTTCTCCTTCGCCAGCTTGAGCGCGTTCAGGAAGCCTTCCTTCGTGCGCATATCCGGCTTGCCGAGCGCTTCGTACATATCCTTGCGAACGACGAACGTTTGGTTCGACGTATAGTCGCCCGAGAATTTCTGGAAATCCTTCGGCGAGGACGAAGCGTTCGGATAGCCGTAGAAATTGCCGTCCGTCTGCGTGTACCACGACGTCTTGGCCGGATCCGCCACTTTGTAGAAATACGGATCGTATTGATCAGCCAGCTTGTTCAGCGGTTCCACCATGCCGCCTTCGATCATCTTCTTCACGTTATCCTCGGACCAGCCGAGCGTAATGAAATCGGGCAGCGAACCGGAGGCGATCATCGTGTTCAGCTTCTCGTTCTCGTTGCCTGCCGGCACGATGAAGTTGACGTTCACGCCCGTCTTCTTCGTAATGTACTGGGAAGTGGCGTCTACGCCCCATTTGTTCGGGAACCAGGAGAAGTTCAGATACCAATCGAACGTAATCGGCGACGTGTCGCCTTTCCAGCCCGGCTCATCCGCGTTAACGGTCTTGGCATTGCCCGTCGCTTCATTGCCGGATTTGTTGCCGCTTGCATTATTTGTCGATTTGCCGTTGTCCGCGGTATCCGCATTGTTTGTCGTGCCGCCATTGCCGCTATTGCCGGTATTGCCGTTGTTATTGCCGCCGCATGCTGCCAGCGTGGCTACGAGAGCCGTTACCGTCGTCAAAGCCAACCAGCGCTTCACTGTTCCTTGTCTCATGTGTTCTACCCCTTTGCTTCGCTTATTATAAGTCCCTTCCGGCAGTGACGCCAGCGGGGACGAACAACCTACCCTTTGATGGAACCGATCATCATGCCTTTGACGAAGTACTTCTGCAAGAACGGATACGCGAGCACGATCGGCAGCGTGGTGACGACCATCGTTGCCAGCTTGATGGACTGCGAGCTTACGCTCTTCGTAATGCCGCCCGGCATATTCGCCATCATCAGATTGGAGCTGGACTGCGCGATGACGCGGTACAGGAACGTCTGAATCGGCTGCAGGTCCATGTTGTTAATGTAGATCATGCCTGTAAAATAATCGTTCCATTGGTACACGCCGTGGAACAGGGCGATCGTCGCGATGACCGGCATCGAGACCGGAATGACGACGCGGACGAAGATGGAGAAGTCGTTGGCGCCATCGATCTTCGCGGCTTCCTCCAGCCCCGCCGGAATTTCGCGGAAGAAGGCCAGGAAGATGATGAGATCGAAGAAATTAAACATCGCCGGAATGATGTAAACCAAGAAATTATCCAGCAGATGGAGATCGCGAACGAGCAGATAGGTAGGAATGAGGCCGCCGCCGAAGAACATCGTAATCGTTCCGATCAGCATGTATACCCTGCGGCCGATTAGCTCGCGCCTTGAGAACGCGTATGCGACCATGGCCGTGAAGAACACGTGCAGCGCGGTGCCGCCCACCGTCTTCATGACCGTAATGCCCATGGCCTTCATGATGCCGGGATTGTTGAATACCGCCTCGAAGCTGTCCAAGCTCATGACGCGCGGCCACCAGTAGATGCCGCCTCGCATCGCGTCCTGCCCGTCGTTGAACGCATTCACGAGCACGTACCAGATCGGATAAATCGTAATGAAGCAGATCACCAGCATGCCGAACACGTTGAACGCATCGAATGTCGCCTCGCCGGCGGTTTTCCTTCGGAGTGTGAACATAGCTTGTCAAACCACCTTTAACGTTAAAATAACGATGTGTCGTTCAGCTTCCTGGATACGGTGTTGGCCGTCAGCAGAAGCAGGAGCGCTATGATCGATTTGATCAACCCGACCGCGGCCGAATAGGAGAAGCGGCTGTTGATAATGCCGGTCTGGTAGACATACACGTCGATGACGTTGCTTGTGCTTTCATTGAGCGAGTTGCGCAGCACGAGTATCTGGTCGAAGTTCGAATTCAGAAGGCCGCTGACCGCGAGGATGAACAGAATCGTGATCGTGCCCGCAATGCTCGGCAGCGTGACGAACCACATTTTCTGAAACCGTCCGGCTCCGTCGATCGTTGCCGCTTCGTACATTTCCGGCGATACCCCGGCGATCGCGGCGAGATAGATAATCGCGGACCAGCCAAGCTCCTTCCAGATATCCGAGGAAACGACGATCGTCCAGAAGTAACTCGGTTCGGCCAAATAGCTGATCGGCTCATGGATGAAGCCGAGCGCCATCAACAGCTTATTGATGATGCCGACATCGGCGAGCCAGGTGGTCAAGATCCCGCCGAGGATAACCCAGGAGAGAAAGTGGGGCAGATACGAGATCGTCTGCACTGCCTTCTTCAGCCGAAGGGAGCGAAGCTCGTTCAGGAAGAGCGCGAAGACGATCGGCAGCGGAAACCCGATCAGCAGTTTGAAGAAGCTCATGCCGATCGTGTTCCAGATGACGCCCTTCAGCTCGTCGTCGTCCAGAAATTCGCGGAAGTGATCGAGACCGACCCACGGGGCATCGCCGATGGAATGGATAATATTGAACTCCTTGAAAGCGATGATGACGCCGTACATCGGGATATAGTTGAAGATGACCATCCATGCCACGCCGAGCAGCGCCATCGCTTGCAAATACTTCTGGCCGGCCAGCTTCCGGACAACCTTCTTGAACCTCGTTTTGCGGCTTACCGCCTGCTCTTGTACGGCCAGCTCATAGCTCAGATTGGCGCTCATGTTGAAACCCCCAAAACCGAATTGTAAGTGCTTTCATTGATCTGTACCTATTGTATACGCCCCGGTCAGGCGCGCATAAGGTCTCATTTTTTGACTCGAGGCGCAAAATTTCAGGTTGGCGGCGCGAAGGTACGAGGAGGTATCCGGAGGTTTCCATAATAGGCGCGGACAACAAAAAGGCAGGCCGTGAACGCGGTTGGGCGTTCACGCCTGCCATGTGGCGGCTAAGATCGACTAACATCCGTAACAGCCAAGATAAAGGCATAACTTCGATAGCGGTTTAAAAATCGATAAGACCGACGCTGATTTGTAGCGCTTCGTCTACCTTGCGCATCGTTTCGTCGTCGAGGTGCGTGATTTTGTCGGTGAGGCGCTGCTTATCTATCGTACGGATTTGCTCAAGCAGAAGCACGGAGTCCCGGTCGAATCCATGGGAGGCCGCGTCGATCTCGACATGCGTCGGCAGCTTCGCCTTCTGAATCTGGGCCGTGATGGCCGCTACGATGACAGTCGGACTGAAGCGGTTGCCGATATCATTTTGAATAACCAACACAGGACGTACGCCGCCCTGCTCAGAACCTACGACAGGTGACAAGTCCGCAAAAAACACATCGCCGCGTTTAACGATCAAGCTTACACCCCGCTTACGAGTCGGCCGAGCGTGTCGCCGGCATCTTCCTCCGCTTGAAAAGCTTCCGAAGCCATCACCAGGTTGATCTTGGCCATCTCCAGATAGCCCCGCTGCATCGAATCCCGAATTTGACGCTTCTTCCGTTCAATTAAATACAGTTTCATAGCCTGACGAATAAATTCGCTTCGGTTCGAGTTTTCTCTGGCGACGATTCCGTCGACTTCCTCCAGCAAATGATCCGGTAAACTGATCATAATCCTTTTGGTATTTTGCAAATTGGCCACCGAACTCGCACCTCCAAAACATTTCAAGCAAGGTGAAACGGCTATCGCCGTGTTGACCGGCGAGGCGCGTTTCATTCCGAAGAATTCCAAGCATAGTATAAGGTGAAACCTATACGCTTGGAATTAAAGGTGAAACGCCGAGCACCATCATTTATGGTGCAGCGCGTTTCATTCCGAAGAATTCTAAGCCCTGTATAAAGTGAAACTTATAAGCGCTTAGAATTAAAGGTGAAACGGCTGTCACTGTGTTAACGGCAAGGCACGTTTCATTCCCGAGAAATATAAGCCTAGCAGGTAGAAAACTTATAATTCTGGCTTATATTTCAAAAAACAGTAACAGTATGTCATTGTTTGGTCCGTATTATACACCCTCATATGTATGCAACCCGTATATCAAGTATGCTGCATCCATAGGCAAATCCCGGCGTCCAAATCGTATTGGCTAAGTTACAATATTCGAGGCTAGACGATAAAATCCTTTAAACGGAACCTAATTAACCGATTAGAAAATTATTCCTGTTCGGACAGCAAAGGATTGATCTCCGCCGCAATCTCCGTGCCGCGCATATAGATTCGAGGCACCCGAGCCGCGATCATGCACGTTACTTCGTAATTAAGCGTACCGAGCTTATCCGCGACTTCTTCGACCGTGATCGCGTTCTCGCCCTGCCGGCCGATCAGCACGATCTCTTCGCCATTCCTTACCGGATTCCCGGCTTCGCCGGCCGAATCAAGCGCGATCATGCACTGGTCCATGCAGATCGTACCGAGCACCGGCACGCGCTGTCCGCGGACAAGCACCTCCGCTTTGCCCGTCAGCATCCGGCTGTAACCGTCCGCATAACCAACCGGAAGCGTCCCGATCTGTTCCTTGCCCGTCGTGAAATACCGTGTGCCGTAGCTGATTCCCCAGCCTTCCGGCGCTTCCTTAACCATGACGATCTCGGTCTTGAGCGTCATGACAGGCTTCAAGCTAATTCGACGTTCGTTCACTTCCGTCGACGGATACAGGCCATACATGCTGATACCGAGGCGCAGCATACCGCCGCCCATCTCAGGCGTATCGATGCCTGCGGCGCTATTCGCCGCATGGATGATCGGAATGTTCAACCCTGCGGCGGCCAACTGCTTGATCACGCCGCCGAAGCGTTCGTGCTGCAGCTTCGTATAGCTTTTGTCGGCTTCGTCCGCTCGCGCGTAATGCGTGAACAAGCCTTCTACATAAAGGTTCGGTTCCCCCATCGCCCGCTTGATGAACGGCAGCACATCGCCTTCCGCCAATCGGCCGAGACGTCCCATGCCCGTGTCGATCTTCACGTGAACCGACAGCTTGCGGCCGTTCTCCGGCAAAGCCGCTGCCGCATCGATGATGTCGTCCCGGAACAAGGCGACCGCGATGTCTTCGTCGCGCGCGACCTCGAGCCCTTCCGGCGGCACGAAGCCCAAGACCAGAATCTTCGTTGTCAGGCCGGCTCTTCTTAGTTGAAGCGCTTCGTCCAGAAAAGCGACGCCGAGAAAGTCGACGCCGCAGCGTTCCGCTTCTCTTGCGACTTCAACGGCTCCGTGGCCGTATGCGTTGGCCTTCACGGATGCCATCAGCAGCATCCCTTCCGGGATAGCGGCGCGGAAAGCCAGCAAATTATGCTTCAATGCGTCCAGCGATATTTCGGCCCGCGTCGGACGATAATGACTCGCCTTATTCAAGATGCTCCACCTTCATTTCCAAAAGTAAACGCCTGCCGTCAAAACATGGGCAGGCGCTTATCTCAAAATCCAAGCATGTATAAGTTTCACCTTATGATCAGCGCTTGTATTTCTCCCGAATGAAACGAGCCGCACCGTCGATTCTGACGGAGCGGACCGGTTCACCTTCTTACCCATAACCTTTATGTTATACGGTAATGCTTGGGGATGTCAATGAATTGGCGCCTGAAGGGCGGGGGCAAGTGTTGGAAATCGAGCTCGTTATTTGGACATCTCGCCTTCGACGGACTGGGCGACCTTGACCATCTCGGTCTCCGGCAGGTTCGCGCTCGTAATCCGGAACTCCGTGCCCTCGTAAGTCCATGTCAGCGTGCGCTGTACGTCGTCGCCGCTAATCAATCCGTAGGTGAAGCCCATGTCTACGAGATCTCCCTCCGTAGCGGAGGCCGCGACATCCTTCGGCTGCGTCTCGATCAGCGTGTAGTCATACGATCCGGCATAACGGATCATGATGCCCGGGTTGCCGCCGAAGACGATGCTTTGGTTGTCCTTCTCCGATACGCCGTCCGGCAAGTACGTCGGATCCATGCCGCTGAAGGTCCCGTCTGCCGGGGCCATAGCGCCTTCGTCGGCGGAATCATTATTCGCTGCATTATCGGCATTGCTGTCCACATCGGTACTGGTATTCCCGTCGGGATTGTTGCCACTTGCGTTGTTCGCACCGTCATTCGTTGCCGCGTTATTCGTGCCATTGCCGCTGTTGTCCGTCGTTGCGGAAGCATTATCGCTATTGCCGCCGTTATCGTTCGTCGCGGATGCGTTATCGCTGTTCGGGCTATTGTCCGTCGTCGCGGATGCATTATCGCTGTTCGAGCCGTTATTCGTTCCGTTCGCGCCGTTGTTATCCGGATCCGCCATCGTCGGCTGATCGCCGCCCGCTGCCGGAGTGCCCATGTTCTTCTGCGTATCGAATACGCTCTTCTCGAGCTTGGAGCCGAATTTAAAGGAATCGAATTTGACGGAAACCATGACGGCGTTGTTGGCATCGCTGACCTCGACCTTGCTTGGGGCGTAGTCGGATTTGTTCAGCCAAATCTTCTGCCGGGCCAAGGAACCGTTCTGATAATTCGCCATGACGTCGAAAACGTAAGCGTCGTTATCGACCGCGAACGTGCGGGAGTTGTCCAGCAAAATGCTTTGGACGAGCGTCTGGTACAGGTACACCTGGCCTTGGTTCGCCGGCCAATCGCTTTGGAAGCGGAACACTTTGTTGAGACGCGGCGTCAGCACGAACACGCCTTCATCATTGCGGAGCACGATCTGGGTGATGTCCTTCTTGGCGTTCGTCAGCGCGATACGATAGTACTGCGGCTTCTGGTAGGACACCTCGACTTGGTATTCCAGCGGCTGCTGGCCCGTGAACAACGTCATGACGCCCTTGCCCGTGTAGCTGTCCAAACCGCTTAACGTTTTGTCCAAATCCTTGACAACCGATTCCGCGTCCTTAGTCCCGCAGCCTGCGAGCACCGCCGTGAGGCAAAGCAAGAGAGCTGCAATGAAACTGAATCGACGACGCATGAGATCAACCCCTCATCACATTTTTTAAACGTATCCGGAGTTGTACGGCAGCCCATGCGGATATCGCGCAGGAGCAGCGTACGGGACAAGAGCCGTTTACGCTTGACTTGTACATGTGTATGAGGGGACTTGGACGATTATGCAGACAAGTTGCGGCTTGGCCAAAGAGCGTTTGCAAAGACTGACGCGGTTGGGGGACGAAAAGAAGCCTTCGCTTCCACGACTGACTCGGCGGGCGAAGGCTCTTTCATTAGGTTGCTTTAATGAGTTTCTAAAGTAGCTGTCTTAGATCGCTATCATTAATGGCTATCATTAATGGCTATCCTAAAAGCTATCGTAACTGGATATCGTAAATGCCTTTCCGGACGATGCCGGCAACCGTCTTAAGCCGTCGTGGATGAGGCCGGCAAATGTGTCGCAACGACGTTGTATGTCGTCACTTTGCTGCTCAGGATCGGGCTTGCCGGCGCAGTACCCTGTGCCCCCGCGCTGCCATGGCCGTTTCCCTGCGCTTGATCTCCGCCAGCCGCCGGCGCCGACGACTGCCCGCCTCCTGCTTGACCCCCGCGACGGGCATGCGCTTGACGGAACGAATCGCTTTCGGTCCAGGCTTTGAACGCCTCTTCGTTCTCCCAAGCCGTGCAGACCCGAATTTCTTCCGCCTCTTCCGACAATGCGGCATGAAGCACGTCCATTCGAATGAATCCCGGGAAAGCATGGACACCCTTCGGCGAACGGAAACGTTCCAGCACCGCATCCGACGCGCCGGCTCTGACCTCAAAGCGGTTCTCTACAATAATCATGATCGTAAAAGCCTCCTCGTTATGCTTCCGTTTTAGCTGCCGCGGCCCGAGCGATGGCTTGGAGCAACGCGGCGAAATAATCGGTATGCCTCATCGTAATACAAATTCGCACTTAATCCAAATTTTTCATTCACCGTGCATGATCCGTCAAAAGCCGACAGCAACACTCGGTATTCATGTTTTTTTGCTTAAAAATTACATTACTCCACAAAAAGTAATGAAAAAATCTTCATTTATTAAGAACGAATATCATATTGCACGCAATATGATACGTAATATATCATTATAATCAATACATACCCCATTATTAACCATATCCAGCTCCTGACCTCCTATTGCTTCAAACGACTTAACGCAAGGCTCCCCCTTGTCCTCAACGCACCAGCCCTGATACTCCCGCATCCCGGAACATCCAATCTCAACATGACTGCTCGCATAAAAGGAATAATTCCTAAAGGAGTGTACGTCTATGAAAATCGTATATAAACCTACCGCAGGCGCTTTCGCGCTTTCACGCGACTCTTTGCTCGCGCTCGAGATCTACGGCGGCCCGGACGGCGCGGCAGCGATCGAATTCTGCTCGGATCTTGGCAATCGCACGAATGCCGAGCTCATCTCGTTTATTGAAGAGCGTCGCAAAATCGATCCGGCTTTCGAGCTTTCGCTCGCGATCGCCAAGGTTGAGGACAACGGCGTTTACATCATCGACGGATCGGAAGGCTACGAGAAGATCGTGTTTGCCTACCGGGTGAAGAACGGGATCGTGACTGGCTATTCCTAGTTGCAAATCTTGGATAGGCCTGAATAAAAATACAGTCTAACCGATGGATGACTGTATAATTATTAGTTGACACGTTGAATATTCGCATATAACATGAATATATAATTATAATAATGAATATTTATTCATAATATGCGAGGTGCTCGAATTGAACCATTTTCTTACGATGCAAGAGTTGGACCGAGCGGAGCTGCTTCATCTCATTCAGGCTGGCATCGCCGTCAAGAACCATCCCGAACGTTATGCGGACGCTTGCGAACGCAAAGGCATATTGATGCTCTTTCAGAAAACGTCCACGCGGACAAGTCTTTCCTTCCAATCCGGCATCGGGCAGATGGGCGGCTATGCCGTGCCAATGGACTGGAACGCGAGCAACTTCAGCATTTCTCCCATTCGTTATGAAGCCCGTTACGCTGCGCGCAACTGCGACTTCATCGTCGCCCGCTTGAAGAAGCATGCCGATCTGCAGGAATTGGCTGCCTATTCCTCCGTGCCCGTAATTAACGGCTGCTGCGACCGCTATCATCCGTGCCAAGCGCTTGCCGACCTGATGACGATCTACGAGGTGTCGGGAACGTTCGAAGGCGTAACGCTCACGTACGTCGGCATTCTGAACAACGTAGCCAACTCTTTGATCGCGGGCTGCTTGACGCTGGGCATCCGGCTTCTGCTCGTTACGCCGATCATTAACGAAGCGTCATGGGACGGAGCGTTGATGGACCGGGCCTTCACGAGCGGCCATGTGACGAGAATGGAATCGCTCCAGGACGCGGCGGCGCAGTCCGATTACGTCTACACGGATACCTGGGT
This sequence comes from Paenibacillus sp. J31P316, assembly GCF_056269105.1. Classification (NCBI taxonomy): domain Bacteria; kingdom Bacillati; phylum Bacillota; class Bacilli; order Caryophanales; family Paenibacillaceae; genus Paenibacillus; species Paenibacillus sp. J31P316. Next base: position 77,552 of record NZ_JBWDNI010000012.1, on the reverse strand, counting down.
GGACATGGAGTATTTCCATCATGCCGATTATGAGGCGATCAAGGACTTCCGCATGAGCACCATGCTTCCATACCAGCTGAACAAACAGACGCTGAACGGCCATACGCCTTATATCATGCATGACATGCCGATCCATCCCGGCTTCGAGATCGAGGAAGAGCTGATCGAGTCGGCCAGCTCGATCATCTACCAGCAGGCGGAGAACAGAATGCATGCGCAGAAGGCGTTATTGCTGCATCTGCTTCAGAAATAATGCGCAGCATGCGCAAAAAGACGGCCCCGGCGCTTCGAATGCGAAGCGCGGGGCCTTCTTTTTGTCGGTCGGTAGATTAGGCGATTGATCGATTGATCGTTGCCCGGTAGGTGGTTGCTCGGTTGGCGGTTGTCCGGTTACTCTTGGCAGTTTACGATTAGCAGTTTACGATTAGCAGTTTACGATTAGCAGTTTTGGTGGTACTCCCGCATCAATAAGCCTGCACGGAATCCAAATAGACCGAGCTGCTGCCCGCCGATCCGGAGGCCATGTTCACATAAAAGGATATTTCGCCGATCGCACCCTTGTCGATTACGCCGTTGCCCCCGCTGTACCAGCCGGGATGCGCGAACACGCTGAAGGGCAGCTGGAGGACGGATGCGGTCGTGCCGCCCATCGTTACGGCGGTCTCCCATAATTCGCCGCCGGCTTCCTTGAACTGCACGGTGAACTTCCGGTTCGACCCGTCCGGCTTGAACCAAAGCGACAGACCTGTCGTGCCGCTCCAGTTCACGCTTCCGAGCGTCTTGGTCGCTCCCGAATAGTCCGGCGAAGCACTGACGGTATAAGTCAGCTTCATGCCGTAAGTGCCGCCGTTCTTATTCGCGGTATCCAGCGTTCTCGTCAGCGCGCCGCCGGAAGCATTCGGGACGTAGGCGGCTTGCAGCGAAGCATTGGAACCGCCGTAGCCCTCGAAATCGTCGATGGCAACGTTGACGGGAGGCGGCGAGAAGGTTTGAGCCGCGACGGAATCCACGTACAGCGTGCCGCTGCCCGCCGAACCGGCAGCCTTATTTACGTAGATCGAGTATTCGGAGATCGAGCCTGGATCGAGCGTGCCGTTGCCGCCGCTGTACCAGCCGGGATGGGCGAAGCTCGTGAACGGCAGTTGGAGCACCGTGGCCGAAGTTCCCGACATGACGTAGTAGGTTTCCCACATTTCGCCGCCCGTTTCCTTGAATTGGATCGTCAGCGTCCGGCCGGAGCCGTCCGGCTTCAACCATAGCTCGAGCCCGGTCTTGCCCGTCCAGTTCGCCGTGCCGAGCTGCTTCGTCATGCCCGCGAAATCCGGCGAGCTGCTGACGGTGTAGGCCATCTTCATGCCGTACGTCCCGCCGTTCTTGTTCGCCGTATCCCGATTGACCGTCACTGCCCCGCCGGATGTGTTCCGGACGTAAGCGGTCTGCAGCGCGCTGTCGGAGGCGTACGATTCGAAATCGTCCAGCGTCGATGTCGGCGGAGGCGCCGTCGCGGTCGTGAACGACAGACCGGAATTGGATGCTGCCGTCGAGCCCGTTCCGTTCACGGCCGTAACCTTCCAATAGTAGGTCGTGCCGTTCGCAAGCGCGGCCGAAGGCGTATAGCTCGTCGCCGTTAGACCGGAAGCGTTGATGATCGGGCTCGTGAACGCCGCATTGTTCGCCACGATCAAGGTATAGCTTGCCGCGTTGGCAGAGGCGCCCCATGCGAAAGCAGGCGTCACGCCGACGCCCGTCGAACCGCCGGACGGCGCGGTAAGGGCGAAGCTGCCGGGAATCGGAAGGGCCGTGCCGCCTGTGGCGTAGACGCTCGAATATGCGCCGGCCACGCCTCCGAGGTTGACGCCCTTCACCCGGTACCAGGCCGCGGTTCCGCTTGTCGACGTCGGGTCCGTCCACGGCGTTTGGTTGTCCGTCGCGCATGCGTTGCACACGACGGTCCAAGGGCCGCTGCTGCCTGCCGTCGATCGCTCGACCGTATAGGTCGCGGAAGGCACGGAGCCCCGCCACTTCAGCTGGTATTTGCCGCCGCTGACCGCATGGCTCGTGATGAGCGGCGCGCCCGGAATGCCATGGGCCGGCACGGACATGCCCCTCATGGCAAACGCATGATTTCGCATCAGCTGGACGGCCGTCTGCATCGCGGGCGTGTCGCCGGGGTAGTGAACCGTAAAGCTTTCGTTATGCTGCTCGTGACCATAGTCGTCGCCGTGGCCGAAAAGCGCCCAGAAGGCATCTCCGGCAATGACCGGCGTCGACTGGATCGCGCTCAGGAAATTGCTCAGCGTGCCCTGCGCCTCGTAATTCCACGCATACTCGCCGACATACATGACTTTGCCCGCATTCTGTACCTTCGTTGCCTGCGTCTGCAGCTGGGTGACCGACAATCCCTTGCAGCAGCTCCCGACATTCGGCCATTGGTAGAAATGGTCGGAATAGATATCGATGCCCGGGATGGTCAGATGGCTGTCCACGACCCCGTAGCTGCCATCCACGACGAGATGATGCGTATCGAGCTGCTTCAGGTAGCCCGCGATTTCCGTCGTCCAATTCTTGAAGGCCGTCGGGTTGTCGAACCAGCCGAGCTCGTTGCCCGTCTCCCACGCCATAATCGTCGGATCATCCTTGTAGGCGATGCCGGTATACGTGTTGACACGGTTCAATAGCGTATTCACGTATTGCTTGAAGGCGTCGATGATCGCCGGCTGGTTGTAGAATTCATAGCCCGTATAGCTGATGCCGTCGTCCGGGTAGCCGAACCACTTCGTCCACGATTTTTTCCCGCCATGGTAGTAGTTGTACTGGTCGATCAAGGGCAGAATCAGCCGTACGCCTTGATCGCCTGCCGTCTTGATGACATAGTCCAACTGCTTGAACGCCGTCTCGTTGTAGGTCGTCAATGTCGGCTTGATGCACTTCGGGCAGCCGAACGAAATGGCAGCGTGGCTGCGGACGACGTTGACGCCCATTTCCTTCGCAGTTGCGAGAACGTCCCCCACGCGGAATGCGGTCGGGTAGTCCACGGTGCCCGGCGGCACGTTCTCGTCCAGCCCGAGCCAATAAATATTCGCCGAGCCGAAACGGAACGGCTGTCCGTCCACCATCAGCTGGCTTCCCGAACGGGTGACGAAGCTGGTAATCGCGGCTTTGGCCTGGCCGCCGCCGATGATCGACGGCGTCAGCGTGAAGACGAGAATGGCGGCTAGCAGCAACTGAATGGACTTTTTCAAGGTAATCAAATCAATGCGCCTCCTTCGAATGGTCTGGCACTTGCGGCCTGGCGGTTTGCTCCGGCTGCTGCGCGGCGGTGATCGCCTCCTCTCTCACTCATGGGATTAGGTTCGCAAGCGCAGTTCTGTCGTCAATCGTGTACAAGTTATTGGTAGCGCTTACAAAATGATCGTACACCTTTGACTCGCTGCATTATAGAGAGCGGATTTGGATTTCTAGTCTTCTGTTTGGAATCGGTATCCAGTTCGATATTCAGGTCGATATTCGGGTCAAAATCCGAGCCAAAATCCAAGAAATACCGGCTGCGCCAGGCAGCCGGTCAGGATGTGGAGAAACCGCTTCCTTTAAAGAAACTCAGTCTCGTTACTGAAACGATAACCACGAAACAAATGGGGGCCGAATTGTTCGTTGTACGTTCTCACCATGCTGCAAAGTTGCCAACAACAAGTTTAGCATCCTAACTAGCCTCAGCAAGCGGCAGGGCCGAACCGAGCTTATCCATCCCAAACTGGCTTCAGCAAGCACCGGGAGCCGCAGAGCATGCATCCTGAACTCAGACGAAAACCTAACGGTTGTCAGCGTTGCTAATCCACGACTAATACGGTTTCCGAAGCTCTAACGGTCCTGACTGACGTTCGCAAGTATGACTATATTGGGTTGCAGCCGCAAACAGGCACCCGATAGAGGTCCTCGATTTTTCGGCTTTCTCGACAATTTGGCCGGCTGCGCAAGGCAGCCGGCCAGAGTGTCGAGCTATTGTTCCGATCCGTGCATGAAATTGACGATCGCTTGAGCAGCTTCCGCTCTCGTCGTCGGCTGCTGCGGAGCGAATCGGCCTCCGCCGACGCCCTGCATCCAGCCTGCCGTCGCAGCGGCCCGAACGTCGTCCAGCGCCCAGGCGGCAATCATGGACTCGTCGGCAAACGAAGCAGCGTCCGTGTTCGAGTCTGCAGCGTTGGCCGAACCTTCCGTGCCGTTCGAGTCGGCCGTCACGTCCGAGATCAGCCGGTCTGCCCGCGAGAGCAGCGCCGCGATCTCCTGCCGGCTGATCGGCGCGTTCGGCGCGAATGTTTCCGCGCTTCGACCCGTAATCAATGCGTGATCGACCGCTGCCGCAGCAGCATCACGATACCAGGCCGACGCCGGAATGTCCTTGAATGCGGACACGCCCTTGCCGTCCGCCGTAGGAGAGAGCCCGAGCGCACGCACGAGCAGCGCTACGAACTCCGCACGGCTGATTGCCCTTCCCGGCTCGAAGCGGTTATCGCCGACGCCGTTCAGCCATTGATGCGCTGCCGCTTCGCGGACGGCCGCGAATGCCCAGTGCGCGCTTCCGACATCCGAGAAGGCGCCTGTATATTCCAGTACCGCATAGGTGCTGAAATGAGGCAGCGAAGTCGTGATCGTCGGTCCCGCCGCATCGGCTTTGCCGCCGACGTACGACCATGCACCCGTAAGCGGATTCCACACGAAGATGCTCAGCAGCTCCGGATGTGCGGTCTTACCGTCAACCGGGAAGCTGACCGTGATTGGCGCCGGGAATGCACCCAATTCATGCCGCTTGCCATCCTTCGTCACAAGCGCAAGTTCAAGCTCGAACGGCGAGCCGTTCCGTTGGTAGCCGGTTGGCAGCTCTTCTTGCGGAGCATCCCCGTTCGGCCGGGAAATGCGAATCGAGATAAAGGCATTCGGCAGCTGCTGCTGATCGACGCTGGCGAGCAGTGCCGCCGCATCCTCTGCCGGAAGCCGGATAACGGTCCCGTCGCTCGAGGTCACTTGCAGTCGATCCCAGGTCAGCGACTTCAAGTCGGCCGCCGGAATCAGAAGCTCCGTCTTCTTCTCCTGCAGCGTCAGATTGATTGCGCCGTTCTGCAGCGCCGCACGCAGATCTTGGAGCGCAGCCAGCTGCTGGCCTTCAAGGAGCGGATCGACTGAACCGCCCGGGACAGGGATATATGTGCCCGGATCCGTGCCCGGATTCGTACCGGGATCGGTGTCTCCGTCACCCTTGACCACTTGGATGCTGTCCACGTACAGCGCGCTTTTGCCGATGGCTCCGTCTCCTTGATTGACGTAAAGCGAGAATTCCGACAGCGCTGCCAGATCGATGCTGCCGTTGCCTTTCGTATTCCACGGCGCGTTGCGGAATTCCGAGAACGGAATCCGAACGGTGCCCGGCGTCGTGCCGGAGAGCACTCGGTAGGCTTCCCACGCCTCGCCGTCCGCTTCGATAAACTGAATCGTAAGCGTGCGGTTCGACCCATCCGGCGTTAACCAGAAGGAAAGACCGTCGTATCCCGTCCATGACATGCCGTTCAGCGGCTTCGTCATGCCCGCGAAATTCGTCGCTTCCGTCAGCTCGTACTCGTACTTCAAGCCGAATTTGCCCGCATCCTTATGTTCGGCATCCGGTGTCAGCGACACGGGGCCGCCCCATTGATTGCTTGTGTACGCCTTCTGCGCCAGCAGCTCGCCGCCGTTGTAATAATCGAAGCTGTCGATCATCGGCACGCTCGCAAGCTGAATGCCGTCGACGTAAAGGACATGGCTGCCCGCCGTACCCGGGCCTTTGTTCACGAAGATCGACAGCTCCGTCATCGCCGTCAGGGTCATTGCGCCGTCGCCCGCCGACCATTGGTTGCGCGCAAAGCCGCTGAACGGCAGCTGATACAGCCGTCCTTCCGTACCTGACGGTTCAAGCTGCGCTTCCCAATAATCCCCGTCCTTCTCCTTTAATTGAAGCGTCACGCCGCCGCCCGAGCCGTCCGACTGCAGCCACAGCTCGATGGCGTTGCCTGTCGAGGTCCAGTTCATGCCCCCGAGCGATTTGGTTACGCCCGCGTAGCCTTTCCCGTCCGTAAGCTCGTAGGACAGCTTCATGCCGTAGTCGCCGCCGGATTTGTGGCTGTTGTCCAGCGTCGGCGTAATGGCGTCGCCGTCCGACTTGCCGACGAATGCACCGGCCAGCAGCGCATCCGAACCTTGGTAAAATTCGAAACCGTCGACTGCGCCAAGCTTGGCGACTGCGATATCGTCCACATACAGCGACCCCGTGCCCGCGGAACCGGCGCCCTTCTCCACGTAGAGCGAGAACTCCGCGATCGCGTTCAAATCGACGACCCCGTTAACCGGCGCATTCCAGCCCGGTCGCGCGAACGCGTGGAACGGAATACTGACGAGCCTGCCTTCAGTGCCCGAGAGCCGAACCTTCGCCTCCCAATACTCGCCGCTGTTTTCCTTGAATTGAACCGTCATGCCGCGGTTCTGCCCATCCGGCTTCACCCACAGTTGAATGCCGCTGCTGCTGCTCCAATCGATGCCGCCCATGTTCTTGGAGATGCCGGCATAGCCTTTGGCATCCGTCAGCTCATAGCCGAAATTCAATCCGAAGTCGCCGCCGCGTTTCTCCTCCGGCGCAAGCGTCAGCGTTACCGCATCCCCATCGGCATTCGGCGTATAGGCAGCCTGCAGCTTCGCATTGTCGCCGCCGTAGGATTCGAAGTCGTCGATGGTCGGCTGGCGGTACAGACGGATATCGTCGATGTTCACCGTATACTGTCCTGCTGCGCCGTCCATGTACAAGCCGAAGGAGGCCACTTTGTTCGCGTCGATCGCGCCGTTGCCTTGGCCGGCATGGCTGTCCTTCCACCACTGCGGAATGTAGAAGCGGCTGAACGGCACTTGTACGAGTATCGGCTCCTTGCCGGATACGCGCAGATCGCTCTTCCAGACTTCGCCGCCGGTATCCGGGCTTTCCGTCAATTGCAGCGTAAGGCCCATTTCGGAGTCGTTCGGCTGCACCCACAGCTGAATGCCGCTGTTGCCGGACCAATCGGCATTGTCGAGCGATTTCTCCAAGCCGCCCCAGCCTGCGCTCATCGTCGTTTCGAGCTTCAGTCCGTAGTTTCCTTGGCTCTTGACCGCGTTATCGAGCGTCAGCGTAATCGGCGAGCCGCTGTCATTGACGGCATACGCGCCGCGAACGCCCGTATTCGAGCCGCTGTAGCTCTCGAAATCGTCGATGACCTGCGTCTTCGACAGCTCCGCCGGCGGATCGAGCTTCTCGCTGCCCACGCCGATGGCGACTTGGCCGACTTGCGGATTCCAGGTCTGATCGGCCCGGCTCTTCGGAAATTGGAACTTCAAATATTTCGTGCCTGCCGGCAGCTTGTAGCCGATATATTCGGTGCGCGTCCACCAGCCTTCGCCGGCCTTGCTGTTCTTCGCGGCCGACGTGTATGGCGTATACGCGGCGCCGTCCGGCGAAGTGAACATTTGAAAATCCGGCACGACATACGTGTTGGCTTCCTGCCGCGCGAAGGTCATCAGCTTGAAGTAGTTCATGTCGCCGCTCGTCTTGTACGTGAACGTGGCTTCCACGTCCGCATTGCGGGCAAGACGCTTGTTGTCGCCCCAGAAAAACGTGTCCGCGTTGTCCGTTGCGAAGCCGAGATCGGCATCATGCGCATTCATTTTGATGTAATTGTTCATGTCGTCGATCAGGACGCCGTTCTCCATCTCCGTACGCTGAATGGAATCCGGGAACGAGAGCGCGCCGCCGTCGGTGTCGTATTCGATGTTCACCCGGCCTAGCTCCGAGGCGCCGGCATCCGCGGGAAATGCAAGACGGACGAATTTCGTATCCGCCGGAAGCGCGCCGGTATACGTAACCGCGTGCCAAGGGCCGCCGTTGTCTTTTGCGGTCACGTCCAGCGCAGTATAGTTCTGGCCGTCGCTCGAGACAGAGAAGACGTATGGCACCGTCATTTTATCCGGATCGAAATACGTGTCTACCGCAATCGATCGCGCCGTAACAGTACCTCCGGCAGCCGGAACAGGCAGAGCATACACCACGTATTGCTCCTGCGATGCCGAAAGCATTTTCAACCGGGAAGGATCTCCGCCGAAGCCGGTCGGATTCTTGTAGTCGATTTCCAGATCCGTCGAGTAATCGTACAGCTTCCCGAAATTGCGCAGCTCGTCGCGGATGACATGCTTGGCCGTCACGGGTCCGACGACCGCCGAATAGTCCGAAGAACCTGAGACGTTGTTCGCCTTCAGCCTGTAGTAATAGTCCTCGCCGGTCACGGCGGACGTATCGTGGAACAGCTGCGTCTCGCCTTCGACCGCATCGGACAAATGATCGCCGACGACCGTCCACGGACCTGAGGCAGCCTCCGCGCGCTCTAACGTATAGCCGCTCGCGCCAGCCGAGCCCCGCCACGATATCGTCGAGACGGCGTCGATCGGCAGCAGCTCCGGCGTCTCCGGAACCGGCAGCGGCGGCACCGTGTCGATGCCCTGGATACTGTACGCGTGCTTGCTTAGCGACTTCAGCAAATTCGTCTCGTCGAAGCCGTCGCCGGACGGGAAGCCCGGCCAACGGTACGCGCCGTAGAAGACGCCGCCCTGCGTGCTCTCCGTATGCGGGTAGAAGCCGCCGTCGCGGTTATGCATGCGCAGGCTCCAAATCATCGCGCCGCTCGCGCCGCTCTCCTCCACCATATCGAGGAAGTGGTCGATCTGGTCCGTCGGCTTAAAGCCGAACTCCCCGACGATATACGCTCTCTTCCCGTCGGCTTTGGCCATATCCAGGTTCACCTGGGCGCCGTAATCGGCATAATGGTCGGGGTAATAGTGATTGGAAACGATGTCGACGTTGGGATCGGTCAGCGATGCATCGTCAATGCCGTACTTGCCGTCAATGACGAGATGCTTGCTATCGAGGCCCTTGATATACGCCGCGATATCGGCCGTCCACGCATGGGATGCCGGCACGAGCTCGTTGCCCGTCTCCCAGCCGAGGATCGCCGGGTCATCCTTATACGCCACGCCGGTAATCGTGTTCACGCGGTTCACCACGTGGTCGATGACGGATTTGAAGTCGGCGATCAGCTGCGGATCGCTCCAGAAAGCCGCTTCGTTCTTGCCGCGGAAGGCCGCGTATTCCTTGATGCCGCCCTGCCATTGATACTGGTCCACCAGCGGCAGAATGATGCGAACGCCGTATTGATTGGCGAGCTGGAGCATTTGGTCGAGCGCTTTGAAAACGTCTTCATTAAACTGCAGCGGTCCGCCTGGAGCCGCCGGTCCCATGACCGCGCGCTGCTCCGTCGTATCGTCCGCCTTGCGCACGGACAGCACGTACGGCCTCGTGACCGTTCCGCCCATTTGCACGAGCGCCTTGAACGCGTCCTCCTGCTCCCACGCCGTCGGAATCCGCCAATGGATATCCTCGATCATGCTGAGCGTCGGCACGTTCGCCGACACGAAACGGAAAACGTTGCTTCCGTCTTTCAACTGGTCGCCGTCACGCGTAATGAAGGTCGAAAACGCTGAATCCGAAGGCAAATCCGCTGCTTCCGCGCGCGGCGCCGCCGAAAAAACCGATAAAAAAGATGACACCACAAGCAGCAGAGTCATCAAATACGTGATATGTCGTTTAAACAAGGTACGAACCTCCCGAAGGTTAATGGCTAAGCACCAAGCAAGCCGGCCGGCGGACGGCCCGGTCTATTTGACCGAACCGCTCACGATGCCGGAGAAGATGTAACGCTGCAGGAACAAATAAATGACGACCGTCGGAATCAAGATGATGACGACCGCTGCGCTGATCAAATTCCACTGCGCGCTGTTGACGCCCGCGAATTTCATGAGCGACGTCGAGACGACGCCGAGCTTCTGCGCCGGCATGTACAAGTAAGGAATGTACATGTCGTTGTAGATGGAGATCGTCTTGATGATCGTCACGGTAGCCGTCGCCGGAATGAGCAAGGGGAAGATGACCGACCGGAAAATCCGGAACAAGCTGGCGCCTTCCATCATCGCGCTTTCGTCCAGGTCGAACGGGATGCCGCGGATGAATTGCAGGAAGATATAAATTTGCACGACGTCCGTGCCCAGATAGAGCAGCACCGGCGCCAAATGCGTGTTGAACAAACCCAAATTCTTGATGATGGAGAACGTCGCGACCTGCGTCGTCACCGAAGGAATAAGCGTCGCGAGCACGTACCCGGCTAAGATGACCCGCTTCAGCTTGAAATCGAACCGGCCCAGCGCGTAAGCAGCCGTCGTGCCGATCAGGATGTTGCCGACGAGGGACAGCGCGAGAATGATGCCCGTGTTGTAGAAGGCTCGCCCCATATGTCCGATCTTCATGACCGTTTGGAAATTGTCCATGTTGAAGAAGCTGTTCGGCAGATCGAAAACGCCCGAAACGTTATACTCCTCTGTTCCTTTGAACGCGTTCAGCACGACGACGGCCGGCGGAAACAGGACGGCGAACACGGCCAGCGACAAGATGATGTAATGAACGGCCTGCAGGGGACGGTTGCGTTTGAGTAACTGCATGCGTTATCGCCCCTTCTCTTCCCGTAAAATAAGTTTGCGCTGCACGGTGATGACGATGATGACGATCGCGAGCAGCACGACGCCCATCGCCGATGCCAATCCGTAATTGCTGTAGTGGAACGCCGTATCCACCGTTTTGGTCACGAACGTTTCGCTGGCGCCCGCCGGGCCGCCTTTGGTCATGATAAACGGCAAATCGAACACCTCGAGCGCGCCGGTCACGGTCAGCAACATGCTGAGCTCGATGATTTTGAGCAAGCTCGGCCACGTAATGAAGCGGAAGGACTGCCATCCGTTCGCGCCGTCGATGCGCGCGGCCTCGTACAGATCTTCGGGGATCGACTGGAGCGCCCCGATATAGATAACCATGTTGAAGCCGAGGTATTTCCACATGGAGATGAGTGCGAGCGAAATGTTGACCATATGTTTATTGCCGAGCCAGCTCGTAATGAGATCCTCGAGCCCGAGCGTCGTGAGCAGCGCGTTCAGCGAACCATGCTGCGCATCGTACACGTACGAGAACATGTAGGCGATCGCCACGCTGTTCATGATGTAGGGCAGGAAGATCAGTACCCGGAATCCGTTCCGGCCGCGAAGCTTCCGGCTCAGAATGACGGCAAAATAAAGCGCGACGATGTTCTGCAGAATACCGCCGAAGAAATAGTACAAGTTGTGCCCGAATACGCTGAAGATCTCGCTGTTGTGAAAAATCTCGCGGTAATTATCGAACCCGACCCAGCCCTTGTCCGAGCTGTAGCCGTCCCAGGAAGTCAGGCTCAGGTAAAGCAGGTTGGCGCCGGGATACAAGGAGAAGAGTATCAGCAAGGTGACGGGGAGCAGGAGAAACGCGAACAGAATGACCGTCTTCTGCTTCTTGTATAGGGAGGAATACATCGTTAGCCCTTCCTTAACCGTATTTGTTGCCGCGTTCCGCGGCCGATGGAAAAGGGGCACGACCCTGAATGTCATGTCATGCCCCTTCGGCAGGCGTTAGCGAAGTCTTGCGCGGTGCCTGTTAGTTGGCAACCGCTGCGCGTGCTTCTTTCCAACGTTTGTTGTAATCGGCGAATACTTTTGCCAAGTCTTTGCCCATGATGACGTCTTGCGCGAGGCCGCTCGTGTCAAACTGCATTTTGTTGCCGATTTTGAGATACTCGTCGCTCTCGGCTTGCATTTCCACGACTTTCGGGTTGAAGGCCATAAATTCGGCCAACTGAGGCAGCGCAGGCTTCTTGTCCTTCAGGACCGGAATGAAGCCGCCGAAATCGTCATAGCCGGATTCTTCTACGAGCCATTTCAGGAACGCCTTGGCCGTTTCCAGGTTGCCGCTCTTCTTGCTGACGGCATACGCATAGTCCGGGCTCAGCAGTGCTTTGGCTTCGCCGCTGTTGTCGATCGGAAGCGGGAAGAAACCGACGTCCTCCGATTTCGCGCCGTTATCGATAACCTGAGGCACGACCCAGTTGCCGAGCAGGTACATCGCCGTCGTACCGGAGGCTACGTCCTTCTTGGAACCTTCCCAGTTCGTGGACATGAGGTCTTTCTCCGCATAGCCTTTGTCGACGATCGTCTTGATGATCGTCATCGCTTGGCCGTATGGGCCGTCGATCGTGAACGGCTCGTCTTGACCGGCCATCGTGTTATGCAGCGCCGGATCGTTGGCGAAGAGGAATGCTTCTTGATCCCAGCCCATCAGCGGCCATTTGTCCTTGAAGTTCGTGGACATCGGGATGATGCCTGCTGCCTTCAGCTTCTCGCAAGCGGCGTAGAATTCGTCCAGCGTCTTCGGAACCGCCGTGATGCCCGCTTTCTCGAACGCCTTCTTGTTGTACGTGATGCCCATCGCCGAGCTTCCGGAAACGATGCCGTATAGTTTGCCGTCCTGGCTGCTGTAATTGTCTTTGAAGTAAACTTTGTCGTTCAGACCGAGATCGTCCAGCGGCGCGAAGAACTCGGGCAGCTTCTCTTTCGTGACCGTCTTCGGCACGAGGATGACGTCCGGGAATTCGTTGGACGCGAGACGGACTTTCATGGACTCTTCATAGTCCTTGATCGCTTCGAATTCGACCGTCGCTTCCGGGTATTTCTCGTGGAAACGCTGCGCGTAGTTCTTCAGTTCCGTCTCGACGAGGTCCGTACGGTTCGTCGCGAACGTGATCTTGCCTTTGATCGCGCTCTCCGGAGCTGCGGCTTCTTCGTTAGTTGCTGCCGCACCGTTGTTATTCGTGCCTGCCGCTGCCTGATTGTCTTCTGTCTTCGCAGCGCCCTCGTTGGTGTTGCCGTTGTCGTTGCCGTTCGATCCGCAGCCTGCGAGCACAACGCCGCAAAGCACGGTCGAGAGCATAAGTGATGCCCATTTCTTCATGATCTTTTCTTCCCCCTCATCGCGTATGGAGCAAAATGGTATCGGTTACAAGTTCAATTATGGAGGGATTTGAGAGCGCTTTCCACGTAGCGGATTTGGATTTATTGTCTTTGTTTTGGGTAAAGGCGATTGGCTTGCGTTCCCGTCGCGAGACGGGAATGCAGCATTCGCCTGCTTCGGAGCATGAATGGTTTGCGTAAGGATGATTGGTTTGCGTTTCACGGCGGATGCCGGGAAATGCAGCATTCATCCTGCTTCATCGAATAGAGACGGGAATGCAGCATTCGCCTACTTCGGAGCATGAATGGTTTGCGTAAGGATGATTGGTTTGCGTAGGATGATTGGTTTGCGTTCGCCGACGAAGGTCGGGGAATGCAGCATTCATCCCGCTTCCTCGAATAGAGACGGGAATGCAGCATTCATCCCGCTTCCTCGAATAGAGACGGGAATGCAGCATTCGCCACATCGGAAGCATAGGCTTGGCGATTGGTTTGCGTAGGATGATTGGTTTGCGTTCGCCGACGAAGGTCGGGGAATGCAGCATTCATCCGCTTCCTCGAATAGGTCGGAGAATGCAGCATTCATCCCGCTACCCTCGGAATACGCCCGGGGAATGCAGCATTCATCCACTTCCTCGCCAATCCGGGAAATGCAGCATCCCCATCCAATGGAAACTACCCAGCCCACTATTTCCAAGAAATAAGTGCAAATCTGCACTTATTTGCAATCAAAAACACGATATCATCGAAATAAGTGCAAAAGTGCAGTTATTTCCCCCGACCTATGGCGCAAATTGCTCGAAGTCGGCCAATTAGCTGCAGATTTGCATCTATTTCCGTTTTTCGGACGAAATCGTCGAAAATAAGTGCAGATTCGCAGCTATTTCACTCGGCACCTGGTGTGTATCGAGAGCTATTTCAAATCGGAGGTTACTTCAGTACCTCGTCGGCGTATGAGTTGGGTTTACTAATCGGCTATTCGGCGTATGAGTTGGCTTCGTTAACTCGTCGGCTATTCAGCGTACGAGTTTACTTCGTTAACTAGTCGGTGCACACTGCCGGAGCAACTAGCCAGCGTTTGAGTCTCAATCGCCAGCTAGTCGGCGTACGAGGGACAGTATCAGCAACGTGCTATACTTGCCGATGCAGCCTCGTACGCCCTATCCCCCCACTGTCTGGTTCCGGTACTGCTGCGGCGTCACGCCGACCGTTTTCTTGAACAGCTTGTTGAAATAAATGCCGTCGGCGTAGCCAACCATTTCCCCCACCTGATACGCCTTCAAGTCCAGCCGCTCCTTCAAATATTCCTTCGCTTTCGCCATGCGGACCTGCGTCACGTATTCGGTAATCGTCTGGCCCGTCTCCCGTTTGAACAGAAAGCTGAAGTAGCTCGCATTGAGAAAGACCGCCTCCGACAGCGCCGTCAGCTCGATTTCTTCGCGATAATGCTCCTGGATCCACGCCTTCGCCTTCTCGATTACGCGTTTGCCGCCCGCGCTCCTGCCCGGCTCGAGCGCCGTCACGACCTGCTCTGCCAAGGAAATGAGCCACTCCTGCACGTCCCGCACCGCATAGAGCGCCGCAGCCCGTTGATGAAAATCAAATCCGGCGCCCTGCAGCTCCTGAAGCGCATCCAGAAAGCCCTCGATCTTCGTCGCCAGCGTATAGAACAGATGGCCGGCGAGATGGATGACTTCGTCATACCCCGCCCTGCCCTGCTCCGCTTCGGCGAAAAACCGCGGCAGCACCGCTTTGATCGCCTGCAGGTCCAGCATCTCGCACGCCGTCTTAAACTGCTCCTCGAGCGCCGGCGCGTTCAGCTTCCACGGCTCTGCCTTCGGCGGCAGGTCCGCGGCCAGCTGAACGGCGTTGCCCCGCTCCGCGCAGAACGAGTGCCTGCTCGCAGCGAGCGCATCGCGGAAAGCGCGGCTCCAGCTCGCTGCGTCCACCGGCACCGCCGCGCTGCCCGCACTACCCACACTACCGGCACCACCTGCACTACCCAAACCACCCGCACTACCCACACTACCGGCACCACCTGCACTGCCCACACCACCAGCACCACCCGCACTACCTACACTACCCACACTACCCGCACCGGCTGCGCCATTCACTCTGGCGGTACCGGCCGCGCCACCTGTACCAATCCGCGCTCCCACCAGACACTCGCCGATCGCAAGGAACCCTCCGCTGCGGTTCTGCAAATGATCCATCACGCGCAGGCTAATAGCCCGCAGCGCTCGCTGTTGCTGCGCCTGCTCTCCTCCGGGCAGCATAAGAGCCGCCGCAAGCAAGCCTTCTTGCATCACCGCAACCTCCCGCACCGGGTCCTTGAGCGCATGCAAATAATTAAGCAGGCTCTCTTGAACGAGCGGATTCGAAGTGCGGAATACGAGCACCGCGCCTTCTCCCGCTTCCGGAAGCGCCACCCCCTGGCCGTCTCCGTCTCCGGCAAGCAGCCGCCGAAGCTGCGCCTCTCGCTCGCCCGCCTTCCGTTCGCGCACGGATTTCTCCTGCCGCTCCTCATTCTCGCGCAGGCGGGCCTGCCGTTCGGCGAGCTTCGCAAGCATCGCCGACAGTTCCTGCATGTCGACCGGCTTCAGCATATAATCGTCGACGCCCGATTGGATCGCTCGGCGCGCGTACTCAAAATCGTTATAGCCGCTCAGGATGATGCACGGCATCTCCGGCTCCCTCTGCCGCAGCAGCTCGATGAAGCTAAGCCCGTCCATATACGGCATCTTGATGTCCGTAATGATCAGATCCGCGCGCGGCTCCAATCCTTCCAGCGCGGCCAGCGCCTCCTCGCCGTCCTCGAAACTGCCGATGACGCGGTATTCGCCGCTTATCTTGCCGATCATTTTCGCAAGCCCCAGCCGGATAATCTCTTCGTCGTCCACGATGACGATGTTCAGCATCTCAGTAATCCCCCTGTCCATTCAAACCGTTCGGCGACGGATACGGCAGCGCGAGCGTGACGATGGTGCCTTCGTTGATCCGGCTGTCGATGGACACGCCGTAGGCTTCGCCGTAATACAGCTTGATGCGCTCATTGATGTTTTTGAGCCCGATGCCCGATTTCATCGCCGTTTCTTCCGTCTGCCCGCCGATATACATCTGCAAGTGCTGCAGAATATCCGACGGAATGCCGTTCCCCTCATCCTGGATGTAGATAAACAGCCGTTCTCCGGCGATTTTGGCGAAGACGCGGATATGCACCTTCACCTTCTTGCCCTCGAGTCCGTGAAGAATGGCATTCTCGACGATCGGCTGGAACGTCAGCTTCAGCACATTGTAGCGCAGCACGTCGGGCGGCAGGTCGGCCTCCCACTGGAACTGGTTCTTGAACCGGTATTTGAGCAGGTTCAAATAGTTGTCCAAATGCTGTAGCTCTTCCTGCACGGTTACGGTTTCCTTGCCCCGGTTGATGCTGTACTGCATCAGCTTCCCGAGAATGAACGTCATGTCCGATACCTCCGTGTCGTCGTTCAGGAGCGCCTTCATCCGGATCGTCTCGAGCGTGTTGTAGATAAAATGCGGATTGATCTGGCTCTGCAGCGCCTCCAGCTCCGCCTCCTTCTTCCGGTTCTGAATGACGTAGATCTCGTCGATCAGATCCTTGATGCGCCGCAGCATCCGGTTGAAGTGCAGGCCCAGCACGCCGACCTCGTCCTTGTTCTTGATGCGGAAGCTGATGTCGAGATTGCCCTGCTGGACGGCGATCATCAGGTTCGTCATCGTGCGGAGCGGCTTGGACAACCGGAACGAAATGACGATCGAGACGACGAGCGCGGCAATGACGATGAGCACGGTCGCGATCGTCGTTACGTTGCGCGTGATTTTGGCGTCATGATGCAGATGATCGACGGGAATATAGACGATCGTGCTCCAGCCCGTCACGTCCGAACGATTGTACGTGGCGATATAATCGATGCCGTCCACCGCCATCTCCACGCTGCCCTGGCTGCCGTCGATGCCGTTCAGCATCGCCGGATTGCCGAGCTGTTTGCCGATCCACTGCTCCCGGCTGTCGTAGATCACGTTGCGGTCCCGATCGATAATGAGCGTCATGCCTTTGGTGATGTCGTCCATTTGCTCCACCGTCTGTTCAATGGCATCCAGTTTCGTATCGACGACGATCGTGCCGATGGAGGCGAAGGAATTGACGTCGCGAATGTCGCGAATGACGGAAAACACATAATAGGGCGGATGATTAGGAATCGCGATTTCCTGCGTGCTCAGAATCGTGGGATTTCCCTCCGCTCCTTCCGCGATGGCGCTCCACTCGGCGTAACGCTGCTTCAGGTCCGGACGGACGGAATCCGTCTTCATCCGGTAGAAGAGGTTGCCGTAATGATCCAAAATGTACGTGGAGCTCATATCTTTGTTCAAATTGTTCATAAGGCCGATGTAAAAGTCGATCTTGTTCTGCTTGGCCAAATCCAGGCTCGGCGTCACCAAATACTGCTGCAGCTCGGTGGAATACAGCGGGATTTTCGTGATTACCATCATGTTGGCGATCGTTTCCTCCAGCTTGCTTTGGAAGTTGGCGATGACCTGGTTCATGTACTGCGACGTGTTTTTGTTGATGGAATCCACGTAATTCTGGTAAGAGATATAACTGATCGCGATAATCGGCGTGATAATGAGGAAAATAAACACCGCGATCAGCTTTTTCTGCATGCTGCTCTGCACCTTGAACATCGACCCGATCCATCGTACGGCTCCTTGCATGGCGATCCCCGCAATCGTTTACATTTTAATGTCCATCGTAACCGAAGGCCGTCGAATTGATCAATTGCTTTTTGTTGGTCGGGCCTCTTTCCGCTGAACTTTCTTGACTCGCGTGCGCGTCCTGCCTTATAGTTATTGCTAACCATAACCAGAAAATAGATATTCAAGGCTATGAACGGAAATAGTACTTCTGCAGCGACTGTCCCAGCGAGCCGGCGATTGGTGTAAGGTCCGGCACTTTCAAGCAGAACGAATGGCTCCGTTCGCTTCGATCCGAATAGGGCGATTGAGGGTGATTGGTTTGCGTTCATCGACGGAGTCGAGGAATGCAGCATTCACCCACTTCTTCGAATTAAAGCGGAGAATGAAGCAATTGCCTTTACTAGGCGTCGACGGCAGTTCCCTCCGTTACCTCGGGGAAGCATGTTAGTCGTTTTGACATGAGCTGAGCGCGGCCTTCGGCCGAATTCGGGTGGCACCGCGGAGCAGACACTTCGTCCCCTTTTTGGGGATGGCGTGTCTTTTTTTGTATGCTCCAACAAATCGGTTGAGCGGAGGTCACGGTATGAAACAAGCGGACAGGAAACGGGTGTTATCGGGCATCAAACCGAGCGGGGAATTGAATATCGGCGGGTACGGCGGCGCGCTGCATCAATTCGCGAACATGCAGAACGAGGGATACGATTGTTATTTCTTCGTGCCGGACCTGCATGCGATCACGGTGCCGCAGGATCCGAAGCTGTTATTCCAGCGCTCCAAGGCAGTCGCTGCCTACTACATCGCGGCGGGCATCGACCCGAAGAAAGCGACGATCTTCATCCAATCCCATGTCGCCGCGCATGTCGAGCTCTCATGGCTGCTGGAAACGCAGGCGCATTTCGGCGAGCTCGGGCGAATGACGCAGTTCAAGGACAAGTCGGACGGCAAGGAATCCGTCAGCTCCGCGCTGTTCACGTATCCCGTCCTGATGGCGGCGGACATTCTCGTGCATCAGGCGACGCATGTCCCCGTCGGGGATGACCAGAAACAGCATTTGGAGCTTACGCGGGACCTCGCCGTCCGGTTCAATCATCGGTTCGGCGCGACGTTCGAGATTCCGGAGCCAATCATTCCGCAAATCGGTTCCCGCATCATGGGCCTCGATGACCCGGCCAAGAAGATGAGCAAAAGCAATCCGAACCGGAGCAGCTATGTCCTGCTGGAAGACCGGCCGGAAGAGATTCGCAAGAAAATTTCCCGAGCCGTGACGGACTCGGAAGGCATGATCCGCTACGATTGGGAGGCGAAGCCCGAGGTGAGCAACCTGATCGAAATACTCGCCGTATTCTCCGGCGAAAGCGTGGCAACGATCGAGCGTCGGTATGAAGGCGTCGGTTACGGACCGTTCAAGCAGGATATCGCCGATGCGGTCATCGCGAAGGTCGCCCCTATCCAGCGCCGGTTCGACGACATCGTCGAATCGGAAGAGCTGCTCGCGATTCTAAGGGACGGCGCGCGGAGAGCAGCCGAATCCGCTGGGCGTACGCTCTTGAAAGCCAAGCAGGCAATGGGCTTGTTGACGCTCGAGTGACTCGCCGGCACCCTCGCCGACAACATTCTTCCTCGCCCGCTGCGCTTGCATTATATCGAATCCGGGTAAATTAGTAATAAGATGCAATAAATTCGCCAAGATTGGATGTGTGGAGATGGCCAAATTCGGACTATCCGGTAAAATGATGGCACAGCCCGGCAAACGGGATGAGCTTGCGACGCTGCTTCTGGAAGCATCGGCTGCGATGAAAGACGTGAAGGACTGCCAGGTCTATATCATCAGCGTGCTGCCCGATGAACCGGACGCGATTTGGATCACCGAGGTCTGGAACAGTGCCGAGGCACATCAAGCGTCCCTCGCCTTGGATACGACCAAAGCGATGATCCAGCGCGCAAGGCCGCTCATCGCGGGCTTCGAGCAGCAGATCAAGCATGTGCCGCTCGGTGGATTAGGCGTTACCCCTTAAGCGTAATTTCAACGATTTCGCAGCCAGCGCCAGCTTCTGCAAACGCGCGTTTCATTATGAAAAGCGACATAGAAAAGGAGCAGGCAACGCGCCTGCTCCTTTTCTCCATTCTAATGCCACGCATTTCCTTGGAGAAACCGCCTCCAACAGAACGCTCTCTCCTGCTGAAATTGTCGTTTGCTACGCAACGCCGAAAAATACGTCAACCTTCTTCATGCTTCCATTTCTGGGCTGCTTGGCTGGGCGGTCATCCGTCATCCCCTATTCATACTAGACCGATAAACAAAAAAACGCATACCCCGAGAATCCGAAGATTCGTTTGGGATATGCGCCGGTTTTGTACCGATTATTTTGTTTCCGTCAGGTAACGATTACTTCGTTTCCGTCAGGAATTTAACGGTTTCGTCCATGATGCGTTCGCCGGCGATTTTACCGGAGTACAGCCAGCTGCTCGTGCTCGGAATTTCGTATACTTGCTTGTTCTTCACGGCCGGAATGCCTTGCCACAGCGGATTCTTAAGCGTTTCTGCGGCGTCAGCCTTGTCGCTGTTCACGAGGAAGATATAATCGGCGTCCAGCGTCGCAAGCTTCTCGAGCGAGATCGGATTCCATACCGCTTTGGTTGCGGCCGGAATTTCGTTCACGAGATTCGGAGGCGTCAGGCCGAGATCCTTGTAGAGGACCGCGCCGCTTGCTTGCGTTTCGTCGACGATGTAGAAGTTTTTAGCCACGAGCCACAATGCGGCGGCTTTCTTGCCGTTGACGACCGAAGCCAGTTTCGCTTTCGCATCTGCCGCTTTTTGGTCGTATTCTTGCAGCGCTTTGTCGGCTTCGTCGCTCTTGCCGAGCAGCCCGCCGATCGTTTTCAGCGCTTCGCGCCAATCTTTGTTGACTTTATCGCCTAGTACGTACGTAGGGGCGATCTTCGCATATTGCTCATAAAGGCCTTTTTGAACGGCCGATTCGGAACCGATAATGATGAGATCGGGCGCGAAGCTCAGTACGGATTCAACCGGAAGATCGTAAGCTATCGTCGGTACGTCTTTCAGCTGCGGCGCTAGGTAATCTTGAATGCCGTTTGCTACCGACCATTGCGCAACGGGCGTTTGGCCCAGCGTCACGATAGGATCTTCCAGGTAAGAAGCGAGAATTTTCTTCGGTTCTGCCGGGATCGTCACTTCATGGCCCATGCCGTCCGTTACGGTTTGCGGTCCAGCCGGGGCTTCGTTGTTCGCAGCACCGGCGGCATCGTTGCCGCTATTGTTCGTTGTTTCTGCACCGTTACCTGCATTGCCTGCATTAGTGCCGCCGTTATTGTTGTTGCTGCCGCATGCGGACAATACCAGCATGACCGCCAGCAGTCCAACCAGAATGAAGCTCATTTTTCTTGCTGTTCTCGTGTTGCGCATTTGTCTAGTAACCCTCCTGAATGATCGTTCATTTGCTCATATTCCTAGATGATAATGAATCTCATTTTCAATGTCAAGTGAAGGATTTGGAAAAAAATCGGCTGCCGGCAAGAGCGTATCTCGCTCTCATCGACAACCGACCTATCGGTTCTGTATTTCGACTCTCGTTATCTGCACGCGCCTAACCACTCGCATGGCGAAAACATGCTATTCCGTTGCAGGCAGGAGCTTACGCAACGCTTCCGTTATTGCCGCCCCGCGCTCGGGCTCCATATGGAACTGCGCCGGCGTATTTTGAAACAGCGCGATCGCCCATTTGCCGTCCCGCTTCACGGCCGTCAGCGAATGCTGGGCATTCAGCTTCGGATCGATATCCGCTGCGCCATCCGGCACCAGCCCGGAATAAGCACGTACTATCGCCGCGCCTGGTGCGGCCAGCTTGACGGATTTGATGATGACGCAATATCGCGGCGTCTTGTGATGCGCGAAGATCGGCGCAACATGATCGTGAATGCCCTGCCTGCCGGCAGCCTCGCTTCCATCGAAGCCGATCAGCTCCCCATCCTCCGCGAACGGAGCCGCCATCTCATCCGCGCTGCGCGCATTCCAGCCCGCCAGCATCGCCTGGTACACGCGAAGCACTTCGATTTCGTCCGGCTGCATAATTTCGTCATGCGCACGCCGCTGCTCCGCATACTGTTGAAGCATGTAATCCAAATCGGAAACGGACATCTGCTTTCACTCCCTACGAGAAGGTTTTGTGATACGCTTATAGGAATAATTGTAGCAAGGAGAGCCGTCCATGCCAAATGCAACTCCAGTTAACCCGCGCGGCGGGAAGCCGCGCCGGATTCTATTTACCGGGGGCGGATCGGCGGGACATGTAACCGTCAATCTGGCGCTGATCCCCCTTCTCCAGTCCCAAGGCTGGAACGCCCTCTACATGGGCTCCAGCGGCGGCATCGAGAAACAGCTGGTCAGCAGGCTTGCCGACGTTGACTACTACGGCATCTCGACGGGCAAGCTGCGCCGCTACGTGGATCTCCAGAACGTGAAGGATCCATTCCGAGTGGCGAAAGGCGTCTTTCAGGCTTACCGGCTGATCCGCAAGCTGAAGCCCGACGTCGTCTTCTCCAAAGGCGGCTTCGTCTCCGTTCCCGTCGTGCTCGGCGCCTGGCTGAACCGCGTGCCCGTCATCATCCACGAATCGGACCTGACGCCGGGGCTGGCCAACCGGATCGCGAATCCGTTCGCCAGCAAGGTCTGCGTGACGTTCGGCGAAACGGCTGCCCATATTAAAGGGAACAAAGCCGTTCACGTCGGTCCGATCGTCAGAAGCGAGCTGCTTCGCGGCAGCGCCCTGAGAGGGCTGCAGTGGAGCAAGCTGCTTCCCGGCAAGCCCGTCCTGCTCATCATGGGCGGCAGCCTCGGGTCGAAACGGATCAACGATGCGGTTCGCCGCAACTTGCCGGCGCTCACGAAGACGTATCAGCTCATTCACCTATGCGGAAAAGGCGAGCTCGATGAGAGCTGCGACAGGGTACGCGGCTACCGTCAGTACGAGTATGTGCATGAAGAGCTTCCCGATCTCGTCGCCTGCTCGGAGATCGTAATCTCGCGCGCCGGCTCCAATTCGATCTTTGAATTTCTGGCTCTGCGCAAGCCGATGCTGCTCATTCCTCTCTCGAGAAGCGCTAGCCGCGGCGACCAGATCCTGAATGCGGAGTCGTTCCGGAAAGCCGGCTACTGCGAGGTGCTTCAGGAAGAGGAGCTGACCGACGAAGCATTCCTGGCCGCGCTTGGCCGCCTCTATGCCGACCGGGAAGCGATTCGCGCCCGTATGGGACGGAACGAAAGCGGCGATCCTGCTGGCGCGATTGCCGCGCTCATCGAAGCCGCCAGTCGGAGCTGAGCTCTCGTGTAACGGCAATTCAACAGCCCGGCAAAATGCTCGAAAACCGAGCGGTTGTCGGGCTTTTTCATATAACCATCAAATTACAGCCGCTCAGCCGCCGCACATCGCCTATCTCCCTTTGCCCCCGGCTGGTTAATAGAACCGTTTACATCCCTTGCGGGAATGTGGTAATGTGGAAGGAATCATTACTTTATTGCGTAGAAGCGTCTATGCGTGAAAATATTCGAGGAGTGCATGACAATGGCAGACTTGGCAGAACTGAGAGTGAACATCGACGAAATCGACCGGCAGCTGGTCTCGCTGCTGGCCCAGCGGTTCCAATGCACCGAAGAGGTCGGCATTTATAAAGAGCGTCAAGGCTTGCCCGCGCAGGATGCGGCCCGCGAAGCCCAGCAATTCCAGAAGATCGCGGCGTACGCCCAGCAGCACGGGCTGAACTCCGACTATGCGGAGGCGATCTTCCGGCATATCATGGACCTCGTCATCGCCAGACATATCGAGCTGCGCGCGGTCAACAAGTAACGAACCGGACATCATACGCCAACGGGGGCTGTTCCGAAGCTGAGCTTCGGAGCAGCCTTCTTCATTTGCAGCCGCATAGGACGGAGTTATTCGCATTGATTTAACAAAACTCATTGCTATGACTTAACGAAACTCATTGCTATCCCTTAGCAAACTCAGCCAGCTTTGGCAATTCAAGTCTTGCCGCGACTAGGCAATTGCCCGGACGAGCATTCTGCCGCAGGCCAATTGTTGAAAGCGCCGTCATGTAGTATCCTATTCGCGAGTCTACCATTGGGGTGAACCTGTCTCCCCGCTAGGAGCACGAGAGAATTATGAAGCTGACCATCACCTACGAGCATGACGTGCCGATCAACGCGTTTCAATGGACGCCCAAGACGTACCGGCAGCCGCTCCACGCGCATTCCAGCTTGGAGATGGGGCTTTGCCTGTCGGGTACCGGAACGTTCTACTTCGGCAGCAAGCAGTATCAGGTGCGCCAGGGCGACGTCTTCCTCGTTAATAACGAGGAGCTTCATATCGCCCAGTCCGATCCGGACGATCCCAGCCGTTATCTCTTCCTGAACTTCGACAGCGCGCTCCTGATGGCCGAGGATCCGAGCCTGCTGCTGCCCTTCTCCTATCGCTCGGCGAATTTCAGCAATCTGATTCCGGCGGGATCGCCGCTCGCGGAAGCCGTCATTCCTTGGATGACGGCCGTCGAACGGGAGCTTCGCGAGCGTAAGCCGGGCTACATGGCCATGGCCAAAAGCGCCCTTATCCAGCTGAGCGGCCTGCTTCTTCGGCATTACCACGCCGGGCTCACCGATTCGCAGCAGCGATCCATGGTGCAGTCGGTGACGCAAACCAAAGCGCTGGCCCAGCTGGTGGAGCAGCGCTACCGCGAGCCGATCAGCCTCCAGGATATCGCGGAGGAGCTCGGCATCAGCGTATCCCGCGCAAGCCGCGTATTCCACGAGACGACGGGACGCCGCTTCGCCGATTACGTCTCGCTGCTGCGGGTGCAGGAAGCGAAGCGGCTGCTTGCGGGCAGCGACCTGCAAGTAGCGCATATCGGATTCGAATGCGGCTTCCAGAGCCTCGCGACTTTTTATCGCGTGTTCAAGGAGTCGACCGGCATCTCGCCGGTTCATTTTCGCCAGACGCTCGGCCTCGAGGCTCCCGGCCTGGCTCAGTCTGCGTTACCAGTTGCTGTGCCTACTCCGTCCGATGTATTTGTTCCGTCTCCCGCCCCCGCTGCCGACCGGCACGACCCTTCCCGTTCCGCGAAACGCAAATAGTGAGAAGCGCGCGCCGCATTCCTGAGAAGAACGGAACTCCGATGTCCCGTACAATGAAAAGTATCATGTACAAGAAGGGAATGTGGCGGAAATGGCAGGTTGGGATTCGTTATTTGCATTGGTGAAGGAAGAAGTCAAACAGCGCGGCGAAGAAGGCTGCAGCGTGGAGGGATTTGCGGAGCGGGTACAGGCTGCAGGAGAAGACGAGGCCGAGCTGATGAAGCTGTATCGCGAGCTGATGTCGCTTCCGATCGCCGCGGACTTCCCATACAGCGAGCCATCGGAGCTGGAAGACATCCGTGCACAGCGTCCGGCTGCGATTGAAGTCGCTTCGCCGGCATTGACCGATGCCCAATGGCTCGATAAATTCAACGGCGCCTGGCTGGGCCGTTCCGCCGGCTGCGCGCTCGGCAAGCCGTTGGAAGCAGGCCCGTTCATGAACGGCTCCGGCGGCCGTTCCGGCGCCGAGAACGTGAAGCTGTGGTTCGAAGGCGCGAACGCATGGCCGATCCAAGGCTACACCCCGATCGAATCGGAGAGCGTTAACCAATATCCCGATCTGCATATCGCCATGTGGTGCAAGGACAGCACGCGCGAGCATATCCGATTCATGGAAACCGACGACGATATCCGCTATACCGTGCTCGGACTCGCCATGCTGGAAGAGAAGGGCACGACGTTCGACTCTTGGGACGTCGGCAAAATGTGGCATAACCGTCTCAGCTACGGCCAAGTGTGCACGGCCGAAACGCAGGCCTATCTGAACTTCGCCCAAATCACGTCGCATATGCGCTACCAGAAAGACAAGTTCACGCCGGACGACAAGGACTGGGTGCGCACTTACCTCAATCCGTACCGGGAATGGATCGGCGCGCAAATCCGAGTCGATGGCTATGCCTACGGCGCAGCGGGCAACCCGGAGCTGGCAGCCGAACTGGCTTGGAAGGACTCGTCCTTCTCCCATATCAAGAACGGCATCTATGGGGCCATGTTCTGCGCGGCCATGATCTCCGCCGCATTCGTGGAGACGGACGTGCGCCGCATCGTGAACATCGGGCTCGGCGTCATTCCGGCGAACAGCCGGCTTGCCCACGATATCAAGCTCGCCATTGAGATCGCCGACTCCACGAACGATCAAGTCGAACTGACGCAGCGCATCTGGCTCGCCTTCTGCCACTACGACGCGGTGCATACGAACAACAACGCGGCATTGTGCGCGGCGGCGCTTATTTACTCCGGCGGCGATTACGAGAAGGGCATCACGACCGCCGTACTCGGCGGCTGGGACACGGATTGCAACGGCGCGACAGTAGGTTCCATCCTCGGCGCGATGCTGGGCGGCAGCGCGCTGCCTTCGTCTTGGACGGCTCCGCTGAACGACCAGCTGTACGCAGCCGTGAACGGCTTCCATCCGATCGCGATCTCGGAATGCGCGCGCCGCAGCTACGAGGTGTTCCGCAAGCTGCAGGCCGTTCCGGCGATATAGAAAGCAAGTCGGCATAGGGAGCGAAACAGAAAAACAGTGGCAGCCAGGGACGAGAAAGGATCGCCCTGCGCTGCCACTGTTTTTGCGTGTATCGCTTTTTCCGCTTACTAGCTTTCATCCATCAGCCATTGTTCGATGTCTGCAGCCCGCTGCGCATAACGCCGAAGGGCATGCAAGGTCCCGGTCACTTGTTCCGTCCCCAGCCGCTGTTCTTGATCGTCCGTGCAATCGATCCCCAGCGAACGTTTCAAGCTGTAGGCCAGCCAGCCCAACATGCCATGATAGCCGTTTGCCACAACAGCCTGCCAATTGCCTTGAAGGGTTCCGAAACTTTGTTTATAGGCGCGTACGAACGCCGAAAATTTAGCTTTGTCCAAGTCGCCCGTCTCGTCTTCCGACCAGTACACGGCGGTTTCGGACAGATTTTGCATCGGATTGACAGCACCCGACGCTTCCCAATCGATCAGGATCGGACCGTCTTGGTTCCACAGCACATTCTTCGCGTCCAAATCCAAGTGACTGATGACGGTGTCGGCGGCAAGCAATTGCGCCGCTTGATTCGCTTTGGCCTCCCATTCGTGCAGCTGGTCAATGGATTCCCCCATCGCGTCCACCCAGGGGGCAAGTTGGGACTGACCTTGCTGCAAGTAGGCGCTCCAATTCGTCGTTTTTGCTTGATTTAAACCAGCTGCCTCACGGTCTGCCGTCGTAAAATCCGTCCGATGGATATCCGCCAAAATCCCGCCTATCGTCTCGCAGTGATCGACCGTGATCTCGCTCGGCTTCAGGCTTCTTCCCTCGACCCAATCGAATACGAGATAGTATCGCCCATCTACTTGATGCACGGCAGTGCCGTTGAATCGCTTCGCGGGCAGAGCCGGCACGGCGTTAGCCGCGATCGCAGCAATTTGTTCCGAACGGATGAAGTTCGGCATCGCTTCGGGCCTCGTCATAATTTGAGGGTTCAGCGCTTTAACCGCGAATTTCCCCTGAGCGGTTTCTAGCGCATACATCCGATGCAGCAAGCCGCCTGTAACGGCTTGCGGCGGACGAATCAGCTCTCCTAATTGCAGCATCGCACACAGCCGGCCGAAACCCATGCCGCCCTGGTCCGATATCGTTTCAACCTGTTCGTTCATGCGCATCCCCTTAATTCATCTTGCATCAATTAGAAGATTATCCGGGACATCATCCGGGTCAGCAGGCCGATTTACAGCCATCGCCTCCGCCCACTTTATGGAGACGGAGCAACTCCATTATACTAGGCGATTACTTGAATTTGCTATCGGATACGTAATAGATTTTCTGCGTATTTTGCTTGTTCGCCGGGTCCGTCACGATCGTAAAATAAACGTTGCCGTTCTTGGTCTGCACGCCTTCGATTTCGTGTTTGCCTACGTTCATGATTTTCACGAGACTTTTGAATGCCCCTTTGTTCGACATCAACGCTAGCTGCGGAACCTGGCCTTCCGCGCCGCCTGACGTATAGAGCTCCGTTTTGCCCAGCATGTCGAGACCCTGGAACGACCCGTTCGGTCTGACGATTCCGCTGCCGGACTGCGTAAAGCTGGCGACGCAGGCGCTCTTCGCCGCCTTGCTGTCCAAGCGTACCTGCTCGCTGCCGTCGAGAAGCTTGTTCAAGGCAACCGTGTCGTAAATGGACCACGTGACTTTACCTTCCTTCGTTTGTACCCGAAAAATCGTGTGCGTGCTGTTGCCGCCGCCGTCGACGCGATAGGTGTCGCCGAGTCGCGCGCCGGTCCGATTGGCGTAATTCATATAGGTGATGCGGCGAAGATTCGTATAGTCGACCGTCTTGCCGGGCGAGTATTGCAGCCTGGCTACCTGGAGCGACCAGTAATAAGAGGTCGAAGGGTCCGACTTCGAGCTGAAATAGAAGTAATCGACGCCCTTGTACGTATACATATCGAGGCTTTGGCAGTGTCCCGAATTGGTAATGGCCATCTCGTTGACGTAGGAGGCGTTCTTGCCGCTGATGCGCAATCTGGAGAGATAGCATTTTCCGCCGGACCGCTGGGTGACGTACACGTATTTGGTCGCGATATACGCTTTTTGAACGGCCGCGTTGTGCTTCAGTCCTTTGAGATTGTACGCGAGCGCTGCCGAAGCGTTAACCGTTTTCCCGGGGGATGCCGCGATTGCGGGCAAGGCCGACAGGCTGAACATCAGGATGGCGAGCAGGACGGATGCGAGCATTTTCAGCGGCTTTCCTTTCGGTCCGGCTGCTTGAAGCTTAATCATAGCGATACCTCCGTTTTGAGTTATGAAATGAGTTCGTTATTCGCGAGGCTGCCATTGAACTGCTGAACGGCCCAAACGCGCTAATACTTACCCGATTTGGACAGATTTGAATAACCGATTCGAATAGCCTTAGAAAAAATTGCAGCAGTCGCATCCGTTAGTGGATCCAAATAAAAAACAGCAGCCGAGCATGAGGCGTCCGAAACGCCGATGCTCGCTGCTGTTTGTGGTTACGCGTTACGCGGGTTCTTTCGCTTTCGTGTCCGCGGACGGCTTGTCGCCTTTTTCCTTGATCATGCGGTTCTTGCATTTCTCGCGGATTTCCTCGTGCAGCTGTCTCGCCGACTTGCCTTCCGTCGAGATGCCGAGCTGCTTGGCCGTCTCTTGCATGCGAAGCATGCGTTGCGCCTTCTTCTGGGCTTTGAACTTCTCCCATTTCGCCGGATTGGCGTCGCGGGCGGCCTTCAATTCCTTATGCAGCTGCTCGGCGGTTTTGCCCTCCGTGGAGATGCCGAAATATTGCGCCGCTTCCGTCATGAATTCCAGCTTGCGGGCTTTACGCTCCTCGCGGTTATGGCCGTGGCCGCCAAAGCGCCAATGGTCTCGCTCCTGCTCATGCTGCGCCTGCAGCTGCTCGGAGGAAGGCGTCGCGGCTTGCGCGTGCATCGGCATTGCCGTCAATAGCAGCGCCGCGGCCGTTCCGAGCACTGCCGCTTGTTTGCGCCATGAAAATTGTTTCATCTCTAATCAGCTCCTTTCGCGGGCCATGCTTCGACCCATTCTGAGGTAGCTTGTCCATCGCGGAAATCTTTTATCCAACATTGCCCAATTAATTTCGACGCTACAGCTTCGCCAGTTCCGCCAAGAGCGCGTCCTTGTTGAAATGCTCGCCGATAAACACCGCTACGTCGTGCACGTCTCCCTGCGGCGTGATACGGATGAACTCCGTTTCGCGATAGGCGAACTGGAACAGAAACCGGCTGTTGGTGTCATTGAAGGTCACGATGCCTTTGGCTCGATACACGTCCGGCGGAAGCCCGTTCAATAGCTCCTCGAAGTCATGGCTGTTGATCGGCCCGGTAAAATAATGCGTCAGCGTCATTACATGGGCATGCGAGTCATGAGTGTGGCTGTGGTCGTGGCTGTGACTATCGCTGTGACTATCGCCGTGACTATGGCCGTGCTCATGGTCGTGATCGTGATGATGGCAGTCCGCTCCGCATGTATGGCTGTCTGAATCGTCTGCTGCTTGGCGCACTGTTGGCTGCACGACTGCAGGCTGATCTTCCGCAGGCGCATCGAAGATCGCAAGATCGATCACGCTGCGCACCGTCACCGTTAGCGGAGCGAACGCGTTCAGCTCCCGGACGAGCTGCTGCACCTCGACCAGTTCCTCCGGCTGCAGCTTGTCCGCCTTGTTCACGATCAGATCGGTCGCGCAGCGGATCTGCTCCTGCATCAGCTTGAACGTGCGCCCGCCGCGCTTGCTGCGCGCAAGAAGCTCGGGGCCGTCGACGACGGTGGCGATCGTACGCAAATCGATGCGCATCAACAGCGCGGCTTCCGTCACGGCGTCGATGATTTCCATCGGATTCGCCGCGCCCGTCGATTCGATCAGCACGACGTCCGGCGCGTGCTCGTCGACCAGCTCCTTCAGCTCTATGCCGAGATCGCCGCGAATCGTGCAGCAGATGCAGCCGCCGAGCATTTCGGCCATCGGCACGTCGCCGTCGATGAATTGGCCGTCCAGGTTGACGTCGCCGAGCTCGTTCATGATGACCGCCGCTTTGATGTCCTGCTCTTTATAGTAATCGATGACCTGGTTCAGCAGCGTCGTCTTGCCGCTTCCCAGAAAACCGGACAGCAAATGCACCGCGATCGCGCGGCTGTCCCGTCCCTTCGCTTCGTTGATCTGTTCTCCGCCTGATGGGGTCATACGCTTCTTCCTCTCTCGAATAAACTGGCACTATTATACCGTTCTCCGCCCGAATTTAACAGACGCGCCGAAATCGGTGTTATTTCGTACGCGAGCCGCATATTGTTCATGGATGTAAACCTTGGAGGGAGGGTGTGGCCAACATGGAGCAACATGCGATACCGGTGATCGTCCTGAGCGGCTTTCTGGGCAGCGGCAAAACGACCCTGCTGCTAAGGCTGCTGCAGCATGCCAAATCCAGCGGACTGCGCGCATCCGTGCTCATGAACGAGATCGGCGCCGTCGACGTGGACGGCACGCAGGTGAGCAGCGAATCCGCCTACCAGCTGCTGGAACGCATTACCGAAGGCTGCCTGTGCTGCAGCAAGCGAAGCGAGCTGGCGCAGTGCCTCGAGCGGCTGGCGCTCATGCGCCCCGACGTCATCGTGATGGAGCTGACGGGCGTAGCGAATCCGGAGGAAATCGTGGAAGCGATGACCGAGCCGTCCGTCATCGGCAAAGCGGCGCTGCATCGCATCGTCACCGTGCTCGACGCGGAGCATGCGCTTGACTATAACAGCATATTCTCCTCGGACCGGGAGCTGATCCGCACGCTGCGCCGGCAAATCGAGGTCGCCGATATCATCGTGGCCAACAAATTCGACTTGATCTCGAACCGTACCGCGGACAAAGTCCGAACGCTCGTGAAGGATCGCAACGGCTCCGCCATGTTCGTCAGCGCGGTACGCTGCGAGCTCGATGCGGCCGCCGTCTTCGAAGGCATCTCGGCCCCGGCCGAACGGCGGCAGCCCGTTATAACCGGCACGCGGCCGTCCGCCTCAAGCGCGCGCACCGCGGCAGGGTCCGCGGGCTTGCCGCAGGCAGCGGCGCCGCGCGGCGGCAGCGCGTTCGCCGGCGCTGCCGGCGGCGCGGCTTCGCAGCCGGCCGTGCGCGTTAGCGCGGGGGCGGCTGGAGGCGGCGCATCCGGCGGCGTTGCCGGCAACGTTTCCGGCGGCGCATCCGCTGCCGCAGGCAGCGGGCAATCCGCAGCGGGTAAGTCCTCGCGCGGGAATGCGGCTGCGGCTGCGGCATCCGGCAGTTCGTTCTCGCGTATTCGCACGGCCGCCATCTATCCCGATGAGGCAGCGGCGGGTATCACCCGCCGACAATTCGAAGCCTTCCTCGGCGGTCGGGGCAACGTCTGCCTGCGCGCCAAAGGCTATATGCCGTACGGCAAGGACGGCCGCCTGATGCTGTTCCAGCTGTCGGGCAAGCGGCTCGAATGGTCGCCGAGCACCTACGAAGGCGCGCCGTATTTCGTTATGATCGGCATCGATTTGGATGAAACCAAGATCAAGCAGGAATGGGAGCGGCTCGCTCGCAAATAGGGACAGCTCACCAATATTCGGCGCGGGAGGCGACGCAATTTGCCTTCCGTGCCTTTTTTCACAACCGTGTCGCCTTGCGGGGCAGGAAGGAATTCGCCGGCGCGCGGGGAACTACATATATGAAGCACGTTCACATTCTGCTCCCGAGCACCAAGAGAGGTCCCTTTCATGCCGGTTAATCTTGTGTATTTTCTGCTCTTCTACTTCTTCTTCTACATGGGCAACGCCGTTTACGGCACGTTTATTCCGCTATACTTCCAGCACGCCGGCTTCACGCAGTCGCAAATCGGAACCCTGCTCGGCCTTGGACCGCTGATCGCGATATTGGCCCAACCGTTCTGGGGACTGCTGAGCGATCGCGCGAAGACCAAGAACAGCGTCCTTATTCTGCTGCTCGTCTGTACCGGACTCTCGTCGCTGCTCTATCCGCTGACCAGTAATTTTATGCTGCTGCTGCTGATCATCTGTATCTTTACGTTCTTCCAATCCTCGATCTTCCCGCTCAGCGATGCCGTCACGCTGGAGGCGCTGGATAAGCGCGGACGAGGGGATTTCAGCCGCATCCGCCTTGGCGGTACGGTAGGCTTCGCCATCATGTCGATTGTATTCGGTATCCTCGCCGAGAAACGCATCGATCTCTTGTTCGGCGTATATGCCGGGCTGCTGGCGATTTGCTTGCTGCTCGTGCTGCGCTTTCCGGCGATCGAAGGCCATCAAGCGAGAAGCCGCCGGCGAGTGTCCGTATGGGGGCTGATGCGCAACCGCAAGCTGATGCTCTGCATCGGCGCGAATTTCGTTTTTCAGGTAACGCTGGGCTACTATTACGCGTTCTTCCCGCTCTACTTCAAGGAGATGGGCGGAGACAGCGCCTGGCTCGGCTGGTCCATGGTCATCTCGTCCTTAAGCGAGGTCCCGTTTCTGCTGCTGTCGAGCCGTATTTTCAAACGGTTCCGAACCTGGCATATCCTCCTTGGCGCGGGAGCGGCCGCGGCGCTGCGCTGGTACCTGTTCTCGGCGATCCACAGTCCGGTCTGGCTCCTGCCGACGCAGGCGCTGCACGGGCTGATCTTCATCGTGCTGACGGTTACCATGGCCAACTTCATCAACAAGGAAGTGCCGAGCGAGCTGAAAGCCAGCGGGCAAACGCTGAACGGCCTGATCACCATGGGCCTCGCGCGCATCATCGGCAGTCTGGTCGGCGGCGTCGGCAGCGAAGCGTTCGGCATGCGTAACATGTTTTTCTACAATTCGCTGGCTGCCGTCTTCTGCGTCCTCGTGTTCGCGCTCGTCTTCCGGTCGCAGGAGCGGAAGGAAGCGGCTGAGGCACGGCTCGCTAGCTGAGCGGCCTTTCACGCCTAACATGCATTCGTCCGATGAAGCGAATAGGCGATCTTGCAGCGCAATTGGTCATTCACATTCGGTGCACCCTATACTCCGTCAAGAGACACCCTCAGCAACGCAACAAAGCCCGGCGACCCCCGCCGGGCTTTGTTGTTACATTCTAATGCTAGGCTTCGAAATATCCTCTCGCATACGCCACGCTGCCGCCAGACTCCATGTACACATGCTTCAAATTCGGCCGATGCACGATGTTGGACACGTAGTAATAGAGCGGAAGGATGACCATATTGTCGATCAACAGCTTCTCCGCCTTGGCATAAAGCTGCGTTCTGGCCGCGATATCGGTCGTTCGGTTCGCTTGCTTGAGAATGTCGTCGTAGGCCGGGCTGCTCCAGCCGGAATCGTTGTCGGCGCTCCAAGACGCGAAATACGTAAGGAAAGTCGCGGGATCGTTATAATCGGCGCCCCATCCGGCCCTTGCGATATCGAAGCGCTGCTCGTGGCGGTTCTTCAGCAGCTCGCCCCATTCCTGCACCTTGATGGAGGCCGAGACGCCCAAATTACGCTTCCACGCTGCGGCAACCGACTTCGCGATCGATTCGTGAACGCCCGCGTTCATGATAATCGTAATCGGAGGCAGTTCCTTCAACCCCTCTTCCGCCAAGCCTTTCGCCAAAAGCTTCCGCGCCGCCGCCGCGTCTTCCGCGAAATACGCGCCGTCGGGTACTTCGTCGCGGAAGGATTGCTTCGCTCCCGCGATTCCGTTCGCAACGAAGCCGAACGCCGGCGTCCCGAAGCCGATCGAATGGCGATCGATTGCCATGGCCAGCGCTTTGCGTACGTTTAGGTTCGTAAAGGGCCGTTTGTTCAAATTGATCTGATAATAGTACGTGGAGGCTAGAGGCATGAGCGCCATGTCTTGGCTCAACGGCTTGCCTAGTTTGACCGGGATATCGGACATGTCCATACCGGTAGCGTCGAACCAGTCGATCCGGCCGCTTACATATTTGCTCGCCTGCGATTCTCCCGTAGATGCGTCAAACCGAACGTTGGCAAAATGAATGGCGGCGGCGTCATAGTAGTCCGCGTTCTTGGCAAGCTTCACTCCGTCTTCGTCCCAAGCCTTCAGCTTGAAGGGACCGTTGGTCGCGACGGTTCCGGGCCGCTGTGCCCACTGCGGGTTGGCCTTCGCCTCCGGCGCATACACGGGATCGAAGATCGGTTCCGCCAGCATGCGCGGAAAATACGCGATCGGCTCCTTCAACGTCACCTGCAGCGTATGCTCGTCGATGGCTTTGACGCCGACCTTGGAGGTATCCTTCAGGGTTCCCGCGTTGTACGCCTCTGCATTCTCCAAGACGAACAGCTTATAGACCACAGGCTTGTACGATGCCGGCGCGAGGCTGTTCTTCCAAGCATATTCAAAGTCCGAAGCTTTCACCGGCTGCTTGTTGCTCCACCTTGCGCCGGAA
Source organism: Paenibacillus sp. J31P316 (assembly GCF_056269105.1). Classification (NCBI taxonomy): domain Bacteria; kingdom Bacillati; phylum Bacillota; class Bacilli; order Caryophanales; family Paenibacillaceae; genus Paenibacillus; species Paenibacillus sp. J31P316. The sequence goes on along the minus strand of NZ_JBWDNI010000012.1, from coordinate 42,874 downwards.
CGAATCGTAAAGGTATATGTCTTCCCATCGGCCGAAACCTTCCAACCGGTCGCCATGCCCGGAAATGGCCTTTCCCGATTCGTCGAGCCGGACCAGACCCTCGAACAGCCCGCCCACGACCGAAGCGGTTTCCGAATCGGCGGCATCCGACGGATCGAGCGAAGACGGACTTGAATACGAACCGATCGCAAGCTGCTGCTTCCAGTTTGGCGCAGGTACGGAGCTCGCTCCGGCCCCGGCCGCTCCGACTCCGAGCACGCCCGCCAATAATAACTTTAATCCAATCACGATATATCCTCCCATGCTGTCTAATCATCCAAAACTATATCATGCATAGGAGGTCGTTGGTAGAAGAAACTAAGCCCAGTCTCCGGGCCATGCAACGCTGAAAAGGACCTCAGGCCCGCCAAAGCGGTGAACCCCGGGTCCTCTTTCATTACGGACAGCTGCAGCTGAAAACCAATAAAACCTATAATCTAAACCTAATATCTAAAAGACGCTATCTAAAAGCTGCTATCTTAAAGCTACTTTCTTAAAGCTACTTTCTTAAAGCTACTTTCAAAAGCTACTTTCAAAAGCTACTATCTAAAACCTAAAATAAGCCTTCGCGTTGTGATAACAAACGCCCTGCACGATCTCCCGCAGCAGCTCCGGATCGTTCGGCGCTTCGCCCTGCTCCACCCATTCGCCGAGCAGATTGCAGAAGATCCGGCGGAAATATTCATGCCGCGTGTACGACAGGAAGCTGCGGGAATCCGTCAGCATGCCGACGAAACGGGGCAGCAGCCCCATATTGCCGAGCGATTTCAGCTGCTCCAGCATGCCGTCCTTCGTATCGTTGAACCACCAGGCGGCGCCAAGCTGGATTTTGCCCGGGATGCCTCCGCCCTGGAAGCTGCCGATGAGCGCGGCCAGCACGTTGTTGTCCGACGGATTCAGCGAATAGACGATCGTGCGCGGCAGTTGGTCGTCGGCGTCCAAACGGTCCAACAGCCGGACGAGCGCCACCGCCACCGGGCTGTCTCCGATGGAATCGAAGCCGGTATCCACCCCGAGCGTTCCAAGCCTGCGAGCGTTGTTGTTGCGATGCGCATTCATATGATACTGCATGGACCAGCCGAGCTCCGCATACAGCCGTCCCAAGAACAGCAGCGTATACGTCTTGTACTTCCGCTCTTCCTCCAGCGTTACGCCTTCGCCGAGCAGCGCTTTCTCATAAATAAGAGTCGTCTCCTCATGCGTCGTCTCCGCCCAAGGCACGTAATCCAGCGCATGGTCGGATACCCGGCCGCCGACGGAATGGAAGAACCTCGCCCGCGTCTCCAGCGCATGCAGCAGATCGTCGTAATTCGCCAGCTTGCGTTCAGCCGAATCGCCTAGCTTCTCGAGATAGCCGAGAAACGCCGGACGGTTGATTTCCAGCGCCTTGTCCGGACGGAAGGATGGGAGCACGCGGAAGCCTAACTTCGCCTCCTGCTCCGCGAGCAACTGGTGATGCTCCAGCGAATCGGCCGGGTCGTCCGTCGTGCACACGACCTCGACGCCCGCTCCCCGGATAAAATCCTGAACGGAGAAGCCGCCGCCCTGCAGCTTGGCGTTCGCTTTCTCCCAAATGACCGGCGCGTTCCGTTCGTTGATCAGCTCCTCGATGCCGAACAGCCGCCGCAGCTCGAGATGCGACCAATGGTAGAGCGGATTGCCTACCGTCATCGGCACCGTGCGGGCGTAAGCCAGGAACCGGTCGTAGTCGCTGACGCCTTCGCCGCCGGTAATATATTTCTCTTCGACCCCGTTCGCGCGCATCGCCCGCCATTTATAATGATCGCCGTACAGCCATACCTCCGTCAGGTTGGCATAGCTGCGATTCTCGTAGATCTCCTGCTGGCTCAAATGGCAGTGGTAATCGATAATCGGCATGTCGGCCGCGTATTCGCGGTACAATTGCTTGGCAGTCTCGTTGTTCAGCATAAAGTCGTCATCCATAAACGCTTTCATAATCGAGCAGACACCATCCTTTGGGCAATCATATATTGCCAGCATACCGCAACATTTGCCCTGAATCGCGGCTTTTCTTGCTCAATGCCATTCAAACTTCACTTATTTTGCGATAAAATCAAACGGAATAGGCAGGCTGCAAGTTCGCCACGGCATGTCTGCAATCTCGCGAACGAATGGAGGAAACGCCATGAAGCTCATACCGGATCAACCCGTCACGTTCGGCGACGAGGAAGGGGATTTCTATATCCACCAGGTGCATCGGACGAAGCCGTTCGGGCGCGTAAACCATTTCCATCCTACCTACGAAATCTACTATTTGCAATCCGGCGAGCGGGTGCATTTCATCGACCGTCGGACCGTTCGGCTAACGGCCGGCGATCTCGTCCTCGTCAATAAAGGCGTCGTCCATAACGCTTCCGATATCGGTCCGCCGGAGCATGAGCGCATCGTCATTAATTTCAGCGACGCTTTCCTCGGCGCGGCCCATCCGCTGCATGACCCGCTGCTCCTTGAACCATTCGCGCAGCAAGCCTGCGTGCTGAAGCTAAGCTCGCAGGAGCGCGTCTTCGCGGAACAGCTGCTCGCCAAAATGGTCGCCGAAGCCGCCCAGCAGCGACCCGGCCGCGAGGTCTATCTGCGCGTGCTGCTCACGGAGCTGCTGCTGTTCGCCGCGCGCCATCCCGTCGACGAGCGGCCCGAAGACGGCGGACAGCGCGACTCGCTGCATCGGAAGATCACCGAAGTTGCCGCGTTCATTGGCGGCAGCTTCGAGACGAAGCTTACGCTCCCAGACCTGGCCGGACGATTCTTCGTCAGCCCGTATTACCTCAGCCGCTCCTTCAAGGCGGTGACCGGTTTTACGCTGATCGAATACGTGAATTTGACCCGCATTCGCGAGGCGCAGCGGCTGCTTCGGGAGACGAACCTCAAGGTCATCTCCGTTGCGGAGCGGACCGGCTTCGAAAGCGCGGGTCATTTCGACCGCATGTTCAAGAAGCTGACGGGCACGACGCCGCTGCTGTATCGGAAGCTGAACCGGCTGTAAACGGGGCGCAGCAGGACGCTAAGACACGTGACAGCTTGTGCGCATGGACCGCACAGCAGTAGTTTCATGTCATTTTATCTAACATCTTCATCTAGCCAATCGCCGCCGATTACGCTATACTTCTAGCAATAGCTTACCCAGCGATGAAGCGAGGTGCATAGTAAAGTGAATCCGCGTTTGCTTGTAGTTGTCAGCATCTTCTTTATCGGATACGGAATCGTCGATATTTTGTTCGTGAATTATGTCCTCGGCGTCGCGCTGCTGCTCATTGGCGTTTGGATGAACGTCAGTGCGTATAAGAAGCGTAAAGCGGCGCGCGCAGCGAAGGAATAGCGTTCTCAGAAAGAGTCTGCAAGGTCGCCACTTGCATAAACCGATCGCTTAACTGAATGCCATTATGTTTGAATCCATGTTTAACCCCGCAGCCTCGACTAGGAGGCTGTTTTTTTTGGTTTGGTTCTAGTGGATGTATTTGGAACAAATTGGATTGTCGCTTCGTCTGCATAATTGAACGGAGGGATTCCATGATTCGTAAATGGCTGCCTATTTTCGTTGCGATTGCCTTGTTGTTGAGTGCGTGCAGGATAGGAGACAACAAATCGAAGCTGAGCGATTCGCCTCCTCTGCCGCAAGTCACCGCTAATGGAAAAGCCATTAAGGTGTATCAGAGCAGTTACTGCTGGGGTTATGAATGCGCGGATTATGTCAGCGCCGAAGAAATGCTAAAGGATAAAGAGAAAGACGCCGTGGCCGCAAATGCTAACATGATGTTTAAGTACGAAGGAAAACAGCCGACCGAGACCAGCCTGACTCAATTTCATGACGGCGTCTACAAGCAAATAGCGATATCCGAAAATTCCTTTCAAGCTCCCGGAGAAAAAGGAATCTACTACTACGCGCTGTCCGCCACATGGCTGAAAAACAAAAATAAGCGCATTGCCGAAGGGGATTCCAGCTCCGTGTTCGTTATTGAAATCACCGGTGGTCCGGATGGGACCGCCGGCGAAGTCGAGGGATGAATCGGGGCATTCACCCTAGTCCTGGCTTAAAAATCTGCTGAATAGCAGCTTTTTAAATCTCCTATAGTCAAAAAACATTGGAAAGCTGCCAAACAACAGCTTTGGCGCCTTCCTTCGTGGTGATTTGGTTCTGAAAGCAGCTAGATAGCAGTTTTTCAAGCTTCAGGCAGTCCAATTAGGTCATAAAGCTGCAAAACAGCAGCTTTCGTACCTTCCTCGGTGGCGGCTTGGCCTGGAAAGCTGCTAAATAACGGCTTTCCCTCGCTATGTAGTGGCTTGGGCGTTTAGATAGGTGGGTTGTATGCACGTCACCAACCTTAGGCCGTCGAAATATTGGGGACTATCATCGCCCCACGGAAGCCGCCGTCGCCTATCTCGCAGCGACGGCTCGCAAACGTTGAATCAACAAAAAAACGGAGCGCCCGACTTCTGCCCAGTCGGCGCTCCGTTTTTTGTGCCGGCAAGTGCTGGCCGCAATGCAATGCCTCACTCCAACAGCCGCAGCATCTGCACGACCGGCCGCCCGTCCCCGCTCAGCCGGATTTCGCGGCTGCGCAGCTGCGAGGAGCCGTCGCCGTCGAGGAAGATGCCGCCGGAGAGCTTGCCCGCCCCGATCCGCTCCAGGATCGCGGAACGGAAATCGGCGAGCGTTCCTTTCGTCGTGCTGACGACGAGATACAGGCTGCCGGCGTCGTCGTAGACGGCCGCGGAACGGAGCCGCTTGTCATCGATATTCGGCGCCTGCTCCGCTTCCGCCTGCGCCAGCCACCTATCGTCTTGGCCAAGGCTCATGGAGATTCCGCCCTGCGCCCAGTAACGCGAGCGGTCCGTGACGCGCAAATCCGCCGCGGAGCTGACGGTCTGCACGCTCAGCTTTCCCGCCGCTCCGTCCCACACGAGCGTTCCGCGCGCGTACTTCGCATTGAGATCGCCCGCTCCGTAGACATTCGGCGCCGCATTGACGGGCATGTCGTCCACGACGGCGATGCTGAGCAGCGACTCCTGGAAGAAGAAGCCGCCGTTCACGCCGTAATACGGTCCGACCGCCACGTTCTTATGGATCGACGCGGGACGGACGTTATCCGGACGCGTCATCAAAACATGCAAGTCCATGCCGTTCGCAGCAGCTACCTCGCTATAGCTATAAGCATGAGGCATGTTCAGCTCGTCATCCTTCGGCTGGCCGCCGAAAGGACGAACCAGCAGGAATAACACGGCACCGAGCATGAATACAAAAGCAAACCCGCCGTAGAGGACGGGCACGAGCAGCGATTTATTCTCTTGCGGCGCCTTGCCGCGCGCGTCTTCAACAGCGGTCGGTTTATCCGTCATTTCTTCTGACCTCGTAATTCCATGGATATGATGCTTAGCTTCCTACATTGTAAAGGAATTCATCGGCAGCGTCACGGCCCTTCCGCGACAGGCCATTCCGAGAAATGCCAGCATACCCCTGACGGGTCGATGAGATGCACTTCGCGCTTCCCCCAAGGATAATTCGTCGGTTCCTTTGCCTTGATCCGGTATGCCCCGCTCTGCGAGATGGCTTGAATGCGGGTCCACCAGCCGTCCAAATCCTCGACTGCCAGCTCCAGCATGAACTGATCCTGAACCGCTTGGTCATGGAAGTTCTGCAAATAAAACTCCTGATCGCCAACCCGGAACAGGCTGATCGATTCGTCCGCGTACCGTTTCTCGAACCCCAGCTCCTCGAAGAATCGCTGCGTGAGCGCGTAATCCTCCCCCGACGGAACGAAAGGTCTAAGCTTACGCGCGTCCATCTGCGTCTGCCTCCCGGGACGGCCATAGGCTTCCGAACCAATCGAATGCGAGCTTCCCCGAAATCTCGTGATCGCCCTCGAACCGATCGTACGCCAGCTGCGTCTCCGCATCCAGCAGATCATAAATACTGCTGAGTTTGTCCACCGCCTCATCGGCGGCATGCAGCGGGAAGATGTGATCTCTCGTGCCGGCTTCGATCAACAGCGGCCGGGGAGCGATCAAGCCGATCAGGTCCGGCATCTCGGCGAGCTGCGACAAGCCCGGAATGAAATTGTCGATGCAGTGAGGGACGGCCAAAACGCTCGCTTGGAACGTATTGGCGTAGCCGCTGACGACGGCGGCCGACAGCCGCTCATCGATCGCTGCGGCGAATGCCGAGACCAGCCCGCCGCCGGAAATGCCCATGCAGCCGATCCGATCCGCCGCCACGTCTCCGCGCGCAAGCGCGTAATCCACGCAGCGCAGCGTCTCGAACACGCGGTGGCCGGCCATCGTCTGCCCCATAACGAGCAGATTCGTGGACAATCTGTAGCACGAATCTCCCTTCTCGGCATCCTCGGCGAGCTTGCGGTCCCCGAAGCCGAGCAGCTCGGGCACGATGACCAGATGGCCGCGCCGCACCAGCTCTACGGCAAAGTTCTTCTGATAGCCCGCCGCGTCGCCCGTCTTATCCGTACCATCCGGATTCAAGCCGACGAGATCTCGGCTTCCGTAGCCATGACCGTGAATGGCAATGACCGCGCCTCGCTCCGGCTCGTACGCCTTCGGGATCAAGACGTACGCCGGCATGAACAGCGGACCGTACGTCGCGATGCTGATTCGTTCCCTTGTATAATCGCCGCAGTCCACCGACTCCAGCAGCTCGGGCGAGAGCTCCCGCTTCCCGTCCGGTTCTACGAGCAACTGCGCGAACCGCTCCCGCAGACGCTCCCGCCAAGCCTGCCATTCCTCGCGCGTTTGGGCGCTGAAGCGCTCCTCCGGCGCAATCGCAACCAAATGCTCCAAATACCCGTCCATCTTCCACATGGCCGAATCCCTCCCAGGGTGAATGCGCTCGTTACACGCTCTGAACCTTGTTCGCGGTCGGCGGCGGAACTCCTGTCTCGCGCGGAAATTATCCCGCGCTTCCGCTCTGCGAACGGGCGGCCCGCCAAGCGTCAAGCTGGCGCTGCACCTCGGCCCGCAGCTCGTCGACGCCCGCCTGCCGAAGCTCCTGATTGAACTTCGGCAGCTCCGTATCGACATCCACGCTGCCGGTCATCAGGCTGGGAAAGTATTTGTCCCAGACCATCTGGATGTTCTGCATCTGGATCGGCATGCGGGACAAATCCGGGGTAAAACCAAGCGTGCTCGAATTGACGGCTTCCTTGTTGCCGGCGCGGAATTGATCCCATTTGTCGAGCGGATCCGGAAACTCGCCGCCCATCGTCTTCAAGATGAACCAATTGCCCTGCGTGTACTGCACGCCCGCATAGCTCCGCGGCGCGTCCGGGATCGGGTTGCCTTTGCTGTCCTTAGGCGAGATCGGCACCACCTGGCCGTTGCGGTCCAAGGTGTAGTGCACGCCTTCGATGCCGAAATTGAGCAGGTTGCGCACTTCGGGATCCGTATTCAGCAGATTGAGAAACTTGACGGACTCGACCGGATGCTGCGTATCCGCGCTGACGGCCATGACCCCTCCCCGGATCGATGTCGTCGTAATCAATGCAGGCGTTACAGGGTAAGCCACCAGCTTGTAGCCGCGATCCTTGCTCCAGCTATTCTCCGACAGCGGACCGCCTCCCGCGGCTTTCCAGAAGACCTTCGCGCCTCGCTCCAGCCCTTGACTCTCCCTCATGGCCGCATCTTCATTGATATAGCCCGCCACATAATAGCGTCGAAGGATGTCCAGCACTTTCCGGGCTTCCGCGGTTTCGAATATATTCACGACCTTGGCATCGGGATCCGTGGCCTTCACCATCAACGGAAGCGGTTTATCCGATAAGTACTCGTAGCCGTCCATAGCAAAGAAATTCTGAGAGCCCTTGTCCAGCTCCATCGGCTGATACGACGGTTCCTTCTGCTTGATCATCTTCAGCAGCGGTTCGAGCGAAGCCAAGGTGGTGTACTTCGAGATGTCGATGCCATACTTCTTGATCAGCGCAGCCGGGTACATCCACTGATCGCGTACGGCCAACTCCTTGTTGGTCGGCACGCCGTAGATGCCGCCGTCATCCATTCGCACCCCTTGCCAGAAGAGCGGATCGATCGCATCGTACATGTCCTTCCCCACATTGGACAGATAGTCGTTCAGTTTCAGCCACGCGCCGCGCTGCGCATACGTGGTGTACTCCGGCGCGAACGCGATGTCGAAGGGCGTGCCTGCCGAGACGAGCGTATTCAGCCGGGCTTCGTACTCCTGCCACCCCACCTTGATGTACGTGACGGTGACGCCGATTTTCTTGACCAAAATCTCGTTGAGCTTGTCGTTGACCATCCGCAGGTCCGGATCGGGATCCCCGATCGTGTAATAGATCAAATTCACCGCGGTGCCGGACGATACGGGATTCTCGCGATTATCGGATCCGGAGAAGCAGCCCGCAAGCGGCAGCATCAGCATAGCGACAAGCACGCAGCCGGCGGCGAGACGAATCCGTTCCCGTCCCTGTTCCCGCTCAAGCTGCCGTTTCTCCCCCTGTTCCCGATCCTGTTCCCGATCCCGCTTCCAATTCCATTTCGATGATGCCCATGTCCATAGTTGTCGCATCGACCGCTATTCCTTCTTTCGCAAATCCGATGGCGATTTGCCGAAGTACGCTTGGAAATGGGAGTAAAAATAGTTGGCGTTCGGGTAGCCGACGGAAAGCGCGATATTCGCGATCTTCTCGTCGGTGTTCTGAATGTGTTCCTGGGCCCGGAGCATCCGGTAGGCCATCAAATACTCCGAGAACTTCATCTGCGCCTCCTTGAGGAACAGCTGCCCGAGGTACGTCCCGTTCATGCGAAAACGTTCTGCAACCGATTTCAGGTTGATGTTCTGATCGTACTCCGCCTTGACGATCAGCAGAATGCGATTGGTCAGCTTGGACAGGCTGTCGTAGCGCACGCCGAGCACCGGATCCACGTCTTGGTCGCCGCGGTCCGCGCCTTCGAGCGTGCCGTGCCAATCCTCCACGATGATCCGCTCGACCAGATGCTGAAGCTTCGTGCGATCCACGGGCTTGAGCAGATAGTCCTTCGCCCCGCAGCGCAAGGCCTCCAGCGCATACTGGAATTCGCCATAGCCGCTCATGATAATATATTTCGCCGGGAGCCGCAGCTCATTGAGCTTATGGATCGCGTCATAGCCGCGCTTCTTGCCGATGCAGACGTCGAAGATCGCCAGATCGGGCATGAATTCCACCGATTTCGATATCGCGCCCTCGTACGTCTCGCTCGTCTCGATCTGCCCGAAGCCGTACTTCTCCCAATCCAGCGATGCCTTCATTCCCTCCAAAATCTGCGGCTCGTCATCGACGATGAGCAGTTTGTACATCTCGAATCGCCCCCTTGGATAGGATAACGGATATTTTGACGCCGGCTTGCTCGTTATTGTCGATGGTCATGAAGAACCCCTGCCCATAGAAGAAATGGAGCCGGGTATATACATTGCGAAGGCCGATGCTCTGCGTATTCGCGTCGTCGTCTCTGGCAAGACTGCTCCGGATCTCGGCCAAGCGCTCTTCGGAGATCCAGTTCCCGTTGTCCGAGATCTCCAGCACGAAGCGCTCCTCTTCCTCCCAGCCGCTGACGACGATCAGGTTGAACTCGCTCTCCGGGTTAAACCCGTGAATAAAGAAGTTTTCCGCAAGCGGCTGCATCCAGAACTTGACCGTCGGCAGGGCAAGCAGCGAATCTTCCACGTTGACCTGATAGTAGAATCGGTCCGGATATTTGAACTCCATGATTTTCAAGTACTTCTGAAGCAGCGCCATCTCTCCGCCGAGCGTAATGATGTTCTCGTTCTTCACGATATCCCGGTACAACGCGCCAAGGGTGGTAATGGCATCCGCCGTGTCGGAAGCTCGGTTCACGAGCGCGAAGGAACGAATCACTTCAAGCGTATTATACAGAAAATGAGGATTAATCTGATGCTGAAGCGCCTTCATCTCGGTCTCCTGCTGCTTGAGCTTCAACAAGTAATTGGTGCGGATATGCCGATCGAGCTGATGGATCATGTCATCGAGCTCCCGTGCGATCATGCCGTACTCATTGCGCCGGTAGCTGGCCTGGTGAACAGGCGTGAAATCCGCGGACTTTACGCGTCCGATGGAATTGATGATCCGACGCAGGAAGTTCGCGTCCTCGCGCAGGTTGTACACGATGAGCAGCAGCACGCTGATCATCGCGGCGAGCACGATAAGAAACACGATGAGCAGCACGTCGGCCTTCTGACGGATCAGCGAAGCCAGGTCCACGATGCTGACGAATTGATAATCGAACTCGGTGGACTGGAAGGTTACGAAATACGCCCGGTCCAGCAAGCCCGTCGACAGAAAGCCATGGCTTCGGCCGTCCGCCGCCGCCCGGCGAACCAGCTCCTCGGTACTGCCGCGGTTGCTGCCCGAAATGAGATACACGTCTCCGGAACCGCTGACCGCCGCGGCTTCGTTCAAGGCGTATTGCTGCGCCGTCTTGAATATCCGGTCGCTGCTGACGAGGAACCGGAATTCGCCCAGCTGGCGGGATATCCGATTCGGATCCGAGAGCTTCTTGCGATAGACGAAGCCGCTCTGAATCGACTCCTTGAACGTAGGGTCCGCGTTCGGCAGCCGGAACTTGAAGCTCGTATTCCCGTTGCTGTCGAACCGCACGACATTTCCTTCATCCGCCGTATGCAAACTGACTTGCGTGATATCTCCCTGTCCCCCGCTGCTCAGAAAGGACTTCAAGTCGTCGGGGAAGGAGACGAGCGGCCGATTATAACGGCTGTCCTGAAGCCTGTTCGTCAAGTAACCCTGCGCGCTGTTGCCGAGGAAATTACGAATATCGGTTACCAGTCCGTCATTGGAGTAGACCCGCTGCATGTAAGCTTCGATGCGGTCGGCATCGAATTGCAGCGTATTTTCAACCCGCGAGAAGGCCCCGTCAGCCTCATTCCGCGAGCTGCCCACCCATTGGTCCAGCAGCACCGCGCAGGTGAGCGCGCCTACCGCCAAGCCGATGAACACGACGAATATCGCATAGGCAATGAATTTGCCGCGGTAGATCTTGATCTGCATAAATGAACGCATGCGGCGTCTCCTTTGCACCAGGCTTTTGTCGTATCCCACCGCTCAACCATATAACGTCATGCGGCCTAAATCAAATCCGCGGAACAGAAAACCCGAACGGCATAATCCGTTCGGGTCTTCTGGATGCCAATCGCATGCACGATTTATTTGAAATAAGCGTCGATTTGCTCTTGAGCCGCTTTCGTAATCGCGTCCATGCCGGCTGCTTTCATTTCCGCCACGATTTTCGGAACTACTTTCTCCGGATCGGAGGCGCCTGTCATCAGTTCATAACGATATTTGTCCCATACGGCTTTCGTATTGGCTACTTCCGTGCTCAGCTTGCTGATATCCAGCGCGAAGCCCAGCGTAGTCGAGGACGTTGCTTGATCGTTCAGCTTGCGTACTTGGTCCCATTGATCGACCGGAGCGCCTTTCGTGACGGCCAGATCGAAGAACGTACCTTGCGTATACGCTGCCAGCGGCCATGTATCCGTTTTGCGCTCGATGACTTTCTCGCCGTCCACGTTGTCATAGTCGACGCCCAGCTCGCCGAAGGCCAGCATGTTGCGCAGCTTCGGATCGGTGTTGACCAGCTGCAGGTATTTCAGCGCTTCGCTCTTATATTTCGAGTTGGCCGAAATCGCGTTCAAGGAGCCTTGGATCGTGCTCGTCGTGTAGATCGGTCCGAAGATTTGGAACATGTCGTATTTCGCTACGCCTTCGTTGATCTGCCAGCTTGCTTCCGCACCCGGGAACGCTTGCGCTGCGAAGAACGGGCGAGCTTTGTCCGCTTCCGTCTTCGTCGGCGCGTCAGGGTTGATGATGCCGTCTTGGTACCATTTGTGCAGCAGCTTCAGCCCGTCCATGACGTCCGGCTGTTCCAGAACGGACACGACTTTGCGGGAAGCGTCGTCGGCTTTTACGCCGATCGGAGGCAGACCCAACGTCATATCGTCGTAACCGTTAAAGAAGCCGTTAAAGCCGTCGCCTTGCGTAAGCGGCATCGGATAGAAGCTTTTGCCTTCTCCGGCCTTGATATCGTGGAGCGGCTTGTCGAGATCCGCCAACGTTTTGATTGCGGTCGTATCGATCTTGTACTTCTGTACATACTTGTCATCGAATACCCAATATTGCGTCAAGGAAGAGTCCTTGTACGTCGGGACGGAATACACTTTGCCGCCGACTTTCGTGCCGTCCCAAACCTTCTCGGGAATGAGCTTGTAGAGGTCAGGCGTCTCGCTTTGCACCAGGTCGGTCAGGTCGGCAAAAGCACCCATGTTCACTTGCTGGTTGTACTTGCCGTTGTTCGTGAACATGATGTCGAACGGTTCGCCGGTGTTCACGATCGTGTTGATCTTCGTGTCCCAGTCGCCCCAGCTCGCTACTTTGATATCGACTTTCACACCGATCTTCTCGGCCGTGTATTCGTTCATGGCTGCGATCGCTTTGTCGAAGTTAGCCGGCACTTGGCCGCCGATCGTCCACCATACCAGCGTAGGCACATCGCCGGAATCGGCAGGCTTGTTCGAATTCGTGCCGGCGTTGGCGTTCGTCCCGGCGTTGGCGTTCGTGTTGGCAGGCGTGTTATTCGACTCGGAATTGGAATTCGAGTTGCCGCAACCCGCAAGCGCGGTTGTCAGGAGCGCCGCGGCGCTGACTGCAAGCAATCTTTTCTTTGTCTTGTTCATGTACATTTCCTCCCTATAATTCTTGCTTGTTCCCGCCTTCATCATTGTGCGGCGGGTATCATAAACGAGGCAAAGCCAGGTTTATTTCGGAATGCATTTGTTAACCTTTCACGGCGCCGACCGTCAGACCGGAAATGAAGTACTTCTGGAAGAACGGATAGGCGACGGCCACGGGAACGACGATGACGATGGCCACGGCCATACGCGCGGATTCCTTCGGCATGGTGGCGACGAGCTCCGCATAGCTGATGCCCATGGTGGACGCATTCTTCGCCAAGGCGTCGACGTTGCTCATCAAGCTGTTCAGCAGCGCCTGCAGCGAGTACAGGTCCTGGTTGTTGATGTACAGCATGGATTGGAACCAATCGTTCCAATAAGAGAAGCATAGGAACAATCCGATGGTAGCCAGCACCGGCAGCGAGATCGGCAGCACGATCGAGAAGAAGATGCGCAGCTGGCTCGAGCCGTCGATTTCGGCGGACTCGATCAGGGCATCCGGAATGGTGCTCCTGAAGAAGGTTTTGCAGATGATGACGTTGAAGGACGAGACGGCCAGCGGCAGAATGAGCGCCCACACCGTATCCTTCAGGCCCAGCAAATTCGAGTTGATGTAATAGCTGGACACCAGGCCGCCGTTGAACACCATCGGGATGAAGACGATCCAGGTCAGAAAGCCCTTCATCTTATAATTCGGCCTGGAGAGCGCGTAGCCCATCGTCGTCGTAAGCATGACGCCAAGCACGGTGCCGACGCCGGTGACGAGCACCGAGATGCCGAGCGCCTTCGTGATCATCGCCCCTTGCTCGGCGATATAGCGATAAGCGTCTCCGGAGAACGCCGCCGGGAAGAGATGGTACCCGCTGCTGCGAATCGAATCCTCGCTCGTCAGCGATACGGACAGCACCACAAGGACGGGCACGAGGCAAAGCAGCGCCAGTATGATGAAGATGAGATTGAAAACAATGTTCGTTCCGGTTCCGATCCGGTTGAATTTGTCCAGACCCGTTTCGTATTTCGCTTTTGCAGACATATTTCGCTTCCTCCCTTTACATCATTGCGCTCTCTCGGTCTACGCGACGAACGACCCAGTTGGCAATCAGAATGGTCACACAACCCATCACGGATTGTACGAATGCGGAAGCCGAAGCCATGCCTACCGTAGCGGTCTTAAGCTGCTTGTACACGAGAACGTCGATGGTCGTCGCTACGTTGAACAGCGAGTTGGAATCCCGCGGCACTTGGAAGAACAGCCCGAAATCCGTGTAGAAAATGCGGCCCACGGCCAAGATGAACATCATGACGATGACCAGCTTCATGAGCGGAAGCGTAATGTATCTCGCTTGCTGCCACTTGGAAGCGCCGTCGATGACCGCGGCTTCGTAATACGTGCTGTCGATGCCGGTGATGGTCGCCAGATAGACAACCATGCCGTAGCCGAGGCCTTTCCAAATGTTCATGAACACGAGGAAGTACGGCCAATATTTCGGTTCCATGTACCAGTTCACGGGATCCTTGCCCAGGCTGCCCAAGAACTGATTGGCGATCCCTTTGTCGAAGCTCAGGAACGCCCAAGCGACGGCGGATACGACGACCCAGGATAGGAAGTACGGCAGGAACATCATCGTTTGATACAATTTTCCGGCCTTGCCGCTGTGCAGCTGACCGATCATCAGAGCCAATGTAACCGGTACCAAAATACCCATGACGATGAAGATCAAATTGTAGCCGAGCGTATTGCGAATGACGACCCAAGCGTCGTTCGACTTGAACAGAAATTCGAAGTTTTTGAAGCCGGACCACTTGCTGTTGATGACATTGCTCAGGAAGCCCCCGTGGATCTTGAAATCCTTAAAGGCGATAATGAGGCCGAACATCGGCAGGAAACAAAACAAGATGTACCAGATCGTTGTCGGTAAGGCCAGAAGCGTCAGTTCGGTATCCTGCGTGCGCCAGCGCGTCCGCAAGCGTTTTCGCCCGCTCTTCTTGTCCATGTTAGCCACTCCTTACGTTTGTTCAAATTCTAGTGTGTACACGCTTTCAGATTCCGGTAAGCTCTTTGGCCGACATCCGTGCGGCTTTCGAGCCTGCGCCGATCCGATTTGCGCGGTTACAGCGCCTAAGTAAGCGGTATTCCCAATAATCACTATCCAACTTTTGTCGCTAATTCCATATACAGCGTGATCAAATTCATATATAGCGCAATCAATTCCAGCTGCTTGTTGTTATTGTAAAGAATTCGAACCCCTCCATTCTAGACAACAAACATGAGACCGCAGTCAACAAACGTTAGATTTGTAGGAATAAAGTTGGAGGATGCCAAAAAAAAGAAGCCCTCGACCATCATCATTCGACAGTTTGAAGGCTTCCTCCGGCAACAAGGGGCATGATCGGCTGAGGTTCTTTTCGCGAACACGTATTCGAGGATACATTCGTCCGAATGCCAGGGGCATCAACTAAAATCAGAGTTGGTGGATGATCTAAATAAATGCAACTATGCATTTATTTCGTGATAAATGGATGATTTGCGATAAATAAGTGCAAATATGCAGCTAATTTCATGCATTCGCGCTGATTCATGTGTTTCTACGCGAATTAAGTGCAGATTTGCATTTATTTTGAATGTAGTCGGTGGATGAAGAGAAATAAGTGCAGATTTGCCGTTATATCAAGTTAGAGGCGGCACGATAGCCTTGTGTCGGACTAGCAGTGTGACACGGGACCGAAGCACCAGGGGAGCGCTCATCGGCGTCAAGCGCAAGCGCCGGCATGCCGAAGGAGAGCGACTTTGGTGCGAAGCACCACGGGAGCGCTCATCGGCATGGCCGGCACTGAAGCGCAGCTGCTATAGCCGTCAGCGCCAAGCGCATTCCATGCCCCTGGCCGATAGGCCAAGCGCAAACGCCGGCATGCCGAAGGAGAGCGACTTTGGTGCAGAGCACCACGGGAGCGCTCATCGGCATGGCCGGCACTGAAGCGCAGCTGCTATAGCCGTCAGCGCCAAGCGCATTCCATGCCCCTGGCCGATAGGCCAAGCGCAAGCGCCGGCATGCCGAAGGAGAGCGACTTTGGTGCGGAGCACCACGGGAGCGCTCATCGGCATGGCCGGCATTGAAGCGCAGCTGTCCCGGCCATCAGCGCCAAGCGCGATCCACACTATAACAAATGCATTTTCGCTTCCGCTTCCTCCCACGGCACCGTATACCCATGGCCCTTGGCGCAGAAAATCGACGAAGAGCTGTACAGCGGGTCCGCGTCTTTGCGGTAGCTTATGCGCTCGATCACCGCTTGTTCGTAATGGCAGCGCTCGTAACCGCCGAAGGTCAGACGAACCATGCCTCTGCCATGCGTGAACGAAGCAAGTTCCTTGCTGTAGTCCATAAAGGTGGCAACCGGGACTTTCCCCGTAATGACCGCATGGGTCGCCGTCGTCTGCGGCGGATCGAACTGCCCGGAGGCTCGCTCGATATCGGATAACACCCTGCCCATATCGTCAATTTCCACTTTGATCTTGTACGCGTAATAGGGCTCGAGCAGGACGTTCTCCGCTTTCTCCAACCCTTGCCGCAAGGCGCGGAAGGTCGCTTCGCGAAAATCGCCGCCGTGCGTATGTTCATTGTGCGCGCCGCCCTTCAGCAGCGTAATTCGGATATCGGTGATCGGCATTCCCGTTAATAGCCCATGGTGGTCGCGCTCGAAGAGATGCGTCTTGACGAGATTTTGATTGCCCACGCTCAAATCGCTTACGTGGCAGGCGTTCATGAACGTTATTCCGCTGCCGCGCTCCCCTGGCTCCAGACGCAGATGCACCTCGGCATAATGCTTGAGCGGTTCGAAGTGGCCGTAGCCGTTCACCGCGGACGCGATCGTTTCTTTATACAGAATTTCCGGTGTGCCGAAGGAGACGGCGATCCGGAAGCGTTCGCTCACCAGCTGCTCCAACACTTCAAGCTGGATAAGTCCCATGACGTGAATGTGGATTTCCTGCAGGCTTTCCTCCCAAACGACGTTCAAGGAAGGGTCTTCCGCATTGAGGATTTGAAAAGCTCTCAGCACGTCCTTCACGTGCAGGGAATCGGCAAAATCAACCTTCGACGTCAGCGTCGGCACCATCTCGTAGACCAGCTTGTCCGAATAGATGCCCAAGCCCTGCCCGGCTTCGGCGCTTGACAGCCCCGTCACCGCGAACAGATCGCCCGCCGAGACCTGGTCGACCGCCTGCGACTTGCTCCCGTTGACAATGAGAATCCGGGTCACTTTCTCGCAAATCCGAACGTCGCCGCTCCCGTAGCACAATTCGTCGCGAACCTTCAACGTGCCGCTTAAGGCTTTGATATAGGTCATTCGCACGCCCTTCTGGTCATGGCGAATTTTATAGATGCGCCCCCCGAAAGGCGACTGATCGTCATAATCCGCGGATGCCAGCAGATGCAGCTGATCCATGAATTCGGTCACGCCGACATCCTGCAAGGCGGAACCGCTCGCGCAAGGAAAGAGCCGGTGTCCGCGAATCTTCTCCCGCAGCGTCCGCAGCCAAAAGGCTTGGTCTTCCGTCTCCGCCAGAAACGTCTCCAACAACGATTCGTCCCGCTCCGCCATGCTTTCCAGCAATTCTTCTCCTACGATGCCGTTTGCGAAGCTGCCGGTCATCATCACGGCATCCGCCGTGAGATGCATATGGATTTCCTCGAATACGCGGTCTACGTCCGCGCCGACCCGATCGGTTTTGTTGATGAACAAGAACGTCGGAATGCGATGCTTATGAAGCAGCTGCCAGACCGTCTCGGTATGGCTCTGAACGCCTTCCACCGCGCTGATGACGAGGATCGCAACGTCCATCACCTGAATCGCCCGCTCCATCTCCGGCGAGAAATCGACGTGTCCCGGCGTATCGACCAAATAGTAAGTCGATCCTTTATACGACATGACCGCTTGATCCGCGAACACCGTGATGCCTCTTGCCCGTTCGATATCATGACTGTCGAGGTAAGCGTCCTTATGGTCGACTCTGCCCCGCTCCCGAATGCTGTGCGTATGGTAAAGCAATTGTTCGGCAAACGTGGTCTTCCCCGCATCCACGTGAGCGAACAAGCCAATGGTTGTATGCTTCATCGTATCCCCTTGATTTCATTATGAGTTGTCTTGCCTGCCTCTGCCTCTCGAATGATCATATCACATCACGGAGAGGGGGATGTTAGCGCTTTGCGCCGCAGCGGTCATCTTCGTGTTCTCCTCATGGCCGGACCATCTGGTGTCCATCAAAAGCCTGGAAGAAACCGTAAAGTGGGTCGGAGGCGGCCTTCTCTACGGTTACATTCCTCTGCTGGCCATGTGCACGTTCGCTTACTCACGGATACGCAAAAAAGCAAATGACCCGCAGTAGCGGCACGATTATCGTCGTCCAAGCGATGCGGGTCATTTCGATGCAATAGGGTTATTCCATTTTCACATGGACTTGGAAGTTCACTTGTAACCGAGGATAATAGGTTTCCCTCCAATTCTCCAGCTCGCGGTAGGGAATCCGTTTGCGGAAATACTGGCCAAAGCCAAAAATATCCGTTTTATTTCTTTGGGCTTGTTCGAGCATCGCGTTAAATCGCTTCTCAATCAGCTTCTCGAGTTCCTGTTTGACCCGCTTTTCCGTCACGCCTTCTTTTTTTTCCAAAATGCTTATTTTTACGGATAAATCGCTCGATACCCGAGGCTTCCCATTTTTCATGGACGGTTTAATTCGCAACGAGTTGTGCATGACCAAGATGCTGGCAAAGCCTAGGCTTGCTACCTGTCCTTCCGTATTGCGATTTCGAAACAAACTAACGAGCTGGTTTTGGCTCGGGCTGATTCGATCTATGATTTTGCCGTTTTTCAATACTGCGGAACCTTCGAAATTCAGTATCGACCCTTTTGCCGCATTCACGACGGGAACGGTTACGTCTTTGGTATAGGAAAACAAACTGAGATACGCTTCCCATATGCGCGTGTTCGAAAATTCCGGTGCCCAAACGGCCCCCTTATTAAAGAAATCATATAATGATGTGGCATCGACGCCTATTTTTTCGTTAAAGTTTGAAAACATGTTCTCGATATTGTCATCCGTAATCGCCACCAACGCGATGGACGGCAGTACTTTGGATGTCATGAAATACTTCAGCATCTCGCGCAATTCTTGATTGCTGCTGGCCAACCGGTTTTCGATGACGATTAACCGTACTTGAGAATAGTCCAAGGCTTTGTCGGAGTTGGTACGCAATTTGCCCAGAGCAAGCGACACGGACTCCCCTTTTTCCGTTTCGATCGTCGATTTGCCGTTTCCCTTCTTCATGATCGGAATATACAGGGACACTTGGTATTGTTTGCCGCTGCTCTTGGAAATCCCGATGACCAAAGGAAGGGCGCGCCGATTGATTTCTTTAAAATCCCAGCATCCACAGAGGAAGGTTAACGCTAACAGAGCGGCGATCGCTTTACAGGGATTATTTCTTTTCATGACCTACTATCCCCCTCCCGGCCAAGGCGCCATAGATAAAAACGGTCAATGGGAGAATAACGATCATATAGACGTTAATACCGCCGCTCAAGAGAACGAATTTTTCAATCCAGGCCCGGTTCGGTATACATGCCGCGAATATAAAGGCGATAAGCGAGAACGCGCCGATCCAATAAGAAGCTTTGCTTTTCTTCCACCGGAACAATTTCTGCATGATTAATCCGATCGTCCATAGTTTGACGGCATTCAATATAATCGTAAACCCGATCAGCGATATACCGAAGAAGAGCGTTTGCCGGTTGAACACGAACCATTCCAAGTCGACCGAATCCGCCGCTTCCTTAACGGGCGAGGCAAACGTAACGACCGTTTCTTGACCGAATATGAGAAGCGGCAGATAGACGGCGATTACCAGGAAGATAATCACATGCGACCATGCTCCAACAAGTTGGCGCATCGTCAAATTCGTCGCGGACGGTACGAAGCCCAAAAACAAGATTGCCGAGAACCCCATAAGATAAAAAAAATGGCTGTTTACGAAGAAATCCAGCGATGACGGCCACGCCGGCAAGGCGTTCCGAAAATCGAAATTCACCGTCGAGGACGCAATGACGAACAGCAACAACAAATTAATAAAGAAGAAAAAAACGACGGATGAACGTAAAATCGTGCCTATGCCTTTGATCGCCGTATACGTTGAAATAAAGAAGAACAGGATTAATACCGCCCAAAAAGGCGTCCGAATCAAGAAAATCGAAATCATCTCTTCCGTATGGGCGCGAAGATCCACCGCTGTCAGCGCAGTCAAGTTGATGGCATAGGGAAGGAGAACGAGAAACGCCACCCATTTTCCCATTCTCAAATAAATATCGATCACGTCTTTCTTCGGAAAGCGATCAAGCCCTTTCTTGTAGATCGTCATTAAAATCAGCTGCAGCACCCCGTAAGAAAGAACGACTCCCCAATGACCGGAATTCGTTAACGAGAAGACGAGCTTCGGATACATCAAATAACCGAAGCTCATATGCAGGATGATAAAAACGAATCCGATCTGCAGCCTTTGCGTCACTGGGTGCCTTCCTTTCCTTTGATTCGAAATGTCAGATAGGGAACGTCGCAAGACGTCAGGCCCGCCAAATAGATGCATATAAACGCAAACCCGGCCATTAAACCTACGATGCCGTAAACCGATGCCAAAATAAAAACGGGGTATTTTAGCGCTCGAATGTATAGGGCGTTTTGCATCCCTACCACGGCCGAACTTGCAATCAACATGAAAGTGACCACAATAACCAACAAATTGCTGACTAATTTCGCTTCGACCATCGCCTGGCCGAGGACGACGCCGCCAACCATCGTAACGGTCGGGCCTACGCTCTTGGGAAGTCTCACGATCGCTTCCGTTATCAAGTCCACTAACACGGTCATGGTAAGGGTTTCAAGTACGGGCGTTAACGGAATTCCTTCTCTGCTTTCCGCGATAAACAAGGCGAGATCCATTTTCAGAACATCCGGGTTAACCGACGTTAAGGCAACATATAGAGCGGGAAGGACGAGCGTGGCGAAAAGTCCCAATACCCTTAGGGCTCGAATCATAAATGACAGGCCGCTGGGGAAATTGCGATCGTTCGCCGTGCTCAGCATGTCCGTAATGAGATGAGGAAAAACAAGCGCGGAGGGCTGATTCTCCAGAAAAAGCACGATCCTGTTCTTCTTTAACGAATGGATGGCTTGAACCGGAATTTCGGTCGAGAACAGATGACTGACGGGGCTGAACCTGCGAGGGCCGAAATGCTTGTTCAGGTCGTCAATCGTCTCCAAATCCGCGTCGATTTGTTTTAGCCGGCGGTCGACTTTCTCGACAAGCGCAGCGTCGGCTTTACCGCTAATATAAAGCATGGATATCCTCTGCTTTGCCAGCTCTCCTGCTTGGTACGAGCAATGGCACAGGCGTTCGGTGGTCAGTCTCTTTCGAATCATGCCGATATTAAGATCGATATCCTCTCCGAAGGCGTCCAGTGGACCTTGAATGGGACTTTCGTTTCTGGGCTCTTCAATGCTTCGCCTGAGGCTTTGGGGGACGGGCTCGATAATCGCGTTGCGTTCGCTTTCCGCGACGACCACTAATTTGCCGTCCAAGACGGCCTTTTTGATTTGCGCTGCATCTACGTCAAGCTGGCCGCCAAGGTTTAGGAATAGTTCATGAACGGAAGCAGAACGATCGGCCATTTGCCGAACATATAAATTGGACTTCGTAAAATTCAGAAGCGTGTTATACCCCATAAGAACAATGGTCGTTTCGCCAAATGGCTCTTCCTGAATGAAAAAATCATCATGGTCAGAGAACGTCGATTTCATTTGCTGCACTACATTATCGATTTCACTCTGCCCCCTCAAATAGACGTCAGTCTATTTTTGGCAGAAAATGGGGTTTCTATACGGTTCTATGCGGTTAGAAAGGGGTACTCCTATCCGGTACCAGAACAACTTAGTACTAGGCATTCGACCCCATATCGTCGATGATAGATCGTGTACCAACTATTTTCCATAAAGGAGAATTCCTATGAATGCCGTCTATATAACCAGTATCGGGAAGTTCCTGCCCGGCACTCCGATCGATAACGAGGAAATGGAAGCCTATCTCGGCAAAATCGGAGGAAAAAGCTCGAAAGCCATGCGGCGTATTCTGGATCAGAATAAAATTCGAACCCGCCATTATGCCATCGATAAAAATCAAAAAAGCCTCTATTCCAATGCGGAAATGGCTGCCAACGCCATACGCGATTCTATTGAACGGAATCACGATGATCTGGCTAACCGCATCGATTTTCTAGCTGTCGGCACGACGCAAGGCGATCTGCTGGTACCCGGTTTCGCCAGCATGGTTCATGCCGAGACCGGCCTGCCCGTCATGGAAATCGCGACCCATCACGGCGTCTGCGGCAGCGGCATGCAAGCGATCAAGAATGCGTACCTGCAGGTGCAGTCCGGAGAGAAGAAGGCCGCGATCTCCTGCGCCAGCGAGTTCTCCAGCCGCGTCTTCAAGCATACCCGCTTCGAGGCGCAGGCCAAATTCATGGATCATGCGATACCTTTCGATACGGATTTCCTTCGGTTCATGTTATCCGATGGCGCCGGTGCCGCCGTGCTTCAGCATAAACCGAGCGATCACGGCCTGTCCCTGCGGATCGAATGGATCGACAATCAATCGTACGCCAATCTCTACGACACTTGCATGTACGCGGGCATGAATAAAGACAGCGACGCGGAGAGTCAACCTTGCTGGCTTGATTATGCGTCCATCCACGAGGCGGCAGACGACGGAGCTATCAATTTAAAACAGGACATCCGCCTCGTCAACGAAATGCCGAAAGTAGGCGTCAAAAGATTCTTCGAGCTGGTGGACGAAGGAAGAGTGAATCCTTCCGATATCGATTGGATGGTCTGTCACTACTCATCCCATTATTTTCGCGAAGAGATTTTCCGTCTCATGCAGCTTGGCGGGATGACCATTCCCGAAGAGAGATGGTTTACGAATCTCTACACGAAGGGCAACACGGGAGCAGCCTCGATCTATATCATGCTGGAGGAGCTGTTCAACGAAGGGCATCTGAAGCCAGGCGAGAAGGTACTGTGCATGGTGCCGGAGAGCGGAAGATTTCAGACCTCGTATATGCTGTTGACGGTCGTCGGCACAGAGAACGGGACCGTCGCCGATACCGAGCGACAGCCGGAAGCGCCTCATTTGGACTTTGATTCGTCAAGTTCGGTTCAAGCCCATCTGGTGCGGAAGCTGGTCCAGATTTGGATTGATTTCGAACAAAAGCTTGCTCATGTACCGATCATTCATAAACTGTACAAGGGCAAATTCACGCTGGAAGACTACATGCTGCTCATGGAGAACATTCGGCAGCAGGTCATTGACGGGTCGCAGTGGATCGCGCGCGCCGCCTCTTACATTGCGATCGAGCATATCGAGCTGCGCTCCATGTTCATTGCCCATGCCCGCGACGAGCATCGCGACTTTCAAATCCTGGAACGCAATTACGTGGCCGTAGGAGGCGAGCTTG
Source organism: Paenibacillus sp. J31P316 (assembly GCF_056269105.1). Taxonomy (NCBI): domain Bacteria; kingdom Bacillati; phylum Bacillota; class Bacilli; order Caryophanales; family Paenibacillaceae; genus Paenibacillus; species Paenibacillus sp. J31P316. Next base: position 19,557 of record NZ_JBWDNI010000012.1, on the reverse strand, counting down.
CAGCCATTCAAGCCGGCGAGAAAAATATCGGCAGCGAAGCGCTGTCCGCCTATCTGTTTCAACGGGCAAGCCGGGAAAATCCGGTCGATCTGATGGGCGCGATGTGGATTATCGAAGGTCTTGGCTGCCGGATGGCGAGGTACTGGGGCGAGGCGATTCGCGATCAACTCCGCTTGAACGACGACCAGGTTTCTTTCCTGCTCTATCACAGCGACTCGGACGAGAAGCATTTTGAACGTCTCGAAGCCGGCATTCAGCATCCGATGCTTACGATGGAGCTGGCCGACCGGATCGTCAAAACCGCTAAAACGACTGCTCGCTTGTATCTATTACAGTTAGAGGAGCTGGGGAACGTATGAGCCATGCCGATTATTTCAAAAACATGCCGCATGATAAGCAGAACCCGAACCCGTTCCTTGCCATCTACTTGGATCAAAGCATTCCGTTCAACGAAGAAGCGAAAGCCTCTTATTTGAAGGACTGCTCGAGCAAGTCCCGGCAGTTCGTGCTTCCGGTTCTAAGGCCGCTGTCCCGGCTGATGATCATTCTCTTCCAAATCTACAAAATCATTGTTCCGAAAGCGTTCACGTCCTCTAAAATCCTGCATCGTTTCTTGTATTGGGGCATGAAAACCTTCGTGAGCCCGGACGCCAATTATATGATTCTGCGGCACTTCTATCTCGGTTCCGAGATTCTGCAATTCATCCGCGACAACATTCCGGGCGTCCAGATCGAGATGAATCCGCTGAAACCGATGAATCTCGAGCCGGTCAAGGACGATCTCTTTCTCGTTCACGACCTCAACTTGTACAATTTCATCATTCATTTGAATCTCCAAATGCGCGAGAACAACATCGAAGTGACCAAGCAGGAGCGGCTGAATTTCGAAGCCATTACTTCAAGCCCTCTCCCGATCGAACGGATGCCCGACCGATGGACCAATGTGCTCGATCTGATGACGGCCATCGAATGCTTCACGCCCGTCTACCAGTTCTTCCTGACCGACAACGATTTCTGGCGGGCGACGAACTCCTTGCAGCTCGATGAAACGATCGGGATTCTAGCCTCCAAAATCATCGGCAGCAATGACAGGTTGGCCTTGATCAACAATAAGCACCCGATGGTCCCGCTCTCCACGCTGCGAGCCGGATTCCGGTTAGTGCTTCATGGCCTCGCCACCGAGCAGCTCCATGCTTTGCTCGTGGAATTAAAACACAAACAGGCTGCTTAAGGGCAGCCTGTTTATGCGTTATTTGGTATGGATACGGGCTGGCTCAGGACGGTTCATCTATAAGAAGAACGTCCTAGCACCTTACATATTTACGTTTAAAGCCGAGCTGCCCTCGATCTACCGCCTTCTGAATATTGACGGACGCGTTAATAAGCTTGCTCTTGGGAGTGCCGGTATTCACTTCTACCGGACCTATTTCCTTCGCGACCTGAACCGCCATATCATGGAGCGGCGTGTAAGAGACGGCCACCGTGTAGACGAAATTGTTCATCGCGTATTTCGCGCGGTCGGGGGCATTATGGATCGCGTTCCGGACTAGCCCCAGCATGTCGGCTAATTTGCTTTCTTCGAATTGGCTGTCCGGCCGATTGCCGAGCAGCCAGCAATAACAGCTCCAGCCCGCCGACATTCTCAGCTCCTGATCGCTTGCCATCCACTTATCGGCAACCTCTTGCGCAATATCCGTTTCAGCCAAGGTTACGGCAACCACATAATCCGATAGCATGAAGAAATACGCGTCGTCTATCCACCGTTCAAAATCCGCCTCCGTCATCGCTTTCGGGTCCGCGATCACCCCTGCGAAGTACATGGCGTCGTAATTCCCCGTGGCATAGAGCTGCTCCGCCAGCGGTTGATTGCGTTTTATTTTTCTGAAGATCGGCTTCATTTCGCCCGTAGCCACGCCGAATAGCGGTTCATGCGCGCCATTGGATTGGTAGATTTTCTTGGTTCGTTCCTTGCCGAGCGCTTCAAGCTCCTGCATGACCGTTTCTAGATTCATCGTAATCGTTTTGCACGCCCTTTCTATTGGTTTCAAGTTGGATAGGATATTGCGTCTCTAGTTGAATATAGCATAAAGCGGTTCCGGCGGACATTCGTCAGGCCTGTCGCAAACGAAAGTAGAGGACGACCGCGGCAGGCCGCCTCTTTAAACTTTTTCCGAACGAATGGGGTTGACTTAAACCGCGGTTTAAGTCGTAAGCTAATGAAGTCGACAAGCTGCGAATGAATATGGAGGGACTCCGAATGAAGTATTGTTCCATCGGCGAAGCGGCAGCCAAAGTCAACCTCTCGGAATCGACGCTGCGCTTCTATGAAAAGAAAGGCCTGCTCCCCCTGATTGAACGCGACGATGCCGGGAGGCGGTTATTCTCGGACGATCAAATGGCGCTTCTAGAAACCGTGATTTGTTTAAAGAACACGCATATGCCGATCAGCAGCATCAAGCAATACATGAATTGGGTCGTAGAAGGCGACCGCACCATCGAACGCCGGCTGGAATTAATGACTGCGCACAAACAAGCCGTGCTGGATGAAATTTCGTTGATGACGGCATCCTTAGGCGGAATTGAATTCAAAATCAACCGTTATACCGATCGCATGCAGAATAAAGGAGACGTGAAACAATCATGAAACTTTCAGGAAATACGATTCTCTTAACGGGCGGAAGCACCGGCATAGGATTCGCATTTGCGGAACGATTTATAGAAGCCGGAAATACCGTTATCGTCACCGGACGACGCGAACGCGTGCTGGATCAGGCGAAAGAACAACTGCCCGGCCTTATTACGCGCGTAAGCGATTTGGATATCGAATCCGAGCGGATCGCATTGTTCGATTGGGTAACAACGAACTATTCCAACGTGAACGTGCTAGTCAATAATGCCGGTATCCAGCAACGCTTTAACGTGCAGACTGCGGATGTTCGGAATCATTGGAAGGAGTACGGCAAAGAAATAACGACCAACCTTGAAGCGCCTATCCATCTATCCATGCTGTTCGCTCCATGGTTTGCGGCAAAAGAAGAGGCGGCGATCATTAACGTGACCTCCGGGTTAGCTTTCACGCCGTTTGCGGTCGCGCCCATCTATTCGGCGACGAAGGCGGCGCTCCATTCCTTTACGATGAGTCTCAGGCTGCAGCTTTCCGAAACGTCCGTGGAAGTCATCGAAATCGCTCCTCCGGCGGTCAATACGGATTTAGGCGGAACGGGGCTGCATGTGCACGGAGAACCGCTGGATGCCTTCGCGGACGGCATTTTCACAGGGTTGGAAGCCGGGCTAGCGGAAATAGGCTATGGCACTTCCGTGAATCGCCTGCGCATGTCGCGAGATGATATCGACGCCTATGCAGCGCAAATGTACGCGTCAACGAAAAATCTCATTGAATAATACAGAATAACGAAAGAACAGGGTTCGGATACGACGAAGGAAACCCCGACCGCACATGATGCGCGGTCGGGGTTTCCCGTTCGTAATGCCGTTGTTTCAGTCAACTTGCTTACTTGACGGTCTTATTATACGTCTCGATCTTCTCCGTAATCGCCTTCGCCGCGTCATCGAGCGCCTTCTTCGAATCCTTCTGCCCGCCGATCGTTTCCTCGATTGCGCCCTCCACGATTTGGCGCGCTTCCGGGAACACGCCCATTACGGCACCTTGCGTAGCCGGGGTCAGCGTCGTCGCGTGCAGTTGGTCGACGGCCGTCTTGAACTGCGGGTATGCCGCCATATTGTCTTTTACGCTTTGTTCATCGTAAGCCTTCTTCGTAATCGGGAAATAGCCCGTGTTGATATGCCACTTGGCCTGCGTGTCCGGCTGGGCCAGATATTTGATGAATTCCCATGCCGCCTTCTGCTCCTCGGCCGGCTTGTTGTTCATGATCCAGAGGCTCGCGCCACCGACCACGACGCCGCCGCCCGATGCGCCGTCCGGCTTCGGAAGAAACGCCGTGCCGACCTCGAACTTATCCTTCGCTCCGTCGACGATGCCGCGCAAGCTTGCCGTGGAATCCAGCGTCATGCCGATTTGGCCGGCCAAGAACGCTTTCTTCGTATCGTCGGTTTTGCGGCCGAGGTTGAGCGCGTCCTTGCTGTCGATAAGGTCCTTCAGCCAGTCCATCGTCTTGAGGCCTGCTTCGCTGTTCACGAGCGATTGCGTTGCCGTGCCGGTCCGGCCGTTGCCGTTATCGAGGTACTCCGCGCCTTGGTTCGCGAAGAACTGTTCCATGAACCAGCCGTAGATGGCGAACGACGCGCCCGTCTTGCCGTCCTTCGTCAGCGCCTGCGCGTCCTTCTTCACGTCTTCGTAGGTGACCGGCGGTTTCTCGGGATCGAGGCCGGCAGCCTTGAACATGTCCTTGTTATAGTAAAGGATGGGATTGGACGTGTTGAACGGCATGGAGTACAGCTTGTTATTGAACGTATAGTAACCGAGAATGTTCGGTTCCAGGTTCGACACGTCATAGCTCTCCGCATCTATGAAATCCTGGACCGGCGTAATCGCCTTGGAATCGACCATGAATTTGGATCCGATTTCGTAGACCTGAATAAGAGATGGCCCGGACTTGGAATCGAGCGAAGCCTTCATTTTGTTCAAGCTGTCGTCGTAGGTGCCTTGGTAAGCTTCCTCCACCTGAATGTCGGGATGCGACGCGTTGAAATCCGTCACCAGCTGCTTGACTGCCTCGCCGAGCTCCCCGCTCATGGAGTGCCACCAGACGACCTTGACCGGTTCCTTCTGCGTGTCGCCTGCAGCATTCGCCGCGTTTGCGCTGTCGTTCGCGTTCGCCGCCGTGTCCGCATTCGCCGTATTCGCAGCCGCCGCGTTAGCCGTATTGTTCGTACCGTTTGCTTCGTTCCCCGCATTGCTGCTTCCGCAGGCGGACAACAGTACCATCAAGCTTGCCGTTGCCAGCGGCAGCCCCGCTTGTAGCTTCAGTGATTTCATCCTCGTTTTCTCACTCCCGTTACTTTTTTTATATATGGATGCACGTCCGAAGACGATTCCCCCAAACTAAGCCGCAAGTAAACCGCAGCTTCCAGCATGCGTTATGTTCAGCCTTTGACGGCGCCGGCGGTCAATCCGCGCACCAGCTGCTTCAGCCCGAGCGCGAGCAGGAGCATCGAAGGCAGCAGGACGAGCGTGACGCCCGCGAGCACGAGGTTCCATACGGTCACTTCCTGAAACTGCAGCATGCTGATCCCGATTTGGACCGTGCGCATCGCGTCGCTGTTCGTGACGAGCAGCGGCCACAGGTACATGTTCCAGGCGTTCAGAAACGCATAGACGCCAAGCGATGCGAGCGCGGGACGCGACAGCGGCAGCACGATGCCCGTAAAATGCCGCACATGGCCGCAGCCGTCGATTCTCGCCGCCTCGTGCAGTTCGCGGGGCAGCTGGAGGAAGAACTGCCGAAGCAGGAACACGCCGAAGCCGGATGCAAGGAAAGGCACTACCATGCCTTGATACGTATCGAGCCAGCCCCATGCTTTGACGGTGAGGTAATTCGGGATGACCGTCACCTCCCAGGGAATCATCATCGTGGCGATGAACACCGCGAACCAGAAGGCTCTGCCGCGAAACGTCACGTATACGAAGGCATACGCCGCCATGCTGGCCGTGATGATTTGCCCGAGCATGACCGCTGCGGAGATAACGAAGCTGTTTACCAGGAACGTTTGAAGCGGCACGAGGTCCAGCACCGTACGGAAGCTCCCAAGGTAGAGATGCGATGGCAGCAGCTTGGGCGGATATTGGGACGATTCGTCCGGCGTCATGAACGATGCGAGCACGGTATAGGCAAGCGGATAGATAACGGCGGCCGCGCAGGCAGCCAGAATCGCGTAATGCAGCAGGCGGCGGACCAGCAGGAGCGTCGGCCGTGGCAGAGTCGTCAATGGTAGTGCACCTTCCTTTCGCCGAAGCGGAACTGCAGCAGCGTCAGCAGCAGAATGAATGCGAACAACACCAGGGCCAGCGCGCTGCCCGTGCCGAATTGGTAGTTAACGAACGCTTCCTTGTAGATGGAATAGACGAACACCTCCGTGGAGCCCGCCGGCCCCCCTTTGGTCAAAATGTTCATTTGGCCGAAAGATTGGAAGGCGCTCATGACCGAGATGACGGATAGGAAGAAAAGCGTCGGCGATACGAGCGGCACGAGAATCTGGACGAAGCTGCGGAACGGACCGGCGCCGTCGATGCGCGCGCTGTCGAAAATATCGTCGCCTATGCCCTGCAGCCCGCTCAGGAGCACGATGTACGAGAAGCCGGAGTTCATCCAGATCGTCATGATGGAGACGGAGACGAGCGCCCATGCCGGATCGGTCAGCCATTGAACGGGCGCGATGCCGAGCTTGGCAAGAAAATAGTTGAACGTGCCGGTCGTCGGATGATACAGCATCGACCAAATGACGGAGGAGGTGCTCACGGAAAGCGCCACCGGCAGGGAGAAAATAAATCGAAACGTGCGCATGCCCCGCAGCCGCCCGAAGGTCAGCGCCGCCAGCAGCAGCGCGGCCAGCAGGCCTGTCGGCACGGTGAGCGCCGTGAATTTCAGCGTAACGAGCATGCTGTTCCAGAACGCATCCGCCCGAAACAGCGAGGTGAAATTATCGAGTCCGACGAACATCGCGACGCGGCCGCGGGGATCCGTCAAGTACAAGCTCAGATAGACTGATTTGGCTAAGGGATAGAACAGAAATACCGCGAACAGCGCCAGCGAAGGCGCCATAAAGAGATAGCCTGCCACTGTTTCTTTGCCGATGACAGCCAGAGAGCGCTTCGTTCCTCGAGCCCGAGCGTTCACGCGCCTAACGGCGAGATCGGCTTCCGTCGTGTTCATTGCCAGCCACCTTTCCTCGTGATTGTCCTCGTGGATTTCTTTCGTAGGATAAGCTTGGCATGTTCGACGGGTGTTTTCCGCAGGTGAAGAAATTGTAATCGCGATCCAGTTTTAGAAATAATGGGAGAAACAAAGGTAGCATTTAACTACCTACCTCCTGTCCTCCTGCCCTCCTGCATTCCTGCCCTCCTGCCCTCCTGCCCTCCTGCCCTCCTGTCCTCCTGCCCTCCCGACCTCCTGACCTCCTGACCTCTCGACCTCCTGCCCTCCCGACCTCCCTACCTCCCGATCTCTCGACCTCCTACCCTTCTGCCCTCCCCCTCTCTCCCAACGTAATAAATGCAAATCTGCACTTATTTTCAAGTACCAGCATGTTTTCATCGAAATAATTGCAAAAGTGCAGCTATTTTCTCCATTTTTGGTTGAAACGGCTAGAGGTCCTCGAATTAGTTGCAGATTTGCAGCTATTTCCGTTTTCCAGTCAAAATCGTCAGAAATAACTGCAAATCTGCACTTATTGGTTACAGCATCTAAGAGACGCCAGCGTTCCAGCTCTAGTGAAAGCAAAAAAAGAACCCCGCCGCGTTGAAAACGGTGGGGTTCTCTACTATTTTGACAGCCATCAAAAATTCAATTCAAGGTTAATCTTCTACGTTATACGCCGCCTTCAACGCCGCCAAGCCTTTCTCCGCAACGTCTGCCGCCGTCAAGCCGCCGAAGTCCGCAATAAAGAGCTCCAGCGACAGAAAGCCGCGGTAGCCGGAATCGTACAGCTGCCGCGCGATGGCCGCCGACGGCGCAACGCCTTCGCCCGGGAAGACGCGCTCCGCGTCCGTAATGACCGCCCGCGGCGGATCTGCCGGGTAATCGTTCACGTGGAAGATACCGATGCCGCTTCCCGCCACTTGCTTCAAATCGTCGACGGCGCTGCCCCCGGTATACATATGGAACGGATCGAGGAGCAGCTTCGCCCCTTCGACGCCGCTTTCCCGCTGCACGATAACCGCTTCTTCGATTCGTGACAGCGTGCTTGCGCGTCCCCAGAATTCCAGGTACACGTCGATGCCGATGCTGCGACCCAGTGCCGCAAGACGCGCGTAATGGCGGGCCATCTCGCTCAAAGGCACATCCGCCACATCCCCGAACGGCGGTGCGGCAACAGCCACGCAGCCGAGCTCCGCCAGCATGCGCATCTCGCGCTCGGCCTGCGCGAAGCCCTCCTCGCGCACTGCCTCGTCTTGGTCCGCCCATTTGAAGAACGCAATGGCATTCGCCAGCACGACGCCCGAGCGCTCCAGGCATTCCCGCAGCTCCGCCGTCGAACCTCCTTCACGCAAATAAGCCTCGATTTCGCCAACCCACAGCTCGATGCCCTCATATCCTGCTTTGGCCGCCACGCGGACCTGCTCAAGCACGTTCAGCTTGAACGGAAACAAGGTCGAGGCGTTAAGGGCCGCTTTGAATGGAAACATATTCGTTATCGCTCCTTCTTCTGTTTCTTAGATAATCGATGCCGTCGCGGCGAACGGAACAGGCAATGCCCGGCCGTCTTTGCTGCTCTGAAGCGCCAGCTCGATGAGTTGAATGGCGAGCCTTGCTTCCTCCGGCTTCACTTCCAGCTCGGCTTGGCCATTAATATGTTCCAGCACGTTGCGATAGTATTCCACGTAGGAGCCTGCGATCGTCTCGATAACGCCTTCGACATGCAGCCCGCCGACGTTGGTATTGATTTTGCCCCACAGCTCCTTCGGTTCCTTGCCCCAATTGCGCGCCATGGATGGCTGCAATCCCGCGATCAGCGCCGCTTCCTGCGGGTCGATGCCGTATTTGACGAAAGAGCCCTTCGTGCCATGCAAGGAATAACGGGGGAACGGTTCCCGTACGAATTTGGAAGACTTCAGACGCACCTTGAGCCCGCTGTCGTAGAGAAGCGTCGCATCGAAATAATCATGCGCCTCCGCACCCTCGCGTTGGATTTGGACGTCGCCGGAGATCGAGGCAGGTATGCCGAACAGCTTGACCGCTTGATCCAGAAAATGGACGCCGAGATCGTAAAACACGCCGGTTCCCGGCTCGTTTCCTTCGCGCCAGTTGGTCGAACGCAGTACCGGGTCGAAGCCGTCCCAGTGGAATTCGGCTTCCTTCACTTCGCCAAGCAGCTCTTGACGGAGCAGCTCCCGCAGCGTAAGGAAATCCCCATCGAACCGGCGGTTATGATACACCGTCAGCACTTTGCCCTGCCTCTTCGCCAGCTCGATCAGCTCCTCCGCTTCGGCGGAGGAAGGGGTGAACGGCTTCTCGACGACGACATGCTTGCCCGCAAGCAGCGCGTTCTTCACGAACGCATAGTGATCCGTACTCGGCGTCGTCACGACCACGAGATCGATCGACTCATCCGCATAGAGCTCCTCCGCGTCCCGCACGACTTCCACCCAAGGATATCGCTCCTTCGACTTGTCGCTTCGGCGCTCGACGACTTTGGTCAGCTCCATGCCGGGCACGGACGTTATGACAGGCGCGTGAAAAGCGCTTCCGGCAAAACCGTACCCGATCAGACCGACCTTGACCGTATCGCTCATTGCGCGGCAACCCCCATTCGGCTCAGATTGTTATAGCTGATCGCAATGCTCTCGAACGGCGAGCGGCGGCAGGCATCCTGCTCGACCACGAGCCACTCCGTCCCGATTTCCTCCGCCGCCGCGAGAATAGCCCCGAAATCCAGCACGCCTTCTCCGACCTCCGCGAAGAAACGCTCGTCGCCCGGCTCCATATCCTTCACATGCAGCACCGGACAGCGGCCCTTCAGCTTGCGAATATAGGCAGCCGGATCCACGCCGCCCTTCTGCGCCCAGTAGACGTCAAGCTCCAGCTTTACCAGCTCCGGGTCGGTCGCCTGCAGCAAAATATCCATTGCGGACTCGCCGTCAAATTCGTTGAACTCCCAGTCATGATTATGATAAAGGAATTGCACGCCACGCTCGCGCAATGCCGCGCCAACGGCGTTGAATTGTTTTGCCGCTTCGAGCACGGCCTCGCGGGATTCGAACCGGTACGACAGCGCGACATAACGCGCACCGAACAACTCCAGGAAGTCGATTAGCGCATTGCGCTCGTTCTCGTCGGTCAGCTGATCCAGGCCCGTATGGCAGCCCATCACTTGCAGACCGAGCTGGTCGAAATGAGCCTTCATTTCGTCAATCGACACGCCTGCCGGCGGCGGTCCCGCTTCGACGGCTTGATAGCCGATCTCGGCCACTTTCGTAAAGCTGCCTAGAAAATCCTGTTTCAGTTCCTCGCGAATCGTATACGGCTGCAGCGCAATTGGAAATTTCATGGTTTACTCAACCTTTCTGTTAGGGAATGTGAAGGGAGAAACGTTTGGGACGCAAACCAGTAGTTTGTTATGCAAACTTAATTATTTGAGAAAGGTGAACTAATTTCCTCGACCTATTCGAGGAAGTGGGCAAATGCTGCTTTCTCCGATCTAATCGAGGAAGCTGGCGAATGCTCGTTCTCCGACCTCCGTCGGTGACCGCAAACCAATCGCCTGGACCGCAAACCAATCTAACTCGAGGAAGCTGGCGAACGCTGCATTCCCCGACTCCGTCGGTGAGCGCAAACCATTCTAACTCGAGGAAGCTGGCGAATGCTGCACTCACCGACCTCCGTCGGTGACCGCAAACCAATCTAACTCGAGGAAGCTGGCGAATGCTGCACTCACCGACCTCCATCGGTGACCGCAAACCAATCGCCTTAACGCAAACCATTCTAACTCGAGGAAGCTGGCGAATGCTGCGTTCTCCGACCTCCGTCGGAGAACGCAAACCAATCGCCTTAATCCAACAAATTATACTTCAACCCCATCGGCAGCGGCGCCGGCTGCTCACATCCGGCCTCGATGGCGATATGGCGGCCTTCCTTGGACGACGCCAGGACGCCAAGCTGGATATCGAGCACATGGCTGGCCAACTCGCCGCTTGCGCGGTGCTTTCGTCCCGAACGAATCGCATGCGCCATGTCGGCCACGCCGATTCCTCGGCTGTTCTTCGCGTATTCATGCGAATACGGGAAGCTTTGAGTCGTCCCGTTGCGCTGTTGAAGCGTCACCGCGCCGTCGAACGCATTCGGATCCGGAACATGCAAAATGCCTTCCGTCCCGTATATTTCGAGCCGCGGCGTATAGCCGAAGCTTTCTTTCGCCGCCTGCAGCGTTGCCGTGGCTCCGTTCGCGAAGTCGAGCATCGCGCTCACATGCATCGGCGCGCCGATCGGCACCGTCTCGCCGTATCTCGGCGACAACGGATTCGTGACGGTATGCTCGTCCTTCACGCTGCGGGCCGAGCCGCTGACGCTCCGCACCGGACCGAGCAGATGAATGAGCGCGGTTATATAATAAGGCGCCATATCGAACAGCGGATCCCATCCGAACTGCAAGTAATTGTGGAAGCCCGGATGCATCCCGTCGTAAGCGTTCCCCATGAGGATTAAGCCGCTTGCCGCGTATGGCGTTCCGATCCAGCCGTCATCGATGAGCTTTCGGCTCGTTTGCAGTCCCGCACCAAGGAACGTATCCGGCGCGCTGCCGACCCGCAGCCCTTTTTCCTTCGCCAGCGCCAGCACGCGGTCCGCGTCCGTCCGATTAAGCGCGAACGGCTTCTCCGCATAGACATGCTTGCCGGCTTGCAGAATCTGCAGGTTCACTTCCGTATGCGCCTGGGGCGCCGTCAAGTTCACGACCAATTCGATTTCAGGGTCAGCCAACAGCTCTTCGGGGGTGCAGGCTTTCGGAATACCGAATTCCTCCGCCCGTTTTCTGGCAAGATCGACCGCTAGATCAGCAACCGCAACGACTTCAAGGATCCCGAATGTTTTCGTGCAGTTTTCCAAATAAATACCGCTGATAAAGCCGCAGCCGATTATGCCGATTTTCGTCTTCTGCATCGCACTCACCTTTCATCTGCGTATTCGTATTAACAATTCAGCTTAAGCGCGCGGATTCCTCCCCATTCTCTTATAAAAATCAACGCGCTTTTTCCTAAAACGTTTTACGCTAGAAAGGCGATTCGCCTGGCTTTCCGCATTCCGAAGGGCATCAATGCTTATAAAACAAGCGGCGATTTCGGCAAGCGCGCGTCTTGGATGCGATTGACAACATTAAAACGTTTTTCTATGCTTTTAATGAAAGCGCTTTTATTATAGCTCCAGAACGTTTCCATTGGGGAGGTGAAGAATCCGTCAGCCGGTTTTAAACCATACGCAAAGGGAGTGTTAAAATGAAAAAAGCAACCGTATTTCTTCTATCGATTCTGCTGTCCGTCACCCTTCTGCTGCCTGCTTCCGTCTATGCCGCCATCACCGGCACCTTATCTTCCGGCTCGGTCATCTACACGGCCGGCCAATACCGCTACGGCCCTTCCATTATCCTAAACAGCGACGGCAGCGCCGATATGTGGACCTGCGCGCCCGGCTCCGGCGGAGCGTGGGACTTCGTATACTACCGCCATTCGACGAACGGCGGAGCGACGTGGTCCGCGGATAGCGTGGCGATCCAGCCGACCCCGGGCAGCCGAGACCAGTTCTCCGCCTGCGATCCCGGAGCCGTGAAGTTCGGCGGCTACTACTACATCGGCTATACCTCGACCGAAGACAGCCGAGGCACGGACAACGATGTGTACGTCGCCCGTTCCACAAGCCCGTCCGGACCGTGGGACAAATGGAACGGCTCCGGCTGGGGCGGCAACCCGCAGCCTTTCATCGTCTTCGACGATCCGTATACCGACCCCTACGGCGCTGGCGAACCAAGCCTTGTCGTCAAAGGCACGACCCTCTACATCTATTACACCTGGATGACCAAGGACGCCAGCGGCAATTCCATCGAGCAGACTCGCGTCCGCACCGCCTCGACGACCAACGCGAACTGGCCGGGCAGCACGACCTACCAGGGCGTCGCGATCGCCCGCGTGCCGAATAACGGCGAAGATTCCACCGACCACAAGTACGTTCCTTCCCTGAACAAATTCATCGCGGTCGGGACCGCGCAGCGCTTCACGGACAGCGGCTACGTTAAGCTCTACGAGTCCACGGACGGCATCACCTACACGTTATCCAGCACGATCACGAGCGGCCTGCAGACGAAGATCCATAACATGGGCATCAGCGGCAACGAGCTCGGCCAGCTCGATCCGGCGCAAAATAATTTCATCGCCTACGCCTATGGCGACAACTGGGGGCAGTGGAATACGTACGAGAATCCGATCGCGATCTCGACGGGCACGTTCACGGCGACGGCCACGGCATCATCGTCGCTCTCGGGCTGGGCGGCGTCTCGCATCGTAGACGGCGACTCCTCGACGAACTGGTCCAGCAATCCGAGCGGCTCCTCGGCCGGCACGGAATGGGTCTATCTCGATCTCGGCAGCGCCAAGACTGTGAACAACGTCGTCTTGACGCCGCGCAGCTCGGGCGAATGCTTCCCGGTCGACTTCAAGTTCCAAACCAGCAACGACGCGGTCAATTGGACGGACGTGCCGGGACAAGCGTACACGAACTACGTCAATCCGGGCGGCGCCTCGCAGACGTTCAACTTCGCGAGCAGCGTATCGGCGCGCTACGTTCGTCTTTACATTACAAAGCTCGGGGCAGACTCCTTCGGCAACCACTACGCGCAGATGGCCGAGTTCTCGGTCAATGGCACGGCCCCGTCCGCGCCGAATCTCGCTCTGAACAAGACGGCATCATCCAACAGTTCGCTTGAATCGACCGACTGGGGAATCAGCCGCGTAACGGACGGCATCAAGACGAGCGTCAGCGGCTCGAATGGCTACACGAGCACGAACTTCGGCTCCGCCAATGTCAGCTCGAGTCCGATTCGGCTTGCGGTCGACCTGGGATCGAACCAAACCGTCAACCAAGTGAAGCTGTATCCGCGTACGAACGCAACGGGGGTAGGCGGCGGCTCGGCCGACTTCCCGGTCAACTTCACCATCGAGACATCGACGGACGGCTCTACCTATGCGACCGCGGCCACCATTACAGGCCAGGCCAACCCGAACGGCGCTGCCCAGACGTATAGCTTCGCGGCGACGACAGCCCGTTATGTGCGTATCAGCGCCACCGGACTGGGAGCCCCGGCCTCCGACGAACCGAGCTTCTATCGCCTGCAGCTTGCGGAGTTCGAAGCGTACAACGTTGCTTCCACCGGACCGCTTAATACATTCGTCAACGCTGGCTTCGAATCGCCGGCCGTCAGCGACTTCCAGTACGGTCCCTTCACGAACGGCTGGAACTTCCTGAACGGCGCCGGCGTGCAGCGGAACGGCGGTTCCTTCAATACGACCTCCGTGCCGGACGGATCGCAGACGGCGTTTTTGCAGAACAGCTCGGAGATGAATCAGGTCGTCAATTTCTCGGCGGGCGCGCATACGATTAGCTTCAGCGCGGCCAAGCGCGCTACGTATCCCGGGACGCAGTCCATCACCGTCTATTACGATTCCACGGTCATCGGTACCTTCGCGCCGTCGTCGTCGACGTTCGCTACGTTCACGACGAGCAGCTTCACCGCAACGGCGGGCAATCATACGATCCGCTTCGTCGGCACGAATGCGAGCGGGGACAATACGGATCTGATCGACCATGTCGTCGTGAATTAAGCTTTTGTTGCAGCTCAAGCCGCTTGGGAGTACATGCTCCCGAGCGGCTTTTTCGGCTTCCTCTCTTTTAACTTCCTTTCCTCTCTCCTTCCAAATTCCTCTCCCACATCTCCTTCCTCCTACAGAAAAAGAGCCTCTCGCGGAGGCTCCTCTCTTTCGAAATATTGTTATAACCCCATCCAAGAATCCAACTGCCTCTTAACGCTCCGCTTGAACAGCAGCCTTCTCAGGCAAATGCGAAGCCACAAGCTTGTAGACGGTCACTTTGTTACCGACGATCGGACCATTCGACGCTTCCTTCGCAGCTTCTCCTCCATCGCCATGTGCACGGCCCTGTTCGCCGTTTTGCGCGGCTTCCCGGCGCGCATGCGCGTGACGGAAGGAGTCGCTGTTGGCCCAGGCATGAAAATCTTCTTCTTTCTCCCACGTCGTGCATACGCGGACTTCTTCCGTGCCTTCGGATGTGGCGGCATGCAGGACGTCCATGCGAACAAACCCCTGGAAGGTATGTACGCTCTTCGGTGCCTTGAACCGCTCCATGACCGCCTCTGCAAAGCCTGCCTTCACTTCGATTCGATTCTCCACTACGATCATCGCTTGATCCCCGCTCTCCCCGCTTCCAAGAAGCGATTTCAAATAATTAACGACCTCTACCGCCTGATCTCCGCCCATCATCGCGTGCTGAAGCAGCGAGATGCCATGCGGTCCGCGCGCGCGCAGCGAATCCGGGTAATGCGAGAGCGCCGTGCGAATGAATTCCAGGTCCCCGAGCATCGCGGCCGCGAACAGGTCGATCCTCGCTCCCTGCGATAATAGAAAATGTACGATATCTCGGCGGCCGACATGCGAAGCCGCTCCGAGCGCCGTCTCCCAATCATCGCCGCCCCAGTTCATCGAAGCATGCAGCAGGGCCGGTTCTTGCGACAGCAGGGTCCGAACCTTATCCAAATCCGCGTGCGCCGCGCCGACAAACTCTCTTACCAACTCGTTTTGAAGCGCTTGTTTGGCCATTACCCTCATCACTCATTCCGTTTAGATTTGGCTCATCCATTATGCTGGCGATTGACGACACCGTGCGGCAAATATACCGGAATGCCGTTATCCAGATGAATCTTCGCTTCGATGCCGAATACCTCTCGGAAGAAATTTGCCTCAAACAAGTCAACCGGCTTACCGCTCCGTACGACCTCTCCTTGTTTCATGGCCACGATACGGTCGCAATAGCGTGCCGCTTGATTCAAATCATGCAAGACCATGATAACGGTGATGCCCTGATCCCGATTCAAGCCGCGAATGAGCTCCATCAGCTCCAGCTGATGCGCAATATCCAGGTATGTCGTCGGTTCATCCAGCAGCAGGATGCGCGGGGATTGCGCCATGCACATCGCCAGCCATGCCCGTTGACGCTCGCCACCCGACAGCGCAAGCAACGAGCGGTGCTGAAGCTGCTCCATATGCGTCGCCCGAAGCGCCCAATCGACCACGTCCTCATGCTTGCCGCGGCATTCCTCGTACCATTTCAGGTGAGGATTCCGTCCTCTTCGCACGAGATCGCGGACGGAGATGTCGAGACCGTTATCCTGATGCTGCGCCAGCATCGTCATCACCTGGGCCGCTGATTTGGTACTCATGTCGGCTAAGCTTCGGCCTTCAATTTCAATGCTGCCATGCTGCGGCGAGGCCAATCTTGCCAGCATGCGCAGTACGGTGGATTTACCCGACCCGTTCGGTCCTACGATGCCAAGCCATTCCCCCGTCTTGACGCTAAGATCGAAGTCCTTCACAATTGCCGCCGAACGCTCGTAGCCGTATTTCAATTGGACAGCCGTCAGAGCTGCGCTCATCGTTTGACCCCTTTCCGAAGCAAGTAGAGGAAGAAAGGTGCGCCAAGCAGGGCAAGCAGGATACCCACCGGGAATTCGATCGGATCGAACCAGCTGCGCGCAGCCGTGTCCGCTGCAATGACGAGCGTGCCTCCCCCGATCGCGGAAACCGGCAGGAAGATCCGATAGTCATTTCCAATCAGCAGCCTTACCATGTGCGGCACGACAAGACCTACGAAACCAACCATCCCGACGATGCTGATTGCCGCTCCGGCCAGAAACGTCGAGAGCAGGATGATCAGCAGTCTGCCCAGCTCCACCCGGCTGCCAAGAAGCTTAGCGGCATCGTCCCCGAGTACGAGCAGGTTCGCGGTCTTCATCAAGAAGAAGGAAGCGACAATACCGACCAGCGTGTAAGGAAGCAGCGTGTCAAAATGCGGCCAGCTTCTTCCGTTAAGGCTTCCCGACATCCATGGCAGCACGGACTGAACCTTCTCGCTGTTCAGAATCATAAGCGCCGTCATCGCTGCGCCGAGCAGCGAATTGACAGCCACCCCGGCTAGGATAAGCCGAACCGGGGAAGCTCCTCCTTTCCAGGACAATGCATACACGACAACGGCAGCGCCCAATGCGCCAAGGAATGCAGCGATAGGCAGGAAGGCAATATGTTCGGGAAACAAAATCATGATGGTTACCGCCGCCAGCCCTCCGCCGGAGGATACGCCGATTATACCGGGGTCCGCCAACGGATTGCGGAACACGCCTTGGAGGAAAGCACCCGATATCGCCAGGCACATGCCGGCGAGCATGCCGGTCAATACGCGCGGCAGCCTCAAATTCCATACGATTTGCCTCGCTTCCGAATCGGAGGCGTGGAACAACGACGTCCATACGTCATGCATCGGAATGGAGATCGCACCTGACATAAAACCATATAACGATGCAGTAACCAGAAGGAGAAGACTTACCAGGACAGCGCTTAAATTCCGAACCCCCTTCGCGAGAACAGCCTGCTGTTCTCGCGGCGCGGAGGTTGAGGCTGTTGTTGCGGCCATGGACTAATCCACCTGCTGCAGCAGCTTGTTCATCGCCGCGATCGCTTGAGGCGCTCTAATGCCCGGGTTAGCGGCAAACAAATCCGATGGCAGCACTTCGAAGTTGTCGTTCTTCACGGCCGGCAGGCTCTTCCAAGCCGGATTCGTTTCAAACTCCTTCTTGAAGCTTGCTTTCACTTCGTCGGCATCGCCGTGCGCGATGAACAAGATGAGCTCCGGGTTGGCGGCAACGATCCGCTCCAGGCTGATTTCCGCATATTGCGGCATCGTGCTCATGCCCGGGAATTTGTCGGCGGCATTTTGACCGCCGGCAAGCGTCAGGAAGTTACCCGGATAGCTTGTCGGCAGGGCAATTACGAAGCTGCCGGGCGCGCCGTAGACAATCAGCGTTTTCGGCTTCGATGCCAATTTAGGAAGCTGCGCGATTTGACTGTTCATGCCGTTTACGATCGATTCGGCCTTCGCTTCTTGACCAAGAATACGACCGTAGAGCTTGATCGAAGCTTGGATTTCCGGAACCGTGTTATGGGAGTTAAACATTACCTGTGCACCCAGCTTCTCGATCGTTCCTTGCTGAGACTTCAGTGCAGGGCTCGCAATAACGAGATCCGGCTTGACGGCTGCCAGCTGCTCGAACTCGATGCCGTGCGTGCTGCCGACTTCAGGAGCCGATGCGGCCGCGGACGGAATGACCGGCCCGAGAGCTGTCGGACGTCCGACGACCGTGCCGCCCAGCGCATAGATGATTTCCGTATCCGAGGAGGACAGCGTTACGATCCGGCTCGGCTTCTTCTTGAGCGTGAACGGACCCGTGCTTGTCGTTACCGTCAGCGTGCTGTTGATGGACACGGTGCTTGCTGCTTTGCTGTAAGTAACCCATTTGCCGAAGGCCTCCGAGATCAAGCGAAGCGGTACGAAGGTTTTGCCGTTAATGAGCTGCGGCGCAGCTTCAAGCGCGTGATACGTTCCGTTTATGTATGCAGACGTGGATCCGACGGTCAGCTTCACCGTTGTGCTTCCTTGCACGGCCGAGACGACCTTGTTCTTCGCATCCCAGGATGCCTTGCCGCCAAGGGCTGTAACCAAGCTGCTGTAAGGCACGAGTGTTCTTCCATTGGTGATTTTCGGAGCCGATTCCAACGCGACGGATTTGCCGTCCAGCGTTACTTTCACAGCCGCGCTTGCTGCCTCCGCGGTTTGAATCGAGCCTGTCGAGGCGACAGGGGACAGCACCAAAGCTGCTGCTAATAAAGTACGAATAAATCCTTTGGAAAACACACTACCACTCCCTCTATTATATTGATAACGATTATCATTATCATGGAATTGATTGTAATCGATAGTGATAATCATTGTCAATTAGTATTTATAAACGGGGATGATCGAGTGATAAGATACGCTTATTCCCCCTCTTGGTTGTCTATTTCGCGCCGCTATATTTACGCTTCTTGCCGTATAAATTGCTACCGAATCGTTAAGCACCCCCTAAGGAGTGCTTATCAATTCGTTGGGATCCTATTGACTCTACTAGGGAGCCCGCGGTCCGCTTTGCAGGCGGTCATCGTTTATCATGCTATTGAATTCAGGAGGTTGTTACGGATCTTCAACGGTGTCTAGACGGTTAGAAACATCCTCGCAAAATGATGACCAACAAAATGAACAATACCAATATCCCGCCCGCACCGTAACCAGCGACAACGCCACCGCAACCTGGGCCACCATAACCCGGGCCGCCGTAACCTGGGCCACCAATACCTACGCCACCAACGTTATTATTTCCATATCCCAATGTAGTCAGCTCCTTTTTTTAGGTACGTGTCAGTATATGTCGTTTGGTCTATCGTGCATGGGCAATTATCAGAAATGGGCCAATGCCGAGTATGTAGAATTGTCCTGCTCGCCCGCACGTTATGAAAGAACGCAAAAAAGAAGCACCCCTCGGGATCAAGTGCGATCCTGAAAGGTGCCTCCGGTTCGAAATCCGTTAAACAACTGTTAAATCTCCAAGCGTAAGCCATCGGATTTAACTGATGTAAAACGGGTTGCGCCCCCTTCTTACATCATGCCGCCCATCTTGGAGCCTTTTTTGTTAGGCTTCACAGCCGTTCGTTCCGACCTATAAGACCAACGCTAACCATAAATAGAGGCCTGAACTTACCGCACATTTTCGGCGATGAAC
>NZ_JBWDNI010000013.1:0-149393 GCF_056269105.1 Paenibacillus sp. J31P316 | reverse complement strand
GAACGGTACGATCACAAGCGTGATGGGAGCGACGATCACAGCCGGTACAGTCGCGATTTCGGGTGGTACAGTAACCGTTGGAACGGTAACCAATCTGCTCGACGGCACGTTAACCAGCGTGCTTGGCGCAACGATCACGGCCGGAACGTTGACGAGTGTACTTGGAGCAACCATTACAGCAGGAACATTAACGAACCTGTTGAACGGTACGATCACAAGCGTGATGGGAGCGACGATCACAGCCGGTACAGTCGCGATTTCGGGTGGTACAGTAACCGTTGGAACGGTAACCAATCTGCTCGACGGCACGTTGACCAGCGTGCTTGGCGCAACGATTACAGCGGGAACGCTGACGAATCTGTTAAACGGTACGATCACGAGCGTGCTTGGCGCGACGATTACGGCAGGAACGCTGACAAACCTGTTGAACGGTACGTTGACGAGTGTGCTTGGCGCGACGATCACAGCGGGAACGTTGACGAACCTATTAAACGGTACCTTGACCAGCGTCTTGGGAGCCACAATTACGGCAGGAACGCTGACGAACCTGTTAAACGGTACCATTACCAGCGTAATGGGTGCCACAATTACGGGAGGTACGCTGAGCAGCGTGACTTCGATTTCGCAAAAGAGCTTCGTCGAGCAAGCGAACACGGCGCTTGCAACGGCTAATGCGTTCACGGCACTCAACCCGGTCACGACGAGCGTGCTCGGTACGTATTCCTTCTTCGTCTATAACCGGGGTCCAGGCACGAATAAAGCGGACGCCCGGGTGGAAATCAGCGCGGACGGCACGAACTGGTACGCCGACGTCGATACGTCGACAGGCATCTCCGCCGGCAGCGTAGACGTGCTCGTACCGCAGCGGTTCCTGAAATATACCCGGCTGGCTTACCGCTCGTCTGCTACGGGAAGCTCGACAACCATCGACGTCTACTTCAACGCGCAAGGCACTTAATATGGGAGCGTGATTCCATGCTGCTCGGCATTCATATCCTGGCATGCAACGAAGAAGATGTTCTTGGCCGCTGCCTGCGCAGCGTACAAGGGCTCGCGGATGAAATCGTCGTGACGGACACCGGCTCTACCGATAGGACCGTCGACATTGCAGCAGCTTTTGGAGCCAGGGTTGTCCGAGCGGCGTGGGAGGATGATTTTGCCGCGGCACGTAATGCAGGGTTGGAAGCAGCGCGAACGATCTGGGTGCTGGTGCTGGATGCGGACGAATGGCTGGACGCCGGCGTTGACCGGCCCGGCCTTCGAAGCCTTCTGCGCGGAGCAGAGGGAGATGCATTCTCGGTCAGCATCGAGAACCGCTATGGACGTCAGGAAGGCGAAATCATGGGACATGACGCGGTGCGTCTCTTCCGGGCGGATTGCGGTCTGCGGTACGCCGGACTCATTCACGAGCAGCTCGTCCGCCCAGGCGAGCTGCAAGTTACGGCAGATGGCCCGTCCAGCGGGCTTCGTCTGCTGCATGACGGCTACTTGCCGGAGGTCATGCTGCGCAAAGCGAAAGCCGAGCGCAATCTTCGCTTGATCGGCAAAGCGCTGCACCAGGAGCCTGACCACCCGTTTCACTTGTACAATAAGGGCGTGACGCTCTGCCAGTTGAACAAGCCAAAGGATGCCGCCTCGGCATTTGCTTTGGCTTCTTTGTTTGCGCCTCCGAATGCGCCGTACCTTGCGATGCTTCTTCGCGATCGGGCAAAAGCGCTGCTGGCGCTGGGCGATGCCGACGCAGCTTCGGCACTGCTGTATCGCGAGGTGGATCGCTACGTCGATTATCCCGACATCCAGCTCGTATACGGCGATAGTCTGATGGCTCAGCGCCGCGTGCTGGATGCGCGAGGCGCCTATGAGGCGGCGCTTGCGGCGGGCGAAGCCGCAAGCGGCAACGTTCGGGAGGCGGGCGCGGGAACCTATCGCGCCCGCTGCGGGCTCGCGGCGGCGGAGGCCGCGCTTGGCCGCGGCGAGCATGCGCTGCGCTTGTACGCGGCGGCGGCTCTGGAATCGCCGCGCTACGGGCCAGCCCTGGCTGGCTGGGCGGAGCAGCTGCTGGCCGCGGGCGAGCGCGACGAAGCCATAGCGGCTGCGCTGGCTTCGGGCCTGGGCGAAGCGGCGCCGGGCGATGCGGCGCTGCTGGCCCGGGTGCTCGGCGGCATCGGGGCGTATGCCGCCGCGCTGCCATTGTGGCGCGAGGCCGGACCGCTCGCGCCGGAAGATACCCGCGCCTATGCGGCCTGCCTCGCCGGCGCGGGGGAAGCGGGCGCTGCCCGGGCGCTGCTGTTGGCCGCGCTCGGGGTGCGGGGTGTAGGCGCCGCGGCTGTGGATGCGGCCGGGCAGCGTGGGGCGTCAGGGCGGCCTGGGGAGGCTGCGGTAAGGCTTGCACCCGTGGATTTGGATCGGCAGGCGGCAGCCGGGTTTTGCTTGGATGCCGCCTTGTATGGCTGGGAATCCGGTCAGCCGCTCGGCGGCGCGTTTCGCGAGGTGCTGGCCGCCGAGAACAGGGAGCTGATGCAGCTGTTCGCTGCGGTGGAACGCTACGCAGCTCCTTTCGCGGCTATGCGCTCGGTACGCACGGAAGGCGTGAATACGGCGCTGCCGGGCTGGGTATCTTTCCTGGAGCTTCTGTCTAAGCGCGCGCTTGAGCTTGGCTTGATACGGCTTGCGGGCAGGCTAGCACAGGCAGCTCCGGTGCTCGAGGATCGGCACGCGGCGCTGCTGTATGCCAACGGCTATGCGCAAGCGGCAGCGGGGCGCCTGCTTCGGGCGATGGAGAAGCGGCCGCTGCAGGCGGAGGAGAGCTTCGCTTTCGGAGAGCTCCTGATGCTGAAGGGGCTGTACAGCGAGGCGCTCACGATGTTCGAGGAAGCGGCCTCGGACGCAGAGGCGCGGACGCGCGCTCGGCTGGGGGCTGCCTTTTGCTCGCTGGCGCTTGCGCGGGAGGCGCTGCTGCCATGGGCGGGGAGCGCATCGGCATCTTACGGCGGCGGATGGCCGCTCGCGGATCTTGAACAGCTGCAGCTTGCGATCATGCAGACGGAAGCGACGGGCTGGCGGACGCCGTGGACCGCCGCGCAAAGGAGGCGCATGAACGTTGGCGAATAAGACGAAGCTCATTACGCTCTGCATGATCGTCAAGAACGAAGAGCGCGATCTGCCGCGCTGTCTCCAAAGCGTCCGAGGCGTCGTGGATCAAATCATCGTCGTGGATACCGGCTCTACGGACGGCACGGTAGACACGGCCCGCAAATTCGGCGCGACAGTCGTACGCAGCGAATGGACGGGGGATTTTGCCGGCGCCCGCAATAAAGGACTGGTCCACGCGGAAGGCGAGTGGATTCTGTTCCTCGATGCCGACGAGGAGCTGGATGCCGGCACGCGGGAGCAGCTGCGGACGCTGGCGCAGCACCGGGAGATTACGGGGTATTTTCTGAACGTATGGAATTATTCCGGTGACGGCAGCGACGGGGCGACGATCAATCCGGTGCTGCGGATGTTCAGGAATGACCGGAGAAACCGCTTCGAGGGCCGAATTCATGAGCAGATTGCGGCGCCGATCCTTCGGCATACGCCGCAGGCGCGGTTTCATCTCAGCGACGTGATTATCCACCATTACGGCTACCGTCGCGAGGTCGTGGCGGCTAAGGACAAAGTAAACCGCAACCGAACGTTGCTCGAGCAAGCGATACAAGAAGAGCCGGACAATCGGTTCAACTGGTATAACCTCGGGGTGGAGTATTTTCGCGCGGGAGAGGTGGAGGAAGCGCTGATAGCGTTCCGCCAGGCGCGGGACGGGATCGATTACGCATCGGTCAGCTACGCCCATTTGCTGGTGAAGCATGAAACGAGCTGCCTGCAGGTGCTTCGCCGCTGGGAAGAAGCGCTTCGCAGCGCGGAGGAAGGGCTGACGTGGTACGCGGAATATCCGGATTTGCAGCATGCCAGGGGCGTGAGTCTGGCCGCGCTCGGCCGAAGACGGCAGGCAGCCGGGGCATTCGCCGCCGCGCTCGCGATCGGCAAGGCACCCGCGCTCTATCATACGGAGGATGGCATGGGCACCTACCAATCGGCCTACTGGCTCGGCACGATGCACGAGGCCGAGCTGGATCCAGAGACGGCCGCGCATTGGTACACGGAAGCCGTGCGGCATAAAAGCAGCCTGCTTGCGCCTCTGTACCGGCTATGCCGCATGATGAAGGTCTCGTCGGCGCCGGGACGGCTGGCGGAATTCATTGAAACGCGGTTTACGCTGGAGTCGCCTCAGGCGATCGACAAGCTGGCGGGTATCATGCTCGACTGCGGCTGTCATGAAGCGTTGAAATTATGGTTGGGAAAATGGGCGGAGCGAGCGGGAGCCGGGGAACCTGCAGTTTTGCAGCCTTGGCTGGACTTGGCGGGCGTGCATGCGCGACTGGCTGGGGAGATGAACAAGAGCCGATCTGCCGGAGATGACGCGGCTGTCGGGAGGGCGAGCGTAAGCGCGGAGCAGAGCAGGGCTGATCATGCGTCTACGGCGGCCGAGGCAGCCAGTGCTGCGGAAAGCCGGCTTGCGGCATGGCGGCAGACCGAGGCGTGGCTGTTAGCGGTTGGAGGGGTAGAGATTGAAGTAGAGTCGGCGGCGAAGATAGATAGAGATATAAGGTTGGGGAAAGAGATAGATATCGTTGATGGGGACGAGAGTGAGATAGAGAACGAGATAGAGACAGAGATAGAGACTAAGAGAGTGATAGATTCAGAGACAGCGAATGAGAGAGTGAACGATTCAGAGATAGAAATAGAATCGGGGACAGTAGTAGAGACCGAGGCAAAGTCAGAGACCGAGGCAAAGACAAAGACAGAGACAGAGACAGAGACAGAGACAGAGACAGAGACAAAGTCAGAGACAGAAGCAAGAACAGCGTCGGAGGAGACCGTCCCGTCCGCTGTGCGCGAGTGGCTGCCGCTCCTGCTGGCCGGCGGCGAAGGCGGGCCGGAGTTCAGGCAGCGCATCCGGAGCGCTGTCGGCATGCTGCTGAGCGGCAAACCTGCCGACAGCGGAGAAGCTGCGGCCGACACGGCTGCTGTGCGCGAGGGCGTCCGCGCTGGCGTGAGGGCGGTGTGCGCGCTGGCAGACCGGCATTTGGCAGACGCGCAGCAATCGGCGGGACATGCGCAGGCGGTGCAGAGTATTCGGCTGGCATTGCCCGGCAGGGGGTGAGCGCCGTGATTTTCACTGGCAAGGATGAGGTGGACGGATCCGAAGTCGGTGGCGGCTTCGGCGGCGGGCCGCTTCCGGTGTCGCTCTGCATGATCGTGCGGAACGAAAGCCGTTTCTTGGCTGATTGCCTGCGTTCGGCGGCTGCTTTCGTGACAGAGATGATCGTTGTCGACACGGGTTCGACCGACGAGACGGCAGCGATCGCGGAGGCTTGCGGGGCGAGGGTGATTCATGAGGTGTGGGAGGATGATTTTGCCGCGGCCCGGAATCTGTCGCTGGCCGCCGCTTCGCAGTCGTGGATTCTCGTGCTGGATGCCGACGAACAGCTGACGGTAACGAATGCTGCCGCGTGGCGGGGGCTGCTTGAGGATGCGACCATACAGGGGTATTTTGTCCAGGTGAACAGTCGGGTCGGAAGCGGCGTGCATGCAGATACGGTAACGGATGCCGTCTGCCGCCTGTTCCGCCGAGACGAGCGGATTCGTTTCCGCGGTCTGGTGCACGAGGAGGCGGCCTCCGCGATTTGCGATGCATACGGGGATGAGGCAGTCGGCTATGCGGCGGGGCTGGAAATCCGGCATGAAGGGTACCGCGACGACATCATCGCGGAGCGGGACAAGTTCGTGCGCAACAGGCGGCTGCTCGAGCGGGCGCTTGTCGTAGCTCCGGAGGATCCGGCACTGAGGTACGCTGCGGGAGCGGAACTGTTCGCGTGCGGCGATTACGGCGCGGCGCTTGTTTGGCTGGAGCCGCTTGCCGAGCTGGAGCGGGATCCCGGCTACGGATCGGATCTCCTGCTGAAGGTCGTCCACGCGTGCCGCGCCGTCGGGCGTTTGGGGGATGCCGCGCGTTATGCGGCTGTATGTGCGAAGCGGTATGCGGACTTTGCGGACGCGCATGAAGCGCGGTGCGAGGTGCTTCTTGCGCTTGACGAGCCGGTGTCGGCGTTGCACTGCATCGATGATGCGCTGCGAGCGGGACCGGCGCCGGTTTGGTATTCCACGGCGGCGGGGGCAGGGACGTATCGCGCTCTCGGCTTGGCAGGGACTGCGCTGGAGCGGCTGTATCAATTCCGCGAAGCTGCCGAGGCCTATGTATCAGCCATTGCGCTGCGGCCGGATTATGCGCCGGCTTGGCAGCGGTTGTTGCTGCTTGGCCGACTGGACGCTTCACTGCGGCCACTGTGGTTGGAAGCTGCGGATCGTGCCGGGATCTGGCATTGCGGGACTCGCGCCGGAGCGGGTGAGGGGGCAGGTGTTGGGACCGGTCTGGAAACTAAGCTCAGTACTGAGATCGGGACTGAGGTCGGCAAAAATAAAGAAATGAACAACCGGCTGACTTGGATGAGGGATAGTCTCGTGGAATGGCTGGTCGACCTGCGACTGCCAGAGGAAGCGGCGGCGATGTGGTCGAGCGCCCATGGCGGCTCAGATGGTCAGCCTTGCGACACTTCGCCCGGCGCGCTGGCCGAGGGCCTATGGCTGGTCCAGCGGGGAGAAGCGGAGCACGGGCGGCAGGTTTGGGAAGCCGCGTACGTCGCGGGAGATCCCGATGCGGAGCGGCTGGCGTTGTATGGGTTTGCCCTAGCAATGGCCGAAGGCGATAACGAACGTGCGCGGCTAGCGCTGGAGCGGCAGCTTGGCGCCGCTTATGAAGCCGCCGCCCGAGCGGCGCTCGCGGCCTGCGCGGGCGCGGAGCGCGCGATGCCGCAGGACGCGTCAGGCAGCGCCATCGCCCGGGCGCTGCTCCGCCTCGGGGCCGTTCCCGCATGGCTGCGCCTCCATGCAGCCGCGGCCCCCGCGGCTCCGGCGCGGACGATCCTCCGCGCCGTGCCGCCGCTGCTGCTCGCGGCGCTGCTGCAGGACGCGCCGCCTGCGCAGCGGCCGGCGCTGCGCGCCGCGCTTGCCGCGGCCGGGGCCGGCCTGCCCCCGGCCGCGGCTGCGCCGCACCGCCTGGCGGCCGGCTGGGCTGCGGCCGCCGGCGGCGATTGGCGCGCGGCGGCGGAGGACCTCGCCGCCGCACGCGCGGAGGGCGCGCGCCCATGGCAGCGGCGCGCCGCCTCCGCGGGTCTGGCCGCCGCCGGCGCGGCAATCGCGCGCGCCGCGGGCGGCCCCGGCGCGGGCGCGAACCTGCCCGCGCTTTACAGCGAAGCGGCTCTGCCGCTCATCCTCGGCACGGCTGTGCTGCCGCCGGGATAAACCGCAGTGAAGTCGGCCGACAGGAGATATCCTGCTGGACTATTCGAGCAAGTCCTATGGGCAGGGCAGCATCGAATCGGCCAAAGAACAGCTTTTTCCTGCCGAGGTCGCGATAGCATTGAATAGGCCATTGGGCCTGCTATTTTTCTATGTTGGCGTCCCGCCAGCACTGAACCGTCCAAAGTTCTGCCTTTCCACATCGAGTTCCCGTCAGCACTGAACTAACCAGAGATTTTCTGTCCTTGTCATGCTCCAGTCAGCATCAAAATGTCCAAAGGTCTGCTTTTCCCTTGCCCCAGCCCACCAATTTTCCCCAGTCCGAAACCTCGATTTTCCCAGTCCTGGCGCGGCTTTCGGCAGCTATAATCCGACTTTGCCGATTACAATTATTAAATATATTTCGCCTGCGTACTACTTTTTATTAAAAAGTGTGCTATGATTAACGTATTGTTCAAATCGAAGCCAATTCACATATTGAAAATGGTCTCATTTCTATGATGAAACTGTTTTCAGTATGTGAATTTTTTTTTTGGGAATGATCAATGAAGTAAATCTATTTTTTGGAGGAATTTCAATGCAAACAGGTACAGTTAAATGGTTCAATGCTGAAAAAGGTTTCGGCTTCATCGAAGTCGAAGGCGGAAACGACGTATTCGTGCATTTCAGCGCGATCGAAGGCGAAGGCTACAAGTCGTTGGACGAAGGTCAACGCGTACAATTCAATGTCACGCAAGGCCAACGCGGCCCGCAAGCCGAGAACGTTTCGAAAGTTTATTAATCCACCAAGCTGCCCTGACTTACGTTGGGGCAGCTTTTTTCTCCCCTCAACCGCGATCGAAGGCTTCAAGTTCGTCATATTAATCCGATAAGCGAGGTATGATAAATGAATAAAGAACAACTGATCGTCGATGTTGCGAAGTCGAGTGGATTTTCAAAAAAGAACGCCGAGAAGGCGGTAACGTCCGTACTGGACGCTATTTTCGAAGCCTTAAAGCAAGGCGAAGAAGTTCAACTCGTCGGCTTTGGCAAGTTTGATGTCCGCAGACGCGAAGCGCGTATGGGCAGAAGCCGCAAAACGGGCGAAGAAGTGGAGCTGCCAGCAGGTAAAGTTCCGGTATTTACGGCAGGCGTCACGCTGAAAAATGCTTTAAATTAAGTCTGGGTTGAGCTCTCTGAAGCTCTTAAATAAGCTTTAAATTAAGCTTTAAATTAAGCTCTAAATAAGCTCTAAATAAGCTTTAAATTAAGCTGTAACTCAAGCCTTGCAAAAAGCAAAACGAATCCCCATGCCACCAACTGCAATAAAAAAATAAGATGAAACCACATCTGGAAGGCGGTTTTTTATTACCATTACACCCCATGATTCGAATACCAACGTTACGTTTTCGACCATTGACGACATTATTAATTTCTATGCCAACAAGCAGAGTTTGCAGCGCAAAGCGGACGATCTGAAAGTGCAAGAACGGGAAGCGGCCGATGGATAACGCAGCGGCGCTCTTTTTTATTCCAACGCCAACTATTCGTTTCACAGGAATGCTGAAGGAACGATAACCATAAAATAGCGGATACCCGGGACAGGATTTTACCGTCCAGGATATCCGCTGTTATTTTATAGGCATCCGTCTACGTGTGCGCCTCGGTCATAATCCGTTGCGCGCAAACTGTGCTTCCAGCAGCTCCGCCCAGCGCTGGTTCCACCGCTTGAGATCGAAGGCGGCCGCCGTTCTGCCGGCATCTGCGCCGTATTGCTTGCGAAGAGCGGCATCCT
This sequence comes from Paenibacillus sp. J31P316, assembly GCF_056269105.1. Taxonomy (NCBI): domain Bacteria; kingdom Bacillati; phylum Bacillota; class Bacilli; order Caryophanales; family Paenibacillaceae; genus Paenibacillus; species Paenibacillus sp. J31P316. Next base: position 140,221 of record NZ_JBWDNI010000013.1, on the reverse strand, counting down.
GAAGCAGCTCTTTCACAGCTCCATGGAGCGCGTCCACGGTAGGCGCGACAAGCCTGCCGTTGAAGCCGTCCGTGATGAGATCGTTCAAGCCGCCGACGTTCGTGGCGACGACCGCTTTGCCGCAGCTCATCGCTTCCAGGCAGGAGAGCGAGGTCCCTTCCGAATAGACCGTGGGGATGACGACGACGTCGGCCGCGCGATATGCGTCGCGCACGGTTTGGAACGTATACGTGCGATGCCGGATACGCGCTTGCTCGCCGTGCGTGGACAGCCATAGGCGAAAAGCGACCGCAACCGGCGTCTGCTCCACAAGCTCGCCCGCGAACTCCACGATGAGCGACGGAAACGCCGCCAGCAGCCGATCCGCGAGCAGCATCATCGGCACGATGCCTCGCTCGTAGCTGAGCCGTCTGGGGAACAGCAGCCGTAATTCGCCGTTCTCCGGCGACTCCGCCGACGCGGCCGATCCTCCTGCCCCGAGAGCCGCTTCCGTGCCAACGATTCCGATCACTGCTTTCTCCTGCGCGCCTTCCGCATCCCCGTCGCCGGCTTCAACGTCCTCCCCGGTAAACCAATCCGTATCTACCGCATTCGGCAGCAGCACGAGCTTCTCCGGGTCGTCGAACGTACAGACCGAGCGGCAGTACGTCTGAAAATGCGAATCCACCGACACGAGCCGGTCAAGTCCGTCCACGGCGAGCTGGATCATGTAGGCAACGCCGCTTTTGACCTTGTCGCCGAATTCCGGCCAATCCCAGTTAATGCCGTGGCAGATGCCGATGCTGCCGGGCTTGTAGGCGATCGGATGCCAGATGCAGCTGGCGTATACGATCAGTCCTTCGGCGTCCGCCGCCATGCGCTCGAAGGCGCCCGCGATGTCGTTCAGCTCGTAGGGATAGCCGCGCACGCGCGTGCCTTTATACACCGTGTCGAAGCTCCGGTAGTAGGAGAGCTGATGGACGACGGGCTGCCAGCCTTTGGCGTGCACAACGGCGCAGAGATCATGCATGTAACGCTCCAGTCCGCCGCCGAACGGCCGGATGAACCCTTCGCCTTCCGAATAGGCGTTCAAATAGCTGTGGGTCAAAATCGTCACCGTTCTCACGTCGGCCCCGCCTCCTCCTGCCAGCGGATGAGCCTCGGGCCGGGGTCTAGAATAGACGCGTAGTGGGCCAGGCTGCCCCATTTCCCCTCCGGATCGATGGCCATGTAGCGCTCGTATTTGGCGCGTCTTGCGGCTTCGTCGCCGGCCCAGCCGTAATGCTTCACGCGCAGCTCCGATTGAAAGCCGGGCAGGGCGGAGCAGGTCAGCGGCAGTCTCGGCACATGATGGTTCCAGTCCGGATAGATGTACGAGTAGAGCGGCAGGTAGCGGACGAGCATCATGGTGTGCCGTTTATGCAGCTGCCACAGCTCATCCTCGCGGTAGTACGCGAGCGAACCCCAGAAGTCGTACATGCGAAAAGACACCCAGTCGTAGCGGTCTTGGTCGATCAGCGAGCGGATGTGCGATTTGGCTTTGCGTTCGAAAAACTCGTCCGCGTCGATCGACAGCAGCCAGTCCGGCTCCGTCTGGACGGCTGCCTGCCAGAGCAGCTGCCGCAGCCGGCCTTCCTGGCCGAACAAGGGCTCCGGCAGCTGCACGAGCCGAACCACCTTCGGAAACGAGCGGCAGATGTCCGGCGTCTCGTCCTCGCTGGCGTCGTCCACGATGACGATTTCGTCAACGAAGCCGGACAAGTCCGCCAGCGCCGCCTCCAGGTAGCGGCCGGCTTCATTGCGGACCTGCAGCATGGCCGTCAGCTTATTGCCGCTGGACTTGCGCAGCAGCGGTACTCCGCTCACGTGTATTCCCCCTCTGCCAGCTTCTTGGCTTTCGCATGCGCGGCCGCGATGTCGGCGATCGCGTGCAGCGGCTCCAAGCCGGTCATTGCGGCTTCAAGCAAAGCGCAGACGGCCTCATGCCGTCTTCCTTCGAGCGCGTAAGCGCGTCCCTCCAGCAGATTGCGCCGCAGCCGTTCCTTCACGGTGCGCGGGGGAGGCAGCAGCGCGAGCGCCGCTCCCGGCCGACTGCTGCGCTCATGCGCTTCCAGGAGGAGAGAGACGGCACGCTCCCGGAGCGGTCCAGTTGGAAGCTGCGCTCGCGCGGCGTACAGCAATTCCGTTGCCTGCCGGAAATCATCGTTCATTCGGTAAAGCAATGCCGCGGCCAGCGCTGCTTCGCCGGAGGCATGCAGCGCGAGCATCTCGCCGTAAACCTCCCGTTCCTCATCGCTTGCCGCGCAGATCCCGTATGTCGCGAAGGCATCGTCCGCGCGTCCCTGCAGCAGCCGAATGACGGACAGGAAACGAAAGTAAGTCTGCACGGCTCCTTCCTCGGCGGTCAGGATAGCCAAGTGGAAGGCGTCAAGCGCCCATCGTTCGGCCTCTTCCCCTTGCGCGAGCAGGTAGTGATAGACCGCTTGAAAGAAGAACTGCATCGCGGAAGGACGCAGACCGCGCAGCTGTTCAGCGCGGAAATCCGCCCGGCGCTGCAGCTGCAGCTTCGCGAGCGCATCGACGGACTTCCCCGCTGCGGCGTCGCTTGCCGCCGCATCGGCGAGCAGGTCGGATGCCGTGTCTAGACCATCCTGCAGGAAGACGCGGCCGCGTCGGAACCATTGCTCGAAATAAAAGGTTTCCGTCCCTGCGACCACGATCGTCGCCGCCGCGCAGAGCGCGTCCCGGCAGAGCAGATAATCCGCTTCGCCCTGTTCGAGCTCGCTCGGGAGGAAGACTAAGAGGGCGGCCGGGCTTCTTCCGGCGATCTCATACACCCAGGAGGGATGCGTCGCGACGACGACTGTCCGGTCCCAGGGTAAACCGTCCAGCGCCTCGAGCGTTATCGTCCCGTAAATCGGCGGCGCGCCTGCCATGGCTTCCGTGCTCGCAACGAAGCGGACGGAGCGGCCCCGCCCGAGTCTCTCGATGAAACTCCCGTAAGGAAACATTTCCCACGCGCAGTGGGGAAATACGATCACCGTGTCCGTCATGCCTCACCCGCCGTTCGCGCGCGGCCGCGCGGAGCGGCAGGCGCATAAATCGATCTTACTCATTTTATGGGCGGCGGGCGTCCAACATGCCTGCAGGCTAAAGCCGTGCTTATGGAGAGTGCCCTCGGTAGTCTAAGTCCGGGAACGGCAGAACGAAGAAGAGCGGCCAGGCGAGTGCTGACATTTAGTCAACCTCACTTGGCCGCTCGTAATTCTTTCTAGCGTGATCGGATGTCTGCCGTCTTGCGCAATCGCATCCTGAGTACCGCTGCCGTCGACCGACACGGCGCCCGCGTACAGTCTTACCCCAGTCGTACGCCGCTCAGGCTTCCGCCCGGGGCGAACAGCCGCTGGATGCGCTGCTCGACTTCGGGATCCGGGATTAGCGGCGGCGCCTGATGCGGCTTGACGCGGGCGTCGATGATGACGTTGTCGCAGCCCCAGTGCTTGAAGTCGTAGCGGCTGTTCACGCCGTGGATATCATGCGACGGATTGCTCCGCGTGAAGGTCGCCCACAGGAAGTTGTTCAGCGTCTCGCTTAAGAAACGGCTGTCGTCGCACAATACGATCATCGGACAGTCCTCCAGTGGACCCTTCGCGCGAATCGCCTCGCACAGCATATCCAGCTCGCGCTGCGCCGCCTCGTAGCTCTCGAACGCGCCGGCTTGCAGCGCGACGATGCCCGGCATGACCAGACTGGCATGCTCGATGCCGGGCAGGCCTTGCAGCGCTTCCGGGACTGCGCGGCACAGCTCGCGGATGGGCTCGCCGACCGCGGCGAAGACGATTTTGCTGCCGGTGTTGAGGCCGGTGCCGGAATAATCGAGCGTGTCGATCGTCGTGTTCGTCTGGAAATGCAGATCCCGCCCGAGATCGATGCGGGACAGGATATGGGTCAGGAACCCTTCGACGTCGTGCGTGTCGAGCGGCTGCTTGTCCTCCGCCGCGATGAACAGGTACTTGGCGAGGCTCAGCTGTCCCGTACCGAGAATCCGATTCGCCAAGGTGAGCAGCTCCGCAGGCTGCTTCACCTGCTGATACGGCGCATAGCGCTCGCTGCCGATCGCGAAGAGCAGGGGATGGACGCCTGCGGCGTCGACCGCGTGCACTTCCTTGACGCCCGGAATCTCCTGTTTGATAGCATCGCCCGTCAGCTCGTGGATGAGCGCGCCGAATGCGGTGTCCTCCTGCGGCGGACGGCCGACGACGGTGAACGGGAAGATGGCGCCGGGACGCGCGTATACCTTGTGCACCCGCATGACGGGGAACTCGTGCGTCAAGCTGTAATAGCCGAGGTGATCGCCGAACGGTCCTTCGGGCTTCGTCTCGCCGGGATGAAGCTCGCCCGTGATGACGAAATCCGCGTCGTTGCTGACGCAGAAACCGTCGATATAGCTGTAGCGGAAACGGCGTCCCGACAGCAGACCCGCGAACGTCAGCTCGCTCATGCCCTCCGGCAGCGGCATAACGGCCGACAGCGTATGGGCCGGAGGACCGCCGATGAAGCAGCTGACCTTAAGCGGCTCGCCGCGCCGGTTCGCTTTGTCTTGATGGATGCCGATGCCGCGATGGATTTGGAAATGAACGCCGACCTCCTTGTCCATCTCGTACGCATTGCCGTTCAGCTGAATGCGGTACATGCCGAGATTGGAATTCATGATGCCGGGCTTGTCCGGATCCTCGGAGTACACTTGGGGCAGGGTGACGAAGGCGCCGCCATCTCCCTGCCAATGCTTGATCAGCGGCAGATCGGAGATTCGAATTTCCTGGAGCGCGACAGGCGCCCCGCTCGACTTCTTCGCTGGCAGGGCGTTCTTGGCGGCCATTCCGGAGCCAAGGTGCTTGAACGGATTTTTGAGCGCCTGCATGGGATCGTTGCGCAGGGCGATGACGTTCTGGACGGCTTCCCACGTATCGCGGAAGATGAATTTGCTTCGTTCTACCGTACCGAACAGATTGGATGCGGCCCGGAATTTCGAGCCTTTGACGTTCTCGAACAGCAGGGCGGGTCCGCCCGCCTCGAACACTTTCATATGGATCGCGGCCATTTCCAGGTGGGGGTCCACTTCCTCGCGGACGCGGACCAGGTGGCCGTGCCTCTCCAGATCTTCAACGCATTCTTCTAAGCTACGATAAACCATATACGACTCCTATCTGATCAGCCGGCCTGGCAGGCTGTATTTTCGCGAAATTCTAACGCTACGTCCATTATAACCGCATTGGAACGAAAAGACAGAACAGCAAAAAGGCCCTGCGGTTGCTGAAACCCGCAAGGCCTTCGCTCTATTCTATGAAACTCACGCCGACGTTTAGGCTTTCACGGCTTCCAATTCGATCGTGAATTTCACTTCGTCGCCGATCAGGACGCCGCCTGTTTCGAGGACGGCATTGTAGGTCAGGCCGAATTCGCTCCGCTTGATGGCGCCTTTAGCGCTGAAGCCGGCTTTTTCGTTGCCCCATGGATCTTTGCCGCTGCCTTCGTACGTCACTTGGAACGTTTCCGGACGCGTCAGGCCGTGAAGGGTCACGTTGCCGGTCACGTCGTATTCGCCGTCGTCGGTCTTGACGATGGACGTCGATTGGAACGTCAGCGAAGGGTATTTCTCGATATCGAAGAAATCGCCCGTACGGAGGTGATTGTCACGGTCCGCGTTGCGCGTATCGATGCTTGCGAGCGCCACGTTGAACTGGATGCTGGCCGTCGTCAGATCGTTAGGATCCGCTTCGATTTCCGCGCTGAATTCGTGGAAAGCGCCTTTGACTTTCGCAATCATCATATGTTTGATCGTGAAATCTACGCTGCTGTGCGTGGCGTCGATAAGCCATTTGGACGTGGACATGAAAAAACCTCCAATTATTTAGTTACATAAAGTAATAAACTTTATTATCTAAAGTAAGTATAAGAGAAGGTCTTCAGGACTGTCAATCCTTTTATTCCTGATCCTGCCAGCGGCCGCAGGTTAGTCTATACATGCGGCAAAAAGGCCGATCCCCGTTAAGCATGGCTTAACCGGGGACCGGCCTTCGTTCGGGTTTGCTAGCCCGCGTCCTGCGCCCGTTTCTGACTGAACTGGCTTTCGTACAGGTCGGCGTAGAAGCCGCCCGCGGCGAGCAGCTCTTCATGCGTGCCCTGCTCGATGACGGTGCCGTGGTTCATGACGAGAATAAGGTCGGCGTCGCGGATCGTAGAGAGGCGATGCGCGATGACGAAGCTCGTGCGGCCTTCCATCAGCTCGTTCATGGCGCGCTGGATGTGAATCTCGGTCCGCGTATCGACGCTGCTCGTCGCCTCGTCGAGGATGAGAATCGCCGGATCCGCCAGAATCGCGCGGGCGATGGTCAGCAATTGCTTCTGCCCTTGCGAGATGTTGGATGCCTCTTCGTTCAGCACCGTGTCGTAGCCTTCGGGCAGCGTGCGAATGAAGTGGTCGGCGTAGGCCGCGCGGGCGGCTCCCACGATCTCTTCTTCGCTCGCGCCGTTCCGGCCGTAGGCAATGTTGTCGCGGATCGTGCCGTTGAACAGCCAGGTGTCCTGCAGCACCATGCCGAACAGGCTGCGCAGGTCTCCGCGCTTCAGATCCGTCAGCGCCGCGCCGTCGATCGTGATGCTGCCGCCGTTCAGCTCGTAGAAGCGCATGAGCAGATTGATCAACGTCGTTTTGCCGGCGCCGGTCGGGCCTACGATGGCGATCATTTGGCCGGAGCGGACATGAATGTCCATATCCTCGATGAGAGGCGTATCTTCCTTGTAGCGGAACTGCACATGGTTGAAGCTGACGTCGCCGCGCACTTTGGCAGCTTCGCCTTTCCCGCCGGTTGTAATCGCGACCGGATGTGCCGCTTCCAGCACTTCCTCTTCCTCGTCCAGCAGCTCGAAGATCCGTTCCGCCGAAGCGATCGTCGACTGAATGATATTGGCGATCTGAGCCGTCTGCGTGATCGGCATCGCGAATTGGCGCGAATAGGAGATGAACGCCTGTACGTCGCCGATGCTGATGCGGCCGTGCAGCACGAGAATGCCCCCGGCCACGCTGACGAGCACGTAGCCGATATTGCCGATGAAGCCCATAATCGGCATGATCATGCCCGAGACGAACTGGGCGCGCCAGCCGGATTCGTACAGCTGCTCGTTCACTTCGTTGAACTTGCCGACGGATTTCTTCTCGTGGCCGAACGCTTTGACGATATTATGGCCGGTGTACATTTCTTCGACGTGGCCGTTCAGCTCGCCGAGCGCCTTTTGCTGGCCTTTGAAATACAGCTGCGAGCGCTTGGCGATCATCTTGATCGCGATGAAGCTGAGAGGCAGCGTGACGATCGTGATGAGCGTCATGATCCAGCTGATCGTCAGCATCATGACGATGACGCCGATGAGCGTGACGAAGGCCGTGATGAACTGGGTCAAGCTTTGCTGCAGCGTGCCGCTGATGTTGTCGACGTCGTTGACGGCGCGGCTCAAAATTTCCCCGTGCGTACGCGAATCGTAGAACTTGAGCGGCAGTCGCTCGAGCTTCTCGTTCACGTCCTTGCGCAGGCCGTAGACGGTTTTCTGCGCCACGCTTGCCATGACGTACTGCTGAATGAAGCTGAACACGGCGCTGATAATGTAGAGCACGCCAAGTAAGGCCAGTATGTGCCAAATGTAGCCGAAATCGATCTCCGCTCCCGCCGTCCCGTTCAGCTTCCCCATGAGGCCTTCGAACAGCTTCGTGGTTGCCTTGCCCATGATTTTCGGGCCGAGGATGGAGAATACCGTACTGAGGACTGCCGTCAGCAGCACGATTAAGAGCGCGAACCGGTATGGCCGAAGGTAGCCCATCAGGCGGCGGAGCGTGCCCTTGAAGTCTTTCGCCTTCTGCGGCGGCATGCCCATCATGCCGCCCGGGCCGCCGCGTCCGCCCGGGCCGAACCCGAAGTTGCCCGGCGCGGGACCGCTTGGGCGCTGTCCTGGACCGCCGCCTGGAGCGCCCGGACCTCCGCCGGCAGGGCCTCTTTGTTGTTCACTCATGCGATTTCCTCCTCTGACAGCTGTGACGTCACGATTTCGCGGTAAACGGTCGACGATTGCAGCAGCTCGCGATGCGTGCCGATCGCGGAAATCCGGCCGTCATCCAAGACGACGATCCGGTCGGCGTCCATGACCGTGCTGACCCGCTGGGCGACGATGAGGACGGTGGCTTCCGTCGTCTCGCTGCGCAGCGCGGCGCGGAGCTTGGCGTCGGTCTTGAAGTCGAGCGCCGAGAAGCTGTCGTCGAATAGGTAGATGGACGGCTTGCGAACGAGCGCCCGCGCGATGGAGAGCCGCTGCTTCTGGCCGCCCGAAACGTTCGTGCCGCCCTGGGCGATCGGTGCGTCGAAGCCTTCTTTCATCTCCGAGATGAAGTCGTACGCCTGCGCCACTTCGGCGGCATGGCGGAGCTCCTCGTCCGTGGCGTCCGACTTGCCGAAGCGGATGTTGTCCGCGATCGTGCCCGTGAAGAGGACGGCTTTTTGCGGCACGAGTCCGATGCCGGCCCGCAGCTCCTCTTGCGTCATCTCGCGCACGTCCACGCCGCCGACCGTAATGCTGCCGCCCGAGACGTCGTAGAAACGCGGAATGAGGTTGATAAGCGTTGATTTGCCGGAGCCCGTGCCGCCGATAATAGCGGTCACTTCGCCTGCGCCGGCATTGAACGAGATGTCGGAGAGTGCCGGCATCTCGGCTCCCGGATAATGGAAGGAGACATTGTTGAACGCCAGCTCTCCGCGCGAGGATACGGAAGGTTTGCCGCCCGCGGCCTTTGAAGGGTCGTAAATGTCCGGAACGGTATTTAAGACCTCGTTGATCCGCGTCGCGGAAGCCGATGCGCGCGGAATCATGACGAACATCATGGACGCGAAGATCAAGGCGAACATAATCTGCCATGCGTATTGGATGAAGGCCATCAAGTCGCCGACCTGCATATTGCCGCTGCTGATGCGCAGGCCGCCGAACCAAATAATGAACAAGCTGGCGAAGTTCATGACGAGCATCATGACCGGCATCAGCGTAGCCATGATGCGGTTGACTTTGATGGCCGTATCCGTCAGATCCATGTTGGCGTTGTTGAAGCGCCCTTGCTCATGCTTGGTGCGGTTGAAAGAGCGGATAACCCGAATACCGGTCAGGTTCTCCCGCAGGACGAGGTTCAGCTTGTCGATCTTGACTTGCATGACCTTGAACAGCGGGACGCCGCGGCTTACGACGGCGAGAATGACCAGCGCCAGAATCGGCACGATCGCGATGATGATGATGGAGAGATGGGCATCCTTGTACAAAGCCATGATAATCCCGCCGAAGCACATCATCGGGGCAGCGACCATGACCCGCATCATCATCATGAGGACTTGCTGCACCTGCGTAATATCATTGGTCGTCCGGGTAATGAGCGAGGCAGTGCCGATTTGGTCGAATTCGTGCAGGGAGTATTTCTCGACATGCGCGAATACGCGGCTGCGCAGATCGCGGCCGAAGCCGCCCGCGGATTTGGCGGACAAATAGCTGGCGCCGATGGAGCAGAGACCGCCGACGAGCGCGATAACCAGCATGAAGCCGCCGATTTTCCAAATGTACGGATTGTCGCCTTGGACAACGCCTTTATCGACGATGTCGGCGAGCAGCGTCGGCAGATAGAGATCCGACAACGATTGCAGGAACACGAACAGCAGAACGAACGTGACGAGCAGGCGGTAGGGTTTCAACAGGCGCAAGAGCTTCATCATAGAGCCTTATTCACCTTCCTTTGGGGTAGTGGGGGCATTGCAGCCGGGCTTGAACACGGCGTCGTTCCCGGCTTTCGAGCCGCCTTCGCCGTCCTGGTAGAAGGCCGCGACTTCGTTCAGCAGCTCAATCAGCGTGTGCGCGCGGTCCGAGCCGAGATGGGATACGAGCGAAGTCATGCGCTCCTGCATCGCGGCTTGAGCCAATCCGGTCTGTCGCTCGCCTTCCTCCGTCAACGTGATGCGGACGGCCCGGCGGTCATGCGGATCGGCGTTTCGCTGCAGCAATCCTTTGGCGACGAGCAGGTTGACGCTTTGGGTAATCGTAGGAGAAGCGACGTTCAGCATGGTGCTCAGCTCCGATGCCTTGATGCCGGCCGGATTGCCTTCGGTCGCCCTGCGGATGCTGAACAAGGTCATCGTCTCGCTCGGCGTGCAGTTCTCGATCGGATTGCGGCTGTTCCAAGGCAGCTGCCGGAGCTGGCGCAAAGCGCGGATTAGCTCGTGCGCGGCGGGTGGGGGGTGATTGTTATCATCCTGCATGCATGGGGCTCCTTTGCAAAAGTAATTTCATTAGCTAACCTAAGTATATAAATTCGAAATCGAATGTCAAGCTTGTTTTTAAAGTGCGGTGAACGGGTGACTGGAGGGTCGAATTGGAGGGGTGTGGGGCTCGGAAAGGCTGCCCTACGGCAGCCCTTCGTGCGTGTCAGACGCGCGGAGCCCGGAAGCTGTACTTCAGCAGCTTTCCGGCCTAAAGCAATGCGCGGGATGGTATGAAAGCTGCCGTAAAGCAGCTTTTCAGTGGATTTCAGCCGCGTGGGGTTTGGAAAGCTGCAATTCAGCAGCTTTTAGGCATAAAACAACGCGCGAAATGGTGCGAAAGCTGCTGTATAGCAGCTTTTCAGTGCATTTCAGCCACGCGGGGCTCGGAAAGCTGCAATTCAGCAGCTTTTTGGTCTAAAGCAACGCGTGAGATGGTTCGAAAGCTGCCGTATAGCAGCATTTCAGTGCATTTCAGCCACGCAGGGCTCGGAAAGCTGCACTTCAGCAGCTTTCCGGCCATAACGCCCACATAAGGTGGTAGGGGAACTGGACGTTTCTTGAGCCTATGTTTCCGAAGCTGGCTTCTCTGAAAGTCGCCCACTCGCTCGCTATTGCCCGGGTCAATTGACTTGGATGTTAAGGTAGATCTATGAATGGAATATGAACAAGGTTAGTTAAGTCGTCATTATTATTCCATTGATTCGCGCTCTCCCGAAGCTGGCTTTCTCCGAAAGCCCTCGGCCTATGCTTCCGAAGCTGGCTTTTTCCGAAAGCCCTTAGGCTATGCTTCCGAAGCTGGCTTTCTCCGAAAGCCCTTAAGCTATGCTTCCGAAGCTGGCTTTCTCCGAAAGCCCTTAGGCTATGCTTCCGAAGCTGGCTTTCTCCGAAAGCCCTTAAGCTATGCTTCCGAAGCTGGCTTTCTCCGAAAGCCCTTAGGCTATGCTCCCGAAGCTGGCTTTCTCCGGAAGCCCTTAGGCTATGCTTCCTAAGCTGGCTTTCTCCGAAAGCCCTAGCCTATGCTTCCGAAGCTGGCTTTCTCCGAAAGCCCTTAAGCATGGAAACAAGATTGCTATTTATAAAGAGGCCTAAAATTGTGTATGATAGTAGGATAAAGATTTTGTATGGGAAAGGTTGGTCGTTATGGAGAATAAGACATCATCCTCTAACTTTATCAAGAATATCGTGAGCGACGACCTGCAGTCCGGCAAGGTCAGCGAGATCGTAACCCGCTTTCCGCCGGAACCGAACGGTTATCTGCACATCGGCCACGCCAAATCGATCTGTCTGAATTTCGAGCTTGCCGACGAGTTTAAAGGCAAGACGAATTTGCGTTTTGACGATACGAATCCCGTGAAAGAAGATACCGAATACGTGGAAGCGATCCAGGAGGACGTCCGCTGGCTTGGATTCGAGTGGGACGAACTGCGTTTTGCTTCCGATTACTTCGAGGAAATGTACGATCGCGCGGTGCTGCTGATCAAGAAAGGCAAAGCTTACGTCGACGACCTGTCCGCCGAGCAAATGCGCGAAATGCGCGGCACGCTGACGCAGCCCGGCCAAAACAGCCCGAGCCGCGACCGCAGCGTGGAAGAGAATCTCGACCTGTTCGCGCGCATGCGCGCCGGCGAATTCAAGGACGGCGAACGCATCCTCCGTGCCAAAATCGACATGGCCTCGCCGAACATCAACCTGCGCGATCCGGCGCTGTACCGTATCGCGCATGCCCATCATCACCGGACTGGCGACGCGTGGTGCATCTATCCGATGTACGACTATGCGCATCCGCTGGGCGACGCGATCGAAGGCGTGACGCATTCTATCTGTACGCTGGAATTCGAGGATCATCGTCCGCTTTACGATTGGGTCATCGCCGAATGCGAAATGGAAGCACAGCCGCATCAGTACGAATTTGCCCGTCTGAACGTAACGAATACGATCATGAGCAAGCGGTATCTCAAAATGCTCGTCGATAAAGGCGTCGTCGAAAGCTGGGACGATCCGCGCATGCCGACGATCAGCGGCCTTCGCCGCAAAGGCTTCACGGCGGAATCGCTCCGCGCGTTCTGCCGCGAGATCGGCGTTGCCCGCGCCTATAGCGTGGTCGACGAACGGATGCTGGAGTTCTTCATCCGCGAGGACTTGAAGCTGAAGGCGCCGCGCACGATGGCCGTGCTCCAGCCGCTGAAGGTTGTCATCACCAATTACCCGGAAGGGCAAACGGAGCTGCTGGATGCCGAGAACAACGCGGAGAACGAAGAGATGGGCACGCGCCAAATCCCGTTCTCGCGCGAGATTTACATCGAGCAGGACGACTTCATGGAGAACCCGCCGAGCAAGTATTTCCGTTTGTTCCCGGGCAACGAGGTTCGTTTGAAGAACGCGTATTTCATTAAGTGCGAAGAGGTCATCAAGGACGCGGACGGCAACGTCGTCGAGCTGCGCTGCACGTATGATCCCGAGACGAAGAGCGGATCCGGCTTCACCGGCCGCAAGGTCAAGGGTACGATCCACTGGGTCGAGGCTTCGCAAGCCGTTCCGGCGGAATTCCGCCTGTTCGAGCCGCTGCTGACCGATGAAGAGGGCGATTCCGACAAGGAGTTCCTCGATCGCATCAATCCGAACTCGCTGACGGCGCTGCAAGGCTTCGTCGAGCCGAACATGAAGGACGCGATGGGACAGGACAAATTCCAGTTCTTCCGCCACGGTTACTTCAACGTGGATCCGAAGCATTCGAACGCCGACCGTATCGTGTTCAACCGTATCGTATCGCTGAAAAGCTCGTTTGATCCGAAAGCTTGATCAGCTTGATTGTAGAGAAGGGCCGTCCCGTTGGGGGCGGCCTTTTCGCGTTCATGCGTGCGTGCAGCGTGCCGGAAGCGCGTACTTCTACTTCTGCCTGGTGAAGGTGCTGACGTTCCAACGTTCGGGCGGCCACGCGCGGCGCAAAATAACTGCAATGATGCAGTTATTTCCGGCGGAAACGACGATTCGGGCAAAATAACTGCAAATGTGCAGCTATTTTATCGTTTTCACGCCGATAAACGGTTTTTCATATGAATTAACTGCAGATTTGCAGTTATTTCCTGATGAAGCGGGGTGACAAAGAAAATTAACTGCAGATTTGCAGTTATTTAAAAAGAGAACAGTGTGCGTGCGTATGGGGACTGTATGCGAAAGGCGGTGGCGTACATAAGGTGGCGCTGTGAAAAAGGGGCTGGTGTGCATAAAGAACCAGGGTGCATAAGGGGCAGGTTTGTAAAGGCGGCGGCGTACATAAGGTGGCGCTGTGAAAAAGGGGCTGGTGTGCATAAAGGACCAGAGTGCATAAGGGGCAGGTGTGTAAAGGCGGTGGCGTACATAAGGTGGCGCTGTGAAAAAGAGGCTGGTGTGCATAAAGGACCAGGGTGCATAAGGGGCAGGTGTGTAAAGGCGGCGGCGTACACAAGGTGGCGCTGTGAAAAAAAGGTCTGGCGTGCATAAAGGACCAGAGTGCATAAAGGGCGGTGTGCAAAAGGCACCGGTGTGTATGGGGCTGGTGTGCAAAAGAGGTGGGTATGCACAAGGGGATGGCAAGCCTAGTTAGCGGCATGCTCCAATCGAGGCAGCGATGACGCAAGCGACTTTTTTTATAATCGACGGGGCCGACCGAATATGCAGCCAAACCCAAAAAGACACGCAATCCGCCGCAGGGGCAGAAGCGCGTCTCTTTGGTATTTCTTTGCTATGAATGCGGGGGTACGATCATTTTCAACAATGGCAAGCTTACGATTTCACCGTCATCTTTTCGAGCAAACCGATGATTTCCGCTGAATTCGTCTCCGATGCCGTCTGCAAATATTTGATCGCGTTCAAGGAGGCTTGGTGCGCTTCCGGACTGGAGCCCCGCACGCAATCATGCATGATTCGCACGTAATAGTCGTGCTGGTGCGCGTCCGCGGACGTGTAATGGACGCAAACGTCGGTCAGGAATCCGCAGATGATGAGCGTCTCTACCTTGAGTCCCTTGAGCAAAATATTCAAATCCGTGGAGAAGAAGCAGCTGTACCGGCGTTTGCCGATCGCGAACTCCCCTTTCATCGGCTTCAAGTCGTCGAGAAATTCGACGTCCTCGGAGCCTTCCAGGCAATGCACGTCTTCCACGCCTTCAAGCTCCCTGCCGAAGTCTACCATCTCCGGGCGATGCAGCTCCTGGAAGAAAATAATCGGAATCTCCGCTTGGCGGGCCGACTCGAGCACGACTTTGATATTGTCTACCGCGGTTTGGGCGTCGAAGATCGGAATCGGCGTTTTGTCCGGGGGCAGCAGCGAGCCCTTCGTAACGTCAATGATCAGCAGGGCGGCTTTGCCAACGATCGTATCAATCGGTTTTTTCATTCGATATCACTCCGCTTCTTTAGGATTGGTTATTTATAAAGGAAATTGTCGAACAGGTCGGGGGCTTTGATGTCGTTCTCGATCAGCTTCTTATCCAAGAAGAAGGTTGAGAAGTCTTGCGCGTGCTGCTCGAGCGCGCCGAGCCCGTCGGTCATTTTGATCTTGACCTCGCTTTGGGGAATCAGCTTCACGCCATCCATCATGGATATGACGTCTTCTTTGCTGGCTTCGAGCTTCTCGCCGACGATCGCGGCGGCTTCATCGGTATCGGAATAATAGAACTCCGTGCCTTTGTCGATGGCATCGACGAGCTTGCGGATCTCGGATCCGTGGTCTTGGATCAAATCTTCGGAGGCGACCATGCCGTCGATGATCAAATCCGGTGCTTCCTTCGTGGAGAAGAGGAGGTTGCCGCCCTGGGCCATCGATTGCGATAAGTAAGGCTCCCAGGTGACTGCGGCGTCTACTTTGCCCGACATGAACAGCGGGCCCGTTTGTTCCGGAGCGACGTTACTGAGCTTCACGTCGGATTCGCTGAGACCGGCCAGCTTGAGCGCGTGATCGAGAAGAAAATGATTCACGGCGCCGATCGTCGCGGCGACCGTTTTGCCCTTCAAGTCCGCGACCGTCTTGATGTCCTTACCGGCTACGATCCCGTCCGCGCCGCTCGAGAGGTCCGTGAGGCTGAAAACTTTGAGGTTCTTCGACTGTTCGTTCGATTTGACCATGACCGCGGTATCGAGCGTCGTGAGCGCGATGTCCACGTTGTTGCTGAGCAGCGCTTGCGTCGCTTCCGTCGGGCTGGCGAACTCGATCAGCTTGACTTTGATGCCCGCATCCTCGAAGTAGCCCTTGTTGTCGGCGATGAACAGACCGGCGCTTCCGACCCACTGGTTGTACGCGACTCTCAGCGTGATGTCATCGTTCTTGGAGTTCTCCGAACCGCAGGCGGATACCGCCGTGACCGAGAGCAATGCGACGGGAATCAGCAGGTACCGATTTAATTTGTTCATGGCAAAACCCCCTTTAAATATAAAAAGCCCGGGAAATTAGATCGCTCTAATCTCCCGGGCTTTTATCCCTCCGTGTAGCCGAGCGTGCTCGGCCGCTCTCTCTCGGTCCAGACTTTATCGACCCGCCGGAAGCGGCGCATCGGTAAACGGAACCCTAGGGAGCAATGGTGTTAAGTTTTATGACATAATCATAACACTTAACTTGGGATAGTCAACGCTTATGAGGAAAAATTTGTTTTGCGTTAGTATATCTAACATTTAAATTGAAATTCATGCCGCCCGGCGCTAACGCCTTGCCGGCGCAGGGACGCTTCATGGCATCAATGCCATTTCACGACTTCCTCGTACGGCAGGAAGCTGCGCGGTCCCGGTTGTTCCGCCGCCCGTCCGAACGGCATCTGCGCGACGAGCGACCAGGATGTGGGAATGTCCCATTCTCGGCCGACCTTCTCGTCGATGATCGGATTGTAGTGCTGCAACGACGCGGCCAGGCCTTGCTCGGTCAAGCCCAGCCAGACGGCATATTGGAGAATGGCGCTGCCTTGGTGCGACCAGTTGTGAAAATGCATCTGATACGACGGCGGCGATTTCTCCTGCGTCGCCTTGACCGTCGCTTGGTCCTCGAAGAACAGCACCGTGCCGGCGCCGCCTTTGAATCCGTTCATGCGCGCTTCCGTCGGGCCGAACTTCTCGGGCGGCACGTGGGTACGCAGCGTCTCGGTTACGATGTCCCACAGCTGTTCGTGGTTCTTGCCGCTCAGTACGACGAGTCGTCCGCTCTGCATATTGAAGGCCGATGGCGCATGCAGCGCGAGCTTGATGACTTCTTCAATTTGCGAACGCGGTACCTCCGGGGAATTGCTCAGCTTGCGAATGGAGCGGCGTCCTTTAATGATTTCTTCCAAAGCCATATGAATTCATCCTCTCCGTCAATCTCGTATTCAGCCGCGGGCTAGCGGGCAGCTATAGGGCTTATTACTTCCCTGAAAGGCGTGCATGTTCCTGCAAAGCCGTAGATCCCGGCCCTTCTCCGGTGCCCGCGCAAGGCATGCCCGCTGTGAGCTTCCTTCACATTCCTTTCACCGCCCTCTATACTGGAAGAAACAGACGGCATGGACAGGAAGCGGATTGGTTTGCGTGTACAACCGCGAGGTTGGACATACGGCATTCTTCTAGATGAACAGACGCGGCGGGCGGCGAGCGGGTGCAGGCCGCTTCAATATGAGCGGGATGGAAAGGGGCGAGTAAACATGGGAACAAAGGCGATCACCGGCATCATTCTCGCCGGCGGGCGCAGCACGCGCATGGGAAGCAATAAGGCGCTGCTGCAGGTGGATGGCAAGCCGCTGCTGCGGCGCTTGGCGGAACGGATGCTGGCGCTGGGCATGCAGCGCATCGTCATCGCTTGCGGCACGGAGGAGCGCGGGCGCGAATATCGCACGCTGCTCCAAGGGTTGGCGGGCGAGGTCGAATTGGCGGCCGATCGCTTCCCGGACTGCGGTCCGCTTGCGGGCCTGCATGCCGCGTTGAGCGCGATGACGGAGCGCGGTTACGGCTTCGCGATGGCTTGCGACATGCCGGTGATATCGGAGACGTTGTTCGAGCGAATGCGAAGGGCGGCTGAAGAAGCGGCGTCTCGTCCGCAGCTCATCCGGACGGAGCTGCAGCCCTTCCATGCGCTCTATCATACGAGCGCGGTCGCGGAACTAGAACGGCGGTTAGAGCGGGGAGACCTTCGCGTCATGCCGCTGCTAGGCGCGCTGCTTACGATCGAGCTTGCGCCAACCGCGAACGAAGAAGAGGCGTTCGTTAACCTGAATACGCCGGAGCTTTATGAGCGGTATGTCCATTCGCACGGGGAACGCGACTGACTAAAGTGCTGATGAGGCGTTTCATCCTCGCTGCGACGACTCGCCTTTGCTTTTGACGGGAACGGGTCGGGTTTTCTCAGCCTGGGAATCGACAGGCTCACGCCATTCCGACAATGGATTGTGCCGACAACGGCTGGCAATCCTCCGCATAGCGAGAATAAACGGACAAGTCTAGCCAGCTGTAGTAAGATTGAAAGAAATGGAAAAAGGTGATAGCGTGGCATTCGACATCGAAGAGGCGACGATCGCGGACATGCAGGCGGCGTTTGCTAAGGGTGAGTTGACTTCCAAGCAATTGGTGCTGGGCTATTTGAACCGAATCGCGGATCATGACAAGAGCGGATTGCTGCTCAATTCCGTGCTGTCCGTCAATCCCGACGCGCTGTTCATTGCGGAAGCGATGGACCGGGAGCGCGAATTGAAAGGGCCGCGGGGTCCCATGCACGGCATTCCCGTCCTGCTCAAGGACAACGTCGACACCGGCGACAAAATGCCGACGAGCGCCGGTTCGCTAGCGCTTGCCGACAGCTATGCGCCGGAGGATGCTTTTATCGTGAAGCGGCTGCGGGAAGCGGGCGCCGTTATTCTGGGCAAAGCCAACATGACGGAATTCGCCAACATGATGACCGAAGGCATGCCCTCGGGGTACAGCTCCCGCGGCGGCCAGGTGATGAACCCGTATAACATATCGACGCCCACCGGCGGCTCGAGCGCGGGATCGGGCGTCGCGGTCGCGGCGAACTTCTGCGCGGCGGCCGTGGGCACGGAGACGTCGGGCTCGATTCTGAACCCGAGCAACCTGTGCTCGGTCGTCGGCATCAAGCCGACGGTCGGGCTGCTAAGCCGGACGGGCATTCTTCCGTTGTCCAATTCGCAGGACACCCCGGGGCCGATGGCGCGAACGGTCACGGACGCGGTGCTGATGCTGCAAGCGATGCTGGGATACGACGACCGCGACGCGGCGATGGGCAGCGGGATTGGCAAACAACCGGCGGACTACACCGCGTTCCTCGATAAGAACGGACTGCAAGGCGCGAGGATCGGCATTCCGCGGGATTATTTCTTCGAAGAATTGACCGAAGAACAGCTGGCGATCTTCGATCGTGCGGTCGGGATCATGCGGGACATGGGCGCGACGATCGTCGATCCGGCGAATATCGCGACGGCCCGCACCATCGCCTACTCGACCGTGCTGCTGAACGAATTCAAAGCTTCTTTGAACGCCTACCTCTCGAAGCTCGGTCCAGGCGCCCCGATGCGCACGCTGAAGGACATCATCGCGTTTAATAACCAGTATCCGGTGGAGACGTTGAAATACGGGCAAAAGACGTTGATGCACGCGGAGTTCCACTCGACCGGCGCGTTAACCGACGTTCGCTATCTGCAGGACCGGGCGACGGACATCCGATTGTGCAAGGATGAAGGCATCGACGCGGTGATGCTGGAGCATCGCTTGGATGCGGTATTGTTCCCTGCGGACTTCGGTTCGCGGTTCGCGGCCCGCGCGGGTTATCCGTCCGTGGCCGTGCCGGCGGGCTACACGGCCGCCGGTCCTCCGTTCGGCGTCGCGTTTACGGCGAGGGTCTACGAGGAACCGACGCTGATCCGCCTCGCTTATGCGTTCGAGCAGGGCACGAAGTTCAGGCGGCCGCCGTCTCTTCAAAGCTTTGTGAATTGATTTGGCGATATCCCCGTTAAATAAATCCCCGTTCATGGCAGCTGGCCGTGGACGGGGATTTTTGCAAGCGGCCGCTGTATGCCAGACGGCTATCGGCGATAAAGGCGGTCTCGAATCTAAAGAGGGATGAGGCGGATTGTAGTCCGCACCATCCCTCTTGTATTCTCTCGATTCGTCTTGGGCGATCCGGCGTCTCTGAATGCAGATCCGGCGTTAGGATGGCGATCCAAGATTAGGAAGCGATGCTTCCCTGCACGGTTGCATCGACGCGGGCTTTGCCGCCGCTGCCGATCCACGTTTTCTTCCACGCGCCTTGGATGACGAGAATCAGTACGATGCAGACGAGCGCCACGCCGCTTAAGATCAGGAAGCCCGGCGTGTACGAGCCGGAGGACAGCTTCAGGCTGCCGAGAATCTTCGGCAGGAAGAAGCCGCCGAGTCCGCCCGCGGCGCCCACGATGCCGGTCACGATGCCGATCTCGTTCTGAAAGCGGAGCGGGACGAGCTGGAACACGGAGCCGTTGCCCATGCCGAGCGCCATCATGCCGATGAACAGCAGCACGATCATGACCGGCAGCACGGGGAGCGTCGAGATGCAGCCCATCATAATGGCGACGACGCCGTACAGCAGCGTTAGCATACGGAGACCGCCGACCCGGTCGGCAAGCCAGCCGCCCACGGGCCGGAAGAAGCTGCCGGCGATGACGCAGAGCGTAGCGAAGTCGGCTGCACGCACGGGGCTCAGCCCGTACTGGGTGTTGAAGAAGATGGTCAAATAGTTCGCCATGCCGACGAAGCCGCCGAACGTGACGCTATAGAAGATACAGAACATCCACGTATCGCGCTGCTTCAGCACGGCACCGTAATCCGAGAGCTTGCGCGGAGCGGGCTGGTTCGGGCTGTCCTTCGCGAGGATGGAGAAGACGACGAACACGATCGCGATCGGGATCAGCGCGAGGCCGAACACGACATGCCAAGTGCCGTAATGCTGCGCGATCCGATTCGCGAACAGCGTCGCGAACACGGTGCCGCTATTGCCCGCTCCGGCGATGCCCATCGCGAGACCTTGATATTTCGGCGGGTACCAGCGGCTTGCCAGGGGCAGCGCGGCGGCGAAGGAAGCGCCCGCGATGCCCAGCATGAGCGCGACGGCATACAGCTCGCTTAGCGAATCAACGAATTTCCAGCCCCAGATCAGTGGAACCATCGTGAGAATCAGGCCTATTTGACCTGTGCGTTTCGCGCCGATCACGTCCGTCAGGTAGCCCAGCACGAGCCGCAGGACCGAGCCACCGAGGACGGGCAGGGCGACCAGGTTCGCCTTTTGCGCGGCATCCATCGGATAGTCGCTCATAATGACCACGGCCAGCGGGCCGAGCAGCGACCATACCATGAAGCTCAAATCGAAATACAGGAATGCGCTCAGCAGCGAGGGGGTGTGCCCGCTCTTCAAAAAACTTTTACGGTCCATCATCATTGTAAAACTCCTCTCCAAATTTAACTGAATGCTTCTCTCTCTGTGGACTGCGAGGCAGCAGACGGATAATCCGCGCCTGGTGGAATGCATAAGGTCGTTCACTCGAGTGCCACGTTGCCGCAGCCGTGCAAAACGCAATAAAAGGCCGCATCGCAGTCGGGTGAACTGCAATACGGCCTCATTGCCAACGGCAGCACGTCGGTGTGCTTGCCGAGTTAACATCGTTCGATACACATCTTTGTGATCTTAGTTTGCATTATAGGGGCGGATGAAATCAGATGTCAAGATGTCTGACATAAAAATAAAATCGTCCTTTTCGCAGCCGTTTGTTCGCCTCAGCCGTGAATGAGCTGGTAGACTTTCACGATCGAAGCGGATACATCGCCGATCCGCTTGCGCTCGTTCATGGCCTGCTTGCGGAGAAAATCATAAGCCTCCGACTCGCTGATGCCTTTGATCTCGCAGAGTACGGCCTTCGCCTGATCGATCCACTTTCGCTCCTCGATCCGCTGCATCAATTGCTCGCGTTCTTCCGTCCAGCGCTTGCGCTGTTGGAAGACCCGCTGTCCCCAGCCCAGCGCCACGTCCATCTCGAGGCTGTTCATGGAGCCGAAGAGGACGCCGTCCAACGTATAGCCCCAATCGATATCTTTGGGCATCGCGCTGTCGGTGCACAACCATAGCGTCGGCACGCGACGCAGGCCGGCAATCGTAGACTGCCAGCCTTGCAGTGCATCCATTGGCACATGCAGTACGACAGCCTCCGCATCGCCGATGAATTTTCGTGCCTCCTCAGCGCTCGCCGCCCGGTGAAGCGACTTGCAGCATTGCCGCAGGCCGTGCAGGGAGATGGGGGGCCTTCCTTTTTCGAGCAAAAGAATGGATTTCACGATGATCACCTCATTGAACGGGGCTTGGGATTCCATACAGTCGGGTTAGAATGGGGTGTTTGGATTGAAATGTGATCTAATCTAACATTAAATCCGCGATAAATCGGTCATTAAAAAGAAGCTGTTGGTGTTATTATGAAACAGCTCACCATTACGTGTCAAGATAGTTGACATATATCTTAATGCGAACTATAATCGAGTCAAGATATTCGATTCGACGGCACAATGGCGTGCCTCTACGATCCGGCAATGGAGCCTATCTCATGCGTCTTCTTCTCTTTGACGCGGGGATGGGCTTTTTATGATTTCTGGGCAGTACGGCCGACGACTGGCTGAGTTGACGCAGGCAGCAAGTCTCAACATTATCTTACCTTTAGGAGAGATCGCCATGAAGAAGAAACTCGTCATGATTGGAAACGGCATGGCCGGCGTGTCATTCGTCGAACAGCTGCTGAAGCTGAGTCCGAACCGGTATGACATTTCCATCATCGGAGCGGAGCCTCATCCGAACTATAACCGTATCATGCTCTCGTCCGTTCTTGCGGGCGACGCCAGCATGAACGATATCGTGCTTAACGATTGGAATTGGTACCGCGACAACGGCATCGCGCTGCTGGCGGGGCAAGAGGCGGTTTCAGTAGATACGGAGCGGCGTACGGTGTCCACGAACGCCGGGGAGACGCTCGCTTATGACGAGCTGGTGTTCGCGACGGGTTCGCTGCCGTTCATGCTGCCGATTCCGGGAGCCGATAAAGAAGGCGTCATCGCGTTCCGCGACATCAAAGACTGCGAGATGATGATGGAGACCGCCAAGCACTACCGCAAGGCGATCGTCATTGGCGGAGGCCTGCTCGGTCTCGAGGCGGCTCGCGGGTTGCTCAATCTTGGCATGGAGGTCGGCGTCGTCCATAACAGTCCCTTTCTAATGAACCGGCAGCTCGACGAGACGGCATCCCGGATGCTGCGAGCGGAGCTGGAGGGCCAAGGGATGAAGTTTCTGCTGGCCAAACAATCCGGCTTCATTACGGGCGAAGCGCGCGTCACGGGGCTGACGTTCAAGGACGGTACGCACGAGGAAGCCGATCTGATCGTGATGGCTGTCGGCATCCGGCCGAATGCGCAACTGGCCAGAGCCGGCGGAGCCTTGGTGAACGACGGTATCGTGGTGAACGATTATATGGAAACGAATGTCCCGAACGTATACGCGGTCGGAGAGTGCGTGGAGCATCGCGGCGTGGCCTACGGTCTTGTGGCGCCGCTGTACGAACAAGGTGCTGTTCTGGCCAAAAGGCTGGCCGGCGTGGACAGCGACGGCTACCAAGGGTCGGTCCTCTCGACGAAGCTTAAAGTATCCGGCGTCAACGTCTTCTCGGCGGGACGCTACACGGACGAACCTGGCACGAAGGCGCTTCGCGTCCAGGACGAATTGGACGGTATCTATAAGAAAGTCGTTTTCGAAAATGGCAAAGTCGTGGGCGCGGTCCTGTTCGGGGATACGAGCGAGAGCTCCAAGCTGTTCTCGGCGATCCGCAGCGGGAAGGATTACACCGGGAAAGAGAAAGAGGTGCTGTTCGGTCCTTCCGGCGGGGCGGGCGGCAAAGAGTCCGCAGGCGACGCGGATCTCGTGGCGGCCATGAGCGGAGACGAAATCGTCTGCGGCTGCAACGGCGTGACGAAGGATACGCTGCTTGAAGCCATTACGGAGAAAGGCTGCGTGAGCGTCCCTGAGCTGAAAGCCTGCACCAAGGCATCTGCCGGCTGCGGCGGCTGCAAGCCGCTCGTGGAAGCGATTTTGACGACGACGCTCGGCGCCGATCAAGTGGCCGCGGTCAAGGAAGGGATCTGCGGATGCACGACGCTGTCCCGCGACGAGGTCGTGGGCGCGATCCAGCAGATGCGCCTGACGACGACGAAGGAAGTCATGCACGTGTTGGAATGGAAGCATCCCGAGGGCTGCTCCAAGTGCCGGCCGGCGCTCAACTACTACCTCGGCATGGCGTTCCCGGAAGAGCACGAGGATGAACAGGAATCGCGCTTCGTCAACGAACGCAATCATGCCAACATTCAGAAGGACGGCACATACTCCGTCGTGCCGCGAATCTACGGCGGCGTGACGACGCCGGAGGATCTCAAGCGGATCGCGATCGTGGCCGAGAAATACCAAGTGCCGCTCGTCAAATTCACCGGCAGCCAGCGGATCGACCTGCTCGGCGTGAAGAAGGAAGACCTGCCGGGGATGTGGAAGGACCTCGATATGCCTTCCGGCTATGCCTACGGCAAGTCGCTCAGAACGGTTAAGACTTGCGTCGGCAATACGTTTTGCCGCTTCGGCACGCAGGACGCCATCAAGATGGGCGTTGACCTGGAGAAGAAATTCGAGCGCCTGAACACGCCGCATAAAGTAAAGCTGGCCGTATCCGGCTGCCCGCGCAACTGCGCGGAAGCGACGATCAAGGATCTCGGCGTCGTCGCGATCGACGGCGGCTGGGAGCTCTACGTCGGGGGCAACGGCGGTACCCGCGTCCGGGCGGCGGAGCTGCTCACGAAGGTCAAGACCGAGGAGGAAGTGCTCGCGTGGACCGGCGCGTATCTGCAATATTATCGCGAAACGGCGAACTACATGGAGCGTACGAGCGAATGGTCCATCCGCGTTGGCCTGGACACGATCAAGAAGGCGCTCGAGAAGCAGGAAGACCGTGACGCGCTGAACGCCCGCATCGACCAAACGCTGAAGCTTACGAAGGATCCGTGGAAGCAAATCATCGAAAGCGACGAGCTGCGCAGCGCGTTCGAAGCGCTGACGGCGATAGCAGGCACGGAAGCTGCCGCGCCGGCTGACGCGAAGTAAGCTGGCGTTAACCTATACGACAATGATATCGGCTTCATATATAGAGGGCGGCTGCCGCACCCGGCGGCGCCGCGCAAAGGAGTGGAAGAGCGATGAATGGAGTGGCGGCAGGGCATATTTCCGAATTCCCCGAGCGATCGGGACGGATCTTCCGAATGGGCAGTCTGGAGCTGGCCATGTTCAAGTTATCCGACGGCACGGTCAAGGCGGTCGAGAATTCGTGCCCGCATAAGCGGGGGAAGCTCTCGGAGGGCATCGTCTGCGACCATCACGTCTATTGTCCCCTGCATGATTGGAAGATCGACTTGCATGACGGCCTCGTGCAAGCGCCGGACCAAGGCTGTGTCGATACGTATCGGGTCGAGGTGGACGGAGGCGGCAACGTGATCGTGTACGTGAAGGACGCAGCGGAATCGGCATAAAAGGTTTGGCATGGTATCCAGACGGCGGCATAGCCCGATGAGAGCGGAGGCGGCGACGATGGCGAGAATGGAAGGCAAGGTTATAGCTGTGACGGGTGCGCGCAAAATGGATGACTTCAGCAGAATGGTGGCAAAGTTCGGCGGCTCGGCGGTATCTCGTCCGGCGCAAGGCACGGTCTACCTCGATGAGTCCAGCATCGAGGAGCAGCTGAAGGCGCTCATCGCGCGACCGGCGGATTGGCTTCTATTGACGACCGGTACAGGGACGGAGGCGCTGCTGGAATCGGCGGAGAGGCTGGGGCTCCTCATGCCGTTCCTGGCCGCGCTCGGCCGGATGCGAATCGCGGCCCGCGGCTACAAGACGGTAGCCGCGCTGCGCCGTTTCGGTCTGGCGCCGGATGTGCGCGACGAAGACGGCACGACGGCCGGCCTGCTTCGCGCGATGGGAGACTGCGACCTGAACGGCCGGCGGGTCGTGCTTCAGCTGTACGGCGATCCCGCTCCGAAGATTACGGGCGAGCTTGCGGCCCGCGGCGCCGTCTGCGAGGAATTGCTGCCTTACCGTCAGCTGCCGCCGGAGGACGGCGAAGTCGGCCTGTTGATCGATGAGATCATTCGCGGTCAAGTGGACGCCGTCGCCTTTACGAGCACCGCCCAAGTGCGCTGCGTGATGGGCTTCGCGGCCGAACGGGGCAAATTGGACGCCGTGCGCGAGGCATTCGCGGGCCGTGTGTTGGCGGCTGCCGTCGGCAAAGTGTCGGCGGAGGCGCTGCATGAGGAAGGCGTGGAGCGGGTGCTTTTCCCGGAGGAAGAACGTATGGGCAGCATGGTGGTCGCGATCCGCAAGTTCTTCAGTGCAGCCGAAGATCACGTCGCTTAAGGGGGAACGGGTATGAGCCATAGCGGAAAAGTCTACTTAACCGGCGCGGGGCCGGGCGATCCCAAGCTGATCACCGTGGGCGGGCTGGAGAGCATCCGGTGCGCGGATGTCATCATCTACGACAGGCTCGTATCCGACGCGCTATTATTGGAAGCGCGCCGCGGGGCGGAGCTGCTATACGTGGGCAAAGCCTCCGGTCATCATACGCTGAAGCAGGATGATATCAATGCGCTGATCGCCGAGCGGGCGGATCGCGGACTGACGGTGACGCGCCTGAAGGGCGGCGATCCGTTCGTGTTCGGCCGAGGCGGCGAAGAAGCGGCTTATCTAGCCGAGCGGGGCATTCCGTTTGAAATCATACCGGGCGTTTCCTCTTCCATCGCCGCACCGGCTTATGCCGGCATACCGGTGACGCACCGCAAGCTTGCCGCGTCGTTCGCCGTCATCACGGGCCATGAATGCGCGGATAAAGACGGCGCCTGCGTGGACTGGGCATGGGCGGCGGGCGCGGAGACGCTCGTCGTCTTGATGGGGCTGCAGCAGCTGCCTTATATCGTGGAGCAGCTGCTCGGCAACGGCAAGCCGCCGGCCACGCCGATCGCGCTGATCCAGAGCGGTACGCGGGCGGAGCAGCGAGTGGTGGTCGGCACGCTGAAGACGATTGCGGCGATGCCGGAGACGGCGGAGCTGACCAGCCCGGTGGCCATCGTGATCGGCCCGGTCGTCGCGATGCGGGAGAAGCTGCAATGGCGGGCGGTCGAGGCGGTGCTGCAGGATTAGCGCTTCAATACTAGTTCGGATCTCGGCAATACAACGGATCTTAGCAATGGTTATTTAGACATCCTTGGCAACCGTATTCCGATGCGATCGGGGTAAGGTTGTTTTTGGTTGGGCGGGAAGTGCTCCGGTCGATGCTGAAGCCTGGCCCGAAGTGGAAGTCGAGCCAGGAGTCGAACCCGAAGCAGAACTCAAAACCGAGCCCGAACCTCAACCGCAACCGTAACCGCAACCGCAACCGCAACCGCAACCGCAACCGCAACCCTAACGGCAACCGTAGCCCGGCTCCTACCCCGCCCCTAACCCCAACCGATTCGGAACCGACCCACGCTCTCTACTCCCCCGCCGGTTCTAGCTTTGAGAACGTTAGCGATCTTTTGGTATAATTTGATTGCGTATATCTAAGGGGGCCGATGGAATGGCGGGAACGGTGCAAGCGGGGAGTGCTGCAGCTTATACGGACAAGCTGGAAGCGTTGCTGCGCAACCATGCGAATGCGGAGCAGGCGGTCGCGATGACGGCGTACATGCGGGATCAGTTTTCTTTTCTGGGTATCCGTACGCCTGAACGGACTGCATTGACGAAGCGATTCATGAAGGAGCAAGGCGTGCCGGCCGGAGCGGACCTGGAGTCGGTCGTTCGCCTTCTGTGGGCGCTGCCGGAGCGGGAATTCCATTATTCGGCGATGCTGCTTATGGACAAAAGAAAGAAGGATTTGGGTCCGGAGCACATGGAGCTGCTTGAACATCTGATAACCACGCATTCCTGGTGGGACACGGTGGATTTGCTGGCTAGTCATTTGGCGGGCACGTTGTTCGGCAAGCATCCGGACCTTGTTCAGGCGTACGCGGAGAAATGGATCACCTCGGACAATCTGTGGCTCCGCCGCAGTGCGATTTTGTTTCAGCTTGGGTACAAGGGCCGCACGGACGCGGCGCTTCTGTTCGCGCTCATCCGGCGCACGGCGCACGAGAGCGATTTTTTCATGCGTAAGGCAATCGGCTGGGCGCTGCGAGAGTATGGCAAGACCGACCCGGACGCGGTGCGTGCTTTCGTCCGCGAGACGGAGCTGTCGCCGCTCAGCGTGCGCGAAGCGCTTAAGCATATCGGCGAATGATGGCGCCAAGCAAGCCTCCGACTGCCTAAGGCTTAGCCAAAATGCCAATTGACGGAGTCCGGCAACCGTGGTATTCTTAATTCCAACAAAGTAGGTAGGAATTATAGGAATAAGGTGGTGCCGAACATGAATCATCCCATAACAATCAAGAGCGGCGATATCGAGCTGGCAGGCGTGCTGCAGTATCCGGTCGTAAAGGAAGGCACTAGATATGCGGCCAAATATCCGATCGTCATCATATGCCACGGTTTTGTAGGCAATCGGATGGGAACGGACCGGTTGTTCGTAGAAGCCGCGGAACGATTGACCAATAGTGGCTATCTCGTGCTGCGCTTCGACTACGGCGGCTGCGGCGAAAGCACCGGCGATTACGGCAGCGGCGGCTTGGATGAACTCATCGCCCAGACGCGCACGGTCATCGATTATGCGTCGAGTCTTGATCTGGTCGATTCGGAACGGCTCATTCTTTTGGGGCATAGCCTCGGCGGCGCGGTTGCCGTACTGACGGCTGCGCGGGATGCGCGCGTGAGGTCGCTCGTGCTGTGGGCGCCGGTGGCGCATCCGTATATGGATATCCGCAACATTATCGGTACTCAGGCGATCAAGGAGATCGAGACGGTCGGCCAGACCGACCATTTGCACTATTTGTTCACGAAGCGCTTCACCGATTCGCTTGCCCAATACCAGCCCTTGACAGAAACGCGCGCCTACGCCGGCGACGTGCTGATCGTACACGGCTCGGGGGACACGGTCATTCCTGTGGATTATTGCTTCTTGTATCAGAAAATGTTCTGGCTCCGCAAGGAGGGCAATTGCGATAAGGAAGTCATCCTGCAAGGAAACCATACCTTCTCCAGCAAAGCCTCCCGCGACGAGCTGTTCGATGTCTCGCTTCGCTGGATCGACGGTATCGGCAAACGCCGGGGCGATTGGAGCCAGTGGACGATTTAAGGCGATTGGTTTGCGTTTCCGTCGCGAGACGGAAATGCAGCATTCGCCTACTTCGTCAGCATGGATTGGTTTACGTAGGATGATTGGTTTGCGTTTCCGTCGCGAGACGGAAATGCAGCATTCGCCTACTTCGTCAGCATGGATTGGTTTACGTAGGGCGATTGGTTTGCGTTTCCGTCGCGAGACGGAAATGCAGCATTCGCCTACTTCGTCAGCATGGATTGGTTTACGTAGGATGATTGGTTTGCGTTCGTTGTCGGATGACAGGGAATGCAGCATTCATCCTTTTTGTCGCGAGATGGTTCGCTCGCTTCCGGTGCCTCCGGCCGATCTGCAACATTTCAAGCGTCTTCTTTCGTCGGATAGGGTAAGACTAGGGAAGACATCCTTGAAACGACTGGAGACATCGATGATGAGAAAAATATGGCTTATGCTGCTGGTCCTAACGGTCGGCCTTGCAGGCTGCGGATCTAGCGGCAATCATGAGGGAACGACCGGCGGCGGGACGACGCCTTCGGGCACGGTCGAGCCGCCGAAAACGCCTGATGATGAGAACCAGCCTTCGCAAACCCCCGGCCAATCGGGCGATTCATCCGGCAACGCTCCTTCGCAAACACCGGCGGAACCGGACGACAATTCCGGCAACGCGCCGTCGCAGCCGTCGACCCCTGAAGAGCCGGTCGAGCCAACGCCGGCGGAGCTTGCCGCACAGCAGCTGAAGGAGATGACGCTCGACGAGAAGCTGGGTGAGATGGTCATCGCCGGGCTCGACGGAACTGCGGCCAGCGCGCAGACGAAAGCTTTGATTCAGCAGCAGCACGTCGGCGGCTTTATTTTCTATAAAAACAACGTCACGACGCCTGCGGGCGTGGCCGCGTACGTCAATCAGCTCAAAGCGTGGAACAAGGCCAATCCCTCGCCCTTGCTGATCTCGGTGGACCAAGAGGGCGGCCGTGTCAGCAGACTGCCGGGCCTGGTCAAGTTTCCTGCGGCGAGAGTGATCGGCGATACGGGCGACGTCTCGTACGCAAGCGCGATCGGAAGCGCGCTCGGGCAGGCGAGCAAGCTGATGGGCTTCAACGTGGATTTTGCCCCGGTGCTGGATATCAACAGCAATCCGAACAACCCTGTCATCGGCGACCGTTCCTACGGCACGACCTCGAAGCGGGTAACGGATATGGGCTTGGCGGTTATGGAGGCCATTCAGAAGAAGGGCGTCATTTCGGTCGTGAAGCATTTTCCGGGGCATGGGGATACGTCGGTGGATTCCCATCTGGAGCTGCCGGTCGTGAACAAAAGCTTGTCCCAGCTGAAAAAGTTCGAATGGGTGCCGTTCAAAGCCGCGGTCAAGGACGGCGTCGACATGGTGATGGTGGCGCATATTCTATTCCCCGCTATCGATAAAAACAATCCGGCCTCCCTCTCCAAGACGATCATCATCGATCAACTGCGCGGAGAACTCGGCTACGGCGGCGTCGTGATCACGGACGATATGACCATGGGCGCGATCGCCAATCATTTCGGGCTGGCGCAGGCTGCGGTCAAGTCGGTGCAGGCAGGCAGCGATATTATTTTGCTCGCGCATGGCTACGAGGACGCGAAGACGGTACTGACCGCTTTGAAGCAAAGCATCCAGAAGGGCGGGCTGACGGAGAAACGGATCGACGAGAGTATCATCCGCATTCTGACGCTGAAGCAGAAATACAAGCTGACCGACGCTGCGGTTGCGGCGCATCCTGACGTCAGCGGCGTGAACGCGGCCATCAAGAAAGCAGTCGCCGCGCACTGACACCGGACATCGTACGGCAGTCTAATGGATTAGCCGCAAAAAGGCATGACAGGAGGCCGTTCTCGGCGACAGCGCAGGCTGCTGCGGGGAACGGCTGATTTTTTATTCCGTGGGAACCCTAAGCGGGTAAAGCATGATGGATGGAAAAATGCAAAAACGGTTGTTCGACGAATGCCGAAGTTCAAGGAGGTGCGGAATGCCGGTTATCGATGAGAGTATCGTCTCCATGCTCGATCAGAACATCGAGACGATCAAAAGCAAGAACGGAACGATTATTTTGGTGGGCCCGATTAAGCTCCCCGTCAATTTGGACGGAGAAACGGTCGAATTTCAATGGTATTGCTGGCTGCCGTGCAAAGATCTCGTTCATAAGGAGGGCGGCTGCAAAGAGACGGAACGGACGGAGTTTCTGATCGAGCAGCTGTCGGCCTCGAATTTGGCGGAGAAACAGCAGTCGAGCGTGCTCGTGCACGGCGATTTTGCAAATGGCGAGGATGCGCTCATCCGTATGCACAGCATCTGCCACACGGGCGACATCTTCGGCAGCAAGCGATGCGATTGCGGTTTTCAACTGCATCAATCGATGAAAATGATCGTCTCGCACGGAAACGGCGCGCTCTTCTACCTCGCCAACCACGAGGGCCGCGGCATCGGGCTGTTCAGCAAGGCGATGGCTTATCTGCTGCAGGAGAAGGGCTACGATACGGTGGAAGCGAATCTCGAGCTCGGCTTCAAGGACGATACGCGCAGCTACGACGATACGCTGGTCGTGCTGAAGCATCTGCGGAGCAAGCCGGTCACCTTGATTACGAACAATCCGCGGAAGCTGGATGCGCTTAAGGCGTCCGGTATGAACGTGGGCGGCCGCGTGCCGCTGTGGGGCGATATTTCCGAGTTCAACCGCAAATACTTGCAGACGAAAGTGAACCGCTCGGGGCATTTCGACGAGGAACTGACCATTCCTGAGAGGACTTGAGGGGCAAGGATGATAGTGACCATAACACCCAATAAACAAACCCGTGCCGGAGTCGGCGCGGGTTATTATGGTTTGCGGCCGTGCATCAGGGTGTCTGCCGAAGTTACGCCGAACGGGGTGCCCACAGCATGATGGACACGCCGACAAGGCAAATCGCTGTGCCGATCCAATCGTAAGCATCCGGGGTTTTACGATCGACGAGCCAGCCCCACAGAACGGCAAGGACGATGAACACGCCGCCGTAAGCGGCATAGACTCGGCCGAACGAGGGGAAGCTTTGAAACGTCGGAATGACGCCGTAAGCGACAAGGATGAGGCTGCCGATGAGTCCGAACCACAGCGGTTTGGCATCTTTGAGCCAAATCCATACGAGGTAGCCGCCGCCGATCTCGGCGATGCCGGCAAGCAGGAAGAGCAGGATGGCGATGATCATGGGAGCTCCTTTCGGCGGTTAGGCATGGACATGGATGTTGAGCTTCGGGTAGGCGGCGCGGATGGCCTCCGCTCGCGCGTTTATCCGTGCTGGATCGAAGCGCCCGGCAAATAGCTCCGGATCAGGCTCGAACGTCACGCTTAATCCGGTCTCTCCCGTCATGCCGATTGTGCGCAGGGGATGCTGCGGAATGCCGTGCTTATAGCTTTGGCGAGCTATTTTGCCTTCCCGCCGCACCTCCACCTGCAGCTGCGCGGACATGGCATTGACGACGGCGATGTTGATGCCTTTGGCGCTGCCCGGTACCGTAACTTCCGCTCCCTGAATGGCCAGCTGCCGAAGGTCGGTCATGACGGCGTGCAGCCAAGTGCGTCCCGTGCCAGTGCCGCCGAGCAGTGAGGTGGGAATGCCTCGACCGTTGTCCGCGACCGTGATGGAGGCGTCGTCGATAAAAAGGTGGATGTCGCTGCAATGGCCCGCCTCGTGTTCTAACAGGGAGTTCTCGAGCACCGCCCATAACAAGGCATGCGGATCGCAGCTGCCGGGCTCGATTGTCGGACCAAAGTAGTCGCCCGCCCGCTCCCTTGCCGCGGTCATCTCCAAATAGTCGCTCGTATCGCTAAGGTCATTCGATGCCGCGAGGAGCAGCAGGATCGGGAGCAGACGCTGCGGCTGCACGGAGTACGTGCCGCCTCGTTCTTCCTGCCGCAGCAGGTCGGCCCCGGCCAACGCTTTGATATGGTGGTACAACTGTCCGGTCGTGCCCATCTGCAGCTGCTCGACCAGCGCGGTTCCCGTCTGCGGCTGCGAGAGAAGCGCGCGTAAAATATCCAGCCGCTGCTTATGGCCGAGCGCGGCCAGTACCTTCGCCACGCGCTCGCTGTCGAATCGAAGCAGCTCGTCGACAGCGCGCTCCTGCGGCTCCCACTTCAGCAGAGTTTCCTCCTGCCGGAAAGTACCGACATAATGCACGGCCCCTTGCGATTGCGGCGCCTGTGTCTCGGCGGCAACCGTAGGAGTGCTGCCTGCCCTAGCGGCAGGCGGCCGCCCGAGCAGGTCCTGCAGCTGCAGAACCTGCGTTTTCAGCCAATCTAACTCTGCTCCGAAATCCCGTTCGTCATTCATTCTGATCACCTCACGAATTATTATTTCGTAATTACGTAATTACATAATAACATAATAAGGTAATGGCTTCCAGTGAAAATTTAAATGGTGCCGTACGGTAGGCGGCCAAGCGCAGCGTACCAACGGGGGCGAAGGGGGAAGCCCCCAGGGTTTGCGCACTTACCTGCCTCGCAGGTTTTGCGAATGGGAGCGACTTTGGTGCGAAGCACCACGAGAGCGCCCATCGCAAAGCCGGAGCCTCATCGCAAAACCGAAGCTCGCAAGAAAGGGGCAACCAAGCGCAGCGCGGCCACGGGGGGGAAGGGGGAAGTCCCCAGGGTTTGTGCACTTACCTGCCGCGCAGGTTTTGCGAATGGGAGCGACTTTGGTGCGAAGCACCACGGGAGCGCCCATCGCAAAACCGGAGCCTCATCGCAAAACCGAAGCTCGCAAGTAAGGGGCAACCAAGCGCAGCGCGCCAACGGGGGAGAAGGGGGAAACCCCCAGGGTTTGCGCACTTACCTGCCGCGCAGGTTTTGCGAATGGGAGCGACTTTGGTGCGAAGCACCACGAGAGCGCCCATCGCAAAACCGGAGCCCAGCAAGCAAGGGGCAGCCAAGCGCAGCGCGCTCCAAGGGGGAGAGAAGGGGGAAGCCCCCAGGGTTTGTGCACTTACCTGCCGCGCAGGTTTTGCGAATGGGAGCGACTTTGGTGCGAAGCACCACGAGAGCGACCATCGCAAAGCCGGAGCCCAGCAAGTAAGGGGCAAGCGCAGCGCGCCCCGGGGGAGAAGGGGGAAGCCCCCCAGGGTTTGTGCACTTAACCTGCCGCGCAGGTTTTGCGAATGGGAGCGACTTTGGTGCGAAGCACCACGGGAGCGCCCATCGCAAAACCGGAGCCCGCAAGCAAGGGGCAGCCAAGCACAGCTCGCCCCGGGGGAGAAGGGGGAAGCCCCCAGGGTTTGCGCACTAACCTGCCGCGCAGGTTTTGCGAATGGGAGCGACTTTGGTGCGAAGCACCACGGGAGCGCCCATCGCAAAACCGAAGCCTCAAAACCGGAGCCCCTTGACAGAACCCCCATACCAAGCTATCATAGCCAGAGGTTAACTAACGTTCGTTAGGCAATATGTTTTCCGCATAAAAGGAGTGTATTTCCATGACGGCCAAAAGTCTCAAGCAAGCTGCCCTGACGCTGTTCGCGGAGTCGGGTTATGAAGGCGTCTCCTTGTCGGAAATCGCCAAAACCGTCGGCATCAAGACGCCTTCGATCTATGCGCATTTCGAATCCAAGGAGCAGCTGTTTCTTGCGCTGCTGGACGATGCGGTTCACGAGGAACACGAGAAATTCACGCTGTTGCTCCAAAGCATGGAGGATCAGCCGCCTATAGAGCGTTACTACGCGGCGTTTCGCTTCTTCACCGACCTCGACGGGTTGACTAACGGGCAGTCGTTCCTGAAGCGTACGATGCTCATGCCGCCGCGGAATTTGGAAGAGCGTCTGCGGAGCGAGTTTATCGGGCACGAGGTTTCATTTACCGGTCCGATGATGAAGCTGCTCCGCGAATGCGCGGGCACGGAAGCGAGCGGCGAGGAGCAGGTCGAGCGGCTGCTCGCGCTCTTCTACGCCGTCATCGACGGGCTGCTCGTGGAACACAAGCTGTACGATACGGAGCTGTATCGCCGGCGGCAGACCCTGTTATGGGGCTGGCTGCAGGATGCGCTTCGTTAGGAGCAAGCGAGATAAGGAGGATGAACCTGCCATGGCATGGATGTATTTGCTCATTGCGGGCTGCCTGGAAGTGGCATGGGCCTATGGCCTGCAGGAATCGGAGGGATTCACCCTGTGGCTGCCGAGTCTGATCACGATCGCGCTCCTGGCGGTGAGCTTCGTCTTCTTCGCCAAAGCGATGAAGCGTGTCGAGATCGGTACGGCTTACGCGGTTTTCACGGGAATCGGAACGGTAGGTACGGTTATTGTGGGCATCGTCGTGCTGGATGAGCCAGTAAATATATTGAAGCTGCTGTTTATCGCCCTGTTGGTGGGCGGCATCGTCGGACTGAAAGTCATTTCCGGCAGGGATGAGGCAGAGGGTTCAAACCAATCGCCCCAAACGCTTCATTCGGTCCAATCGACGAAATCCTCAGCAGAATAAGAGAGAACGCATGAAAGGGGGGATCGGTCGTGGCATGGTTGTTTCTGCTGCTTTCCGGACTCGGGGAGGTCGGCGGCGTCACGGGCATCAAGATGTCGAACGGCTTTAAAAATTGGAGGGGCACGCTGCTCGCGCTGGGTTCGGGGTTTGTCAGCTTCTACTGCTTATCGCGGTCGCTGCAGGATATTCCCATCAGCACGGCCTATGCGATCTGGACGGGAATCGGTTCCGTCGGCAGCGTCATTCTAGGCATGCTGGTGTTCGGCGAATCTCGGGACAAACGAAAACTGGTCTTTATAGCGATGATTATTATCGGCGTGGCAGGGCTCAAATTCGTAGGCGGCGTGCATTAAGCAGGCCGTCTTTTTTATGTTTATTTAGAGTCGTCCCATGCATCGCGCCAGCGGCAATTCGCCCCGATGCCCTTTCGTCGCTGCGGGATATTTGCCAACTTACTTTCCTATTGTTACTTGTTACTTTATTGTAGCTATTTCGTTACTATTTTGTAACGGAACCGCTGGGCAGGATGGGTAATATGAGGATGTAGAGAAAAGCAGTCAAGCCATCGTCCCTAGTCGCAATCAAACGAAAGAGGAGTGTGCATCATGAAGAGCACTAATCATACGTCTTTGAAACTTTGGAGCAAGCTGGCCCTGGCCGGCGTCATCGTGGCCGGTTCCGCCGCATTCATCCCGCATCCGCAAGCCCATGCGGCGAGCGCGACCGCAAGCAAAGCATCGACAACCGCGGCCAGCCTCAGCGCGCAACAAGGCAGCACATATATCAAGACCATTTACTCGCTCGCCAAGGAAGGCAAGATTCCGGGGTTGAACGCCATCGCGGGCAAAACGCCGATTTCGGCGGTCCATTATAAATGGGGCGAGCCCGATAAAGGCGCCGGCAAAGGCAATCATTACGAATCGTACAACTTCGGCATGGGCAAAGGCGCTTTCGCCTTCGGCGTCAACGCATCGGGAATTATCTACGATCTCCGCAATTTCGGGGAATCCGTCGATCAGTCGGTAGGCATCAAGTCGCTGACGTTCGCCTCCGTCATCAAGACGCTCGGCATGCCGAAGGAAGTTCGCTTCAGCGGCACGGATAAGATCTACGTCTACCATCCGGCTGCTGCTTACGAGTTGAAATTCGTCGGTCCGAGCACGGTTGCCAAGGGTAAAGTGGCGCATATCGATCATATCAACGTCTACGCGGCAAAAGCGGCAAAGTAAAGCGCGCGCCGCAAATGAAAAACGTCCGAAACCGTCGGCAGCCGATTTCGGACGTTTTTTGCGCTTCACAGGCGCTCATCATTCGTTTATTAGACTCTGGCGCCGCCCATCAAGCCGAACAGCTCTTCCGCGGGATAGGCGCCAGACAGCGCGTAGCGGTTATTGAACACGAAGAACGGCACGCCCTGCACGCCGATTTGGCGCCCGCGCTTCAGATCGGCTTCGACTTCCTCTTCGCCCTCGCCCCGTTCGAGGCGTTCCTGCAGGTCAGGCGCCTGCACGCCGATCCGCTCCGCAATGGCTAGGATTTCGACCATTTGCGTCACGTCTCCGCCGTCTTCGAAGTAGGACTTGAACAAGGCCTCGACGGCTTCTTCTTTCTTCTCTTCGGGAAGGAGAGCCACGAACCGGTGCGCCAGCCGCGTGTTCGGCATTTTGCCGACCCGGTCGAACCTGAAGGTCAGCCCGACCGCCGCGCCTGCGCCCGTCACATGCTCAACGACTCGTTTCATAGACTCCGCGCCGCCCATTTTGCGTATCATCGCTTCGTCGAACGCTTGACCTTCTTCCGGCAGACCGGGATCCAATTGGTAGGCATGATAAGCAACGGTAACGGGTTCGTCGTTCTGCTCGGCCCATAGCTGCAGAGCGCGGGCAAGGTTCTGTTTCCCGATTCGGCACCATGGACAAGCGATATCGGAATAGAGGTCTATATGCATCTGATCGCGACAACCTTTCCCTGAGTGTATTTTGAACCAGCTTCGGAATGGCATGGTCTTCAATCGTTCTCTATCCATGCTAATGCAGATTCGGAAATCAAGCAAGAGCGGAGGGGGCGGCTGCGGGAAAAGGCGGCATGCCAAGAGAGAGGGCAAAGCTGAAACGGGGAGCGGGCCGCCGTCACGGCAATCGACGATCGTATGCTCGTCGTGCGCCGCGCCGTCGGCCGTAAAAAAAGCACCCTGCACCGCCGTCCGCTGGCCGGAACGGCCATTGGCGACGCGTGCATGAGGTGCTTCCGATTCTAGCGGCCATCCGATTCAATACGCCGACTGGTACACTTCCGACGCTCCCCAGCCCAGTCCGGACGTCGAGCACCAATAACTGATCCGCTCATGCACGTCGAACAACGTCAGCCGCTGTCCGTGCTTCGCGCCGGTGTCGATGCCGATCTTGCCTGCGCCGAACCATAGTTTCCCCGGGCGGGCGCCCAGCTTAAAAGTCGGCGTATGGCCGAACACGACGGTATATTCCGTCTCATTGGCGTGATTCAGGAAATCGTCGCGGATTTCGGTCAAATCCGTAAGCGTCTGGGCATGCAGCCCGATGCCCGGCCGAATGCCGGCATGGACGAACAAGTAGCCGTCCTCCATCCGGTAGCGGGGCAGGGCTCGAATCCAGCCGCTCCACTCCGCCGACTCTCCGCTGGGCGAGTCGGCATGGTCGAATTGCCGAAGCAGCTTCAGCTCGTGGTTCCCGAGCAGCGCGCATGCGCCTTGCTCCACGAGCGTCCGGATATAGCGGAGCGTCCCGAAGGTCAAGGGGTACGCGGCATCGATATAGTCCCCGAGCAAGATCAGCCGATCGCGCGACGGCTCGTAATCGGCGGCCGCGAGCAGCTGTTTCAATTCGTCTTCGCAGCCGTGGATGTCGGAGATGGCCAGCAGCCGTGATTGTATACTCGCGTTAGCGCGCACTGCCTCTTCTCCTTTTTCTATTCAGCCTTTTCATACAAGTAAGCGGAGCTTTCCGGCACGGTCAGCCAGCAGCGGCTTCCCGGCTCGACCGGGCCGTCATGCAGCAGATAGATACGTTGGCCGCAGTCCGTTTCGAGCTTGCTGCGCCAATGTTTCCCTTCGAAAATGCGGTTCCGGACGGTCACGGGCAGGCCGTTCGGCCGTATGCCCTGCGCTGCCCCGGCTTCCGCGGTATCCCAATCCAGCAGCGATGCATCCTCCGGCCGGAACAGCAGCTCGATGGCAGGGCCGTCGGGCAAGCTCGCGCCATCCGGGAAGCTTCCGCGTATCGGCTGTTCGCCTTCCTGCAGCGTCAAGCCGGTCGTCCCGTCCGGGAGGTACGCCAACCGGCCCTGGATTTGGTTGATTCCGCCCAGCAGCGAACAGACCCACCGGCTGGCCGGGCGACGGTAACACTCCTCCGGCGTTCCGATCTGGTCGATCTGACCCTCCCGCATGATGAGCAGGCGGTCCGCCATGGCGAACGCTTCCTCCGGATCGTGCGTCACGTGGAATACGCTCGTGCCCAGCTTGCGGAACAGCTCCGCCATCTCCGTCCGCATCTCGACGCGCAGGCGCATGTCGAGGTTGGACAGGGGCTCGTCGAGCAGGAGCAGCTGCGGACGCGTGGCGAGCGCGCGGGCAATGGCCACGCGCTGCTGCTGGCCGCCGGACAGCTCGGGGGGCAGCCGTTTCTCGAGCCCGTTCAGGCGCAGCAGCTCGAGCAGTTCGCCGACCGTTCGGGCGATATCGGGCCGGGACATCCGTTGCCTCCGCAAGCCATAGGCGATATTGTCGAAGACGGACAGATGCGGCCACAAGGCGTAATCCTGAAAGACCATGTTGACGCCGCGCTTCTCCGGCGCGAGCATGGTGCGGGAGGAGGCGATGGTCGTGCCGTTCAGCAGCAATTCCCCGCCGTCCGGCTGCAGAAGGCCGGCGACGAGCTGCAGCAAAGTCGATTTTCCGCAGCCGGAAGGGCCGAGCACGCTGATGATTTCACCGGGCCGCATATCGAACGAGATGCCCTTCAACGCTTGAAAGTCGCCGTAGCTGCGGCTTAAGAAACGGACGGAAAGGAGCGGCGCCTCGGTCGGTTTGAGGGTCGCCGCGCGAAGCGCGGCGGATCCCGATGCTTGGCGCGCCGCTTCCGCGCCGGCAGCCGCGGAAGCGGCGGCGGTGGATGGGCTCATGCTTTAACCTCCTTGCGGCGGAGCAGCAGCTCGACGCCAAGAATAATGAGAACGACGACGACGGAGCCGAATACGGTCGCGGCCGATGCATAGCCGAACTTCAGATCCTCGAACGCTTTGTTGATCGTGACCGGCAGCGTGACGTAGTTCGGCGGGAACAGGATGGAGTTGACCGCGAGATCGAACACGCCGGAGCCGAAAGCGGCCAGCGCCGCCGACAGGAGCGCGCCGCGGATAAGCGGCACGAGAATGACGCGGATACGGCCGATAAACGAACCGCCGTAGAGCTGCGCGGCGGTCAGCAGCTGCGCGGGCACCTTGGCCATCGCGCCGACCAGCATCCGCGTAATGACGGGAATCGCGCCGGCGACGGAGGCGAGCACGAGAATCCACGGCGTGCCGTACAGCAGCAGCCCGATCTTCTCCAGCCAATGCTGGTTCCAGACGAAAATGTAACCGATGCCGAGCACGACGCCCGGCACGGCGAGCGTCAAGATAGAGATCGTCTCGATGAACCGTTTGAACCGAAAAGTCGAATACGTCAGGATGTAAGCGACGCCCGCACCGATCAGCAGAGCCAGAATAGCGGCGCAGGCTGCGATCATCAGGGAATGGCCGAGACCCTTCAGCAGCAGCTGACCATCGCCGAACAACGACTTGTAATTCGCGAGCGTCCAGTTGGCCAGACGCATGCCGCCGCCAGAGGTCTTGGCAAAGGACATCCAGACGTTCGTGCCGAGCGGGATGCCGATGATGACGGCCAAGATGAGCAGGTTTCCCGCGGCCAAGGGCAGCGAGAGACGGCCTGCCGGCTGCGGGACCTGACGCTGCGCGCGGCCGTTCAGGAAGTCATAACGCGAACGGCGCATCGCGTAGAACTGCAGCGCCATCGCCGCGCCGATCAGGATGACCAGATAGAATGACAGGACGCCGGCCATGTCGAATCGGATCGGGGACGTGTAGATCGCCGAATAGATGGAATAAGGCAGCGTCGGGAATCGGTATACGGCCGAGATCGAGGCCGGCAGGCCGAAGTCGCCGATCGTGTCCATGAACACGAGCGCCGCGCCGGACAGAATGGCGGGCAGGAGCAGCGGCGCCTGAATTGTCCGCCAAGCGGCGAACGGCGAAGCGCCGCTCAGCCTGGCCGCCTGCGATAATGTATCGACTTTCCACTCCATGGCAGCATGCACGCTCAAGTAGGCGAGCGGGAATTTGCTGAGCGTCATGACCGTGATCAGGCCGGCCGGGCTGAAGATATAGGCGTGCACCCAATGCGAGCCGAAGACGGAAGCCGCAAGGCCGCTGGGCGCGGCGAACATGACCCAGCCTTGGGACAAAATAAATGAGGGCGTAATGAGCAGCGCCCACACGGCCGCGTCCAGCAGGCGCGCCGTCGGGAATGCCCGGGTCGCGCGGACCATCGCCAGAATGCCGCCCAGCGCCGTCGCGAACAGCGTCGTGCCCGTTGCGAGCAGGACGCTGTTCTCCAGCGACTTCTGCCAGAGCGGACGCTGTGTGATTTCGAGCAGGATGCGCCAATCGCCGAATTTCAAGCTTCCGAAGAAAACGCCGGGGAGCATCACCTGCACGATGACGGCTCCCAGCGGGCACAGCACGAGAATGAACAACAGAAGCATGATCGGCCATCCAAGGCGGCCGTCGACCGAACGGGCGAACATTATTTCACCGACTGGTCCGAGAACCACTGCTTGATGTCGGCTTCATTGTCCGAAGCCCAATCGGCTTTGGCCACGACCAGCTTCGCGTTCTTCTCGCGGTCGGCTTTGGCGTTCACGCCGGCCACGGAAGGCTCGAAGTAGCTCTCGTCGCCTTTGTCGATAAGCGCTTGCTGCGTCTTCGGATCAAGCAGGAAGTCGACGAACGCTTTGGCGGCGTCGGCGTTCTTCGTATCCTTCTGGATCGCGGCTACGCGAACGGAGGCGGGAGCGCCTTCGGCCGGCCAGACGATTTCGACCGGATCGCCTTTCGCTTTCATGACGTACGCGTTGCTCTCTTGCAGGGCTGCCACTTTGATCTCGCCGCCGGTCAGCGCTTCGACGACGTTCGGGTTCTTCGGATAGACATGCAGGCCGTCCTTCATCAGCGTGCTGAAGTAGCTCTTCGCTTTATCCATGCCTTGATCTTGGAAGAACCATGAGACGAACGGATAGGCTGGCGCCGCGACGGCCGGATCGGCCATGCCGATGGCGTTCTTGTACTTGTCGCTCGCGAAGTCCGCCCATGTCTTCGGTGCGTCCGCGGCTTGAATCTCGTTCTTGTTATATACGATAACGCCCGCGGCATGCGCGCCGGTCGGGTAGTAACCGCCGTCGGCCGGCACGAACGACTTGGCGAAGTCCGTCAAGCCCGCTGCGTTGACCGGCGTCCAGCCGGTGAGCAGCTGTCCTTGCTTGTCCAGGCCGTTGATGGACGGCATGGAATCCATCCACACGACGTCCCAGTGCGGGTTGCCTTTCTCCGCCTCGATCCGGGACATGATCTCGGCCCCGTTGCCGCTGACGATGTTGAGCGTATAGCCGGTTTGTTCCTCGAACATCGGTTTGACGATGTCGTCGAAGTCGTTCAGATA
Source organism: Paenibacillus sp. J31P316 (assembly GCF_056269105.1). NCBI lineage: Bacteria > Bacillati > Bacillota > Bacilli > Caryophanales > Paenibacillaceae > Paenibacillus > Paenibacillus sp. J31P316. The sequence goes on along the minus strand of NZ_JBWDNI010000013.1, from coordinate 98,401 downwards.
GACGGTCAACGTGCCTTTATTGCCGGCTGACGGATCCGCGTTCGCGCCTGCCGCGTTTGTGCCCGCCGCGGCGTTATTGCCGCCGGCGTTGTTCGTCGCTTCGGCCGCATTCGCGCCGTTGGCGTTGGTCGCTCCGTTTGCCGCTGCGTTGCCGCCGTTCGTTTCGTTGTTGCTTTGTCCGCACGCGGTGGTGACGATCGCGAGCAGCAGCAGCGTACCTGCAATGCTGGTCTTGCCATTCATTTTGCTCTTCATTGGAATAATCTCTCCCCTGCCTTATGGTCTATGTCCAATGTACTGGAGAAGTATCAGACGAACGTTAACGGAACGTCTAGATATTGTGAAGTGTTATCTATATATATTGATATAAACATAGATGTCGTCTATATTCGAAATAGACAAGACCGGCAAGGGGGCGAAGAAGTGAACGTACAGCAATTGCGCGTATTCGTGGAAGTGTGCAGCGGGGGAACGCTTCAAGGCGCGGCGGAGAATCTCGGATTGAAGCAGCCGACGGTTAGCTTTCATCTTCGCAAGCTGGAGGAGGAGCTCGGCGTCAAGTTGTTTCACAAGCCGTCGCGAAGTCTGTATCCGACGGACAACGCCGCGGATCTGCTGCCTTACGCCAGACGGATCGTCGCGTTAATGGAGGAAGTGGGCACGATGATGGCGGAGAGGCGCGACCAGGGGGAAGGGAAACTGAAGCTCGGGGCCAGCTACACCCCGGCGACGTACTTTCTGCCGCCGCACATGGCCGAATTCGGAAGCCGCCACCCGCGCGTCCGCATCCAACTGTCCGTTAAGAAGGCCGACAGCCTGCTGGAGATGCTGCGCAAATACGAGATCGACGCGGCGGTCGTATCGCTGCCGTCCGGCGATCTGGAAGGGTTCGTCGTCGAGAAGCTGCTGGAGGACGAATTAATGCTGGTGTTCTCGCCAACCCACACGCTCGCGCATAGCCCCGAGCTGACGGTGGAGCAGCTGAGGCGTCAGACGTTTCTCCTGCACGAAGCCGGCTCCACGTCGCGCAAGCTGACGGACGAGTGGGCGGCGGGCATCGGATTGCGGTGGGACGCGTTCATGGAGCTGGGTGCGATCGAGACGATCAAGGAAGCCGTTAAATGCAACATCGGCGTCGGCGTGCTGCCCAGACGGAGCTTCGTGCGGGAAGCGGCGTCCGGCGAACTCGTCATGCGAGACCTGCCGCAGTACGCGAACCGGCGCCATATCTGCCTCGTATACCGGCACGAGGAACAGATTTCGCGCCAGGTTCGTGCTTTTATCGCATTCATGCTGCACGAGCGAAGGATGGAAAATGACATTTTTTCGGAATAAAGTACGGCGAAGGTGACCAGAATGGCGAACGTGAGGAGGGGATGGCTGTGATTGAAATCGGGCTGTGCGGCTGGGGCGACCATTCCGAGCTGTACCGGGAAGCCGGTGCTTCGCGCAACAAACTGCCGGTTTATGCGCATTGGTTTCGGGTAGTAGAGGTAGACAGCACGTTCTACGCCATCCAAGCGCCGCACATCATGGAGAAATGGGCGAGCGATACACCGGAAGGCTTTCGTTTCGTCATCAAAGCCTACCAGGGCATGACGGGCCATGCCCGCGGCGGCAACGGCAGCCATCCGTTCGATGGAGAGGAAGCGATGTTCCGCGCGTTTCTGGAAGCCATTGCACCGATCCGGGCGGCGGGGAAGCTGATGGCCGTGCTGTTCCAATATCCGCCTTGGTTCAACTGCACGCGCCAGAACGTCGAGGTGCTGCGAGCCGCCAAAGCCCGCATGGGCGATGTTCGGTGCGCGCTGGAGTTCCGCCACCAAAGCTGGTTTGCCGGCGAGATGCGGGAGAAGACGCTGGCCTTCGCGCGGCGCGAGGGGTGGATCCATACCGTCTGCGACGAGCCGCAGGTTGGGGACGGTTCCGTTCCGATCGTGGAGGGAGCAGCCGACGATGCGCTCACGATCGTGCGATTCCACGGCCGCAACGCGGACGGCTGGGTGTCGGCGGGACAGCCGAACTGGCGCGATGTACGTTACTTGTACCGGTACAACGAGCAGGAGCTTGCGGAGTGGGCCGAACGGCTGCGGCGGCTCGAGCAGCTGTCGAATGAGGTGTGCGTGTTATTCAACAATAATTCCGGCGGCGATGCTGCCGACAATGCCTTGCAGCTGATGGCCATGCTGGGGCAGCTCCCGCCAAGAGGCTCCTTCGAGCTGCCGCCGCCGAAGGAGGAGCCGGAGCAGTTGAAGCTGTTCGAGCTGGATTAGCCGGCGGATCGTGAATAAGAAGATGACGTTTTTCGCAAAATAATAAGGCAAACGCCGTTGACAGCTTCAACTGTAACTGATATGATTACAGTACAAAGCGGGGTGCCTTAAACCATGAACAGCGAATTCACGATTGCCGTCCACAGTTTAGTTTACTTGGCTTACTTGCCGGAGCGAATGGCGCCAAGCGAGGCCATCGCCGAGAACGTCTCTACCAATCCTGCCCGGATTCGTAAAGTCATGAGCTGCTTGAAGCGCGGCGGCTATGTCGATACGCGGGAAGGCGCGGGCGGCGGCTACCGGCTGACATTGGACCCGGGGATCGTTAATTTGGCCGATATCTATCGGCTCATGGCGCAGGGCTCTGTTATCCCGAGCTGGTGCTCGGGCAATCCGGATATGGATTGTGTCGTCGGCTCCAACATGCAGGAAGTGATGGATGGGATCTTCTGCAAGGCGGAGAAGCAGCTGGAGGCTTACTTCGGCGGAATTACGATTTCCGATGTTTTAGGCCAGATCAAGGAATGCAAGGAATGCTAGCTTTTTATCGGTGAGACGGGTTTGTCCCTTCCCATAGTTTCGAACTTATCTGTAGAGAGGATGATTGTGTTATGGCACAAGTATTGACGAAAGACAACTTTAACCAAAGCATCGAGAGCGGCGTAACGCTCGTAGATTTCTGGGCACCATGGTGCGGACCTTGCAAAATGCAGCTTCCGATCGTAGAGGAGCTTTCCACTGAGCTTGCCGGCACGGCGAGCATCGGCAAAATCAACGTGGACGAAGAGCCTGAATTGGCTTCCCAATTCGGCGTTATGTCCATCCCTACGCTGATCCTGTTCAAAGACGGACAGCCTGTCGACAAAATGGTCGGCCTGCAATCCAAGGATTCGCTGAAGAATAAAATCCAAGGCCAGATCTAAGCTTCGGTGTTGCGATGGGGACTCCCGTGGTGCTCCGCACCAAAGTCGTCCCCATTCGCAAACCTCCGCGGCGTGGATATTGGGGCGATGCCCCCTCCCCCTTGGGGGAGCTCGCTAGCCCGGGATCCGGGGCGAGACGAATTAGCGCTTCCGTGGTGCTTCGCACCAAGGTCGCTCTCCTTCGTCTCGCCCCGTTTTATTTTGGGCTAGCTTCGCTTGGCTTCGCGGTGTGCGGACAGCTGCGCTGTCGGCCGCCCACAACTACCGTTGCAAAATAATAAGCAGCATCAAACGCTTGATCGGAACGGATGATCATAGCGTTTGATGCTGCTTTTTTGCGATGCTTCTGAAGGAATCGAAATCCGCGAAGTTCCATTTCATGTTCATACTTTCTTTTTATACACCCTCATCGCGAAGAAATAGGCTACGAGCATAATTCCGACGCACCACGCAAGAGCGACCCAGATATCATTGCCCACCGGCTGTCCCGACAACAGCGCGCGGATCGCTTCCACGATCGAGGTCACCGGCTGGTTCTCGGCAAAGGCTCGCACGACCTTCGGCATCGACTCGGTCGGCACGAACGCCGAGCTGATAAACGGCAGGAAGATGATCGGGTAGGAAAAGGCGCTTGCGCCATCCACCGTTTTGGCGGAAAGCCCGGCAATGGCCGCGACCCAAGTCAATGCCAGCGTAAACAGCACGAGTATGCCGACGACTGCGAGCCATGACAAGATTCCCGCCGGCGAACGAAAGCCCATAATCAACGCTACGAGAATGATGACGAGAAGGGAGATGGCGTTGGATACCAGGGAAGTCAGCACATGTCCCCACAATAAGGTGGAACGCGAAATCGGCATGGTATGAAACCGTTCGAATATGCCTCGCTGCACATCCGTAAACAATCGGAAAGCCGTGTAGGCTACGCCGCTCGCGATCGCGATCAACAATATGCCGGGCAGCAGGTAATTCACGTAGTTATCCGTTCCGGCTTGAATGGCGCCGCCGAACACGTAGACGAACAGCAGCATCATGGCGATCGGCATGATCGTTACCGAGATGATCGTGTCCAAGCTGCGGGAAATATGACGCATGGAACGTCCGAGCATCACGCTCAAATCGTTGAAAAAATGTTTTTTTACGGCCTCCATTTAGGCGCCCTCCTTCTTGCCGATAATGGAAAGGAAGATCTCTTCCAATGACGGCTGTTTCTCCACGTACTCCACCTTTGCGGATGGGAACAAGCTTTTTAGCTCCGCAAGCGTGCCGCTGGCGATGATTCTACCCTCGTGAAGGATGGCGATTCGGTCGGCAAGCTGCTCTGCTTCTTCCAGGTACTGCGTGGTCAGGAGTACCGTCGTGCCGCCGTTCGCAAGCTCCTTCACGATCTTCCACACCTCGATGCGCGCCTCGGGGTCAAGCCCGGTGGTCGGCTCGTCGAGGAAAATAATCTGCGGTTGGCCCACAAGGCTCAAAGCGATGTCGAGCCTGCGGCGCATGCCGCCCGAATACGTAGACGCCCTGCGGTCGGCTGCCTCTGTGAGGCCGAAGCGTTTCAGCAAGTCTTCCGCAACCTGGCGCGGATTTTTGAGGTAGCGCAGCTTGGCGATCATGATCAGATTTTCCCGTCCGGTCAAAATTTCGTCCACGGCGGCGAATTGCCCGGTCAAACTGATCGCCTGCCGCACGCTGTCGGGTTTGGACGCGACGTCGAACCCGTTGATCGTGGCCGTACCGCCGTCTTGCTTAAGCAGCGTGGTGAGGATTTTGACGACCGTCGTCTTGCCCGCCCCGTTGGAGCCGAGCAGGGCGAAGATGCTGCCTTTCTCCACCTCGAAATCAACGCCTTTCAGCACTTGATGCTGCTTGTAGGCCTTGTGCAGTCCTTTTACTTGAATCGAATGAATGGGCATTTCCGTTTCCTCCTCAGGCGTTTCGTAAGAAACGCAGCATCGAAAGCATAAGCTTGGCGTTTCGTAAGAAACGCAGCATCGAAAGCATAAGCTTGGCGTTTCGTGAGAAACGCAGCATCGAAAGCATACTCTTGGCGTTCCGTAAGAAACGCAGCACCGAAAGCATTCACTTAGCGTTTCGTATACCTTAGCGAACAGTAACTTTGGACAAATCGGCTCCCATGCCTTTAAGCGCGGCAAAGGTCAGCTTATCCATGACGGCATCGTCGAAGCAGATCGTTTTGATGGAACGGTAATATTTATTGGTCAGCGAGAAATACGCTTGGAAAGACACGTTCTTGAATGTGGCGCCTCTAAACGAAGCCTCGTTCAAGGCCGACTTGTCGAACTTGACGCCGATAAAGGTTTGCCCGTCGAAACGCTGCCCGCTCAGGTCGGAACTTTCGAAGACCGCGCCGTCGAAGATGCAGCCGTCGAAGATTGTTTTTCTCAGGTCCGTTTTGGTTAGCGTGACGTCGGTCAGCCTTGCGCCCGTGAATTTGGCGCCGTCCAGGCCGGATACGCTGAAGTTGGTGCGGACGAGAATCGTTTTATTGAAGCTCGCGTTCGAAAGGTCATTGGCGGTCAGGATGCAGTCGGTCAGATTCGCGCCGTCGAAATTGGCATCGCGAATGTCGCTGCTCTTGAATGAGCTTCCGGTCAAGTCCGCGCCAGCAAAGTCGGAACCGCGCATCGCGCTGGCATTGAATTGTCCCTTATGCGCCGTAACGCCCGCAAAGTCGCTCTTAGCCAGATTGCTCGCGCTTAGGTTGGTTACCACTTGCCGCTCCAACGAACGGGAGAGGTTGGCGACCTCCATAACCGTCTGCTCGATGTCGCCGATGCTGTCGATGGTCATCTCGAAGGCCGTTTCGTCATCCTTGCCTTCGGCCTTGAGTTCGCGGTAACGCTCCTGCAGATCGATAAGCAGGTCGGCCTTTAACTCGGTGACGCTTTTTACCTCGTCGTATGCTGCGAAAACACCGTTCAAGTAGTTCGTCAATTTCGGATTCGTCATCACAATCGCTCCTTATAATAAGTTTTCTAGTACGCGCTGTGCATACTCCCAGTTGCTTTTGTTCCGGGTGTACGTACCCTTGCCCTTGTCGGTAATCCTGAAATACTTGCGCCGACCGCCTTGAGACTCATCGCCCCAGTACCACTCGATATCGCCGTCGGTCTCAAGACGTCTGACGCTGGAGTACATCGTCGCTTCTTTTAACTCATACTCGCCGCCCGAACGCTCGGCAATCAGCTTGACAATTTCGTATCCGTAGCGGTCTGCTTCGGACAAGATCCTTAATATCATGGTATCCGTATGTCCGCGAAGCAGATCGGATGTGATTTTGTTCTCGCTCATCTCATCACCTCCATGTCTGTATAATACGATATACTACTATGACTGTCAAGGTAGTATTTCGAATAAAATACTTTCCCTGAAATGATTCGTATTCTTTCGGGCAAAAACATGGTCCAATCAATAAGAAAACTCCTGATTTTTGCGGAATCAAACAGCAAGCCTGTTCGTTTCAAATGGCCCGAAGCGTTATAATAGGAATAACAAGGAAAAGCGAGTCCGGATTCATGGTACGGCCGGTATTATCGAACCGTAATCATGCGGCAAGCGTTACTATAAGTGAACTCATGCGGAAAGGGAGTCGATTCCATGCCGAAGTGGCTGGCGGCGGTACGCAAGGGCTATGGCAAGAAGCTGGTGTCCCTGCATGCCTGGAACGGTTGGATTGTCGTTGTGCTGGCGTTTACGGGGTTGATTTTGTTTCAAGGGCTATGGCGCGGCATTCTCGGCGAAGGCCGCGTCATCATCCGGTACGTTCACATCATCGTCGGGATCGCGTCGCTCGTGCCGGTCGCATATTACTTGCTGCTTGCCGGAAAGCACTGGAAGCAGCTGCGAGGGAAAACGGCGCAAAAGGCCAACGTCGTCATCGTGCTTGCGCTGCTCGTCGGTTGGCTGATCTCGGGCCTCCTGCTCTGGCAGTTCCGGGCCATCGGACCGCGCTGGTCGAGTAATGCGCTGCTGATTCATGATCTGCTCACGTGGATCGGCCTGCCGTACGTCGTCTATCATTCCGTTACCCGGCTCAAATGGCTCAAGGAGCCGCACCGCCGCACCGTGAAGACCGGGCGGGTCGGCGAAGGCGCGGCGGCTGCCGCCGGCTCGGGCAGGAACGACGGTCTGCATCCCGCCGCCAAGCCTACGCCCGTTATGTCGCGGGCGACCTTCATCAAGACGGCGATTGGCGCTGGTATCGCCATCGCGGCGGGGCCGTCGTTCCTGAAATGGCTCGGCAATCAGCTGGGCTCCGGCACGGATTACAACTTGGCGGTGGAGAAGGATGCGAACCGGCTGTTTCCCGCGCCGTCGCCGCTGCCGGCTTCCAGTCCGCCGATCGGAGGAGGCAGCAAAGGTTCGTTTCGCGTCTACACGGTCACGCCGATCCCGAAGTTCGATAACGGCACTTTCTCCTTCGCCGTCGACGGCTTGGTCGACAAGAAGCTGCAATGGAACTGGGAGCAGTTCGTGGCGTTGAAGCGCGAGGTGCAGGTCAGCGACTTTCACTGCGTCACGGGCTGGTCCGTGTACAACAATACGTGGGAAGGCATCAAGCTGAAGGACCTGCTGCGCATGGCAGGGGTGAAGTCGAGCGCTCAAATGGTCAAGTTCTATTCGGGCGACGGCGTCTACACGGATTCGCTGACACTCGAGCAAGCAGACATGGACGATATCATCGTTGCCGTCATGCACGACGGAAAGCCGATTCCAAGCGATTTCGGCGGTCCGGTGCGGCTCGTCGTGCCGAAGATGTACGCCTACAAGTCCGTCAAGTGGCTGAACCGGATCGAGCTGATCGCGGAGGATCATACCGGGTACTGGGAAGAGCGCGGCTATTCCAAAGACGCGTGGATCTAGAAGCGTTTTCGCATGCAGCGGAGGCGCTCGACCATGCGACAACTCTAATGACCCGGTGCGGCAGCGCGCCGGGTTTTGATTTGGCCGGCCGTAGAAGCCGGCTATAGAAAGCGGAAGGAGCTGCTTGCTGTACGGAGTCGGCGAGCGAAACATTTTCCCTGAAAATTCGGGTTTGACATTCACGTTGCGTCAACGTGTAGAGTGAGGTTATCGGGAGGTGAGAAGGTGGAATACACCGTGCAAAAGCTGGGCAGGCTCGCGGGAATCAGCACGCGGACGCTGCGGTTTTACGATGAGATCGGTCTCTTGAAGCCGGCCAGGACGAATGCGTCCGGCTATCGGATTTACGGTCAGGCGGAGGTCGGCAGGCTGCAGCAGATTCTCTTTTACCGGGAGCTGGGCGTTCACTTGGACCAGATCAAAGCGATCCTGACGGATCCGGCCTTCGACTCCGAGGCGGCCCTGCGCCGGCACCGCGAACAGCTTCTCGATAAACGAAAACAGCTCGATGCGCTTATCGCGAACGTGGAGAAAACGATCGCATCGGCCGAAGGGAGAACGGACATGAGCGACCAAGAGAAATTCGAGGGCTTCAAGCAGCGGATGATCGACGATAACGAGCGGCAATACGGCAAGGAAGCGCGGGAGAAATACGGCGACGATTCCGTGAACAAGTCGAACGCCAAGCTGAAGGGCATGACGCAGGAGCAGCATGAGCAATTGAACCGACTGACGCAGGAGGTAACCGATACGCTTGCGGAAGCGTTCAAGACCGGGGATCCGGCAGGCGAGATCGCGCAGCGCGCAGCGGATCTTCATCGCCAGTGGTTGAGCTTCTATTGGGACCGCTACAGCAAGGAGGCACATGCCAATCTAGCGCAGATGTATGTGGACGACGAGCGCTTCCGGGCGTATTACGACGCGAGCCAGCCCGGGGCGGCGGAATTCCTGCGGGATGCGATCCATATTTATACGGGCGCGGCAGGCGGCGGTGCGTAGCTTGCTTCTAATTGAATACGGCATGGAACGACAACAAAGGCGCCCATTCGGTCGAAGAGACCGGCATGGGCGCCTTTTTTCGTCGTCGCAGGAAGTCCCACTCGCGCGTTACTTATCCGTTTTCTTCTTCACGCTGCTGTAATTCGTGATGGACTTGGCGTCCTCCAATGTATCGTTGACGAAGGCCATGTCTTGGTTTTTGGCTTTCATATGGGTCGTGCCTTTGTAATTGCCTTCGTGGGTCTTGTTCTCCATGCCGATTCACCTCCATAAGGTTGCGTCGCACGTAGTATGTTCGGATTGCACGGCAGGCATGCGTTCGGAGCGGGTTGATTCGGGTGGACGCTCGGCCGCTGGTCCTAAAGGCTGGCATCGGTTCCCGCAACGGAGCAAATGCGAGAAAAGGGAAAAAGCCCATTCAAACGGGGTCGGCGTAAAGACCCGCTTTCAGGGCTCCATGCCTTGCGCGGAGCCGGGAGGCCGCGGCGCGAAGACCGCGGAAAGGCAGCAGGCAAATTGCGGGAAGGGGACGGATTCGCCTTTTTTATTTATGCCCCTTCATGTATAATGGCCTGAGATTGTTTAATACGGAACAGGGGTGTACGGCAATGGCTTTGAAAGCTGGTATCGTCGGCTTGCCGAACGTAGGCAAATCGACGCTGTTTAACGCAATTACGCAAGCGGGCGCGGAGTCCGCGAACTATCCGTTCTGCACGATCGACCCGAACGTCGGGGTCGTGGAGGTGCCGGACGAGCGTTTGGATAAATTGACGGAATTGGTGGTGCCGAACAAGACGGTGCCGACCGCCTTCGAATTCATCGATATCGCGGGCATCGTGAAGGGCGCGAGCAAAGGCGAAGGCCTAGGCAACAAGTTCCTCGCCCATATCCGCGAGGTAGACGCGATCGTGCACGTGGTGCGCTGCTTCCAGGACGACAACATCACGCACGTATCCGGCAAAGTGGACCCGATCGGCGACATCAACACGATCAACCTGGAGTTGATCTTGGCGGACATCGACTCCGTCGACCGCAAAATCGAGCGTTCCCGCAAAAACCTGAAGGGCGGCGACAAGAAGGTTGCCCAAGAGGTGGAGACGCTGGAACGTATCAAAGAAGCGCTGTACAACGATCAGCCGGCGCGCAGCATCGAGCTTTCCGACGAGGAAAAGGCGCTCGTGCGCGATCTTCACCTGCTCACGATGAAGCCGGTGCTGTACGCTGCGAACGTCAGCGAAGGCGAAGCGGCGAATTCCGACGGCAACAGCTACGTCGAGCTCGTGCGCGAATTCGCGAAAGCGGAAGGCGCGCAAGTCGTGCCGATCAGCGCGAAGGTGGAAGCCGAGATCGCGGAGCTGGAAGGCGAAGACAAGGAAATGTTCCTGGAAGAGCTCGGCCTGACGGAATCGGGCTTGAACCGCCTTATCCACGCGGCTTACAAGCTGCTTGGCTTGTACACGTACTTCACGGCCGGCGTACAGGAAGTACGCGCATGGACGATCCGCAAGGGCATGAAGGCGCCGCAAGCGGCTGGCGTCATTCATACCGATTTCGAACGCGGCTTTATCCGTGCCGAAGTCGTGTCTTACGACGATCTGATGGCGGCGGGTTCCATGAACGCGGCCAAAGAGCGCGGCCAGCTGCGCCTGGAAGGCAAAGAATACGTGGTGCAGGACGGCGACGTCATGCATTTCCGTTTCAACGTATAAGATCGGCGTTGCTAACGCGCGATGGACTGGGACCCGGGCAACCGGGTCTTTTGCTTGCGTGCGTATCGGCTGCCGCCTTCGGAGTGGCTCGCGTCACCTTCTCCTGCGTCCGGCGATGTCGGCAAACGGCTCGCCTCGCGTACAAGGGCAGGGATTTGCCTCTTGCCGGGGGCGCGAGGATTCGATACAATTCAAGCACACGAAGCTAAAGGAGGGAATCAAAATGAACATGGAGAAATGCACGGGCTCCCATAATCCCAAATGGTTTGGGCTTGCCTTGCAGGCGCTCGTCATTTTGTCCCGGGACAAAGTCCAAACTTGTCCGAGCGCGGAACTCGCTCTCCAGCTTCAATCCGAGCCGACGTTGCTTCGGCGCATCCTCGCCATTCTCGCCAGAGAAGGCATTTTAGAGACGCGCGAAGGCCGGGACGGCGGCTATCGCCTGCGCAAAGACCCTTATACGGTTTCGCTCTCCGACGTCTTCAACGCGCTGCAGGTCGCGGACCCGCTTTGCAATGGCATGAAAGAGACGACGGGCTCGCATCCGTTCGGCGTGGAGATGAATGCCATCTTCTCCGAAATTTCGACGGAGATGGACAAATCGCTGCAAGCGCTCCTGGGGAGATACACGCTTGGCGATCTGGCCGACCGGACCACCAATTGCGACAGCAAGCAAAAAACAGGCGGTTGACATCGATTTTTTTTCGTCTTATACTGTGCGTTATACGCAACAGTTTGATCGGAGACACATACACTGCAAGCGACGCATATTTTTTTGATCCATACTGTGCAAAATTTAACACAGACAAATTCATAGGAGGAATTCATGATGTCTATTCAACAAAAGCAAGTCGAAGAACAAGCGTTTTCCACGGTTATCCGCGAGCGTCGCTCCGTTAGATCGTACGATCCAAGCTTCAAGATTTCCCGCGAGGAAATGAACGGGCTGCTCGCCGATGCGATGCTTGCCCCGTCTTCTTCGAACCTCCAGCCTTGGCGCTTTCTCGTCATCGATTCCGAGGAGCTGAAGCAGCAGCTGCTGCCGATCGCGTTCAATCAGCAGCAAGTGGTGGAAGCCTCCGCGATTATCGCCGTGCTGGGCGATTTGGAATCCTACAAGCTGACCGAGACGATTTTCGGTCGCGCGGTCGAAGCGGGCTTCATGCCGGCCGACACGGCGAAAGCGTTCGTGGAACGCTCGGTCGGGATGTATTCGGCCCTGCCTTCCGAAGTGAGATCGAAGATCGTGGCAACGGACGGCGGCTTGGTCTCCATGCAATTGATGCTTGCGGCGCGCGCGCGCGGCTGGGATACGGTGCCGATGGGCGGTTATGATGCCGCGAAGTTCAAAGAAATGTTCGGCGTCAGCGAGCGTTACCTGCCGATCATGCTGATCGCGGTCGGCAAAGCGGCGAAGCCGGGACACGCGACGATCCGCTTGGCGGTTGACGAAGTGACGAGCTACAATGTCATGACTGAGTAATCGGCTTTGACGTAAGGCCAGTAGAAGGGATCTTCCGCGGGACGCGAATGCGTCCGGGCGGCCGCTGAGGCGAACAACGCCAAGCCGGCCGCGAGCGGAAGGTTTCTTTTTTTGAAGAAAGCTGCCTTCGATATCCGATGCATGCCAATTCTCCAAAATTGTCACGTTTATGGAATGCGGCGCGTTATGTTATACTAAGGAGACGAAGATTGGATTTATTCTAAAACAATATAGAGGTGAAGGACAGTGTTGGACCGTTTACAGGCACTCGCCGATCGATACGAGAAGTTGAGCGAGCTGTTGTGCGATCCGGATGTGGCAAGTGATCCGAAGCGACTGCGCGAGCTCTCCAAGGAACAGTCGGATTTGCAGCCCACTTATACGGCATTTACGGAATATAAGCAGGTATCCGAGCAGCTTGACGATGCGAAAGTCATGCAGAACGAGAAGCTCGACGATGACATGCGCGAGATGGTCAAGATGGAAATCGACGAACTGAGCACGCGCATGACGGAGCTGGAAGAAGAGATTCACGTGCTGCTGCTTCCGAAAGATCCGAACGACGATAAGAACGTCATTGTCGAGATCCGCGGCGCGGCCGGCGGCGACGAGGCGGCTTTGTTCGCGTCGGATTTGTACCGGATGTACATGAAATTCGCCGATACGCAAGGCTGGCGCGTGGAGCTGATGGAAGCGAGCGAGAGCGATCTCGGCGGCTTCAAAGAGGTTATCTTCATGGTGACGGGCAAAGGCGCATACAGCAAGCTGAAATACGAGAGCGGCGCGCACCGCGTGCAGCGTATTCCGGTAACGGAATCCGGCGGCCGGATTCACACATCGACGTCGACGGTAGCTGTTATGCCGGAGGTCGAAGAGGTCGAAGTCGAGATTCTCGATAAAGACATTCGCGTCGATACCTACTGCTCCAGCGGTGCGGGCGGCCAGTCCGTCAACACGACCAAATCCGCCGTGCGCGTGCTTCACGTGCCGACGGGCATCATGGCGCAGTGTCAGGACGGCAAGTCCCAGAACGAGAACAAGGCGAAGGCTCTTCAAGTGCTTCGCGCGCGGATCTCGGATTTGAAGCGCCAAGAGGAAGAAGCCAAGTATGCCGGCGAACGCAAAAGCAAAGTGGGCACGGGCGACCGCAGCGAGCGGATCCGCACGTACAACTACCCGCAGAGCCGCGTAACCGATCACCGTATCGGTCTGACGCTGCATAAGCTGGACTCCGTGCTGAACGGCGACATGGAAGAGATCATCAACGCGCTGACGCTGACGGCGCAGACGGAATTGATGGAACGCGAGAACCTCGCGTAAGCGTTCGGAATCGTTGAGATGAACGGGAGCAGCCTTGGGAAAACGCTGAAAGGATTTCAGTGTTCTCCCTTGGTGCGCTCCCGTTTTTGGTGCATGCCGAAGTGGAGCGCATGATGGAAACGGATAGGTACATGGATGGAGGGAGCGTGCAGAGATGGCGGAGCACAAGGATCGCGAAGGCGATGTGGGAAATGACGGACGGCCGGGACAGGAAGGCGATGCAGTCGCCGAAGAAGTGGCGGCGCTGTTAGACGCAGAGGGTGTCGGCGTGTCGCTGCTCGTCCCCATGACGATTGCGGATGCTTGCCTGAAGGCGGTCGCGATGCTGCAAGCGCGAGGCATCATGGAGCCGCGCAGCAATGCCGAGCTCTTGCTGCTGCATGTGCTTGGGCTTGATCGCGCGCAGCTGTTGCGCGATTGGCGGGAGCTGTTTCCGCCGCAGCACTATACGCGGTGGCGGGAGCTGTTGGCTCGCAAAGCCGCGGGCGAGCCCGTGCAATATCTGATCGGCGAGCAGTGGTTCTACGGCTTGCCGTTCGCGGTGACGCCTGCCGTGCTCATCCCGCGGCCGGAGACCGAGCTGCTCGTGGAGGCCGTGCTGGAAGCGGCCGATCGGCTGTGGCCGGAGGCGGCAACGGCAGGAACGGGAGCCGAGAGGCCAGCGAAAGCAGAAGACGCAGAGGCTGCTGGTACCGGCGGGCCGGCGGGAGCAGAAGGCGCAAAGGCTGCCGGAGCCGGCGAGCCGCTTGCCGCGGCCGGCTCTACCGTGCCGACGGTCGTCGATGTCGGCACGGGCAGCGGCGCCATCGGCGTGACGCTGGCGACGCTGCGTCCGCGATGGCGGGTGTGCGCGTCCGACCTGTCGCCGGACGCGCTGGCGGTCGCCCGCACGAACGCGGCGCGCCATGAGGCGGAGGCGCGCATGACGTTCGTGCAGGGCGACCTGCTCGGGCCGTTCGCGCAGCCGCGGCCCGGCAGCGTCGATGGCGCGGCCGGGGGCGTAGCCGGACTGCGCGTCGACGTGCTCGTCTCCAACCCGCCGTATATTCCGGCGGGCGACATTGCCGGCCTGCAGCCGGAGGTGCGCGATCACGAGCCGCGGCTCGCGCTCGACGGCGGCGACGACGGCCTCACGCCGTACCGCCGCATGGCGGAGCAGCTCTTGCAGTTGTCCGCGCTACCGCGCATCGTCGGCTTCGAGCTTGGCATCGGCCAGGCCGAGGCCGTCGCCGACCTGCTTCGCGGCATCGGCGCTTGGCGCGAAGTCCGCATCATCCCGGACTATGCGGGCATCGACCGCCATGTCCTGGCGGTGGAATAAGACGCTTGGCGCGAATTTGCCCCTAATAAGAATCAACAAGCCAGCCTCCTTTGCCGAGGGAGCTGGCTTTTTTGCGTCGGCGTGTGGGGGGAGCGCTGGCAAGCGGTTGACGCCGACGGGCCACTAAGGCCCGCAAACAATCCCATTTTCACTAGATTGCTAGGTTTAGAGACTGCCATCGCCGGACATAATGGGAGTATTATCGTTCCGGAACGCAAGCCGCCGCACCGACGGGTGCCACAAAGGAGCTTGTGTCAAATGATCCGCACTTATTCCCGTTTTCCTTATCGTCCGGTGTATGGCTACGTTGTTCTGATTGCGGCAATTCTTCTAATGAGCTGGGAGCTCCAGCGTGCCGATGCGGCGATTGCCGGCGGCAGCATTCCTACGGAATCCATCCGTCTGCGCATTCTCGCTAATTCGGACAGCGCCACGGACCAACTGGTCAAACGCGAGGTTCGCGATGCGATCGTCGAAGAAATGAAAACCTGGGTCACCGGTCCGCAAACGATCGAGGAAGCCCGCAGCACGATCAATGCCCACATGGACGACATCGACACCCTGATTGCCGCGAAGCTGAATGCGCGCGGATTCCATTACGGCTACAAGGCGGAACTCGGCATCGTCCCGTTCCCCACCAAAATATATGGCACGGAAGTTTATCCCGCAGGCAACTATGAAGCCCTTCGCATCACCCTCGGCGCTGGTGCCGGACAAAACTGGTGGTGCGTGCTGTTTCCTCCCCTCTGCTTCGTGGATGCCGTAAGCGGCGAAGCTTCGACGCCGGCGGCAGCGGCAGTGACGACAGCGACAGCCAAGGCAGGCGATGCCGGAAATAGCGGCGGCAAGCAAGCGGACAACGCAGCAAACGTGAAGCAGGCAGACGCGAAAGCCCCTACGGCAGACGGAAGCGACAACGGCGCGCCGCAGCAGCCGGAAGTGAAGTTCTTCCTGTGGGAGCTGCTCAAATCGATCTTCAGCTTTTTCAAGCATCTGTTCAGCTAATGACGGGCAACAGGCTCACTCGCGTTATGCGAATGGGCCTGCTGTTTTTTTGTTCCACCCTGTCCTGCGCCGTAAGTGGCGCTTTGTTTCATGCGGTGACGCGTATGGTATAATAGCTATAAAAAGAAGCATTTTTGCAGAAGCTGGAGAACCGACCGTGAACATGAATTTACCTGTACGAAATACAAGCTTTTGGAGCGTGGACAGCCAGGACCCGGATCGTGAGCAGCTGAGAGCGGCCGCGGAACTGTTAAGAGCGGGCGGCACCGTCGCCTTCCCGACGGAGACCGTGTACGGGCTTGGCGCCGACGCGCGCCGAACGGAAGCGGTGGCGCGGATATTCGAGGCCAAAGGCAGGCCTTCGGACAATCCGCTCATCGTTCATATCTCGGACCTTGCGCAGCTCGCGGAGCTGACGCTGCCGCTGGAGTCCGAGGGAGCCGGCGCGTTAGCGGATCGTCTCATGGACCGGTTTTGGCCGGGACCGCTGACGATCGTGCTGCCCGTGAAGCCGGGCGCGGTATCCGCGCGCGTCACCGCAGGCCTCGATACGGTGGCCGTGCGCATGCCTGCACACGCCGTTGCGCTCGCGCTAATCGCGGAATCGGGCTGCCCGCTCGCCGCGCCAAGCGCCAACCGCTCGGGCCGTCCGAGTCCGACGCTTGCCTCGCATGTGCAGGGCGACTTGAGCGGCCGCATCGACGGGATCGTCGATGGCGGCGCCGCCGGCGTGGGACTGGAGTCGACCGTCGTCGAGGTGGTGGACGGCGGCACGGTACGTATCTTGCGGCCGGGCGGGGTGACCGCCGAGGCGCTGCAGGAGGCCGGCGCGGCGGTCGTCTATGACGCCGTCGCCGCGCCGGAGGCCGCGGAAGACGCGGGTGCCGCGCAGGCTCCGCGATCGCCCGGCATGAAGTACGCGCACTATGCGCCGCAAGGGCAGATGCAGCTGGTCAAAGGCGACCCCGATGCGGTCGCGGCCTGGATCGCCGCCGCCGTCCGCCAAGCGCGGGAGAGCGGCGAGCGGACCGGCGTGCTCGCCTTTGCCGAGCATGCCGCTCGGTACGAGGCCGACTGCGTGCTCGTCGTCGGCAGCCTGGCGCGGCTCGACACTGCCGCGCACGGCTTATACGCCTCGCTGCGCGAGTTCGATGCGCAGGGGGTGCAGCGCATCTGGGCCGAGACGTGCCCCGAGCACGGCATCGGGCACGCGCTCATGAACCGCCTGGCCAAGGCAGCCGGCCACTCCGTCGTCCGCGTCTAGCGCGACCCTCGCGTCGCAGCCTGCTCGCGCGGTAAGCAGTGCATCCCATTTCGCTGAAGAGGTGCACCTAGTGCACCACATTGGCCGAAAACTGGACGATGCCAGCCAAGAGGTGCACCTCGAGCACCACATGCGTAACGCCAGCCAGAATTCCGGCGAAGGGTGCGCCGGGTGCCGCCGGCCGCACTTTATCCCAGCCACGCCCGCAGTGTCTGCCGCACGAATTGCGCACCCTCGCGGCAGAACGCATAGAATCACAACCGCCAACTGTCCGGGCGCCCGGCGGTAACCTGCCCCCGGCGCTTCGAATCGCCGTTTCCGCCCTCCACAAGCTCTCCCGCCAATCGCCCCAGCCCTTCCGGTCATCTTTCCAACCTTGTCCGCATATGCTTGGATGAGATTATGGACAGGGAGTGGTTCGGCATGGTTGAGGCGGGCATGCACGCGGGGCAGTTGATGACACTGGTTATCATCGCGCTGGCACTCGGGATGGATGCATTTTCGCTTGGCGTGGGCATCGGGCTCAAAGGCATTCGGCTGCTGGATATTCTCAAGCTGAGCGCGCTCATCGCGCTTTTTCATATCTTGATGCCGGTGATGGGCATTTTTACGGGCAATTACGTCGGCGCGCTGCTTGGCAGCGTGGCCGCTCTGGCCGGGGGAGGGCTGCTGCTCTTGCTCGGCGGCCATATGATTTACACCTCGCTCCGCGGAGGGGCGGTGACGTCGATCAATCCCCGCAGCGCATGGGGCATGCTGATCTTCGCCCTCAGCGTCAGCATCGATTCGTTCTCGGTCGGACTATCGCTTGGCATGTTCGCCGTGGATATGCTGGTCGCTGTGCTGTTGTTCGGCTTGGCCGGCGGCTGCATGTCGATCGCGGGGCTGATGCTCGGCCGCAGGGTCAGCTCCAGCCTGGGCGAATATGGGGAAGCGATCGGCGGCGTCATTCTATTTACGTTTGGGCTGTTGATCATATTCTGAAGACAGTAAGCCAACAATCAACCTAGAGGAGGTTTCTCGTATGAAACGGATCTTATTCGTATGTACCGGTAACACCTGCCGTTCGCCGATGGCGGAGGCTATGCTTCGGTCTCTGGCCCAGAAGCGCGGCATGGCGCTGGAGGTCCGCTCCGCCGGCGTATCCACCGTCGACGGATTGCCCGTATCGACGAACGCGCAGTCCGTGCTTCGCCGCCGGGACATTCAACATAACAACGGCTCCACCGCGCTCGAGAGCGGTTCGGTTACCTGGGCCGACCTCATATTGACGATGACGGCCAGCCACAAACGGCATCTGCTCCAGCGCTTCCCGGCGGCCGTCGACAAGACGCATACGCTGCTGGAATTCGTGCATCACGACGAAGAAGGACAGCGGCGCATCGCGGAGCTCGAGAGCCTGTACACGGATTTTCAAATGAAGCAGGCGCTCGGCGGGCAGCTGACGGACGCGGAGCGCCGCAGGCTGCTGGAGCTGGAAGCTGGCATCCCGAGCTTCGACATCGCCGATCCCTTCGGCGGCTCGCTGCAGATCTACGAGGAGAGCGCCGCGGAGATCGAGAAAGCCCTCCACAAGCTGCTCGACCGGCTGCAGCAGCGTAAATAATTGGGTGGGGCATTTCGTCCGGAACGGATTGATTTTGCCGGCATGATCCGGTATGATAAAAGCAATTAAAGACGGTTTCCGATGTAACTGGCGACGAAAGTGGGTCCAACCACGGTGGAGCATCGGATCATACGGCCGGTCGCCTGGGCAAAGAGCAGCGTGCGTAAGCATGCTTGCTCTTTTTTCGTCTTTTCCAGCGAAATCAGGTATACTAGAACCATTGTGAATCGACAATTTCCGCCATCGCGCGGTCTCAATCGGGAGGTATATGCAGGATGAAAATCGCCATCGGAGCAGACCACGGGGGCTATAGCCTAAAGGAAGTCGTAGTCCCTTTCATTCAATCGCTGGGCCATGAAGTGGAGGATGTCGGCTGCGACTGCGAGCAGTCCGTTGATTATCCGGATTATGCGCTGCCGGTATGCGAGCTGGTCGCGCAAGGGAAAGCTGACCGGGGTATTCTCATTTGCGGCACCGGCATCGGCATGTCGATCGCCGCGAACAAAGTAACGGGCATCCGCTGCGCGCTCGTGCACGACATGTTTTCGGCACAGGCTACGCGCGACCATAACGACACCAACGTATTGGCTATGGGCGAGCGCGTCATCGGACCGGGCATGGCGCAGGAAATCATCCGCATCTGGCTGGAGACGCCGTTCTCAGGCGGCGAGCGTCATGTCGGCCGCTTGAGCAAAGTGAAGCAGATCGAATCGAAATACGCGCATCCCGCGCACGCGGAATAAGGAGCGGATGACCGTGAGCCATACGGATACGGAAGCGGCTTGGCAGCCGGCACGGCTGACGAGCGACGTGGAGACGGCCGTTCGCGAGCTGTCGGCAGCGGGAGGCCTTCGACAAGGGCAGCTGCTCGTCGTGGGCGTGTCCACGAGCGAGGTGCTGGGCCAGCGGATCGGCACGTCCGGCACGCTGGAGACGGCGGAAGCGATCTATGCCGGCATCGAGGCGGTGCGGCGCGAGCTTGGGTTTTACCCGGTATTTCAATGCTGCGAGCACTTGAACAGGGCGCTTGTCATCGAACGCGAAGCGGCGGAGCGCTACGGGCTCGAGCTCGTATCGGCTGTTCCGGTACGCAAGGCGGGCGGCTCCATGGCGGCCTACGCGTTCCGAGCGCTGCCTGACGCTTGCCTCGTCGAAACCGTGCAGGCGCATGCCGGCATCGATATCGGCGATACGTTCATCGGCATGCATTTGAAGCGCGTCGCGGTGCCGGTACGGCCATCCGTCCGTTCGATCGGATCCGCTCATTTGACGATGGCCTTTACGAGGCCGAAGCTGATCGGCGGGGAACGTGCGGTTTATGTACGCGAGGCGGAGGCAGACTCTACTAGCAGCAATTGTGACTAAACATTGTCATTACTACGCGTATGCCTCAAGGTCGGGTTGATTGTTTTTCCGAATCATCACGTATTTCCCGGCATCGGGCTGCGCTCATCTAACTTTTAGGAGGATATACAATTATGGAAAACCTACGTAAGCAAGATCCCGAAATTTTGAAAGCCATGGGCCTGGAGCTGCAACGCCAGCGCGACAACATCGAGCTGATCGCATCCGAGAACATCGTCTCCGAGGCGGTTCTTGAAGCCATGGGCTCCGTTCTGACGAATAAGTACGCCGAAGGCTATCCGGGTAAACGCTACTACGGCGGCTGCGAGCATGTCGATATCGCGGAAGATATCGCGCGCAACCGTGCCAAAGAACTGTTCGGCGCAGAGCATGCCAACGTTCAGCCTCACTCCGGCGCGCAAGCGAACATGGCTGTTTACCTGGCAGCCTTGAATCCTGGGGACACCGTACTCGGCATGAACCTCGCGCACGGCGGTCACCTGACGCACGGAAGCCCGGTCAATGCATCCGGCCTGCTGTATAACTTCGTAGCTTACGGCGTTAACGAGAACACGTTCACGATCGATTACGAAGAAGTGCGCAAGCTGGCATTCAAGCACCGCCCTCGCATGATCGTCGCAGGCGCTTCGGCGTACCCGCGCATCATCGATTTCGAGAAACTCGGCCAAATCGCGAACGACGTAGGCGCGCTGCTCTTCGTTGACATGGCGCATATCGCTGGCCTCGTGGCCGCGGGTCTTCACCCAAGCCCGGTGCCGCACGCGCACTTCGTGACGACGACGACGCACAAGACGCTTCGCGGACCTCGCGGCGGTATGATCCTGTGCCGCAAAGCATGGGCGCAAGCGATCGACAAAGCGGTATTCCCAGGCTCCCAAGGCGGCCCGTTGATGCACATTATCGCGGCCAAAGCAGTTGCATTCGGCGAAGCGCTGCAGCCTTCGTTCAAAGAATACGGCAAGAACGTCATCGACAACGCCAAAGCGTTGGCTGAAGGACTGATCGCGCAAGGCATCAACATCGTTTCCGGCGGCACGGACAATCACCTCATGCTGATCGATCTGCGCAACCTGAACATCACGGGCAAAGACGCCGAGCATGTACTGGATTCCGTCCAAATTACGGTCAACAAAAACGCGATTCCGTTTGATCCGACTAGCCCGTTCATCACGAGCGGTATCCGTATCGGCACGCCTGCGGCGACTTCCCGCGGCATGGGCGTAGATGCGATGAACACGATCGCGCAAGTCATCGCGATGACGCTGAAGAACCCGAAAGACGAAGCCGTGCTTGAGAAAGCACGCGGCATGGTCAGCGATCTTGTGTCGCAATACCCGCTTTACCCGGGCATCGCTTATTAAGATAATCTAAATGTGGGCGGCCGCAGCTTAGGCTTCGCGCTGTCCGCCCTTTACGAGAGCCATTGGCCGCTGCACTTTGCAGCAGGTCAATGGCTTTTTGGTTTTTCAATTTACGAAGCGGAGGCAGGGGAAAGCGGTGCTCCGTCGAATCCATAAACGATCGGCCGTCCTGCGGCTGAGCGCGCATACTATGGATCGTGGAGGAGACTCGAACATGAAATTGGGCATCATTGCCGACCCGAAGGCGGAAAGTTTCGATTATGCCGCCGGACTCGGCCTGGAATTTTTGGAGTTTTGCATTAACGTCGGCACGCCGGCGAGCGATTTCACAGCTAAGGTAGCCGAATTGAAAGCAGCAAGCGAGCGCACCGGCGTCGCCGTAGGTTCGATCGGCCGCTGGGGCCCGGACCGGATCGCGAAGGACGGAAGCATCGTCGAGGAAGAGCTGCAAGCTTCCTACGCGCTGATCGACGCTTGTCAGGAGCTTGGCTGCCCGGTCTTCGTCTGCGGAGCCAACTACGTTGAAGAACTGTCGTATTTCGAGAACGTCCGCGCCTCCATTGCCTACTTGGAGAAGCTGTTGGATTACGGCCGCGACCGCGGCGTCCGCATCGCGACGTACAATTGCCACTGGAACAGCTATATTGTCGACGAGACGGCGTGGAAGCTCATTCACGGCCACCTGCCGGAGCTCGGCATCAAATTCGACCCGTCCCATGCCCGTTACAACGGACAGGACTATTTGCGCGAGATGACGGATTGGGGGCACCGTTTCCTGCATGTGCATATCAAAGGCTCGGTCATCGTGAACGGCAAGCGCTTCGACGATCCGCCGGCAGGTCTCGACCAAACCGACTGGGGAACGTTCATGGCGATCCTGTACGGCGTCGGTTACCAAGGCGGCCTGAGCATCGAGCCGCATTCCAGCACGTGGACGGGAGAGCTTGGCGAGCAAGGCGTCAAGTTTACGGTTGATCATATGAATCGGCTGCTGCTCCGCGGCTAAGAGCCACTCGGCTTCTTGCGCGAGCCGGAGGCACATGGATCCCTTTCCGCAAGAACAATGCGCCAAGCGTTGTTCTTGCCGGAGAGGGATTTTTTATGCGCAAGTAAATGCGCAAGATCGCATAAGTTAATTTTTCCTCAAAAACCGCATGTTGCCTGCGGCGCACATGCTATGATGGAGATATCTATTCCGGAAGGGGGAGTGTGTTCGAGTGCCTCTGTTACTCATTATTATCGTTTTGGTTGCCGTGGTCATCCTGTCGAATATCATGAAGTCGAAGAATGGCGCATCCGTCCGCGGCGGCGGGAGCCGTCCGCGCATGAACCGCTCCACTGCGCCGCTTCCCGTACCGCCGGAATACCTCGGCGTACCCGAGGGACACCCGGCTCATCCCGCAGCCGTACGGCTGGAAGCGGCATTGACGCCGGACTTCGAGGTGCGCGTCAAGGACCGGGTTCTTCGCGGCGAGCCTAGCCTTCGCGATGCGGAATGGAGCTGGCGCTGGTTCGAGCTGAAGCGGTATTTTCTGATGTGCGGCGTGCTTCGCGGCGTACCGATGTACAGCGCGAAGGTCGACGACGTGTGGCATGAGATGCTCATGTTCACGCGGGAATACGAGACCTTCTGCAACGGCTTCTGCGGACAGCTTATCCATCACGCGCCGCATGCGACGGACGCCAAGCCTGATCCTGGAGAGCGCGCCTGGTTCGATTGGATCTACGGCGAGCTGTTCCTGCCTGCTGTCGGAAGCGCGCGCCTGTGGGGAGCGTTCTACCGGACGCCGATGCCGCGGGAGCTGATTGAAACGCTGGAATCGACCGATGCGGATACGCTTAAGGGCAATCGGTTTAACGTTCGCTCCGCGGGGCTGTTTCCGGATCTGGCGGCGACGGTCGATTACTTGATCGAGCGGGGGAGAGGACTTGCCGCTTCGCGCCATGAGGAGCCCTCAAGGGCCGCCTATGACTCCGATTGGAATTCCGCGGGTTTGATGACGGGCGCATTGTCGGGAGCCTTCTTCTTCTCTTCTTGGGGTCCTGCGGATTTATTTCCTTCCCGAATGGACGATTACCAACCGGATGAGGATCCGGACAACGGGAGCGGCGGAGACGCTTTCGCCTGCAGCAACGGGGATGGCTCCAACAGTGGAGATGGATCATCCTGCGACAACGGCAGCGACAACGGGGCCTCGTGCGGCGGTGGCAGCGACAGTGGATCGTCCTGCGGAGGCGGATCCTCGTGCGGCGGGGGAGGCGGCGACTAGCGCGTTTAGTTCGCGCTGTTATCCGCTGTCCCGTGGGTCCTCTTCAATTGCAAGAAATCGGCGCATTCGGGCATACTTTGCATAGGATTCGGGGGCTTCGGGGCCGCGTGTGCACAATTGGATGTCGAATGTTATAATACTCAGTTGAAGAAGATTTTCAGGAGGATGAATAATGGGCACTCTTACAATTTGCGACCATCCGCTCATTCAGCATAAGCTGACGTATATTCGCGACAAAGACACCAAGACAAAAGATTTCCGCGAGCTTGTAGACGAGATCGCGACCATGATGGCTTACGAGATTACGCGCGATCTGCCGCTCGAGACGATTAACGTCCAGACGCCGATCGTCGAAGCGCCGAGCAAAGTCGTCTCCGGCCGTATGTTAGGCTTGATTCCGATTTTGCGTGCCGGCCTTGGCATGGTGGAAGGCATGCTGAAGCTGATTCCCGCCGCTAAAGTCGGACATATCGGACTGTTCCGCAACCCGGAGACGCTGCAGCCCGTCGAATATTACGTGAACCTGCCGGCCGACGCTACGGAAAGGCTGCTGATCGTTGTCGACCCGATGCTGGCGACGGGCGGATCCGCGAACGCGGCGATCGCGTCGCTCAAATCCCGCGGGTGCACGCAGATCAAGCTGATGTGCCTGATCGCGGCGCCGGAGGGCGTGAAGGCCGTTCAAGAGGCGCATCCCGACGTCGATATTTTCTTGGCTTCGCTCGACAGCCATCTCAACGACCACGGCTATATCGTGCCAGGTCTCGGCGATGCCGGCGACCGCATGTTCGGAACCAAATAATTAGGAGTGACTCCCATTGGCAAAGTTGAAAGTAATGACCATTTTCGGCACGCGGCCGGAAGCGGTGAAGATGGCTCCGCTCGTACTGGAGCTTGAGAAACATCCCGATGAAATCGAATCGGTCGTCTGCGTCACGGCGCAGCACCGGCAAATGCTCGACCAAGTGCTCGATTTTTTCAAAATCACGCCGGATTACGATCTGAACGTCATGAAAGAAAGACAAACGCTGACAGAAACGACGGTTCGCGTATTGGAAGGGCTGGAGCCGGTTCTTCGCGAATCGAAGCCGGATATCGTGCTTGTCCACGGCGATACGCAGACGACGTTCCTTGCGAGCTACGCCTCGTTCGCGCAGCAAATTCAAATCGGCCATGTCGAAGCGGGACTTCGCACATGGAACAAAATGTCGCCGTATCCGGAAGAAATGAACCGCCAGCTGGCCGGCGTGCTCTCGGACGTGCATTTTGCGCCGACCGATCAAGCGGCAGACAACCTGCGCAAGGAAAACAAGCCGGAATCGGCAATCTACATAACGGGCAACACGGCGACGGACGTGTTTCAATACACGGTTGAGGCATCCTTCACGCATCCGGTGCTCGAATGGGCTGCGGGCAAGCGGCTGATCCTTATGACGGCGCATCGCCGGGAGTCGCTGGGCGAGCCGCATCGCAACATTTTCCGGGCGGTGAAGCGGATTGCAGACGAATTCGAGGATGTCGCGATCGTCTACGCCGTGCACATGAATCCGGCCGTACGCGAACCGGCAAACGAAATTCTCGGCAACCATCCGCGGATTAAGCTGATTGAGCCGCTCGACGTGTTCGAATTCCACAATTTCTATCCGCATACGCATATGATCATGACCGATTCCGGGGGCTTGCAGGAAGAAGCGCCGTCCTTTGGCGTGCCGACGCTCGTGCTTCGCGATACGACGGAGCGTCCGGAGGGCATTCAGGCCGGGACGCTGGAGCTTGTCGGCACCGATGAGGATGTCGTTTACGATCGGGCGCGGGCGTTGTTGTCGGACGAAGAGTTGTACAGTCGAATGAGCAAAGCGGCTAATCCATACGGCGATGGACAAGCTTCTGTCCGGATTGTACAGGCGATTCTGCATCATTTTGGAAAGCGCGCGGAACGCCCTGAGCCGTTCACACAACGTTCATAGTTTGCGCTGCTAGGCAGGCATGCCCGCCAACGCTACAGCATACAGTGCTACTGTACGGTTTGGAAAACCGGAAACCCTAGGTAAATCAAGGGTTTTCGGCTGACCGTTCACTAAATGTTTGAATTTATATCAATTGACAAATCGGAACCAGCTTGGCTAAAATAAATAAGAGTTTTGGAGTGATTCAACGATGAATCCATCCGATAACGACAAGAAACGCAACGCGGCGAACGGCACTCTCGGCGATAATCCGTGGCGGGCAATGGGCCTCATCGGATCTGTCGGCGGCACCATAGGTGCATGTCTCGGACTAGGCTACTGGATCGGGTCGAAAATTGACGCCGGAAATGGCGGCATTGTCGGCATGGCTGCGGGTTTTGTCGTGGCCGTCATTATGACGGTGCTTTTGATTCGAACGTTCACAGGGGGCAAAGCAAACTAATGGATGATTTGTCCGGCCACCTTCGAACGGTCATGCGTATTACGTTCTTTTTTTTGTCTCTCTGTTTCGTTGGATGGGCCCTGTTTCCAGAACGAGAATCGCTCTTCGGCGGACTTGTTCTCGGCACTGCGGCAAGTCTTGTAAACGCCTTCCATCTTTCCTGGAAAGTACAACGGGCGGGCGCTAACGCGGCAGCCGGAATTAAACGGCGCGGCAATTTAGGATTTTTGACGCGCGCGTGCATCGGTCTGCTTGCGGCAGTCGTGGCAACCAGGTACTTTTCTTTCAACGTCTACGGAACGGTCGCGGGATTATTTGTTGCCCAATTGGCAACACTCATACTGGGATTTCGATCCAAGGGCAGATCGGCAGCAAGGCATTTCTCCGATGAAAGGGGTGAAAACAACTAATGGAACATATTTTTCCTGAAGTGCATTGGCTCGGCATGCGTTGGGACCTCGCTGCAATCCTCACCATTGTTATCACCAGCATAATCGTGTTCGTGCTTGCAAAAGTGGCGGTTCGGGGTGCATCCGTAACGAATCCGACAAAGATGCAAAACTTCTTGGAGTGGGTAATCGAGTTCGTCATTAACCTGATCGGAACCTCGATGGATATCAAGAAGGGTCGTCCTTACTTGGTCCTCGGCATTTCCTTGATCATGTATCTGTTCGTGGCGAATATGCTTGGCCTTCCGCTCGGCATCGTCACGGAAGCACATCACGGAGCGACCTTCCTCGGCATGGAATTGAATCTCCACGGTGAAGAAGAGGCGCACATCTCCTGGTGGAAATCGCCTACCGCAGACGTGGCCGTTGCAGGTGCTTTGATGGCGATCGTCATCGTTCTCACGCACGTTGAGGGCTTGCGCCGTAACCGTAAACATTACCTGAAACACTATTTCGAGCCTTACATTCCTTTCTTCCCGCTGAACGTCATCAAGGAAATCTCGAAGCCGTTGTCTCTGTCGCTGCGTCTCTACGGTAACATTTTCGCGGGTGAAGTTATGATTTCCGTCATCATGCAGCTGAGCTGGGTAGGTATTCCGGCGCTGATCGTGTGGCAGGGCTTCAGTATGTTTATCGGCGCGATCCAATCTTTCGTATTCGTCATGCTGACAATGGTATACATGTCGCAGGCTATCGTTCACGAAGACCATTAACACAGTAACAACCCCGCTCCAACGCGGGACAATATAAAACTACTATTTTCAAACATTTAAGGAGGATTTCTCTAATGGGAGCAACAGCTTTAATTGCAGCAGCAATTGTATTCGGTCTGGGAGCACTGGGCGCAGGTATTGGTAACGGTTTGATCGTAGGTCGTACGGTAGAAGGTATTTCCCGTCAACCAGAACTTCGCGGTACGCTTCAAACAACAATGTTCATCGGTGTCGCGCTGGTCGAGGCACTTCCAATTATCTCCCTCGTTCTTGCGTTCATTTTCTACGGCGAAGCTTAATAGCGAACTTGCAAAACTGGCGGGGAGTGCCATTGCCTCCGCGCCTTCCTTTTGCTGGCAGCTTTAGTGGCGGCCGGCTAATTTACGGAAAGGAGTGACGTACGTTGGATATCGTATGGACAAATTTTTTCATCCAACTGATTGCCTTCGGAATTCTATACTGGCTGCTTAGCCGCTATGCGTTCGGTCCTCTGCTTTCCATCATGGAACAGCGCAAGCAGTTCGTGAAGGAACAGCTTGAGAGCGCGGAGAACAGCCGCAAGCAAGCAGAACAGCAATACGAAGAGCAAAAATCCAGTCTTCAGCAAGCACGTAAAGACGCGTATGACATTATCGAGCAAGCCAAACAAACGAGCTCGAAGCAAGCGGACGAGATCGTACACACTGCTAAATCCGAGGCGACTCGCCTGAAGGACGAAGCGGTCAAAGATATCGAGAACGAGAAAAACAAAGCGATCGCGGCTCTTCGCGGCCAAGTTAGCGGCATGTCCGTTATGATCGCATCCAAAATCATCGAGAAACAAATCGATGACAAGTCCCAAGAGCAGCTCGTTAACCAATACTTGAACGAGGTTGGAAGCAAATGAGCCGCGAGAGCGTCGTAGCTAAACGCTACGCTAAAGCGCTGTTCGAACTGGCACAGAGCAACAACGCCGTCGCTGATGTCGAGACGCAGCTGAAAGTCGTCGTCGAAGCTTTGACAGGGGATGCGCAAATCCGCAAATTCCTGGCATTGCCGAACGTTGAAGTCAGCCAGAAGATCGCCATCATCAAAGGTGCCTTGTCCGACAAAGTATCGGTTATGGTTCTGAATACGGTAGAGCTTCTGATCGTCCGCGGCCGTCAAGGCGCGATCGGCGACGTATACGAAGCTTATACGAAAGTGGCGGGAGAGGCGCTCGGTCAGGCACACGCTACGATATATACGGCAAAATCGTTGTCTAACGAAGAATTGGCCAAAGTTTCGGCGCAATTCGGCGAAATGGTCGGCAAACGCATTATCGCGAATCAAATCGTTGAACCGGCTCTGCTCGGCGGCGTACAAGTGCGCATCGGCGACCGTCTGTACGACGGCAGCCTTTCCGGCAAGCTTGCTCGACTTGAACAAGCATTGAAAACTCAAGCATTGTAGATAGGGGTGAACGGAATTGAGTATCAGACCTGATGAAATCAGCACGCTGATTAAACAACAGATCGAACAATTTAAATCCGAAATTCAAGTCGTAGACGTCGGTACGGTCATCCAAGTCGGTGACGGTATCGCTCGCGTTCACGGCCTTGAGAACGCAATGGCTGGCGAACTGCTCGAATTCTCGAACGGCGTTATGGGCATGGCCCTTAACCTTGAAGAGAGCAACGTCGGTGTCGTTATCATGGGACCGTACACGGGCATCCGCGAAGGCGACCAAGTGAAAAGAACCGGCCGCATCATGGAAGTACCGGTAGGCGAAGCGCTTCTGGGCCGCGTCGTTAACGCACTGGGTCAACCGGTCGACGGCAACGGACCGATCGCAACAACGGCTACGCGTCCAATCGAATCTCCGGCACCGGGCGTTATGGCTCGTAAATCGGTATTCGAGCCGATGCAAACGGGTATCAAAGCAATCGATGCCATGATTCCGATCGGCCGCGGCCAACGGGAGCTTATCATCGGCGACCGTCAAACGGGTAAAACGCAAATCGCGATCGACACGATCGTTAACCAAAAAGGCAACGGTGTGATTTGTATCTACGTTGCAATCGGACAAAAGCAATCCACGGTTCGTACGGTTGTTGAATCCCTTCGCCAACAAGGCGCTTTGGAGTACACGATCGTCGTAACGGCGAGCGCTTCCGAGCCGTCCCCGCTTCTTTACATCGCGCCTTACACGGGCTGCTCGATGGGCGAGTACTTCATGTACAACGGCAAACACGTTCTCGTTATCTACGATGACCTTTCCAAACAAGCGGCAGCATACCGTGAGCTTTCCTTGCTGCTCCGCCGTCCTCCGGGTCGGGAAGCTTACCCAGGTGACGTATTCTACCTGCACTCCCGTTTGCTGGAGCGCGCAGCGAAGCTGAACGATGAGCTCGGCGGCGGTTCCTTGACCGCTCTGCCATTCATCGAGACGCAAGCCGGCGATATCTCGGCTTACATCCCGACGAACGTAATCTCGATTACGGACGGTCAAATCTTCCTTGAGTCCGACCTGTTCTACTCCGGTCAGCGTCCAGCGGTTAACGTTGGTAACTCTGTATCCCGTGTAGGTAGCTCCGCTCAAATCAAAGCCATGAAAAAAGTTGCGGGTACGCTCAAAACCGACCTTGCCCAATACCGTGAATTGGCTGCCTTCGCAGCATTCGGTTCCGATCTTGATAAAGTCACGCAGTCCCGTCTGAACCGCGGCGAGCGTACGCTTGAAATTCTGAAGCAGGGCGTTAACCAGCCGCTGCCGGTAGAACGCCAAGTCGTATCGCTGTACACGGTTACGCGCGGACATACGGACGACATTCCTGTACAGGATGTACGTCGCTTCGAAGCAGGACTCCTTGCTTACGTGGATGCCAACAAGCCGGAAATTTTCGCTTCCATCCGCGATACCAAAGATCTGACTTCCGACAACGAGAAAGTACTGGTTGAAGCGATCAAATCCTTCAAAAACAGCTTTGCGGTGTCGGTATAAACCATATCTTGACCTTCGGGCCGCACGCCGTGCGTGCGGTTCGAATAATAGCGCGGAATAGAACCGGCCAAGGGCGAAGCGAAGCTTCGCCAGGAAAGCCGGTAATAAGGTGGTGACAACGAATGGCTAAAGGTATGCGCGAAATCAAACGCTCGATCAAGACCACGCAAAATACGAAGCAGATTACGAAGGCAATGGAGATGGTAGCGTCCTCGAAGCTTAGAAAAGCGCAAGAGGCTGCGGTAGCATCCCGTCCATATACCGACAAGATCAAAGAAGTCGTAGCGAGCATCGCGTCGGGCGGAGGCACGATCAAGCATCCGATGCTGCAAAGCCGCGAAGTCAAGCGTACGGCCTATCTGGTCGTCACGTCGGACCGCGGTTTGGCGGGCGGATACAATGCGAACGTGCTTCGTAAGGTATGGGTTACGATCCAGGAGAAACATAAGTCTCCTGCTGAATACGACGTGTTCGTCATCGGGCGTAAAGGCCGCGATTACTTCAAGCGCCGGGGCATTGCCCTTGCGGATGAAGTAACGGGACTTTCCGATTCGCCGAAATTTGCCGATGTCAAATCGTTGGCGGCAGCTGCTGTCAAGGGTTTCGAAAGCGGCAAATACGATGAACTGAACCTGGTGTACAACCAATTCTACAATGCAATGACCCAAGTGCCTGTCATCAAGCAGCTGCTCCCACTGGATCAGTCGCAGTTTACGGGCGCGAAGGCGAACTACGAATATGAGCCGTCGCCTGAGAAGGTACTCGACGTGCTGCTGCCTAAATACGCGGAGACGGTGATTTACAGCGCGGTATTGGAAGGCAAAGCGAGCGAGTTCGGCGCACGTATGACCGCAATGGGCAATGCAACGAAGAACGCGACGAAGATGATCGCGGGCTTGACGTTGACGTACAACCGTGCGCGTCAAGCGGCGATCACGCAGGAAATCGCGGAAATCGTCGGCGGTGCGAACGCACAGCAATAAGTTCAAACGATCGTTCCGAAGGGGCTCCTTCGGAACAGTGATATAAGGTTTTCAAGATTACGCTTCCGGAGCAAGCTTTCCTCCGGAAAGCTCAAAGTTTATGCTTCCGGAGAGAGTTTTCCTCCGGAAAACTTTTCAAGATTACGCTTCCGGAGCAAGCTTTCCTCCGGAAAGCTTTTAGGAGGTACAAGAATGAGCAAGGGGCATGTAGTCCAGGTCACAGGTCCGGTTGTCGACATCGCGTTCGAGAACGGCCATCTGCCTGAGATTCTGAATGCAATCAAAATTGTGAAACAAGCGCAAAACCCAGGCGAAGTCAACATCAACCTGACGGTTGAAGTCGCGACTCATCTCGGTGACAACTTGGTTCGCTGCGTTGCAATGTCGTCCACTGACGGTCTTGTCAGAGGTACGGAAGCCGTAGATACGGGCAACCCGATCACGGTTCCTGTAGGTCCGGCTACGCTGGGTCGCGTATTCAACGTACTCGGCGATCCAATCGACAACAACGGCGACGTTGACCGTTCGATCGCTAACCCGATCCACCGTCAAGCTCCTCCTTTCGAAGAGCTGTCGACTTCCCAAGAAATCCTGGAAACAGGCATCAAGGTTATCGACCTTATGGCTCCTTACTCCAAAGGCGGTAAAATCGGTCTCTTCGGCGGCGCGGGCGTAGGTAAAACCGTAACGATGCAAGAGCTGATCCACAACATCGCGCAAGAGCACGGCGGTATCTCCGTATTCGCCGGCGTCGGCGAGCGTACTCGTGAAGGTAATGACCTTTACCACGAGATGAGCGATTCCGGCGTTATCGCTAAAACCGCGATGGTATTCGGTCAAATGAACGAGCCTCCAGGCGCGCGTCTTCGCGTGGCACTGACAGGCTTGACGATGGCTGAGTATTTCCGTGACGTAGAAGGAAGAGACGTTCTGCTGTTCGTCGATAACATCTTCCGCTTTACGCAAGCCGGTTCCGAAGTATCCGCATTGCTCGGCCGTATGCCGTCCGCAGTAGGTTACCAGCCTACGCTGGCAACTGAAATGGGTCAACTGCAAGAGCGTATCACTTCGACGAAAAAGGGTTCCGTTACTTCCATTCAAGCGATCTACGTTCCTGCCGATGACTATACGGATCCGGCTCCTGCAACGGCGTTTGCCCACTTGGACGCAACGACTAACCTTGAGCGTAACATCGCTGCCATGGGTATCTTCCCGGCCGTAGATCCGCTCGCTTCGTCTTCCCGTATCCTGACGCCTGAGATCCTTGGCGAAGAGCATTACCAAGTCGCTCAAAGCGTTAAGAAATTGCTGCAACGCTACAAAGAGCTTTTGGATATCATCGCGATCCTCGGTATGGACGAGTTGTCCGAAGAAGACAAACTCATCGTTATCCGCGCTCGTCGTATCCAATTGTTCCTGTCGCAGCCGCTTCACGTTGCCGAAGCGTTCAATGGTATGCCAGGCCTGTACGTACCGGTTAAAGAAACGGTACGCAGCTTCAAGGAAATTCTCGAAGGCAAGCATGACGACCTTCCAGAACCGGCATTCCACAACGTCGGAACGATCGAAGATGCAGTTGCGAAGGCGCAAAAACTCGCACAAGAGGTTTAATTCGCCTAAGCTAACGAAGTTGCGTCTTACCTCGTAGGGCGCATGGGAGGGTAAGATCATGAGCTCCTTTTTACTGGAAATCGTAACGCCTGAGCGTAAGGTTTACGCTGAGGATGTAAATATGGTGATCGTCAAAGGCTCCGAGGGCGAGATGGGCATTATGCCGAATCATATCCCGATGGTCACGCCTTTGAAGATCGCTCCCATTACGATCAAGAAGAAGAACGCTGAAGAGAAAATCGCCGTTGGCGGCGGTTTCCTCGAAATCCGCAAGGATAAAGTCGTTATCTTGGCCGAAAGCGCGGAACTGCCGGGCGATATCGATCTCGCTCGCGCGGAAGCGGCCAAACAGCGCGCCGAACAGCGCCTGAACGGCAAGAAGGACGATTACGATCAATTGCGTGCCGAGCTTTCGCTGCAGCGCGCAATGAACCGGATCGCGGTTAAACAAGGCTAACGATTTGATATAACATTGCCGGCGCCGCCCAATGGGCGGCGCTGCGCGTTTCGCTCAAGGCGCTGCCCGGGCGAGTAGGCCGATTCTTATGCAGAAGCAATTGTCTGCAGGGAGTCGGCCTTTTTGCATGCGGGA
This sequence comes from Paenibacillus sp. J31P316, assembly GCF_056269105.1. Lineage (NCBI taxonomy): Bacteria > Bacillati > Bacillota > Bacilli > Caryophanales > Paenibacillaceae > Paenibacillus > Paenibacillus sp. J31P316. The sequence continues at coordinate 64,899 of NZ_JBWDNI010000013.1, read as the reverse complement.
AATAGTTTGACGGGGCTAGTACGTGCAACTATACTTCATGATAACGGTTCTCATTGCAGGGCATGGAAGGAACGGATGAAACGGGACGGAATTGCGGAGCCGGATGCGGCTGCGCGGAGGAGAGGGGCAAGAAGAATGAAGAAAGCGTCGGGGTTTGAAATCGTTGCGGCGCGCTGCTGGAATTTGTTGAACGAGGGGAAGCCGTTTACGCCGATTTTCACGATCGCGGTCTATGCGCTCTACCATATCCAAGCGTGGGGTGAGGGCGGCTTCTGGGCACAGTTCGGCTTGGGGCTGATCGCGGCGCTGCCGCTCTTCGCGCTATATTTTTATTATGATTTTCCGTTATTCCTCCGGAATTACCTATGGCTTCCCGTCGTTGCGGCTTTGGTGCTGTGGCGGGATGCGCCTCTTGATATGGGGTTGTACGCGCTTGGCATCGGCTTGTTCCTGTTCTTTACGATCTATTTCTGGGGCACGTTTTATTACCACTTGCGGATCGGGACGTCGTGGTGGAATTTCAGACGGTTTTGGAAGCTGGTGCTGAAGAACAGCGATTCCACGAGCGGCAACGCGCAGGAGCAGCTGCCGAAGTTTCTGCTGTTGCTGTTCATCGTTGATACGACGGGGGCGAGGTGGTCGGATGCCGCATCAGTCGGCCATGATTTTGGCTGGGGGACGTATGCGTTGTTCCTGATCGGTACGGCGATTTATGCTTGGGTGCTGCATCGCAATTTGTTCGATTGGAAGCCGAAAGAGATTCCAGGTCATGCGGCGAAGGTCGACAAGCCCGCGGATCGGACCGACGGCAAAGTGTTCGTGCTCGTCATCGACGGCATGCGAAAAGACCGGTTCGAGGAGGCGGATGCGCCTTTTCTCAAGAAATGGCGCGCGGAAGGCACCGAATATACCCAGATGGAGACGTTGTACCCGGCACGGACGGTCGTGTGCTTCTCCTCGATGTTCACGGGAGCTTATCCGCGCGAGCATGGCATTACGTCCAATATGGTGTGGAAGCTCGGCATCAAGGTGGAGTCCATCTTCGACAGCCTGCGCAAGGTGGGTAAACGCGGTCGTCTGCTCGGCATCGCGCACTTGATCGACGCCATGGGCGACGACGTGGAGAGTGTCACGGCCGTCATGCATAACGATAAGGCGGATCGCAACATCATGGAACGGGCCAAGCTGATTATGGCGGAGCAGAATCCCGATCTGCTGATCGTGCAATTTATTGCGACCGACCAAACGGGCCACAGCATGGGTGCATTGTATGATGAATATCGGCAAAAGATTGAAGAAGCGGATGCGCTCATCGCCGAGTTCGCGGCATGGCTGACGGAGAGGGGCGACGCGGAGAACGCGACCTTCATCGTGTGCGCGGACCATGGCCAAGCCGATGGTATCGGCGGGCATGGCCATCTGGACGAAGGCGAGCGCTACGTGCCGTTCTTCTTGCACGGCCCTCATGTACGTGCGGGCGTCAAGGTGGACGCGAAGCATTCGCTCGTCTCGGTGGCGCCTACGCTCAGTTATTTGCTGCGGGCGCCGCTCCCTAGCCACAGTCGGGCGCCGGTGCTGACGGATGCTTTTGAATAGAACGAATGGAATGACATCGCTAGAAAGAAGTTGAACAGCATGAAGAAGAGAAAGCTGGTCGTATTTCTTCCCGCCCACGACGAGGAACGGAATATCGGTCAGGTCATTGCGAGGATTCCCCGGGAAATAGGACGGGAATGGACCGTCGAGGTGCTGGTCATCGACGATGGTTCCACGGATGGAACAGTCGAGGAAGCACGCCGGGCGGGCGCAGACCATGTCTTATCCTTCCCATCAAACCGCGGTTTGGGTGCGGCCGTGCGGGAGGGGCTTGCAGGTTGTCTCCGGCTGGGCGCCGATATCGGGCTGATGATCGATGCGGATAACGAGTATCCCGCAGAGGAAATTCCGAACGTCATCGCGCCGATTTGCGCGGGCCGTGCGGACTATACGATGGGCTCCCGATTCAAAGGGACCATCCGCGGCATGAAGCTGCACAGGCGCCTCGGGAATATTTGTTTCACGCTGCTGCAGGCCGTGCTCCTGCGGCGCTTCATTTGGGACGGACAATCCGGTATGCGCGGCTTTTCGCGTGAAGCGATGGCGCGGGCGGAGATTATCCACGACTATAATTACGCGCAGGTGTTGACGCTTAACCTGGTCCGTCAAGGGTTTGTCATGGAAGAAGTGCCGATTACGTATCAGGTTCGCGTACATGGGCAATCGTTTATTAAGTTTCGCAAGTACCTGGGGCATGTTCTGCCTGCGGTCTGGAGGGAAATGCGACGGCCCGTGAAGAAACGCGGGTGGACGCGGCAGGAAATGCCGGCGGCGCTTGCGGTGGTCAGACGTGTTGGGAACGGGGCGATGCCGGCGCAGTCGCAGGCGAAGGGTGAACAGCGGTATGGGTAAAGCAATGATTCGCGCTGTGTGTGTTCTGGGGTAAAGCAAGGCGAGACCGAGATGTAAAGGCATGATGGGAGCGTACGGGAATGTCGGAACAAGGGCGCGGAGAGACGGACGGGCAGCGACGAGCAGCGGGCGGTGATTCGGGTCTCGGCGGATTTAAGGGATTAGGCGCTGAAGTTGAAAGAGGCAGTCAGAGATTGCCAGCCGAATTACGCACTGCCGCGGCTCTAAAAGCAGTATCGCCCGTGATCGCCGTGTTGATCGCGCTTGCTTGGGCTGCGATCAGCTGGGCTCATCGCAGCCCGTTTGCCGCGAGCTGGGATGAGGTGGATTTCGTACGGGCTCTGGATAGGTTCGATTTGCTCGCAATGCAGCCGCATTTTCCGGGTTATCCCTACTTCGTGGCGGGGGCCGTGGCGATGCGAAGGTTGATCGGCGGCGACGCTGTCCATGCCTATGAATCGTTGAACATCATACTCGGAGCGGCATCCGTCTATCCGATCTGGCGGCTCGCACGGCGACGGTTATCGCCCCTGTGGACGCTGCTTGTCGTGCTGCTTCTGCTGACCTCGCCTTATTTATGGCTGCAAAGCGTCCGTCCGATGTCGGAAGCGGCAGGCATCGCCGTATTGTGGTGGTACTTGTGGGCATGGCAGCGGGCGATGGAACGCCGAACATGGGGCCGAATGACCGCCGCGGCGTTTCTGTTCGGCGTATTGATGGGCGTGCGCCTGTCGTTCGCCCCGTTCGGGTTGGGCGTGGCCTGGGTACTGGGCTTGGCCTTGACGGACTGGAGATGCGGGCGAAGAAAGCTCTGGCCGCGGTTGCTTCTGTTCCTCGCGATCGCGGGGGGCTTCCAGCTCTTATGGCTGGCCGGCCTCGCGCTGAGCGAAGGCGGGGTGCGGGGGTTCATTAAGCTGGCCGTGGCCTTCACGGAAGGCCACTTCAGCCAGTGGGGCGGCGGCGTAGCTTCCGCCGGCGTCGAAGTTTCGTTCGCGGAGCGCGTGCTTCGCTTCGCGGGCGACAACGTGCTGTGGACCGGGATGTTCGCCCGGTCCACGGCGCTGTTCGCTGCGGCGGCGGCGCTGCTGCTCGCCGCCGTGCTCTCCGCGGGGGCGCGGCCTCGCCCGCCCCGCGGCAGCGCGAGCGCCGGCGCTCGTCCCGGGCCCCGGGCGGCGGCCGCGTGGCTCCGCCGCCCGGGGCTGCCGGGCGCGCTCGCCGCGCTCGCGGGCGCCTACGGCGCCTGGGCGCTGCTGGCGCAGAACATCGACAAGCCGCGCCACATCACGCCCCTCATCGGCGTGATGTGGCTGCTGCTTGCGCTGCTCTGCGCGGCAGCGCCGCCAGCGCGGCCCGCCGCGCAAGCTTCGCCGGCGGCGCCCGGCGAAGACGCCGCTGCTCCGCAGCGGACGCCGGCGCCGGCAGACCCCGGCGCCGGCGCATCCCCGCGCGGCGAGGGCATCCGCCGCGCGCTGCGAACCGCCGGCGCGCTGATCGCCGCCGGCGTGGTCGCGCTCCAGGCCGCGCAGGGCAGCGCGCTGATCGCGCGGCAGGCTGGCGAGCCGCCGGCGGTCTACCAGCTCGAGCAGGGCCTGAGGGGGCTGGCTGAGGCTAACCCGGACAAGCGTTTCGTCGTCTATACCTACGAGGAGACGCGCGTCCTGGATTACCTGGGCATGCCGTTAACCAACCGGCGGATCGAAACGTACGATTATTTTATGGCGGACGTCCAAGCGGATCCCGGAGCTACGATTCTGCTCACCGACCATGTGCTGAAGGGCTTCGAAGCGCAGGTCGGATCGTTGAAGGATCGCGTGAAGCCAATAGCGGTGTATAGCAGTGACCCGCTGTTCGAGCCAGTTTATCATGACATTACGCTATACCAATGGATAGGCGGCCGCTGAGCCGCGGACTATGCGCGTTCCATGCGCGTTCCGTGGCGATTTCACATCGGTTATATTCGCTTTTGAGCTGAGCGGAAGCATCTAATTAACCTATTGACACGCTAATTGAAAATGATTATCGTTGTTAGCGGGCGGACTCCACAGGTGCGCCTTGCGAACAAGCAAAGACGACCAGGAAAAGGTGAATTGCAATCATGCGCATGCTGTTGAAGACCGTGATGCTGCTCGTTGCGCTATTCCTCGCTGTGGCGCCCGCGGGCGCATGGGCTTACTCCTATGGGGATGCCAACACGGAGGACGTAGCCGAGACGTTCAAGCTCGTCGTAGCCGACCTCGCCAAATCGCCGGCGGACTGGAAGGGCGCGGAAGCCGCCCATAAGGAAAGGCGGGACGAGATTGCCTCCCATTTCGGCGAAGATGTCGCCGCGACGCTGGATGCTAATATACAATCCCAGAATCTGGATGTAACGATTGCCAATTATAAAGCGTTGATGATCATGAATTTGGATCGGCGATTCGACAGTGCGATTCAAAGCATCGCCGATTACACGCAGGCGAAGCTCCTGCTGGCCAAAGCCCGCGCGACATACGAGGCGCTTGTTCCTTACGCGGAAGCGAAGCTGTCCAAGGCGGAGCTGGACGGCGTATCCGCCGATTTTGACGCCGCGCTGGAAGCGATCGGCAATCCCGGTTTATTCGGCGTAGGCCAGAAGGAAGCCGACGCGAAGGGGCTCGAAGCCGCCGTCAACCGGGCGTATGGCGCGCTGAAGCCGCTCTTCCCGTATACGCCTGGCCAAGCGGCCGCAGGCGGCGGGAAGAACGATGGCGCGAACAACCCGGATGACGCCGCGCAGGCGGCCGAACCCGATACCATCGACGGCACCAAGCAGCATGCCGCCATGGCCCGGGAGAACAAGACAAATCCAGCGATTACCGTCGGCGTCATCGCCGGAATCGTCGTCATTGGCGGCGGCGCCGTCTATTGGGCGCGCCGCAAAGGGCTACTGTAGCTGCTCGGCCCACGCAGGCCGGCGAACAAGGTAAAGGTTAAGGAGTGAGCGTTCACCATGAACTTGCAGGCATTTCTCATCACGTTTCGCGAAGCGTTCGAAGCGATATTAATCGTCGGCATCATTATTTCGTATTTGAACCGGATCGGACAGTCCAAATGGAACAAGTTCGTCTGGCTCGGCGTCGCGCTCGCGGTAGCGGCAAGCCTCGGCGTCGCCATGCTGTTCCAGAACGTGCTGGACGGTTACGCGACCATGGGCAGCAAGGATTACATGCGGATCGGAATCCTGCTCGTCTCGGCGGGATTGCTGACGCATATGATCCTGTTCATGAGTAAGCAGAACCGCGAGATGCGAAGCAAGCTGCAGAGCAAGGTGGCGCTCATTCTTACGGCCGGAGGCGCGCTCAACATGATCGTTCACTCCTTCCTCGTGACGCTGCGCGAAGGCGTGGAGACCGTCTTCTTCTTCGCGGCGATTTCGAACGGCGATATTTCCAAGGTCATTCAGAGCTGGGGAGCGCTCGCGGGTCTAGCCGCGGCGGCAGTCCTCGGGCTGGTCGTGTTCAAAGGCAGCAAGAAGATTCAGATCGGCACGTTCTTCAAGCTTACGAGCGTGTTCCTCATCATGATCGCAGCCGGGTTGTTGGTGCAGGCGATCGGCGTCATGCAGGATTTGCGCGTGATCGGCAGCGTCTATAAGACACCGGGCGGCCAAATCGCGGCGATGTATGATTTGACGTGGCTGCTCCCCGAGCATCCGATCGATGAAGCCAATTATATACGCGATACCGGGCATCATCCGGTGTTCCATGGTCAAGTAGGCGTCTTCCTTAAGGCGTTTCTCGGTTATTCGGAGGATCCGTCCCTGGAAGAATTCGCCTGTTATTGGCTCTATTACCTCTTCGTCTTCGTCCTCATAGCGAGGGGCAAGAAAGTCGCGGCAATGGCCGCGGCGAAGGCGAGAGAGGGAGATTCGGACTCCGATTCGCCGGGAACGGTAGAATTCGCCGTCCCTGCCATGTCCGCATCCCAATCCAAACCCGTTCAAAGCCAATGAAGAAGCGGTTCGGAAAGGCGCTGGGATAGTCATTTAGCTTTTTCAAAGAAAGCCATTCATCTGGACTTTCCTATTCCTGAAACCCAACCTTTCGTATTCGAGCTTTCGAACCTTTCGTATTCGAGCACCAGTGCCTTCCATAGCCCTGTTGAGCAAGCTCCTCCTTCTTTCATCCGAAGGGGGATTTTTTGCGTTTTGGCAGTGTTCCGGAATTCGTCACAACTTAATCGGCGCGAACGAGCATATAGATTTCAAACGGCGGGCGTTCTTAAGTCGAAGGGAGTTGGGCATAACTGGTGGGTGGGCCTAGTAAGCGCATCCAACTGGGTCATAGACGCAAGTGGCAGGTTTTGTTATAATTGTGAGGGAATTTTGTCCAAGTTCACCGCACGTATAACGCCCTATAGATCCCTAACCATGGAGGCGAAAGTTGTGGAGAAGTACATCAACAATTACGTTATCGTGACGATTTTCATTCTGCTCGGAATTTTGCTTCCGGTGGTCGCGTTAACCGTCGGGCGGCTTCTTCGGCCGAACAAGCCGAACGAAGAGAAGAAAACCACTTACGAGAGCGGGAACGAGCCCGTAGGGGAGGGGCAAGTTCGTTTCAACGTGCGCTACTACTTGTTTGCGCTTATGTTTGTCGTCTTTGATGTCGAAACCGTTTTCCTATATCCGTGGGCCGTCGCGTATAAGCAGCTCGGCCTTTTTGTGCTTGTTGAAATGGCGATCTTTACGGGACTTTTATTGATCGGACTACTCTACGCCTGGAAGAAGAAGGTGCTGAAATGGAATTCAATCTAGAGTCGATTACCCCTGAAGAGAGACAAGAGCTGGAACGCAACGTGTTCATGGGCACGCTGGAGCAGCTCAAGGCATGGGCGCGCAGCAACTCGCTGTGGCCGCTGACGTTCGGACTGGCCTGCTGCGCCATCGAGATGATGGGCACCGGCGCGTCGCATTACGATCTGGACCGCTTCGGCGTCATGTTCCGCACCTCGCCTCGCCAATCCGACGTGATGATCGTCGCTGGCACCGTTACGAAGAAAATGGGGCCGCTGCTGCGCCGCCTCTATGACCAAATGCCCGAACCCAAATGGGTCATCGCGATGGGCTCTTGCGCGACCGCCGGCGGGCCGTACGTAAAATCGTATGCCGTCATGAAGGGCGTCGATCAGATTGTTCCCGTCGATGTTTACATACCTGGATGTCCGCCTAATCCAGCCGCGCTCATCTATGGCATCAATAAGCTTCAGGAGAAGATCCGCTACGAAGCCAAGACCGGGAAGCGGGTGACGAGCCGATGAGCGAGGAGAAAGAGAAGGAGCCCGGGCAGCCGTCCGAGCTAGAGGCGTCCGAGTCAGACGCGTCGTCTGGCGATTCCGCAGTTGACAACGTGACCAATGCGTCCGCTGAAGAGGAAGCGAAGCCCGCCGAACCAAGTTCGCCGCGCACAGCGAGACCTTCCGCAACAATCAGCGGAACGCCCTCAGTGCCGGTAGACTCCGAAACGCCTGCAGCAGACGCCAGCATTCCCGTTTCACCGGCAGAGGATCGCGGAGCTCCCGCATCGCCAGCTCCGGATACTGGAATTCCCGCCGCATCTGCTGCTTCAGCAGACGCCGGCACGCCTTCGGCGGCAGCGCCCGCCTCAAAAGACGAAGCATCCGAAGCAGACGCCGGCACAACCACTGCGGCAGCGCCGGCCCCAAGCGGCGAAGCGCCCGCGGTCGATCCCGAGCGCGAGGCAAAGCTGAAGGCAGCCGCAGAGGCCCGAGCGGCCCGTGCCGCAGCCAAAGCCGCGGCTGAAGGCAGCACGCCGGCAGCGGACGCCGGCACGACCTCGGCGGCAGCGCCGGCCCCAAGCGGCGAAGCGCCCGCGGTCGATCCCGAGCGCGAGGCGAAGCTGAAGGCAGCCGCAGAGGCTCGCGCGGCCCGTGCCGCAGCCAAAGCCGTTGCTGAAGGCAGCGCGCCGGCAGCGGATGGCGGAACGCCTTCCGCGGCAGCGTCCGCTCCAAGCGGCGATGCGCCTGCAGCGGATCCCGAGAAGGAAGCCAAGCTGAAGGCCGCGGCTGAGGCCCGTGCGGCCCGCGCCGCAGCCAAAGCGGCAGCAGAAGGCGAAGCGGCCGCTCCGGCGGAGCCGAAGCCTCCGTCCCCGATGCAGCCGCAGCTGGATCTCACCGCCGAGCTCATCCGCGCGCTGGTGGCTGAGGATGCCATCGAAGAAGCCTATATTAACGAACTGGACGGCCATCGGCCTACCTTGATTCTGCGCGGCGAACGGCTGCTTGCCGCAGCCGAGCTGTTAAAGTCGCATCCGAAGCTGCAGATGGACTATATGCGCAATCTGTCCGGAGTCGACTACGAGACGCATCTGGAAGTCGTTTACCATCTTGTCTCCCTGCAATCGGGACAGGAGATCACCGTCAAAGTGAAGACGGACCGCGAGACGCCCTCGGTGGCGTCCGTCGCCCCGGTCTGGGAGACGGCCAATTGGAACGAGCGCGAGATCTATGATCTGCTCGGCATCGACTTCCCCGGCCATCCCGACCTGCGGCGCATCATGATGCCGGACAATTGGGTGGGCCATCCGCTGCGCAAAGATTACGAACCGCTCGACTCGGAGGTGTGATGGACCGTGATTCGAACCGAAGAACTGCTGCTTAACGTCGGGCCTCAGCATCCCAGCACGCATGGCGTTTTCCGCATTATCGTCAAGCTGGACGGCGAAGTGATTACGGAAGCGACACCGGTCATGGGTTACCTTCACCGGGGGACGGAGAAGCTCGCGGAAGATCTGAATTATACCCAAATCATTCCCTATACCGACCGGATGGACTACGTATCCGCGATGACGACCAACTACGTGCTCTGCCACGCCGTCGAGAAAATGATGGGCCTCGAGGTGCCGGAGCGGGCGGAGTTCATGCGGCTGATCGTGATGGAGCTGCAGCGAATCGCAAGCCATTTGGTCTGGTGGGGCACCTATCTGCTGGATATCGGCGCGATGAGTCCGTTTCTGTTCGCATTCCGCGACCGGGAAATTATCATAAATCTGTTCAACGAGCTGTGCGGGGCAAGGCTGACGTACAACTACATGCGCGTCGGCGGCGTCAAATGGGATGCTCCTCCGGGCTGGATCGAGCAGGTGCGCGATTTTATCCCCTATATGGAAAGCAAGCTGGACGAGTACCACAACCTGGTCAGCGGCAATGAAATTTTCCTGGCCCGGATCAGAGGCGTCGGCCGTTACGATGCGGCAACCGCGATCAATTTCGGCTTATCGGGCGCGAACCTGCGGTCCACGGGCGTCAATTGGGATCTGCGCAAAAACAAGCCGTACAGCTTGTACGACAGGTTCGAATTCGATGTTCCGCTGGGGAGCGTAGGCGACTGCTATGACCGGTACAACATCCGCCTCGAAGAAATCCGCCAGTCGCTTCGTATTCTGAAGCAGGCGCTGGCGCAGTTCCCGGGCCCTGGCGACGTGATGGGCAAGGTGCCACGGGTGATCCGGCCGCCGGCGGGCGAACTGTATGTCGGCATCGAATCGCCCCGCGGCGAGATCGGCTGCCATATTGTTTCCAAAGGCAAGGCGGAGCCGTACCGCCTGAAATTCCGGCGTCCTTCGTTCGTTAATCTGCAGATTCTGCCGAAGCTGCTCGTCGGCGAGACGATGACGAACCTCATTACGATTTTGGGCGGCATCGATATTGTCGTCGGGGAGGTCGACTGCTAATGGGAGCCTGGCTTGACGAAACCTTGACCTGGGGCCATGCGCTCTTGTTCTTCCTGTGGGGCGTCATTCTTCTCATGATCGTCCTCGGTTTCGTAACGTACGCGATTTTCTTCGAACGGAAGGTCATCGGCTGGATGCAGTACCGGATCGGCCCGAACCGGGTCGGACCTTGGGGGCTGCTGCAGTCGGTAGCCGATATTACGAAGCTGCTGATCAAAGAGGATACGATTCCCCGCAAGGCGGACCGGGCGCTGTTCATCCTGGCCCCGGCGCTTGCGTATATACCGGCCTTTGCGGTGCTGGCGGTCATTCCGTATACGAATAAGCTGTATTTTGCCGATATCAACGTCGGACTGCTCTACTATGTCGCCTTGTCGGGCATCTCGACGATAGCGATTATCCTCGGCGGCTGGTCGTCGAACAACAAATACGCGCTGCTCGGAGGCATGCGCTCCGCCGCGCAAATGATCAGCTACGAAGTGCCGCTCGTCATCTCCGTCGTCGGCGTCGTCATGCTGTCGGGCACGCTGAACCTGCGCGGCATCGGAGAGCAGCAGGGGGACTGGTTCTGGCAGTGGAACTTCCTGCCGCAGATTCTCGGCTTCGTCGTCTTCATCATTGCGGCGGTGTCGGAGCTGAACCGAACGCCGTTCGACTTGCCGGAAGCGGAGTCGGAGCTCGTCGCCGGCTATCACGTCGAATACAGCGGATTCCGCTTCGCGTTCTTCATGCTGACGGAGTACGTGTACGTGTACGCGATCGCCGCGCTGACGACGGTGCTCTTCCTGGGGGGCTGGCATGCGCCGTTCCCGTTCCTGGACTGGGTGCCGGGTCTAATATGGTTCCTGCTTAAATTCACGTCGATCGTCTTCTTCCTGTTCTGGATCAGGGCGACGCTGCCGCGGATCCGCATCGACCAGCTCATGGGGCTCGGTTGGAAGGTCCTGCTGCCTGTGGCGATTCTGAACGTGTTTCTGACCGCGGTATACATGGAGCTGTTCATTAAATAAAAACGGCCCCGGCAAAGGCTTCGCACCAAAACTTAGCGTAGGCTTCCGATGTAGTTTTGTTTTATTGTCGGGAGCCCCGACAAAAGCTTCGCACAAAACTTGTAGGAGGGCGAAGAATGAAAGGTCTCTTAAAAGGGCTTGGCGTCACGCTGCAATCCATGACCAAGAAGAAAGTGACGACCTCCTATCCCGATGTGCCCATTATCATGCCGGACCGATTCCGCGGCATTCAGCATTTCGAGCCCGACAAATGCATCGTGTGCAACCAATGCGTGCGCATCTGCCCGACTGAGTGCATTACGCTTACGGGCAAAGCGAATCCGGATCCCGACAAAAAAGGCAAGGTCATCGATACGTACGACATCAACTTCGAAATCTGCATCCTGTGCGACCTCTGCACGGAGGTTTGCCCGACGGAAGCGATCGTCATGACGGGCAATTTCGAGCTGGCGTCCTACAGCCGCGACGATTTGTTCAAGGATATGAAGTGGCTGGACGACAACAACCGGCATGTCCGTCAGGACAACAACAATATCGGGGCGCCCGCTGCAGCCAAGGGAGGCGCGAAGTAACGCATGTTCAATATCGATTTCACCGGCGAGTTCGTCGCGTTCTTCGTCTTCTCCGTCATGATTATCAGCGGCGCGGTACTGATGGTCAGCTTTACGAAAGTCGTGCATATGGTCGTTTCGCTGGCAGCCGTATTCATCGGCGTGGCGGGAATGTTCATTTTGCTGGACGCCGAGTTTTTGGCTTTCGTACAGGTGCTCATCTATGCCGGCGCCGTCTCTATTCTGATGATCTTCGGCATCATGATGACGAAGCATCAGGATCCCGGAGCGGAAAGGCCGCGCACGCTGAACGATACGCTGTCGGCGATCGGCGCGCTGGCGCTGTTCGGCATTCTGTTCTATGCGATCCGCCAATCGGATTTTCCGGAGCCGCAGACGGTTCCGGACGGAACGGTCGACAATACGATGGCCATCGGCCAGCAGCTGTTTACCGGGTATGTCGTACCGTTCGAGCTGGTGTCCGTGCTGCTGACGGTCGCGTTCATCGGCGCGATCGTGCTCGCGAAGAAGGAGGCGGACTAGATGTTATCCTCGTATTTAACCATGGCGGCCATCTTATTCTGCATCGGGCTGTACGGCGCCCTTACGAAACGCAATGCCGTTATCGTCTTGTTGTCGATCGAGCTGATGCTGAATGCCGTCAACTTGAATCTGGTCGCGTTCTCCAAATACGGGGTCGTGCCTTCGCTGACGGGTCAAATGTTTACGCTGTTCAGCATTGCGGTCGCGGCTGCCGAGGCGGCTGTCGGCATCGCGGTGCTGATCGCGTTATACCGGGCGCGCGGAACCGTCAACGTGGACGATTACGACGAGATGAGGAGGTAAGCGCGTATGGATACGACTTTTTCGCAGGCTGCCTGGCTCATCCCGCTCTTTCCGCTCGCTGGGTTCCTGCTGCTGCTGGCCTTCGGCCGCTCGTCCAGAATGATCGGCGTCATGCTCGGTTCTGTCAGTTCGCTCGCGGGGTTCGTGCTTTCCTTGCTGGTGCTCATCGAGCATATGACGAAGGGGCAGCATGATTATCAATATGCGGTCAAATGGATCGACACGGGCAGCATCGTTTTCAAAGCAGGCTTCGAAGTGACGAATCTGACGGCGCTTATGCTCGTCGTGGTCACGGCGGTCAGTTTCCTGGTCAACGTTTATTCGGCCGGCTACATGAAAGGCGATGAACGGATTTCCGTCTTCTACAGCTACGTGGCGCTATTCACCTTCTCCATGTTGGGACTGGTGCTGGCGGACAATATGCTGACGCTCTATGTGTTCTGGGAGCTCGTCGGCGTCTGCTCGTTCCTGCTCGTCGGCTTCTGGTTCAGCAAGCCGGAGGCGAGAGCGGCCGCCAAGAAGGCGTTCATCGTGACGCGGATCGGCGATGCGGGTTTGTTGCTCGGCATCTTGCTGTTGTATTGGTACATGCCGGACCATGCGCTCGATTTTGTGCGGATCGGCAATGCGTTCGAGGGCGGCACCGGCGTCATCGCGGCAAGCGTTACGACTTGGATCGCGATTCTGATCTTCGTCGGCGCCGTCGGCAAATCCGGTCAGTTCCCGCTTCACGTGTGGCTGCCGGACGCGATGGAAGGCCCGACGCCGATCAGCGCGCTCATCCATGCCGCGACGATGGTCGCGGCAGGCGTGTATTTGGTCGCGCGGACGTTCGATATTTTCCAAGCGTCGCAGACGGCGATGGATATCGTGGCGTACATCGGCGGTTTTACCGCGATTTTCGCGGCAACGATCGGGGTGGCGCAGAACGACATCAAGCGTATACTCGCATACTCGACAGTCAGCCAACTGGGCTACATGATGATGGCTCTGGGACTGAATTCGATGACGGGCGGGATTTTCCACCTCTTCACGCATGCGTTCTTCAAAGCACTCCTCTTCCTCGGGGCGGGAAGCGTCATTCATGCCGTACATACGCAGAACATTCAAGAAATGGGCGGCCTCGGTTCCAAAATGAAGATTACCGCCTGGACGTTCGGAATCGGCACGCTGGCGCTGTCCGGCATCCCGCCGTTCTCGGGCTTCTGGTCCAAGGACATGATTCTGAATATCGCGTATCATGAGAAACCCGCGCTCTTCGTCATCGGCGTAGTAGCCGCTTTCTTCACCGCATTCTATATGGCACGGCTGTTCTTCCTGGTCTTTATGGGCAAGCCCAAGGGAGAGCGTCATGCGCATGAGTCACCGCTGTCCATGACGGTTCCGCTGATCGTGCTTGCCGTGCTGGCGGTCGTTGCCGGCTTCGTGCAGACGCCGTGGAACGATACGCTGGGCAACTGGCTGACGGACGGCGCAGAGCAGGAGAACGGCGGAGGCGGCCTCGTGATGGTGATCTCCGCGGCAATCGGTTTGCTCGGCTTGTATATGGGCTGGCTCGTATTCGTCAAAGGCATGATCTCGCGCGATTTCATTTCCTCCCGTGCCCCATGGCTTGTCCGGCTGCTGGAACGAAAATATTATATCGACGAGCTGTACGAAGCGGCGATCGTTCGTCCGCTGCGCGCGCTTGGCGGCTTGCTGAACGGCATTGACGATTATGTCGTAGACGGGTTGGTGCGTGCGGCCGGCGGAGCGGCGTTCCTGCTCGGCAGGGGCGGTACGCGGATGCAGAACGGCCAAGTACAGACGTACGGACTTATCACAGCGTTCGCGCTCGTCGTTCTAATTGCGGCAGTCGCGCTAAGGAGGTTCTGGTAATGCTCGCGGATCTTCCGATACTCTCGCTGATTACATTTTCTCCGCTGCTCGGCCTGCTGGTGCTCCTGTTTCTGCCGAAACAACGCAGCCGCTGGATCAAAGTAACCGCCATTACGGCAACGCTTCTTCCGCTCCTGCTCTCGTTATGGCTGTACGCGGATTATAACGGCATCAAGGGCGGCAAGCCTTACGAGGAAACCGCGACCTGGATCTCGACCTCGCTCAATAAAGAGGCTGTCGGCGACGTGAGCTCGTACACGCTGGAACTGCAGTACCACATGGGCATAGACGGGTTGTCCATGCCGCTGCTTCTCTTGACGACGATCGTCGGTGTCATGGCTGCGCTCGCTTCCGTGCATATCAAGAAGCGGTGGAAATCGTTCTATATTTGGTTCCTGCTGCTGGAGGTCGGCATGATCGGCGTCTTCCTGGCGAGGGATGTGTTCCTCTTCTTCGTCTTCTTCGAAATGACGCTCATACCGATGTTCTTCCTCATCGGAATATGGGGCTATATGAACCGTGAGCAGGCGGCGAACAAATTCCTGATCTATAACGGCATCGGCTCCGCGATTATGCTGCTGGCGTTCGTGTTTCTGGTCGCAACGGCCGGCTTCCGGGCGGATCCGCTTCCGGAACAGCAGCAAATGCACCTGTCCTACAGCGGAAGCTACGACGTGATCAGCTCGAATCTCGCCGATAAGGATGCTTACGTGAACATGCCGCAGCTGGCGCAGGGGGCGGACAATCCGCTTTACTTGTCCGATCGCATGCATTGGGTGATCTTCCTGCTGCTCTTGATCGCCTTCGGTATCAAGCTGCCGATCTTCCCATTCCATACGTGGATGCTAAAGGTGCATGCGGAGGCGCCGCCCTCGGTCGTCATGATTCACTCCGGCGTATTGCTCAAGATGGGGGCATACGGTCTGCTGCGCTTCGGGGTGTTCATGTTTCCTTCGCAGACGCATGACTGGGCGACGGTACTCGCGATATTAGGCGTCATCAATATTCTGTACGGCGCCGTGCTCGCGCTCGTGCAGAAGGAATTCAAGCTGGTGCTGGCCTATTCCTCCATCAGCCATATGGGCATCGTGCTGCTCGGAATCGCGTCGTTGAACGAGATCGGGCTTCATGGAGCCGTCATTCAGCTCGTCTCGCATGGCTTCATCTCGGCGCTGCTCTTCCTGATCGTCGGCAGCATCTACGAACGAACGGGCTCGACGGAGCTCAAGGATTTGGGCGGACTTGCCCGAAGCATGCCGTTCCTGAGCGGCGTGCTGCTGGCGGCAGGGATGGCTTCGCTTGGACTGCCGGGCTTGTCCGGATTCGTCGGCGAATTCCTGTCGCTGCTGGGCTTGTTCGATTCCATGCGCGTCATCACGGGCATTGCCGTGCTGGGCGTCATCCTGACGGCGGTCTATGTCCTCCGCAGCGTGCTCGGCATTACGTTCGGCGCCGTTCCTGAACGGCTCGCAGCCGTACGTGACGTCCGGCTTGTCGAAGCGGTGCCGATGATTGCGCTGCTCGCGTTCATCGTACTGATCGGCGTATACCCGGCCGTATTGACGGAGCCGATGCAGCATGGCTTCGACACGCTGCTGCAGCAGCTATCTGAGAAGGCGGGGAGGTAGGGAATATGGACGCTGCACAACAATTGCAGTCACTCACATGGAGCGATGCGGCCTATCTCGCCCCGGAATGGATTCTGATCGCGTTCATGATCGTACTGGCCGTGCTGGACTTGTTCCTGCCGCGCCGCGCTTTGACCGGCTGGCTGACGCTGGTCGGCCTGCTGACCTCGCTGGGCTTCGTTATCTGGCGCTTGACCGAGCTTGCGGGCACGACGCCGCAGATCGGAGCAGACGGGCAGGCAGTCTCCGGCGTCATTCGGATTATGGCGGACAGCTATCGGATCGATTACTTTTCCAGTCTGCTGAAGATCATCTTCCTCGTCGCGACGGCGCTGATCGTACTGATGAGCCTGGGGACGGTCCGAAGGTCGGACATTCCGGACCGCGGCGAATTCTATTATCTGCTGCTGCCGGCGGTGTGCGGCGCGATGATCATGGCTTCCTCCGGAGACATGCTTACGCTGTACATCGGTCTTGAGCTGCTGAGCATCACCACCTATGTGCTTGTCGGCATCCGCAAGCATTCGATTCAGTCCACGGAGGCGGCTTTCAAATACGTCGTAACGGGCGGTATATCCTCCGCGCTTATCCTGTTCGGAATGTCTTATCTGTATGGCATTACCGGCGCAACGAACCTGGGAGCCATAGGCGAAGGCCTCAAGGCGCATGCCATTGATTTTCCGGCGATACTTTACGTTGCCTTCTTCTTCATCCTTGCGGGCCTGGGCATTAAAATCGCCGCTGCTCCGTTCCATTACTGGTCGACGGACGTGTATCAAGGCGCGCCGACGCCGGTCACCGCTTTCCTTGCGGTCGTGTCCAAAGGCGCCGCGTTCGCCGTTATTTTCCGCATCGTGTACAACTTGGCCTTCTATTCATCCTCGCCGGGCAAGCCGGTAGCGGACGATGTGTTCCTCGTCCTGCTGATCCTGGCAGCGGCGGCTATGCTCGTCGGTTCGACGATGGCGTTGCGGCAGTACAACGTGAAACGACTCTTCGCACTGTCAGGCGTCGCGAATGCGGGCTATATGCTGGTTCCGCTCGGCTTGTCGATCAAAGGCATGCACGCTTCGGGCGTCGGCGAATTCATCTTCTACCTGGCCGCTTATCTGCTCATGACGATCGGCGCGCTGACCGTCTACGCCGTCATCGCCAAATCCTCGAGCCAAGAGGATGTCGGCGGCTTCGCGGGGTTGTATTACCGGGCCCCGTGGACGGCGGCTGCCATGATCGTCTTCGTGCTCTCCTTGGCCGGACTGCCGGTGACGGGCGGTTTCTTCGGGAAGCTGTTCATCCTGCTGGGCTCGGTACAGTCGAAGGACTACTGGATTGCCGCCGTTATGGTCGTAAGCAGCGTCATCTCCTACTACTTCTACTTCGGTCTTATCCGTCAAATGTTCATGCGTTCGACGAACGAGGCGGACGTGCAGGTTCCTGCGACGAGCGGCATCGTGATCTGGCTGTGCGCGGCCGCTACGGTTGCGCTCGGTATCGTGCCGGGACCGGTGCTCGACTGGATCAACAGTCATTTCTCGCTTGTGAACGATTTGTTCATAAGCATGGGGTAGTGGGGTAGTTTCGTAACGCGCCGCACTGCAACGACATTCGCTATCCGCGAAACCTCCAGCCCCGATACGGAATCGGGCGCTGGAGGTTTTCGTGTTTTGACGCCTTCGCTTCGTTCACAGCATCTTCAAGCGTAAGTATGCGCGGTAACTCATAGATATCATTGAATGCGGGCAGCGACCGGGACGTTAGACCTGTTTCTTGTCCATTCTACATCGCGTCACAAGGAGATCGGGGGGCGGGAAGCGAACAGTTTCAGATATCAAATTGCGGGTTAAAGGCAGAATATGATGAACAACACTTGGAAAGCGACTTCGATCCTCCTATCCTCCAAGCCGGCCCCCGTGCCTCGCGGGGCCTGTTCCGTCGTGCCCGCGGGGAGCGCTGTCGGGGACGCGGCACGCTGCTCGGACCGAAGCGTAGTCCCGGATGGGCACGGTGCTTCGGCTATGACTGAAGTCATGCCTCGTGCCTATGCAAACGAGGCGGATGATTGGCGCGGCGACCTGCGCATGGCTCCGGTCGCATGTGCCGATCAGGCTGCAGCGGCAGGCAGGCGTGCCGCTCCAACAGCGCGCTTCGCGCGCCTGGCGCGCCGCGCGCTGGCCGCCGGACTCGCGGCGCTGCTGCTCGCGGGCGCCCCTGCGCCGGCGGCGGCCGAGGCAGGCCCCGCACGGCCCGGGCCTGCCCAAGGCGCCGCCGACGGCGGCTATGATGAGCCGGCTACCTGGCTCATCAAATGGCGCGAGCCCGCGCAGGCGAAGCCTCTGCGCGGCACGCGCGTGCTCCGCCGCCTGGCGTTCCCGGCGGCGGCCGTGGACGTGGTCCGCCCCGAGGACCCTGGGGCGGACACGTCCGAGTGGCTCCTCCGGCTGCGGCAATTGCCGGAGATCGATTACGTGCAGCCGGTCAGCCCCGTTCATATGCTCGCGGCCGAACCGGCGAGCAATGACCCGGGCCTGCCCAAGCAGCATTACCTGTCGCAGATCCGCGCCGACGAGGCGTGGGCGACAACGCATGATCAGACCGACCTCACGATTGCGCTCATCGATACGGGCATCGACCTCGATCATCCCGATCTTCAAGACAATCTCGTTCCGGGCACGAATTTGGTCACGCCAGGCAAACCGCCGGAAGACGATAACGGCCACGGAACGGCGGTAGCCGGCGTCATCGCCGGCGAGGGGAATAATAAGCTCGGCATCGCCGGCATTCTTTGGCATGCCAAGATCATGCCCGTCAAGGCGCTGGATGCCGACGGCTACGGCGACGAGGCGCGGCTCGGCGAAGCGATCACGTATGCCGTGGATCATGGCGCGCGAATCTTGGTACTCTCCGTAGGGCTTTACCGATACTCGCCGTATTTGAAGGACATCGCGACTTATGCGGAATCCAAAGGCGCGCTGCTCGTAGCGGCCAGCGGCAATGACGGCCGTATCTTGGGAGATAAGGCGAAGGTCAAATATCCCGCCGCTTACCCGACGGTCATGGCCGTCGCGGGGGCCACGCCGGAGGGGAATCCGGAGACCCGTTCCAACGCGGGGCCCGAGATTGATCTCGCTGCTCCGTGGAGCGTATATACGACGGCGCTTGGCGGAGGCTATACACAGGAGGAAGGCACGTCGATGGCAGCGCCTCAAGTTGCGGCGGCCGCGGCGCTTGTCTGGTCCGTGCATCCCGGCTATAAGCCGTATCAGGTGCGCGCGCTCCTCCGCCAGTCCGCGAAGGATATCGGTAACCCGGGATTCGATAATGCCAGCGGCTACGGTTTGCTGCAGATCGACCGCGCGGTCACTGCACCGCTGCAGCAGGATAGTTTCGAACCGAACAACAGCCGTCAGGCGGCGAAGCTGTTCCCGCTCGGCACGAAGATCGGCGCGGAGCTTGGGAGCAGCACGGATGCGGATTGGTACCGTATCGAAGCCCCGTACGACGGCAAGATCGCGATACAGGTCCAGAGCCTTCCGGCTGAGGGCGAAAGTTTGCCCACGATGCAGCTGACCCGTGCCGGCGATACGTCGGCGCAAGCCACGCAGTCGACGAAGCTCAGCAACCAAACGGTCGAATGGAACGTAAAGAAGGGGCGGAACGATTTTGAGGTGCGTTTCTTCAAACGAAGCGGCAAGCAGAAGCTTGCGTATCTGATGACCTCGTCCTTCCAAATCGCGCCGGATGCTTACGAGACGAACGATAAGCCCTATCAAGCGGCTGCGCTGCAGCCGAAGTCGCAGCAGGTCGCGGGCAGCTTTCATCAAACCGGCGACCAGGATTGGTACGCGGTCCGTTTCGAGACCGGCGGAACGCTTAAGCTGTCGGTAACGACGGATTCCGCCCGGATGGATCCCGGTCTCGCGTACCAAAGGCAAGGCGGGCAGCTGCTGGAAGAGGATGCGAACGGCGAAGGAGAAGGCGAGGCAACGGCACCGATCGATATTACCCCGGGCACGTACTATATCCGCGTGCGCAACGCCATATCGGAGCAAGCAAGCTCGACGGCGTCGCAATATAAGCTGAACCTGCAGTTCGTCACGAGATATTCCGATCCCAACGAGCCTAACGACCGCTCTTACCAGGCGACGAGCATATCGCCCGGTTCTAGTTACTCCGGCGTTATCGGCAAGTCTGGCGACGTCGATTGGTATCAGGTGAGGTTGGCTTCGGCCAGCATGGCGACGCTGCAGGTGAAGGGGATCCCAGCCGGAATTAGCATGAAGGCGGAACTCTACGACCAGCGTCAGCAGCAGCTGTACGCACTGAAGTCTTCGCCGAGCGCCTCTGCCATGGTCAAGGAGCAGCGGCTCGATGCCGGACTCTACTATATCAAGGTGACGGCTAGCGCCGCCTTCGATAAGCAGGTTTACGGATTGCAGCTGAAGGCGGAGACGATGGTCGCCGGGTTTCGGGATATCGACGGGCATTGGGCGGAGTCGGCGGTCGTGGCGCTGAACAAGAAGGGAATCGTTGGCGGCAGCGGCAATTTCAGATTTAACCCGGACCAAAGCATTTCGCGCGCGGAAGCGGTATCCATGCTCGTGCGGGCTATCAAGCCTCCAGGCGGCGAAGCCGGGACGGCGGCCTTCCGCGATGTCGAAATGGGTCATTGGGCCTACTCTGCAGTGATGGGAGCCGCGAGATCGGGTTGGGTCGGAGGCTATCCCGGCGGGATGTTCGAACCGCGCCGTCCTGTCTCACGGGAAGAAATGGCCGTCATTCTGCTGCATGCGCTGGATGTGAAGAGCCTGCGTCCGGCAGCCGCCGTGTACGGCGACGTAGCGGCGGACCGATGGTCATCGCCGGCCATTTGGACCGCCAAGCAGAAAGGGCTGATGGGCGGCTACCCGGGGAACCGGTTCGAGCCAGAACGTCCGGCCACCCGGGCCGAGTTTGCATCCGTGCTTTTGCGCGCGTTAACGTGATCACGCAGTTATTTTAGATAGGAGTTAATGGAAAATGGATCAAGTCGCCTCATCGGCAGGCATACATGCTTTAATGTCCATCGTTATTGAATTGTTCAGCATCGCCCTGGCGTGGATCGTGATCCAGGAGCTGAAATGGGATTCCTTCGTCAAACGTCCCCGCGGACCGCAGACAAGAATGCTTCAAATCGTCGTGTCGATCGTGCTGGGCCACGGATTCGCTTCGTTCGTGCTGGCTTACTGGAACTGGTCGAGTTTGCTCAAGGGAATTGTCGAATAACAACCCGGAAACATGTTAACAATGGGTAATAGATGACGGTACGAAACACGAAATCGCTTGCGAATAGTATAAAATGCCGCATTTTGGCAGGTGCAAAATAAGGCTTGTCGATTCTTGTAAGCGGATGGTAAGATGTAGTTTGGGTACGGATCGGAGTACCATTTAATTCCTTGAAGATGTCAAAGAATCTACTGCACGCGGAGGGAAACCTTAAGATGAGCAAAATAATCGTCCGCGGCGGCAAGCGACTATCCGGAACTGTCCGCGTAAGCGGCGCAAAGAACGCCGTATTACCGATTCTCGCTGCCACGTTACTCGCAAAAGATGGCGAAAGTGTCATCCATGACGTACCTTATCTAGATGATGTAATTACAATTCAACAAGTGCTTTCCGCATTGGGCGGCAAGCTGACATATGATAATGAGACGATGCGCATTTCCGCTGAACATCTCGTTTCGTTCGAAGCCCCGTATGAGTGGGTGCGCAAGATGCGCGCTTCTTTCCTTGTCATGGGTCCTTTGCTGGCACGTCTCGGCTGCGCAAGAATTTCGCTTCCGGGTGGATGCGCAATCGGAACGCGTCCGATCGACCAGCATTTGAAAGGCTTTGAAGCCATGGGCGCGGAAATCGTGCTCGGCCAAGGCTTTATCGAAGCCCGGACGGAAGGCAAGCTGCGGGGAGCCAAGATCTATCTGGATGTCGCCAGCGTTGGCGCAACGGAGAATATCATGATGGCAGCCGCCCTTGCGGATGGAACGACGACGATCGAGAATGCGGCGAAAGAGCCCGAGATCGTGGATTTGGCCAACTACCTGAATGCCATGGGCGCGAAAGTCCGCGGCGCAGGCACAGGCATTATTCGCATCGAAGGCGTGGAGTCGCTGAGCGGCGTATCGCATACCGTTATCCCTGACCGCGTAGAAGCGGGTACTTACATGATCGCGGCTGCCATGACCGGCGGCGACGTTCATATTGAAGGCGCAATCGGCGATCACTTGGCGCCTGTTATTTCCAAGCTGCAAGAAATGGGCGTAACCATTACCGAGACGGACAGCGGCATTCGCGTCGCTGCGGCGAAGAAGCTGAAATCCGTCGACGTGAAGACGCTCCCTTATCCGGGCTTCCCGACCGACATGCAGTCGCAAATGATGGCCTTGCTGATGGTTTCGGAAGGCACGAGCATCGTCACGGAGACCGTCTTCGAGAACCGCTTCATGCATGTCGAGGAGTTCCAGAAGATGAATGCGCATATTAAAGTAGACGGACGTACGGCGATCGTCTCCGGCGGCACGAAGCTGACGGGCGCGAAAGTAACGGCGACGGATCTGCGTGCAGGTGCAGCGCTTGTCTGTGCGGCATTGTGCGCGGACGGCGAGAGCGAGATCAGCGGTCTCCATCACGTGGACCGCGGATATGTGAACATTACGGGCAAGCTGGCGTCGCTCGGCGCCGAGGTGTACCGTAAGGAAGACGAGACGGAATCGGCACAGCCGGCGTACGTCAAAGTCCTCGAAGGCGTAGCAGCCGTACTGGAAGAAGCGGAGCCGGCGATCGTGGCCGCCCGTACGCAAGAGCCTGCCAAGCGGGAGAAAGAACTGCCGCGCATGAAAACCGCTCAACCAACCTGGGCCTAATTCCATTCCTGACAACGGCCCCGCCGTAATCCATTATTGTACGAATCAAGAAACCCTATTTTCGCTCCTTTCTTCGGGAGAGGTGAAAATAGGGTTTTTTGAGCTGATTGGCTTGCGTTTCCGTCGTGAGATGGAAATGCAAGCCATTCAGCTACTTCGTGAGCATAGGAATTGGTTTCAGTTGCCTTAGCCTCTCGACATGGTTTCCTTCTCTCTTTCCATACCAACCCCGTACTATCCTATCTTTCCGATTCATAGACTGTAATAGGGTAACGCTTGGAAACAGAGAATCGAAGAACCGAAAGGAGCCAAGCATGAAGCGGGGAAGATGGAAAGCACGCTCTTATCGTCGTCGATTTTGGACAAGGGGCTGGTGGATGGGGTTTCTGTGGGGGCTGCTGCTCGTGCTTCTCGTGAAAGCGGCAGTCCATTACCTGGAGCCGCCAGCGCAAGCTGAAGGGCAACAAGCGGCAGGGATGATGCAGGAGTCGGCCCCGGCCAAGGCCGACAGCCTCGAAGGCAGTGAGGCGCCTCCTGCAGCCGAGAAACCGGATTCGCCGTCCAAGGCAGACACGCCAGCCGCATCCGGATTTGGCGCCGGCGGCGCGGCAGAGGCGGACAAGCAGCTCCAGGTGCTCAGCGCCTACGACAGGCTGCGGGTATCCGTCTACTTGACGAAGGAGAAACGCATTGAGAAAATGCCGATCGAGTTGTATGTGCGCGGCGTCCTGGCCGGGGAAATGCCGGTGGATTTTGAACTGGAGGCCTTGAAAGCGCAGGCGATCGCGGCACGGACGTACATTTACAGGCGGTTGTTGACGGGCGATCGCAGCGGTCTGGACGAGAAGAAGTCGGCTGCCGACGTGGACGATACGGTGCTGAACCAGGTCTATATTTCGCTGGGGGATCTGCTGAACCGGTGGAGCGGCGCGGCCAAGGACGCGAATTTGCAGAAGTTGAACGACGCGGTCGAGGCAACGAAGGGGCAAATCGTTACGTATGGCGGAGAACCGATCCAAGCGTCGTTCTTCTCCACGAGCAACGGCTATACGGAGAACGCGTCGGATTACTGGGATGTGGACCTCCCGTATTTGCGCAGCGTGGCGAGTCCGTGGGACAAGGCGATCTCGCCGAGTTACCGGGAGATCGTGACGATGAAGCTGAAGGATGTTGCAGCCAAGCTAGGCGTGAAGACGAGCGAGGTGCGGTCTATGCGCATTTTGGATAAGACCTCCGGCTCGCGCGTTAAGGGCGTGAAGGTTGGCAGCAAGACATTCACAGGTAGAGAGATTCGGGAGAAGCTGTCTCTCGCATCCTCTGATTTTACGTGGACCATCGACGGCAATGAGATAAACATTTTAACGAGAGGCTATGGCCACGGCGTCGGTCTGAGCCAGTGGGGGGCTGACGGAATGGCGAAGGATGGCGCAACCGCGCGGCAAATCCTGGCGCATTACTATTCCGGTACCCGAGTCGAGCAAGCGACAGGCGTGCTAGACTAGTTTCTGCGACTCTCTTCTTGCAATCTCAAAAAATGTAAATCCCTCACGTATAAACTGCTAGGTTTCGGCAACAATGGCTAGTGAGGTGATCGAACAATGAGTGATAACAAATCAAAGTTCAATGAAGAAGCTCCCAAAAATAACCTGGGAGGCAAAGCCGTCAAACCGTCTGCGTGGAGAAAACTGATGGCAAAGAAATGGGCTGCACCATCAGCATTTTTGGCCGCCGCAGCAATCATCGTAACCTTAATGTGGCTCTATGGGGGAGCTGGGGAAACAACGGACAAACCGGCCAGCACCGACGTAGACGTTACACAAGGGCTTACGGATGAGCAATCGCTTGACGAACAAACACCGGCTGACGATGCGATGGTAGAGAAGTCCGGCAGCGAATTGATGAAATGGCCGGCCGACAAGACCCAGCTCGACGTGGTAGCTCCATTCTATGACGAGAAGTCCAGCAGCGAAGAACGTCAAGCGGCTTGGATCGAAGCGCCGGACAACACGCTTATTCCTAACCTTGGCATCGACCTCGGTAAAGGCGACCTGGCATTCGACGTATCGGCAGCGCTGAGCGGCGTCGTAACGGTATCCGAGAAAAACCCGCTTAACGGCAACGTGGTTCAAATCAAGCACGCGAACGGGCTCGTGACGATCTATAACAGTCTGAGCGACGTTCAGGTCAAAGTCGGCGACAGCGTGAAGCAAGGCCAGCTGATTGCGAAGGCAGGCCGCGACGAGCTGGAGAAATCGCTCGGCGTCCATCTTCACTTCGAAGTGCGCAAGGACGGCAAGGCGCTGAATCCGACTGCGCTGATCGAAGCCGCAAGCGCGGATTCCCAGCAATAACGCCAAGTCGGCAATAGATCGCAGTACCCTTCAGAAGGCAGGATTCCTGCCTTCTTTTTTTACGTTTACGGGCGCCTTTTGAAAATATTTGCAGTTCTTGGGCTTGTCACGCTTGGACACAAAGAATATATACCCGTACCCCTCATATAATGTACCAAACTATCTCGAGTAGGGAGGCGGGAGCGTGCACGATTACATCAAAGAACGGACCATAAAAATCGGCCGTTGCATCGTCGAGACGAAGCACACGGTGCGGACGATCGCGAAAGAATTTGGCGTCTCCAAGAGTACGGTGCACAAGGATTTAACCGAGCGACTGCCGGAGATAAATCCGGATTTGGCGGACCAGGTGAAGCACATCCTGGAATACCACAAATCCATTCGGCACCTGAGGGGAGGAGAAGCGACTAAAATCAAGTACAAGAAGAGCTCCGGACGTAAGCGGGAAGTCCTTGCTGCGGCAAAATCGTAAGCGATTTTTTCTACAAGAATAGAGGATTTTCGTCCCTTTCAGCGAATACTATACAGGATGAGGATTGTACTCGACTATTATTCGCGTTGGAGGACTTCAGACTTATGTTTAGCAAGGATATCGGGATTGATTTGGGAACTGCGAATGTGTCCATTCACGTTAGAGGGAAGGGCGTCGTTTTGGATGAGCCTTCGGTCGTAGCGATCGAAAGCGAAACGAAACGCGTGCTTGCCGTTGGAGAAGAAGCGCATCGGATGGTGGGACGGACCCCTGGAAACATCATCGCCATTCGACCGCTTCGAGACGGTGTTATTGCCGATTTCGAGATTACAGAAATTATGTTGAAGGCTTTCATCGATCGCGTAGGCGGCCGTTCATGGTACAGCCGCCCTCGCATTCTTATTTGCGCGCCGACGAACATTACGTCGGTCGAGCAGAAGGCGATCCGTGAGGCGGCAGAGCGCAGCGGGGCGAAGGATGTCTTCCTGGAGGAAGAGCCTAAAGCAGCGGCGATCGGCGCGGGCATGGATATTTATCAGCCTAGCGGCAACATGGTCGTCGACATCGGCGGCGGCACGACGGACGTAGCCGTTCTGTCGATGGGCGACGTCGTTACGGCCTCGTCGATCAAGGTCGCGGGGGACAAGTTCGACGAAGCCATCATGAAGTATATCAAAAACAAGTACAAGCTCTTGATCGGCGAACGGACGAGCGAGGATATCAAGATTAAGATCGGTACCGTGTACGACAACGGATTCCGGGACGAGATCGACATCCGCGGGCGCGATATGGTGACGGGCTTGCCGCTGACGGTGACGATTTATTCGGACGAGGTGCGCGAAGCGCTTTGGGAGCCGGTATCGTGGATCGTTTCGGCGGCCAAATCGGTGCTGGAGCGGACGCCGCCTGAATTGTCGGCCGACATTATCGACCGCGGCGTCATTCTGACGGGCGGAGGCGCGCTGCTGGGCGGACTGGACGCGCTGCTGGCCGAAGAGCTGAAGGTGCCGGTGCTTATCGCCGAGGACCCGATGCATTGCGTCGTGAAAGGGACAGGCCTGCTGCTTGACCATCTGGACCGCACGCCTCGCAGATCGGACAACGCCAGGCGCTAGAGACGGTGGGTTGGACGGCGAGCCGATGTTCGGGTAGGACGTCTAGGGGGACGTGCCGAGGGATGTGGGTCACAGAATAGGTCTAAAGACATGTCAGCCGTCTATTCATCACGGAACGCAGTTATCCGATATATACGATATAGCTTCGTTATGATCGGATACTATGAGAAGCGCTCAGGAGGATGCTCCATGCTAAGAGGTCTCTATACGGCTGCGGCGGGCATGATATCGCAGCAGAATAGACATGATACCGTTACGAACAATATTGCGAATATGAATACGCCTGGATATAAACAGAAGTATGCGGTTACCCATTCTTTCCCCGATATGCTGCTTCATTTGACAGGTTCTCAGGATGTCGACAATGGCAAATCGCTCGGCAAGCTGAACACGGGCGTCTTCGCGGAGGAGAGCCTGCAGGTCAATCTGCAGGGCGATCTGATGCAGACGAACCAATTCAGCGATTTCGCCATCGTATCCGACATCGGCGTACCCGGCGTCAACTTCGATTCATCCGGTAAAGCCGTGACGGCGGACGGAGAGATGATCTTCCAGCCGCAAGCGTTCTTCACCGTGCAGAATCAGAATGGCGAGACGCGTTATACGCGGGACGGCCAGTTCAAGCTGGACGAGCAGGGATTTCTGACGCTTCCCGACGGCTCCCGCGTGCTTGCCGCTGATGGCAACCCGTTTCAGATTCCGGCGGGCGTGACGTTGAATGATCTTACGCTTACGAGCGATAACCAGCTTCTGAATCCGCTGACGGGTGCGAGCGCAGGACAGCTGCTCCTTACCCGGGTGGACAACCCGAACGACCTGATTCGCGAAGGTGACGGCAAATTCAAGCTTGCAGACGGAGAAGAGGCGGCGGCGCGTCCGATCAACGCTCAGGACCGCGTCGAAGTGCGCCAAGGTTTCGTGGAGCGTTCCAATGTTGACGCTTCCCAGTCCATGGTCGACCTCATGTCGGCAGCCAGGGCGTACGAAGCCAACCAGAAGGTCATTCAATTCTTCGATAAAAGCTTGGATAAAGCCGTCAATGAAATTGGACGCATTTAACTTCGCGTATAGGAACGCAGGGCTGGGGCTGGTCGTACTGATGCGCAGCTTTAATGCACATGATAGTAGTACTGCTCGCCTATGCAACCAAGGAGGCTAACGGAATGAACGGTTCGACGATCAGTGCAATGGCATCTATGAGCGGTCTGCAGCAGAAGCTGGACATGCTGGCGGATAATATCGCAAACGTGAACACGGTCGGTTACAAGCGGAAGGTCGGCACGTTCGAAGATCTGCTGACGACGTTGAAGGAGCAGCCAGAAGCGTTTAATCAGCCGGGAAGGCTGACGCCGATGGGCTTCAATCAAGGCTGGGGCTCGCGACTGACGATGGTGCAGCCCGACTTCTCGCAAGGGCCGCTGCAGCAGACGGATCAGCCGAATGACGTTGCGATCGAGGGCAATGCGTTGTTCCAGGTCAGCGTAGACGACGCCGGGCATACGGGCTATACGCGCGGGGGATCGTTCCAAACTGTATTTACGCGGAATGGGATCAACATCCTGACGACGAAAGAAGGCTACCCGGTAGCCTCCGTCGGCGGCAATGCGATCGAAATTCCACCTGAAGTGAAATCGGTACAGATCGATGCCGCCGGCAATGTCGTCGGTACGATGCCTACGGGCGAGATTCTGCAGCTTGGACAGCTGAAGCTGGTTCAAGTGGACAAGCCGGGCTTGCTCACGCAGGTCGCGGACAATCTGTTCACAGTCGCGGACGGCGTGCAGCCGGGCGACGTCCTCCATGACGTAACGGCAAGCGCAGAATCCAAAATCGCCATTAAACAAGGTTATCTCGAGCAGTCGAATGTCGTGTTGGCCGACGAGATGACCGATTTGATCAGCGTGCAGCGAGCCTATCAGCTTAGCGCCAGAGCGTTAACGTCAAGCGATACGATGATGGGTCTTGCGAACAATTTGCGCGCATAGGAAATGAGTGAATGCCTATGGATTCAAAGAAAGAAACAGCCGCCGGGCTGGAAGGCGTAACGCCTGCGGAACGCGGCAATTTGCTTGGCGCTTCGGCTGCCGCCGCTCGTCCCGAACGAGAAGCCTCCGGAGCGCAATCGAAGAAGGCTGCGCGCAAGAAGCGCCATCCCGCCGTCCGCGTCCTGAGATGGACGCTGCTGAAGAGCATCGTGCCAATCCTTTGCGTGCTGGCTATTATTGGCGGCATGTACATCGGATATTCGATGCTTGGCAAACGGCCGGGAAGCGAAATTTTCGAACTCGAGACATGGAAGCACATGTATGATCTTATATTCGCCGATTGATTCTGAATCGGCTTACGGCCTGCATAGCCTAGCTATGCAGGCTTTTCGTTGTACGCGGGCTGCCTTACTCGGATGGTTGAAGAAATGGCTGTGCGGATATATAAAAAGCCTGCGCGCTCGTCGCAGTGAGGACGAGGCAGCGCAGGCTTGCTTCCGATCTATACGGTTAGGATAGCCGCTGAGGCTGTTATTTGACCGAAACGCGAATGCTGGCCGTCTTGCCGTCCAAATTCGCCCGAATGTACGTTGTGCCCTTGGCTACGCCTGTGATGACGCCGTCCGTGACTGTGGCTACTTTGCTGTTGCCGGTCGTCCATACAGCTGATTTCGTAACGTCTCCGGTACGCCCGCCTTCGTAATCAGCGACGATTTTGATGGTTTCCTTGCCTTCCGGCGCAAGCGTTAACGACTTGGTGGAAGGAGTCAGCTTCTTTAATTTGCCGATGACGGTAATCGTTACAACGACGGATTTGCCTTGATAAACGCCGGTAAGCTTGCCCGTGCCTTCTTTCAAGGTTTTCAGGGAGCTTCCTTTGATCGTCGCAAGTGTCTCGGGATCGAGGCTCCAGTTCATTTTGGTCGCGAGCGATATGGTTTTACCGCTCTTGTAGACGCCTGTTACTTTCATCGTATACGAATGTCCGGGGCTGAAGGTAAGCGTGCTGTTATCCACGGTCATCTTTGTGATTTCTTCTTCGATCGTCACGCGCACGGTCGCGGATTTGCCAAGGTACGTCGCTGTAAGCGTGGCGGACGAAGCTTGGATGCCTTTGATGTTCGGCGCCTTCACGATCAGGTTGGACGAAGAGCTCTTCCACGTCACCAGGGAGGTGACGTCCTCTTCTTCGCCGGTATCGTACGTCATCGTCATCGTCGGCAGTTTCGTATCCTTGCCGATGATAACGGACAGGTTGGCTTGATCAGCGGTCAGCAGGAGCGGCTGCTCGTGCACGTTCACCGTAACGGTTACTGTCTTCCCTTGCACGGTAGCGGTGAGCACCGCCTTGCCGGTTTTCTTCGCTTTCCACTTGCCGTCGACTTTCTCCATGACTTCGGTATCGCTGCTTGTCCAGTTGGCGAGGTTGGTGACATCGACCGTTTCATCCGCAAGGGATGTGGCCGAAAGCTTAGGCAGCGCGACATCCGCGTTGTCTACGAAGGCATCGAGGCTGTCTTTGGCCACGGTCAGCGTGGCGATCGTCGGATAGACGGTCACGTTCACTTGGCGGGATAGACCCTTGAACGTGACTTTAATGACCGTAGTGCCAACGCCTTTGGGCGAAACCTTGCCATTCGAGTCCACGGTCGCCGCATAGACGTTACTGGATGTCCAGACCGCTTCCGACGTTACAGGCTGCAAATTTCCGTTGTCGTCGAAGAATTTGGCGCTAAGCAAGAGGTCATCATCTTTCAACGACACATGCTGATCTTCCTTCGGCGTAATGTTCAGCGCTTCGTAGGCGGGTCTGACGACGACCGCCACGCTGCTGCTTACGCCAAGATAACTGGCGGTAATCGTGGCGGTGCCTGTGCCGACCGGCTTTACTTCGCCGTCTTCGACAGTGACGACGGCCGTGCTGCTCGTGGACCAAACGATATCTCGAGGAGTGCTGCTTACGCCGGAAGTATCCACGACCGTTGCCGTCAGCTCCTGTGCCGGGCCGTCGAAGATGAATTCCAGCAGATCGGCTTTGCTGCCGCCCTTCGTAAGTGAAAGCGATTTGTAAGGCGACGTTACGGTCAATTTCACCGTGTCCGTTCTGCCTTTGAATTTACCGGTAATCGTCGTCGTGCCGGCTGTCAACAGCTTGACTTCGCCGTCTTCGATGGTGGCGACGCTCGCATCCGAGCTTGTCCAGGTCGCATCGTCCGTGACATCGCGGTCTTCGGCGCCGCTCTTCGAGGCAAACAGCACGTAGTCGATGTCGTCGCCGAGCTTCACGTTGACCGCGGAATCGACGGCCGTGCCGCCGCTCTTGATCGTCACGCTGTCATATAGATAATCGACGATGACGGGAAGCGATACTTTATAGCCTTTGTAAGTCGCGCTGACCGTCGCGGTGCCCTTGGCTACCGCAGTCAATTGACCGCTCGTTACTTTCACGATGGATGAGTTGGACGTGGCCCATGTCGCATCCAAGGTTACGTTCTTGGTTGAAGTGGCTCCGGAGATCGATGCCGTTAGATCAATCTGAAGCGCATCGTCGTCGATATAGATACGGGCTGTTGACGGTGCGTTGTCGAACGAGATGCCGGTGACGACATCCTCCGCGTAAGCGAGGCTTGCAAAGGTCGAGAACGTGAGGACAATGGCGAGCAGAGCCGTAAGCCATGGCCGGAATTTGACGGAAGCGACGGGTTTGTTCATGCGCATGCTGGGTTCAATACCTCCAAAGACGTGAATTTTTCCTTCTATAAATATAGAGGCAGCGTGCATGGTGCCGTATATATAGGAAGGAATGAAACGCCGTATGCCGCAGAAGGCTGGGACAACGTTTCGTCTTGTCTCTTTAATTAACGGTTTGGGAGGCAGAAAATTGAAGGCATGCAGCGTAAACCTTCAGATATAGTTCGTGTAAAGCGGGTGCGCGTACAGCCTGAAAAGCATTGCGCGCCGCGGTGTCCGGCGTAGTGGACGATGGTTTTATTTTTTCCAGCGTAGCGGTATAATGGGTTAGAATGTCTGCACGATCGCCTGCATCAGCGAGCGATAAGGAGGCGTAAGCCAATGAATGTGCCCAATATGCTCACCATGGTTCGCTTCGCGTTGATTCCCGTCTACATAGCCGTATTCGCCTCGGATTCCACGAATCATATGAAGTGGGCGTTTTTGATCATCGTTGTTGCAGGCTTGACGGATATTCTGGACGGCTACCTGGCGCGCAAATACGGGCAGGTCACTTCGATCGGATCCATGCTGGACCCGCTCGCGGATAAGACCATGATGATTACGGTCATTTTGTCCCTGCTCCTTACAGGGCACATTCCTTGGAGCGCGGGAGCGGCGATTTTCATTCGGGACGCGGGCATGATCCTGGGATCGGCATATTTTCATTTTCGGGGAAAAAAGACGGTGCCGGCCAACTGGATGGGGAAACTCACCACGATGCTGTATTATTTGGCCATCTTTTTCATTTTCTTCGAAATGCCATGGGCGCGCGCGTATCTGTGGTGCGTCATCGCGTTCTCGTTCATCACTTCGTTTATTTACATCGGTTTGTTCATGACGCTGAACCGGCAGGGCAGGAAGACGAAAGCCGGCGGCGCTTCGGAGGGCGCATCCAGCAGCGAGAACCACACCCACCAAGCCTAAAGGCAGTAAAAAGGAGATTGAACGCGCAGCGCTTCTTCGAGCGGACGCGGTCAATCTCCCTTATCTTAACCCCACGACTGCAGCTCGTGTAGGATGGCCTTATTGTGGCACAATAATAAGCAATTTATAACATGCATGACGAAAGGGAGTACATGAAATGCTCGATATCAGGCAAATCCAAGAAATTATCCCGCATCGCCCCCCGTTTCTGCTGATCGACCGTATCTTGGAGGTCGAAGAGGGCAAGCGCGCGGTCGGCTTGAAGAACGTCACGATGAACGAACCGTTCTTCACGGGCCATTTTCCGGCGTATCCGGTCATGCCCGGCGTTCTGATCGTCGAGGCGCTGGCGCAGGTCGGCACCGTGGCCATTCTCATGGTGGAAGCCAATCGCGGCAAGATTGGCTTCTTCGCCGGCATCGACAACTTCCGCTTCCGCGGCCAGGTGACGCCGGGCGACACGCTGATCCTCGAGGTCGAGATCACGCGCCTTAAAGGGCCGATCGGCAAAGGACAAGCTACGGCGAAGGTCGGGGATAAAGTGGTGGCCGAAGGGGAAATCATGTTCGCGCTGAAGGATGCGGAATAACTGCTGAAGAGCATGCGCCCTACGGACGGTGCGGGTCTCCGCTCGCTGTTGTAGACGGATTTCTTCGGATTATATAAGACATTTATCGGAAGAAATTCGGCTACAAAGGCGACCACTTCGTTGCTCCGACTCCGCACCGCCCTCCGGGCGCACTTCGGCAGTGGACATTCCGAAATCAGTCAGCGCTCACGAACAGTATAGAGAAAGAAAAGAAAAAACATGGAGAGGATGCTGAAGATGAACCAACTGGCTATTGAACGTTACGAGGCTTGGCTTGCTGATCCTTCTATTGATGCTGCTACGAAAAACGAATTGGCTGCTATTCGAGGAAATGATAAAGAAATCGAGGATCGCTTTTACCGTGAATTGGAATTCGGTACAGGTGGTCTTCGCGGCGTCATGGGAGCCGGAACGAACCGATTGAATCTGTACACCGTCGGCAAAGCGACGCAGGGACTGGCGGATTGGACGGTTGGCAAGTCCGCGAAGCCTTCAGTCGTCATTGCGCACGACTCGCGCAACAATTCCCCGGAATTCGCGCTGGAGTCTGCGCTTGTGCTGGCCGCCAACGGCGTGACCGCGTATCTGTTCCAATCGCTTCGCCCGACGCCGCAGCTGTCCTACGCGGTACGCGCGCTTGGCGCGACCAGCGGCGTCGTCATTACGGCCAGCCACAACCCGCCGGAATACAACGGCTATAAAGCTTATGGCTCCGATGGCTGCCAGCTCGTGCCTGCGGATGCCGAGCAAGTGATCGGCGCGATCCAAGCCGTCACCGGCTTCGACCAAGTGAAACGGATCAGCCGCGAAGAAGCGGAAACGAAAGGCTTGCTGCGCTGGCTGGGCGATGCGGAGGATCGCGAATACATTCGCACCGTAGCCGCGCAAAGCTTGAACAGCACGCTGCTGAAGGGCGGCCTCGGTCAGGATTTGACCGTCGTCTACACGCCGCTTCACGGAGCAGGCAACATGCCCGTTCGCGAGGTGCTTAAGGAAGCGGGACTGACGAACGTGCATGTCGTGCCGGAGCAAGAGCAGCCGGACGGCTATTTCAGCACCGTCAAATCGCCGAACCCGGAAGAACGCGAAGCTTTCACGCTGGCGATCAAGCTGGGTCAAGAGTTGAACGCGGACATCATCATCGGCACGGATCCCGACTGTGACCGGATGGGCGCGGTCGTGCGCAACAACGACGGCGAATTCGTCGTCTTGACGGGCAACCAGTCCGGCGCGATCATGGTCAATTATTTGCTGGGCACGCTGAAGGAGCGCGGCCAATTGCCTGCGAACGGCGTCGTTGTCAAAACGATCGTCACGAGCGAAATGGGCGGTGATATCGCGTCTTCTTACGGTGCCGAAGTCGTCAATACGTTGACGGGCTTCAAATACATCGGGGAGAAAATGACCCAATACGAGAAAACCGGCGACCACAGCTTCCTTTTCGGTTATGAGGAAAGCTACGGGTATCTGGCCGGCACGTATGCCCGCGACAAAGACGCGGTCGTTGCCTCGCTGCTCATTTGCGAAGCGGCCGCTTACTATAAGAGCCAAGGTAAGACGTTGTACGACGTGCTGTTGGAGCTATATGCGCAGCATGGCTACTACATGGAGCATTTGGAGTCCCGTACGCTGAAAGGCGTGGACGGAGTACAGCAAATCGCCGCGATCATGCAGGATTGGCGGACTAATCCGCCGACGGAAGTGGCGGGCGTTCGTTTGCAGAAGGTGCTCGACTATCTGCCGGGCTTGGACGGGCTCCCATCCGAGAACGTGCTGAAATACTTGCTTGAGGACGGCTCGTGGTTCTGCCTGCGTCCATCGGGCACGGAACCGAAAATCAAAGTCTATTTTGCGGTTCGCGGACAATCGTTGGACTCGGCGAAGGCCGCCATCCAATCGCTGACGGAAAACGTGATGAAGCGCGTTGACAGCAAGGCTTAAGCAGAAGCTTTCGGGCGGGGCCGCGGCTCCGCCGGAAATACGTTAAGGAGTGGAAGTTGTGCGTCAGAATTGGCAGTATTGGAACCGTAAAGCGACAGCAGTATTATGCATCCTCATCATCATCGGTATTATCGCGGCATTGCCCGTCGCTGCGAACCGCTGGAAGGTGGAGCGTTCGTCCAAGCAGGTCGATATCGTGTTCGATTATCGCGATTTGGTTCAAGTCGCGGCTTATAAAGCTCATCCCCAGCAATACATTCAAGACGAGCTCGTGAAAATGAGAGCGGCCGGCATCGGGTCGATGGCGGTTTTCGAAACCTCCCTTCAGGAGCTGAAGTGGGAAGGACGTCTTTCCCTGTATGGCTCCGATGAGGTAAGCGACCTCGAAGGAAAGCCGCTGGACAAGAACGAGAACTTCACGTACGTGCTGTTCAATTCCAAAGCGGATGAGGACGCGCTTCGACCAGTTATCGAAGACACGTTCAAGCAATGGGATATCTCCGTGTCGCCATGGAGCTTCAAAGGCGGCAAGGGGCTCGTCCTGGAGACGCCGGTCGAGGATGCGCTTCTTAAAGCGATGCAGCCTGATCCGCTTGCTGTCCAAATGCTGCACGATGCCGGCTTCCGCATCGTACCCCGCTTGTCGGACCGCGCGAAATACAACGCAGCCGAAGTGGACAAGCTGTTGGATTCATATCAAGCTATTGGCGTAACGCGTATCTTATTCGATGGCAATGCGGTGAAAGGCTATGGCGATAATGCCGAACAGAAGAGCTTGACGCTGTTCGCCGATTCGCTCAACAAGCACGGAATCGGAATCGCGACAATTGAGAATTCTAAGCCGCAGCAGGGTATGGGTACGCTCGCATACCTGACGCATTATAATGTGGCGAGACTGTACTCGCTTCCGGATAAAGACGCTGCGGGCATGAAGCCGATCGATATCGCGGATCGTTTCCATCTGGCCGTCAAGGACCGGAGCATCCGCATGTTCTATATCAATGCCGCTCCTGCGAGCAATGCGGCGAAGTCCTCCATCACCGATCCGATGGAAAATATCTATAACTCGCTGCAAGGTGAAGACGGGTTCCTTGCCAAGCTGGACAAGCTCGGCTTTACGGCCGGTCCAGCCGAGAAGTTCGACTATACGTCGCCGTCTTGGCAGAAGCCGTTGAAGGCGGTTGTCGCCCTGGGTGCGGTCGCATTCATCGCGCTGCTCATCCAAGCGTTCCTGCCGGGCGTCGCCATCCCTGTATTTATCATCGGATTGATCGGAAGCGCAGGCCTCTACGTCGTTTCCAAATCGATCTTCGAGCAAGGATTGGCGCTCGGTGCCGCGATCAGCGCGCCGACGCTGGCCGTTATCTGGGCGATCCGCCGAGTGCGGACGCATACGGTCGGCAGCCGCCGATCGATTGGAGGCGCGGATGACGCCGCAACCGCCCGAGCGAACGGCAGTATCCGCTGGATTTTCCCGGGCATCACGGCGGGACGCCGCTTCTTGATGGCGATCGCGATCTTCGCGACGACTTCGCTCATCTCGCTCTGCGGCATTCCGTTCGTCGTCGGCCTGCTGAACAATATTACGTACAAGCTCGTGCTCGAACAGTTCCGCGGCGTCAGCCTGCTTCATCTTGCGCCGATCGGGTTGTCCGCGCTGTATCTGCTGCTCTATACCGGCGAATCCGTCATCGGTAATCTCCGCCGCTTGCTGAAAATGCAAATCACCGTCCTGTGGGTCGGTGCCGCAGCGGTGCTGGGCGTGGCAGCAATGTACTACCTGTCCCGCACGGGCAACGAAGGCTCGGCCTCGTCGATCGAGCTGACCTTCCGTAATTTCTTGGAGAACACGTTCGGCGTGCGTCCGAGAACGAAGGAATTCCTGCTGTCGCATCCGTTGTTCTTTGCCGGTATTTTCCTTGCGCTTCGCTATCGCGCGGCGTGGGTATTATTTATCGTAGGCGCGATGGGGCAGCTGTCGATGGTGGACACTTTCGCGCATATTCATACACCGCTTTCGATTTCCTTGATCCGCGATTTGCTCGGTCTCGCGCTCGGCGCGCTGATCGGTCTCGTCCTGATGGGGGTCTGGCAAGTGTTGGAAGGAGTTTGGAAACGATGGGTACCACGGAAACCGGCCAAAACAACGCTCAGATCCGGCGCGTAGTCATTTCCGGCTATTACGGCTACCGCAACAGCGGCGACGAAGCGGTTCTCAAATCGATTCTGTTCGCACTGGCGGAAGAAGGCGCGCAGCAGGGCATCCGGATCGTTCCCGTCGTGCTGTCGATCGATCCTGCTTGGACGACGGAGATGTACGGCGTCGAAGCCGTGCACCGGATGCGCTTCGGCGAACTGCTCCGCGCGATTCGCGGCAGTGACGGCTTGATCAGCGGCGGCGGCAGCTTGCTGCAGGATGCGACCGGGGCGAAGACGATCCCGTATTACACGGGCGTCATCAAGCTGGCGCAGCTGCTTGGCAAGCCGACGTTCATCTACGCGCAGGGCATCGGCCCCGTGAATCGCCGGTGGATGGACCGGCTGATTCGCGGCGTGATGAAGCGCAGCGCGTACGTGTCCGTGCGCGACGCGGAATCCGCCGATTTGCTCGGGCGGATGGGCGTATCGCGCGACCGGATCGACGTTGTACCCGATCCGGTCATGGCGCTGCCGCTTGCTGGCGCAGCCGCAAGCGGTACAGGGGCCGCCGGCGCGGAGCGGGCGGCCCTGGCGGGCGCGAACGCGCCCGCGGCAGCGGCGGCGGGCGAGGATTCGCCGCCGCTGCCGCCGGTGGTCGGCGTGTCCTTGCGGCATTGGCGCAAGGACGGAGCCGACCTGGCGCGCGCAGCCGCCGCGCTTGGCGCGCTGGCCCGCAGCCGGGCGGTGCGGCTGCGGTTCCTCCCGTTCCACACCCCCTCGGACGCGGAGACGTCCAAGGCGGTGATGGAACAGCTTGGCGATCTCGGCGAGAGCACCGCCGAGATCGTCTCGCCTGGCGATGACCCGCAGGCGATGCTGCTCGAGGTGAGCCGCTGCGATGCATTGTTCGGCATGCGCCTGCACGCGCTGATCTACGCGGCGAATCAGTCCGTGCCGCTGCTTGGACTTTCCTACGATCCCAAGATCGATCAGTTCCTGAACCGGCTTGGTTTGAAACCCGTGGGAACGACCGATTCGCTGGCTTCGGAAGCGTTCGTAGCCGCGATGGGACAGCTGCTCGACGAGCCTGCGCAGTGGTGCGCCGAACATGGCGCGGCTATTGAACGGTTGAAGCGGGAAGCGCGTACGCCAGCGAAACAAATCGCGGCGAAATTACGTTAATCTAGATGTAGAAGCTTCAGCCTCATTTAACCCCAGGTTCACGCGGACATGTAGTTATGCGGCCGTAAATCGAAGCGAAAGCGCTGTGAGCGAAAGAAAATGTCGCAAAACCATGCCCAAGCAACCGAAATTACCGTTTATTTCGTGAAAATTGCTTGAAAATGAGAGTGGAGTTTCTTTTTCAAACAGCGTATAATTCTATCCGGCGATAGCTATGAAAGGGAGATGAAAATGAGTCACGTCGTTCTCTATACAGCTGCATTCATAATTTCATTATGTTTAGCACTGGCGCTCACCCCGCTGGTCATCAAACTGGCCTACAAAATCGGGGCGATCGATAAGCCGAACCATCGTAAGGTTCATACGAAAATCATGCCGCGCCTTGGCGGCTTGGGCATATACGCAGCATTCGTCGGCGCCTATTTTGCCGTGCAACCGTTTATTCCGGAAGGTCTCTTCCGCAGCTATGATAAGAATCTCGTTAACGCGATGCTCGCAGGCGGTACCATCATCGTCCTCATCGGGGCGCTGGATGACCGTTTCGAATTGTCCGCGAAAGTAAAACTGCTCGGACAAATCATCGCCGCATGCGTCGTAGTCTTCGGTTTCGGAGTCAAGATCGACCTGCTGAACATTCCGTTCGGCGAAGCGATGCAGCCCGTTGCAGCTTGGGTTAGTATTCCGATCACGATCCTGTGGATCGTCGGCGTAACCAATGCCATCAATTTGATTGACGGCTTGGACGGTCTGGCAGCCGGTGTATCGGGTATTGCCATCGGCACGATCCTAATCATGGCGGCAGTCATGGGCTTCGCGCCAGTCATTCTGTTAAGCGCCTTGCTGCTTGGCGGCGTTATCGGCTTCCTGGTCTATAACTTCCACCCGGCCAAGATCTTCATGGGCGACACCGGCTCGTTATTCTTGGGCTTCGGTCTTGCGACGCTCTCGATGCTGGGCTTCAAACAGGTGACAATGGTTTCGTTCGTTACGCCGCTTCTCATCATCGGCGTTCCGCTGTCGGATACCTTCTTCGCGATCATCCGCCGCTGGATCAACAAGAAACCGATCTTCGCGCCGGACAAAGGCCATCTGCATCACTGCCTTCGCGAACTCGGCTTCAGCCACCGCCGTACGGTATTGATCATTTACGCGATTGCATCGTTCTTCGGACTGTGCGCGATCCTGCAATCCACGATCGTACAGTCGGACGCGGCCAACTGGATCACGTTCGGCGTCATCCTCGTGATCGTCTTCTTCCTCCAGATCGGAGCGGAGTTGATCGGGATCGTCGACAAGTCACGGCGGCCGCTCCTCAGTTTCCTGCAGCGTCTGCTGCTGAGAACCGAGCAGTCGCGGTCGAAATAATTCGATTCAATAAATGTGTTTGAAGAGCCTTGACCCGTATGGGTCAAGGCTCTTTCTTTTACCATAAATTGATACTTCCGCTGATGTTCATTTCTTCTTAATCCTAAACTTTCTCCTCCAGCCAGCCGATAAATACAGTACAGATTTATAGTGAAACAGTTTTCATTTTTGGAGGAGGCTTACCGTGAGTAAGAAACTAGTCGTACTATTACTGATGCTCTCGCTCGTCCTGCAGCTATTACCGTCGTTTGGCGCTTCGAACGTAAATGCGGCGGGTTCGACAGCAGGCAATTTCTCATTTCCCGATGAAAGTAGTGATCCCGCATCTCCCCGGACGACTTCCGATGAACGTGTGACATTGAACGGTACTGCCAGTAACGTAAATGCATCGACAATTACGTACAGCGTGTATCAAGTC
Source organism: Paenibacillus sp. J31P316 (assembly GCF_056269105.1). Lineage (NCBI taxonomy): Bacteria > Bacillati > Bacillota > Bacilli > Caryophanales > Paenibacillaceae > Paenibacillus > Paenibacillus sp. J31P316. Next base: position 24,719 of record NZ_JBWDNI010000013.1, on the reverse strand, counting down.
ATCAACACGCAAGGCAATGCGGATCCGTCCGATGACCAGCTTGGAAGCGTTCGCGAGAACCTGACAAGCAATATCTACGTTAACGGCTTTGCGCTGCAGGTTTATAATTTGCAGTTATTCCCCGGCTTGAACCGGATTACATTCACCGGTGTGCAAGGGGGCAGCCAAGTTTCTAGCTCCATTTATATCAATTATCGGAACGGTCCGTTATTTTATAATCTAACGGCAAGTCTGGACGGCAATATGTTCCCGATTAAGGAAAGCGGCACGACGGTCGTGCAGTCCCAATTCTCGCGCGGACGGTCTTCTGCGGATATCAGCATTACCGGTAATGCGCCGAACTCCAGCCAAGTGACGGTTGTCGTCAACAACAGCAGCCGCACGTATGCCGTCAACAGCAGCAACAACTATTCTTTTGCGGCGTCACCGATTAATCTGCAGAAGGGCAAAAACCTCGTCACGATTAAAGTGTCCAACCAGAATCAGGTCACAGAGACGACGCGTGAAATTGCATTCTATAATGGCGACGTTACGTTTTACGATGTCAATATTGAAGATGCTGGCGGTAAGAGTGCGCTTGAATATAGTCCGCAATTCTTGACTAATGACGCGAACAGTATTCAGTTCACGGGTAAAGTCATTGTCCCGAACAAGCTGTACGACAATACTCCGACAGACGGCATCGCGGACCCTCACCCGGCTCTCGGAACGCCAATCGGTTCCGTGCCGTTGGATATCGATTATAGTCTTACTCCTAACGACGCGTTGACATACAGCGGAAAGGTTCAAGCCACGTTGGTTGACCCTGCATCCACGACAGCCAACGATGCGTTCTTTATCTATCAGTTTACGTTGCCTAAATCGGTCTATTCGCAAGCGCTGAGCTTCAAGCAATACGGCCTCTCGCTTAAGGCCGTCAACGAGGAGAAGAAGTATCTCGCTGGCGCAGAAGTGAAAGAAGGAGCAAACTTTAATTTTTCCGTTCTGAATGGAACGGCACCGTATATCTATCAAGTCAACTATTTGCCTGGCTACACGCAAGGAAAACCTTTCGAGAACATTGCCGGTGTTGGCCTAGACGGTAAAAATATTTACAATATGCCGTTCGCCATCGAGTTGTTGGTTGGCAATTCGACACCGAATACGAAGGCGGATATTTTGGACGTGAAAAGCAGCACGGTAGCAACCCCAAGCACTAACTTTGCTAGCAGCGTTATTTCTACGGCCGCGACGCCGAATGTCACGAAAGTTATTAATGGCATTCCGACTTCCTTCAAACGTATTATTCTCGCAGTAACGAAAATGCCGTACGAGGGCACGCAGACGATTAATTTCAAGCTCGATGGTGGAAGCGCGACTGCCGCTTCGGCAACGGCAAGCCTGCTGTTTGGTCCTTACGTTAACTTTAACAAGGTGTTCGATGGCATGAAAGTAGACGATGATACGACAGCTGCGGATCGCGAGACATCCATTGTCGATGGGTTCCTCGGAACATTCGCAGGGCGTATCGAGAATATTACGAATACGGCGGATATACACTATACCCTCAGCTCAACGACCCCGCCGGTCGCTCAAACTGTATTTTTCTACATTAATAACACGCCGATTCAATTGACGCAAAACCTTGCAGCGCCTGGGTCGACTATCGTGGATTTCATCGCAGCGAACAGGAGCGATGTATTGGCTGCTTTGGTATCCGGCGAGAATACGATTCGGTTTGTCTATCAAGGGACACGCAACTCCTATGAGAAGACAATCAAAGTATATCTTGTACCGACGAACTTGCCGGAAATTCCGGCGAAAAATTCGGCAGGCATCTTCCCATACAGTGTCGAGAACCTGACCCCGTTGCCGAACGATCCGGCGTTCCCGTTATCAGGTAGTATATTTACAACGAAGAGTTCGCAGATGAAGGTGTTCGGTACGTTCGATTTCATCGACCTGGGGACCGATGCGGGCGGTGTAGCAATCAAACTCGGCGGCGTTACGAAGCCTGCCGATTACATTCTAAAGATTGAAAGTACGAGTTATGCGACGCCGATCCAGTGGGATTTGACGAATGAATTCCATGTCTATGATAGTACGATTCCTGCTACGTCCGCCACGGTCAATAGCGGTAGAGCGGTGAATGGAATCTCGGTAAGCTACGACGTGCATACACAATCCTTTACGTTCACGCTGCCTGTGCAGCAGTTGAATGATAACGGAAGCTCCAGCGTTTACAATTTCTTCGTTTACAACAGCGGTCTGTATGGTCCGAAAGCAAGCTATCGGATGGAAGTCGATCCGACAGCACTGCCGTACGATATCATTCGTCCATTGCTGCCGGCTAAGGGCATTGTCAACAAGAACTTCGTCGAGGTCATTATTAAAGCCCCAAGTGCAGAGACAGTCGTTATCAACAAAATCAATGCGGAAAAAATTAAATACGATGCCGACAATAGCGGCGGTGTCAACGGCGCGGACTATGATGCCTACCGAGTTGTTATCGAGGGCCTCAAGCCAGGCGCCAACAAGATCAGCTTTACGATCCAAAATCAAAACGACAAAACGTCGGATTTCTTCAACATTACGTATTCACCGACGAATATTCCGGGCGCGGAATATCTCCAGCTAATGGGATCGTCGAATAAGGTATTCGATGGTGCACTCAGCCTGACGTTCCCGAAAGGCACGACCTTGACGCGCAGAGACTTCAATATACCGGACAAGTATAAGAATCAAGTGTACACGGGTCATAAACTACTCTTCGCCATCGCGAATGGAGAGGACGGCGTCGTCGATCGTCATGAATTCGAGACGCTGCCGAGCAACTTCGATAAGATCTTGGAGAGCTTCGGCACAAGGTTCAAATATTCTTTCCCGACGCGCTTTACCAAAGCAAGTCCGGTTTACTGGGTAGATGCCGGCTTAGCGGATGACATGAGTACGGCAGACTTTTACGACCCGCAAACAAGCGGTGTTGATCCTTACCAATTCCCAGGCGCTACAGGCACAAACAATACGAAGCTGCCAACCTATGATGAGCGGCCAAGCGATCGCGAGCTTATCACGTCCAAGATCGGTACACTGACTTTGTCGTTCGATCCAAGCATGCGTGATTCGGTCGGAACTATCGTGACCGTGTTCCGTTACGACGTAAAGAATAAATACTGGGAGAATGTAGGCGGAGTCGTCGATACGAAGAAGAACACCGTCACGGTGCCATTTAGTCAATTCGGTTACTATGTAGCTGCCAAGATGGTTTATTCCTTCAATGATGTTACGGCGCACCCATATGGACGTAACTATATGGAGGCGATTTTCTCCAAAGGCGTTATGAACGCCGCTGGCTTAGATGAGTTTGGAGCAGACATGTATATCTCGCGTGGTGAATTTGCCCGTATGCTCGTTAAGGCGTTGGACGTTCCATTGAACTACGAGCTCGGTAAGTCGCACTTCGATGATGTACCTTCTATTATTAACCCGGATGCTCTATGGGATTATCGCTATGTAGAGACTGCAGCACGGGAAGGCATTATTCGGGGTAAACTTCCTCGTACGTTTGACCCGACAGGGAACTTGACGCGCGAAGAAGCGGCTGTCATCTTATCCAGAGCACTGGATACCAAGATGGATACTGATACAACGAAGATTGATAAGGCGCTGCAGAAGCAATTCAAGGATTATGCCGAAATCAATTTCTACGCACGAGCGGCTGTTTCTGCAATCGCTAAGAAAGGCTATATTCAAGGATCTCCGGTAGATGCGAAGGATCCGAAGAAAGGCTTTACGTTCGAGCCGCAGTCCAGCTTGCTTCGTTCCGATGCGGCTATCATTGTCGGCAAAGTCCTTGCTGATCTGAAACGTCTACCTAAACTCAACTAAATTGGACGACATAGGGCCGCCTGGGTGATTCCCGGGCGGCTTTCTTGTTCCTGTATCTGTTACTAACGATTGCTATAGTTCTCTTTACATGGGAAATGTTATCTATCGACGTAAATAGGCCAAACGTCATATAATAGAAAACGTGGTAGACAAACCATCCTATTACATAAGACCCATCGACAGTTTCGTGGAAAACGGTGTCGTGAAAAGTTTTTAAAAGTTTTTTTATCGACAGCGCAACTTTTTCGAAACCGGTGCGTTTAATTACATGAAGATGGCGGTAAGAAAGCTTATCTGGCGGTTGATAGAGCATGGTATGATTTGTGAAATTGCTCTTTACGCTAGTAGGTGCCCATTGTATAATGTTCTAGTGGTGCAAGTACCTACCATTTTTTTCATGTCTATTTTTGTTTACAAGTTTCTGCGACAAGTTCCTACATGGAATTACTTTTTGCAGACATTATTCATACGAATTATGCTCAACTCGTGAAAGGGGGTGAATCGACCAATGAGACAAACGAGCAATCAATATTCTAAACAAAACTCTCAAGAACCGAAGGTATTTAGAGGAGGAGACAAAAAGGTTATGAAAAAAAGTTTATCTCTAGTAGTAGCAGCAGCTATGACTCTTACTACAGCTTCCGTAGCATTCGCTGATGCAGCTCCAACAACGACTGAGCTTACAGCTCAACAAAAGTTCGACGCTCTTAAAGGTCTTGGTATTTTCTCCGGTTACCCAGACGGCTCCGCCGGCCTGGATAAAGAAATGACTCGCGCTGAGTTCGCGAAAGTACTTACTCTGCTTTCCCAACTGGAGCCAGACGCTGCAGCAGCTAAAGTGTACACAGACGTTCCTGCTACTCACTGGGCAGCTGGATTCATCGGTGCTTCCACAGAAGCTAAATTGCTGAACGGCCTGGGCGCTAACAAATTCGGTCCATCCGGCAAAGTAACAATCGAGCAAATCGCGAAAGTTGCTGACCTGGTTGCTGGCGTAGAGCCAATCGAAGGCGAAGTTTCCGGTAAAGTATCCGCATGGGCTAAAGGTTATGTAGCAGCAGCTGTAAAAGCTGGTCTTCTTCCTGAGCTTCCTTCCTACCAAACAAATGCTACTCGCGAATTGCTGGTAGAAGTATCGTACGACCTGGCTGCTGACGCTTTGGTTTCCGTAGCTTCCACTAAAATCGTTGACGAGAAAAACATCGAAGTTACGTTCACTGATGGTGGCGTAGTGAAGAAAGCTCTCGACACTGCTTTGAAAACAGGCGAAGCTACAAAGGTATCTGTTGACTATAACGGTAAAACGTACGAAGTTACTGTTACGTATCAAGCTGCGAAAGTAGAAAAAATTTCGCAAACAGGTGCTAACAAAATTACGGTTGCATTCAACCAAGCTTTGAACGCAACTGAGCAATCCGCTCTTAAAGTTGAAGTTAAGAAAGACGATGTTGCATACTCCATCACATCGACTTTGGCAACTGACAAAAAATCGGTTGACTTGACTTCCACGTACCTGCCAGCTGGCGATTATCTGGTAAGCGTGAACGGCGCTGAAGGCGTTAAAGTAACAGTTGCAGACGCTGCAATCGCTAAAATCGAAATCGGCGCTACGGCACTGGTTATCGCTGACAATCAAAAACTGGGTATCAAAGCACTGAACCAATTTGGTGAAGTTGTTGAAAACCCTAATCTGAATGTCAACATTATTGATGGTACTACAGCAGCTCCTTCCCTGGCTGCAACGCCAGTTGATTCGGATTACACAGCTAACCTGAAAACTGCAGGCGTTAAGAAAGACGATGTAATCATTGTTACAGTTCTTAACCCAAGCACAGGTATTTCCGCGAACAAATCCTTCAAAGCAACTGACGGCAGTGCAATTGTATCCATGAAACTCGATACAGTTAAGCCGCTTGAAGGTTCATCCCGTATCACTGCAGGAGACGACGATCTGGTTCTTCCATACAACTTCGTTGATTCCGCAGGAAATAAATTCCTGCTCTCCTCCGAAGATGGTGTTGTTGTAGATAACACTGTTAAATTCGATGACATTCAATTCATTTCCAGCAACAACGACATCGTTGATGTGGATTCCTTTGAAGTTGACGAAAACGGAGTTCTGACGTTTGATGCTGGTGCTGCTGGTACGGTCGTTATCACTGCATTGAATGCAAAATCAGGTGTTTCGACTTCCATCACGCTTAAAGTGGAAGATGGTATTAAAGTTGGTAAATTCCAACTTCAAGGTCCAGGCGCATTGGTAGCACAAGGTGAAGACGCTACGTTCAACTACGTCGCAACTGATAACTATGGCGCTGCAATTGCAAAAGGTGACTTTGCGAAGTCTTCCAACAACACACAAGTAACATTCACGACGAACCGCGGAAACAATGTTACTGCTTCTTGGAACAGCAAAGGTGAACTGAAACTGAACTTCACAGTTAATGAGAACCAAGCTGGTACAACAACAGTATACGCATGGGTTGGCGGTACGATTGCTAGCCAAGTAACGCTTGATGTGAAAAAACAAGCAGTTCCTACTAAAGTCGCTGGTTTGAAAGATCTAGCTACTTTGTATGCTGAAGGCGGCACGGATAAGATCGAACTTAGCAGCGTGAAAGTCGTTGATAACTACGGTCGTACAATGGATTCCTTGCCAGACGGCTACGCACTCGTTGCTTCTAAAGATGGTGCTGCAGTTGCTTTGAACGGTCTGACTATCACAGGTACAGCTACTGCCGGTAATGCAACAGTAACAATCGGTATTGCTACTGTGAACGAAGATGATACGACTACTCTAATCGATAAGTCGACTTATGCTGCAAAACTCACAACTATCGCAAATGATAAAGTTGCGTCCTTTGCAATCGACACAATCGGTACTCTTTACGCTAATGAAGAAAACGACCAAAACGGCGACTACTCTAAAGCTGTAACGCTGATCGGAAAATCCTCCGATGGTAAAACGGTTGCTATTGATCAATCGAAATTCGTAACTTCCATTACTTCGAGCGATCTATCGGTTGTTGGTGTAGAGGGCTCCAAAATCTACTCTATCGCTAAAGGTACTGCAACAATTACTGCGTACCAAGGCGCTACGAAGTTGGCCGAGTTCGCTGTAACAGCTTCCGATGCTAAGCCATATGCTGCGAAAGTTGCATTTGACACAACTGAGCTGTCGCTTGGTAACAGCGCACCTTCCAATACTTCGATTGCTACTGACCTGTATGTTGAAGACCAATATGGCGTAGATGTAACAGGAACTGCTGTTGCAACTGGCACATGGGCTTCTTCTGACAAGGAAATTGTAGACATTAACAAAACGACTGGTGCATTCACGACTGGTACTAAAGACGGTGTAGCTACAATCTCCTTCATTACGAAAAACGGTGTTATTGGTACTGTTGCAGTTAAAGTGCAATAATTAACCGAATGATTCAAAAGCAAAAAACCCGATGCATAGCATCGGGTTTTTTGCTTTTCTAATAAGTATATTAATCAAACGAAACAAAACGATGTCGAAGAACGTCTATATTATTAATAAGAATCAGGAGGAGTCCATGTGAAGAAAGTTGTGAAAACATCTATCATTGCTTTTACAGCCATAAGTTTGTTTGCTCAACCTGCAAACATACTAAAGCACGTTTCGGCAGCGGGTGTAACAAAAGTAACATTGAGTAAGGTCGTTTCTTTAGGTGCAAATAAGAGTTTAATGATTCGAGATGCAAAGTTACTTATGCAAGATAAGGGTCTAATACTTGCTTATACGGTGACAATCACTAATAACAGTAATCAATCCCTTGATTTAATTGATTATTGGATCAAACTTAGAAGCACCAGTGGGAAATCTTATAAGTCTACGATTTCTGAAGAGGATAAAGATATTAAAAGCGTTGATGCCAAATCATCGGTCAATCTTACATATTATGCAACCGTTGATAGTAATACTAAGCTCTCCGATCTTTCTTTTAATATATTGAAATGGGATTTCTCGGTCGCGAACTATGAAAGGACTTTAGGGAGTATCCACTATGCAGGGGCTGCGAACGGTAAGACGCCCGCATACCAGCCAAGTGTAATGCTATTCAGTAATACTAAAATTAAAGGTGCGATCAAACAGTATTACATCACGCAAGATCAAAGCGGAATTTACTTAACAATTAACTACTTATTAGAAAATGTGGGATTTAGCAGTGCGAATTTAAGTAAGCTTGGTTTTGCTCTTCAAACGGATAGCAATTCCGTATTCGATATTACGGCCAATGCAGCAGATCTTACTGTCATTCAACCAAACGAACGTAAGATAATCTCTTTACATGCTAAGCTTCCTAACACGCTAGTCGGTAAAAAGTTCGCACTTATCCCATTTACCAAAGATGAGACGAATAAGATTGAAATTCCGATCGGATCTTTTGAAGTGCCTGCCCTCAAACCGCAAGAACCTACTGCAACAAATAAATCTAGAGTGGTTTACCTAAATGGAAAACAAGTTAAGACTTCTGCAAATAATGCAATCTTGAATGAAAACGATGGTAGTACAGACATTGCGCTAGATTTCGTTTTGAATAATATTGATGTCTCCGCTGTCACTATGCCAAATTTAGAATTTTCTATTCAAACCAAAGATAACATTTCATATCCATTGACGTTCACTAAGACTGATAATCAGACGCTTCTACCGAAAATCGATCAAGATATTAACCTTTCTGGAACTATCCCAAAATCACTCCAATCTCAAGTTTTGAAATTAGTCGTTAGAACAGCTGCTACTGATACACAGGAAAGTTCTTTGCTAGGTGTATATAATATCCAAACACAATCACAAGAAGGGGATGTCGGCGGTTCATTTACGTATAATGATGATTATTCCGTACAACTCAGCTCTATTCAAAGAACACCAGCTGGAGACGACGATGTGCTATTGGCAGAATTGAATATTACTAATAAGAGCAGTTCATCTAAAAGCGTGCCTTCGGACTTATCAGGATATTTTCTTATCAACGGCGTTAAGGTAGCGGCACAAACCACTGCCATTGGATTGGATCAATCGATTAATATTGCACCTAAGGGAACGTATCATACAGTAGTATTCTCGAAGATTCCGTATACCACAAATGTAGATAAGATCAGTTTCGTGCTTAGTCAAACCCAAAAAGATGCGGAACCTAAAAAACTATACCAATATTCAAGTCAAGCGGTCTCCGCTATACCCTCAATTTCTGATCAAAGTCTTTATAATATTGATAATGTTGGTAGTAAATCGAACGTGAAACTCCTCAATGCCAATGTTTATACGAATGGGGACATCAATTATCTTTATTCTGAATTCGAAATGACGAATTTAGAAGCACGGGCAGCACAAATGGCTAATTTAAGTGGTTACTTAGAAGATGATGCAGGCATCATTGTACCGGTGACGTTTACAGAAGTGAAGGACAAATTGACTTCTAATAGTAAAGCTCTCATTTCTGCGTGGGGACAATTCACGAAGTCTTTTAATGTGGATAATTTCCATCTCATTATTGGTAATGGTTTGAAGGTAAAGGTTGATACCACTACAGACGAAACTATTACTGTGAATCCAGTATCCTATCTGCTGAAAAAACAAATGCCTACTATTCGCAATGATTTCAATGTAGTCAACTTTTCTGCCTATACGCTCAGCCTGCGTAATATTCAAGCCACTCTTAATGTTTCGGGCATGACCAATGTGGATGGCGTGAAAATGAATTTGGACTATGACCTTGCAGTAGATCCGTCTTATGATTATGTGGCCGGAGATCATAAGCTCTTGTTTGAATTTGTGGATCAAGGATATGGAAATACAGCGTACACGAAAGAATTTACGATCAATAAAGTAAATGCCGAAAACCCAACGGGTACAGGCACGGATCTAGCAACTCTTAAATATGGAACAAATATTCCTCTTGAATTTGTGTTTAACGACGCTGACTTATTAACTAATATTCAATTGCTGAAAACGTACAAGTTAAATATCTACGATGAAGTAGCAGGAGGTAAAGTACTGCTAGCTTCCAAAGAACTGACTTGGTTTGAGAGACAATAAAAACATAATTAGCAAACTCTTGCTGGCAAGCAAAACGATGAACTGGTTTACGACAACACCTTAGATCATGAGCTAACAAACCAAACCTTAAGAGCCGGCCCATCCAAGCCGGCTCTTTCTTTTCATGAAAGATCGGATACCTACCGATATACATGTAGACGAGTCGATCAGGCAACAAGAAAGACGAAGTAAAGGCAAGGAGGACTAACAAAGTGAAGCGAAACGGGTTGAAGTTGGTATTATCGATTGCGGTGGTCGGAGCGGCATTTTGGATCGGGACAACCATAGCGAGCAATGCGGAGGGCGACGCTGCATCCGTGACGCCAGGATCCGTCAACGATCCGGTCGTGACGAAGAGCTACGTGGATCAGCAGCTGGCGAGCATTGGCAAGGGCGGCGGGACCGGAAACCAAGGCGGCGGCCAAGCCGCACAGCAGGTTGAGGTAGTCACCGTACCGGTAGGAAAGTATCTGATCGCGGATGACGGCGCCGAATTTATCGTTCGGGCGGGAAAAGCCGTGGTATATAGCGCGGACAGCAATGGCATTTCGGACCTAACAGATGGAACGGATATTACGAACGGCAAGCTGGTTCCGAACAATCATCTCATCTTATTCCCGCGCGGTGGACGGGGCGTAACCCCGGCTCCCGGACAAAAAACGGGATTAACGGTTATGGTACGCGGCGATTATGAGCTGCTGGCGCAATAGACGTCAATACTAGTTATTTTTGCCCGCACTGACAACAACTTATCCGCTTTGAATGTCGGGCAGCGGACACACTACAAGCATCCCATTAGGAGGTGCTTATCAATGTCCAGAAGCAATCGTAAAGTCGTTCCCGAATGTGCCCATGCGCTGAATCAAATGAAGTATGAAATCGCAGCTGAGCTTGGTCTCATGACCGGAGGCTCCGCAGGCGGCGCGGATACGGAATTCGCGTCGGAATTGGGCGGTACGTCAAGCGGCGGCGGCGGCCACGTGAATTGGTCTGCAATCGCCACGCGGGATGCCGGTACGATCGGCGGTAGCATCACGAAGCGGCTCGTCCAGCATGCCGAGCAAGTGCTGAAAGGTCTGTAACCAGACAGAGAAGGCTAAGCCCATAAGTGGTTCCTGCCATTGACACAAAGCGACAGATTCGGTATCATACTGTTTTAGAGAGTTCTTAATGAGACCTTTTCCACATCGGAAAAGGTTCATTTTTTGAAATCCGAGGATCTTATCGTTTCCTATTCTACACTTGGATTTCTCCGGAATGAAACTCATCAGCCGTCAACAAGGCGGCGACACTGTTTCACCTTGGAATCGAAACGTTCAGCGTTAGATCCCGTATGGGACGACGATTTTCTAATAGAGTCCCAGCAAAATGCGCAAGTTATGCATCATACTTAGAAATTTTGATTTTGCAGGAGGTTGAGGTTTTATGTCGCTTAAAGGACGTCATTTGTTCACGTCTGAATCTGTAACAGAAGGCCATCCGGATAAGATATGCGATCAGATCTCTGACGCGGTTCTGGATGCTTTTCTGGAAGTTGACCCTTACGCGCGCGTGGCGTGCGAAGTTTCCGTTGCTACCGGCCTGGTACTTGTTATCGGTGAAATCAGCACAAAGGCGGATTATGTGGATATCCCTTCCATCGTTCGCCGTACGATCAAAGACATCGGTTATACGCGTGCCAAATACGGCTTCGACTCCAGCACTTGTGCGGTCCTGACGTCGCTTAACGAGCAATCCGCGGATATCGCGCAAGGCGTCAACGCCGCGCTTGAATCCCGTGACGGCGTGGACGTTCGTCAAGAAAACGAAGACATCGGCGCCGGCGACCAAGGCTTGATGTTCGGCTTCGCGTCGAACGAAACGCCTGAGCTGATGCCGCTTCCGATCGCGCTTGCGCACCGCATTTCGCGCCAGCTGTCGGAAGTCCGTAAGAACGGTACGCTGGATTACCTGCGTCCGGACGGCAAAACGCAAGTCACGATCGAATACGTGGATGGCAAACCGACTCGCGTCGATGCGATCGTCGTATCTACGCAGCATGCGGAAGAAGTGACGCTGGAGCAAATCCAAGCGGACATCCGTAAGCATGTCATTGCGCCTGTCGTTCCTGCTGAATGGCTGGACGAAGAAACGAAATACTTTATTAACCCGACAGGCCGTTTCGTTATCGGCGGTCCGCAAGGCGATGCAGGCTTGACTGGCCGTAAAATCATCGTTGATACGTACGGCGGTTACGCACGTCACGGCGGCGGTGCTTTCTCCGGTAAGGATCCGACTAAAGTCGACCGTTCCGCTGCTTATGCTGCGCGTTACGTAGCTAAGAACATCGTAGCTGCCGGCTTGGCGGATAAATGCGAAATCCAGCTTGCTTACGCAATCGGCGTAGCAAACCCGGTTTCCATCAACGTGGATACGTACGGTACGGGCAAAGTGGACGAAGAGGTACTTGTTGAAGTGATCAAGAACAACTTCGACCTGCGTCCTGCAGGCATCATCAAGATGCTTGACCTGCGCCGCCCAATCTACGGAAAAACCGCTGCTTATGGTCACTTCGGCCGTACAGACATCGCTTTCCCGTGGGAACAAGTGGACAAAGCAGAAAAATTGAAAGCTGACGCGCTTCGTTAATCGACGATTCGCTCATACGAGAGCCGCTCCTTCCAAGGAGCGGCTCTTTTGCATGCTTGCAGAGGGCTTGGCAGGTAAGAGCATCAATTAAAACTCCCGCGCTCGCTTTGATCCGCCCAATTTCCCCAAGCATCTTCACTTCAAGCCCTTCCCAGCCGAAAAATAAAGTACGAGTGTCTTCATTTGGGGAGTGGGTAATAGTGGTTCGAAATCGTAAACAGGTATCCTTCTTAATTGCAGTGGTCATGATCCTGCAGATCGCCTTAGGCGGGCTCACGGCCAAACCGGCATCCGTAACGGCTGCTTCGAGCGGGCCGGTTATTTCCAGTATGTCTCCGTCTGCGAATGCGACGAATGTGCGGACGGACGCCAAGCTCGTGCTAACGTTTGACGAGAATGTCAGAAAAGGAACGGGCAGTGCAACGATTCAAATTCGTAAGCAGCTGGACAACGAGTTGTTCGAGTCTTATATCGTAGAAACGGATAATAAGGTATCGATTGGGTCAGGCATGAATCGCAACGTGGTGACGATCTCGCCGAGCAAAAGCTTTGCGCTCAACACCAGCTATTACGTAACGATCGAAGCAGGCGCATTCGCGAACGAAAGCAACAACGAAAACTTCGCGGGATTGACGAGCGCGGTCGGCTGGAGCTTCTCGACGATCTCTTCTTCGGATACGACGCCGCCGGTACTCGATACGACGACGCCTTTTCTTCCGGCTCATCGCTCTACGGCGGGAGTGGGGGCGGCCTTGACGCTGAACTTCAGCGAACCCGTCTATGCGGCAAGCGGCAGCATAGTGGTGACGAATGTCAATCAGTCGTCCGATGTGCAGAGCATCAGCGTCAATTCGCTGGGCGTGAGCGGCAGCTCCACGGCAAGAATCACGATTACGCTGCCAAATACGCTTCAAGGAAGCACGGAGTATGCGGTTAATGTACCGAGCGGTGCATTCCAAGACGCGGCAGGCAATGCCTTCACGGGTATTTCAGCCTCGCAGTGGCATTTTACGACGACTGCCCCGCCGCTCGGCACTCCGACTCTGCAGCCGGCAGACAATGCCTATGCGGTCAACGTTGCCGCCAACCTTATTCTAAGCTTCACCGGCAAAGTGGCGGCTAATACGGGCTCGATCCGGATTAACAAAGTCGCCGATAACACAACGGTGCAGACCATCAGCGTGAACTCGAGTAGAGTTACCTATGCCGATAACGCCATTACTGGCGGAACGGACGTAACGATCAATCCGGATGACTTGGCGCCGAACACCGGCTTCTACGTACTCATTGACGCGGGTGCCTTCAAGGACGCTTCGACGCCGGCGGATCCGACGCTGCTGTACCAGGGCATTTCCGATGCACGGGTTTGGAGCTTCGTGACGGATCCCGGCGACGATCGGACAGCGCCGACGCTCCTGGCAGATCGCAAGCCGCTTAGTGCGCAGGCGACGCAGACCCCTGGCCTGGAGCTGAACTTCTCCGAGCCCGTCTATCCCGGAACCGGCAATATTACGATTCGCACGTATCCCTCCGGGGCCGTCTTCGCGACGATTCCTGTGACATCGTCGAGCGTAAGCGGCGGCGGTACGACCAAAATCACCGTTGCGAATTTGAACAAAACGTATGCGAACAATACGACGTACTATATCGAGATCGGCGGACAAGCATTCTCCGATGCGAAGGGCAATTATTATACCGGTATCTCGGGATCGAGCGTATGGCGGTTTACGGTAACGCAGGACAGCGTGAAACCAACGCTCGTTCTCCAATCGCCAACGAATGGAGGGCAGAACGTTCCGCTTCAAGGCGCCAAGCTGGAAGCAACTTTCAGCGAGCCGATCCTGCTAGGCTCCGGCGCGCTCGTGAACGTCAAGCGGGTAACCGGCTCAGACAGTCTCTCGACGACGCTGTCCGTCGACCCGACGAACAACCGCAAGCTGTTGATCGGCGTAAACGGAACGATGACGGCCAACGCGGATTATTACGTTGAGATGGCGGCAGGAACGGTAACGGACTTGGCCGGCAATACATTCGGCGGCATTCTAAATCAATATCAATGGACGTTCCGGACGTCGAACAGCGCGGTTGGCGCGCCGACGGTGACGAAGGCGGAACTGGTCGGAACGATTAAAGTCGCGATTACCTTCAATGAAAACTTGGATACGAGTAATGCGGCAAAGCCGCTTCCGGCTAACTTCTATGTCACCGTGAACGGAGCGGGCCGCGCGGTTACGGATGTCGCGATCAGCGGTCAGGTCGTGACGCTGACGCTTTCGAGCGCGGTGGCTTACGGTCAGACCGTCAAGGTTTCCTACTCGGCCGGAACCGCGCCAATCAAGGATCTGTCCGGTGCAGCAGCGGCCAACTTCTCCAATGTGAACGTATCGAACGTGCTGGATACGACGGCGCCGTACCAAGTGAGCGGATCGCTCAGCGGCAACTCGATTCTGCTTACGTTCAGCGAAGAATTGGCTTCGGTCAGCTCCTATGCCTATTCCCAATTCTCCGTGAACGTTAACGGTTCTTCCCGTTCGGTCACGAGCATTTCCAGCTCGGGTAATATCGTATTCTTGACGTATAGCGGCACGTCCGCCACGGTCGGACAAACCGTATCCGTGTCTTACTATAGCGGGTCATATCCGCTCAAGGACTTGGCGGGAAATTCGCTGTATTCGTTCAGCAGCTTCTATCTGCAGAATGGACAGGATCAGAAGGCTCCGATTCTGCAATCCGTCACCGCGGCCGGTTCACTCGTTACGTTGACGTACGATGAAGCGCTGAATACGGGTCTTACTCCGCCGACTTCGGCCTTCTATGTGACGGCGAACGGATCGACGCGCTCGGTGTACAACGTCACGGTGAGCGGAGCGCAAGTGCTCTTGACGCTCTCGTCCGCGTTGGCGACGGGAGATTCGGTGCTTGTATCCTATCTCGGAGGATCGCCTGCGTTGACGGACCTCGGAGGAAACGCAGCGCCTTCCTTCAGCAGTACCCCGGCTAACAGCGGAAGCTCCTCTTCGCTTGGGCTGAACGGTATCATCGCGAAGGGCAGTACGATTACCGTTAACTTCTCCTCTGCGCTTAGCAGCGGATACGTACCTTCGATCTCGCAGTTCGCGGTCAAGGTGAACGATACGTCGCGGCCGGTATCGAATACGGCCATCAGCGGCTCGGCGGTCGTCTTGACGCTGTATACGCCGGTTGCCATCGGCGACACAGTGAAGGTCAGCTACAGCAACTCCGGTTACGGTCCGCGTTCGACGTCGGGCATTATGCCGGCGTCGTTTACGGATACGATAGCCGCTAACCAAACGACATGGTCGGATAACGTGAACGGTGATTTCGAACAGGCAACAGGCGGTGGATTGGCTATTAAAACCTCCGTGGCGACGCTTTCGTCCGCGTTATCGCCAGCCGGCAGTTCCGCTCAGCAGTATGCCTTGTCAGCGGAAAAGGTCACGAATGCCTATAACATGATTCGTTCCGTAGGAGGCATTGCTCCAAGGGTCGTCTTTAACGTACCGAGTACGGAAAGCGCCGCTATGGTCGCCTTGCCGCTCGGAGCGTTGGAGGACGCGAAGAAACTGACTTCTAACGCTTCAATTGGTATCGCATTTAAATCCGTGACGTTCGATATTCCGCTCAGTGCGTTGAATTTCGCTCAGCTGGCGCAAATGATGAACGCGGCGAGCGCCGTCGGTCAGTTGATCGTCTCGATCGATACGAATGCCAGCTCGCTCGCGACAGCGCTGAATACGCAGCTGAACAACACGGGCGCGCAGGTGCTTGTCAGCCCGATCAGCTTCCAGCTTGCGGTCACGAACAACGGCGTCACGAAAAACGTAGACAACCTCAGCGGCTATGTTACGCGCACCATTACGACTTCGGCGAACGTGGACGCCAAGCAGGCGGCGGTCGTATGGCTAGATCCGCAGTCGGGCAAGCTCTCGTACGTACCGACGCAGGTTACGCAAGTAAACAATCAATCCGTCGTAACCTTCAAGCGCAAAGGCAACAGCGTCTATGCGGTCGTGAAGGGCGGAGTGAACTATTCCGACTTGAAAAACCATTGGGCGCGCAGCGACATTCAGCTGCTCGCCAACAAATACATCGTCGAAGGCAATACGCTCACGACCTTCGCGCCGAACAAAGCGATTACGCGCGGGGAGTTCGCGATGTTCATCGCAAAGGGTCTTGGATTGACTGGAGACCGGGCGGCGTCGGCGAAGTTCAAGGATGTGAACACCTCGACTAGCCTTGCAGCCTACATCGGAGCGGCGGCAACGGCAGGCATCATTCAGGGGATGACGGACGGTACGTTCAAGCCGAATAGTCCGGTGACCCGTGAAGAGATGGCGACCATGATGATTCGTGCGGCCGCTGCGGCAGGCGTGCAAATTACGCTCCAAGGAACGGCGGCAACCACGCTGAAGAAATTCAGCGACCGTGGCAAAATCGGCACTTGGGCGCAAAACGATGTTGCGAAAGCCGTGCAGGCCAGCATCATCAGCGGCCAATCGGCGACGTCCTTCGGCGGTAAAAATAAAGCGACGCGCGCGGAAGCAGCCGTTATGGTGAAACGTTTGCTCAGCTACGTGGATTTCATTGATGTATAGGAGCCGAAGTCGGCGTATAGAAGGACAACGTGAACTAGAGCTTTAGTGAGAATTTAGTAGAAATTTAGCAGAAGTTTAGCAGGTAACCAGCAAATATTTAGTAGAATTAGAGCTATCCCGTCGAAAGACTGCGGATAGCTTTTTTTTGTCGGTCGAACGCTGGCGATAGGAGTCTTCTATCAACCGTAACTTTTCCATTTCATTCATAGTCTAACTTACTAGACTTTATGATGGGAGAGTTGCTAGAATCATGCAAAACGAACAGAAGACGAACCGGATGCCGGGCAGAAGCGGCAAACGATTGCTTATATGGACACTCGGAGCGACGCTGCTGGCGCAGCCGATCCTGCTTGCCGTGCCGGCCTTCGCATCGGCGGACGGCGCCGTGACCACGGCTGCAACGACTGGCGTCGTGCAGGCAGCGGTGAAACAACTGGCGCAAACAAATTCAGAGATGATAACGTCCGGCGCCAAGCGCGTCGATTATACGTGGGTCAGCAAGGCTGGGGCGACACCGTCGAAGGTTCATGTTATCGAAGTGGATTTGACGAATCCGTACGTGAAGCTCGACGTGATGAACGGCAAGGTCGACTCGGTCTCGAGCGTCAGCTCCGTCGGGAATATGGTCAGCAAATACGGAGCGGTCGCTGGCGTGAACGGCGATTACTTCAATACGGCGAACGGCAAAGGCGCCCCGATCGGCGCGGAAGTGACTGGTGGCCGTCTGGTGTCGAGTCCCTCGCAGCTGACGGGAATGTACGCGTTTGCCTTGACGAATGATCATAAGCCGACGATTGATACATATGGTTTTGAAGGGACGGTATTGGCGGCGGACGGCTCCAGCTTTCCTCTGTCCGGCATTAACAAAGCGGCGTATAAGACAGAGCCTAATGACGGCTTCAGCCATGCCAATGCGATGTACATCTACACCAGCGCTTGGACGCAAACAAGGCCAGATGTCAGCGACAGCTCCACGACGCCGACGGAGGTGCTCGTGCAGAACGGTATCGTAACGCAATTCGCCGACAACAAGATGATCACCGGCGCCGTTCCGGCGGATGGCTACATTCTGCGGACACATGGCAAAGCGGCCGAATTCGCGCGCGCGCATCTGCAAGTAGGGACGCAGGTGAACGCCAATTACAACCTGATCGCGCAGTCGACCGGTCAGAAGATCAGTCCGGATGCGCTGCAAATGCTGATCGGCGGCCACACCATTCTGGTCAACGGAGGCGCTGCCGCCACGTTCTCCCGCAGCACGAGCAGCATCAGTCCGAATTCGGCGCGCGCGCGTACGGCGCTGGGCTACACGAAGGACGGCACGAAGGCATTGATTATTACGGTGGAAGACAGCGATAACAGCCAAGGCGCAACGCTTGCGGAGCTGCAGCAAATGATGGTGCAGCTGGGCGTCTGGAAGGGCATGAATCTCGACGGCGGCGGCTCGACGACGATGATCTCGCGTCCGCTCGGGGATACGGGGACGCAATTGGCCTTCCCTACGGAGTACGGCGCAACGCAGCGCCAGGTCGCTAACGGCCTCGGCGTATTCTCGACTGCTCCTGCAGGCGCGCTGATGGGGATCAAAGCGAGCGGCAGCAGCGTGCTGTTCATTGGTCAGCAAGCCTCGTATACGATGAAAGGTTATGACACGTACTACAATCCTGTCGATCCGGGAACGATTCAGCCGTCCTGGACGGTCGGTTCGGCGCTCGGCAGCTTCGCAGGCAATACCTTTACGGCGACGAAAGCGGGAGAGACGACGATTACCGTCAAGTCCGGCACGGCCAGCGACAAGCTGCCGGTCGAAATCATCGGCGGCGCTTCGATCGCCTCGATGACGGTGGATGCGAGCTCGCTTGTTCTGGAGTCGGGCAAGTCCATGAGTTTGCCTGTCCATGCGACGTTGAAGGACGGCCGCCAACTGACGGTTCCGTCTGCCTCGGTCAAGTGGGAGCTCCGCGGTTTCACGGGTACGGTCAACGACGGCACGCTGACAATCGGGAACGTAAATCCCGCTGCGAAAGCCGGATACATCATTGCGCACTATGACGGTTTCTCGTCGATGGCAGTCCTAACTTCGGGCGCTGACAAAAAATTCGACGATTTCGAGCAAGCGACCTATCCAATTTCGTTCCAAGGTACGAATGGTGTAGTGGGAACATCATCCATCGTATCGGGACTTCCGGGCACGAATAGTTCGAGCGTCGTGCAGCTGCAGTACGATTTTACGAACGGAACCGGGACGAAAGCGGCCTACGCCGCGTTAAACGGAAGCGGTCGGCCGGTGGAAGGCACGCCGTCCGGAATGACGATCGACGTGATGGGCGACAACAGTTTGAACTGGGTTCGCGCGGAAATCATCGACGGCAAAGGCGAAGCGCATTTAATCACCCTCGCCAAGCAAGTGGACTGGAACGGCTGGAAAACGATCAAGGTGAATTTGGCGTCTGAAGGCTTGTCGGCGCCCGTGACGTTGAAACGTCTCTATGTCGCTTCGCTGGAGGATGGACAGGATGAGCGCCAGCTTACCGGTACGGTCGGCTTCGATAACATCTCGTTCCAATACCCTGCGGTCGTTCCCGAGCCTCCGCGGACTCGCATCGATCTGAAGCTCGGCTCGAAGAATGCCGTAGTCGGCGGCCAATCGTATAAGCTCGACGTGGCGCCGCTGCTGCTGGACGGTACGACCTATCTTCCGCTGCGATTCGTGACTGAAGCCATGGGTGCCCAGATCGACTGGGATCCGGTGCTGAAGCGCGTGTCCGTGCTGCGGGGCGGCCAGTTCATGGAGATGGTCGTAGGAAGCAAGGACTTCGTATTGACCGGGGTGCGCAAGCAGTCCGAGGTCGCGCCGATCACGCGCAGCGGACGGACCCTCGTTCCGATTCGCCTCGTATCCGAGCAATTAGGCCTAGTCGTGAATTGGGACGGCAAATTGGGGACGATTACCGTCGAATGAAATGAATGCCTGCGACTAATTGTGTGATATGATAGAATTAGTAGAACATGCAGAAAGTGGGCTAGGAAGGCATGGATTTTCGTGTAGAGGATATCGACCGAGTCATCAAGAACGCGGTTTCCGTCATGGAAGACAGCAAATATCAGATTTTCGAGATTTGCGAATCGGCGCGAAAAGAAATGTTTTCGTTAGGCCAGGAATTAAACCAAGTATTAGCCGAAGCCGGGGAAATTATCGACAAAGTCGACCGGCTGGAGCTCGATTATCGCAGGGCGAGAATCCGGTTGACTGAAGTCAGCCGGGACTTCGTCCGATATAAAGAAGAGGACATCAAAACCGCATACGAGAAAGCGACGCAGCTGCAGCTTGAGCTGATGATGTTCCGGGAGAAGGAAACCTATCTCAAGGCTAGGCGCGACGAGCTGCAGAAGCGGGTCCGCAATGTCGAGAAGTCCATCGAACGGGCGGAATCGATCGCGTCGAAAATCAACGTCGTGCTGGAATATTTGTCCGGGGATTTGAATCAGGTCACGCGTATTCTGGAATCCGCCAAGAACCGACAGCAGATCGGACTGAAGATTATTTTGGCCCAGGAGGAAGAACGCAAGCGGATCGCGCGGGAAATCCACGACGGTCCGGCCCAGTCGCTCGCGAATATAGTGCTTAGGACGGAAATTGCGGAACGGATGCTGGTGAAGCAGGAATTTCAAATCGTGCAGGACGAATTAATAGATTTGAAGAGTCAGGTGCGCTCAGGCATCGAAGAAATCCGCAAAATCATTTTCAATCTTCGTCCGATGGCATTGGATGATCTGGGACTTGTGCCAACCCTTCGCAAATATATTCAGGATTACGAGGAAAAAAGCAAGATTCGCACGCGGTTCGAGACGATCGGCAAGGAAATTCGACTGCCTTCGGCAATGGAGGCCGCCATCTACCGTATGGTACAGGAAGCCTTCAGCAATGCGTTCAAGCATGCGAATCCGACCTTTGTCTCGCTCGAAATGACCTATCAGGCGCAAATGGTGAAAATTGTCGTCAAAGACAACGGCATCGGGTTTCATACGAACCAGATCGAGTCCAAGGCCAAGAACAGCGTTCATTTCGGATTGATCGGCATGCGCGAGCGGGTCGAGCTGCTCGAAGGGAGGATGGAGATCGAATCCGCCATCAATCAGGGTACGACTGTCACGATTCATATTCCCATCAACGCTGAAACTAGAAAGGAGTAAATGACGATGGATTTCAAAGCTTCTGGCGGCAAACGCAAAATCAAAGTATTGATTGCTGACGACCATCAGCTATTCCGCGAAGGCTTGAAGCGGATTCTCAATATGGAAGATGATTTGGAAGTGATCGGGGAGTGCAACGACGGCATCCAGGTGCTGGAATTTTGCAATCAAAGCAAGCCGGAGGTCGTCCTGATGGATATCAACATGCCGATCGAGAACGGCGTGGTGGCGACCGAGCGTCTCCGCGATATTTTTCCGGAAGTCAAAGTCATCATTCTCTCCATCCATGACGACGAAAGCTATGTCTTCGAGACGCTTCGCAAGGGAGCAAGCGGTTATCTCTTGAAGGACATGGAAGCCGAGGCGCTGGCGAATGCGATTCGCTCGGTCGTGAACGGCTACGCGTACATTCACCCGAAAGTAACGGGCAAGCTCATCAACCAGCTTCGCCGCATGACGTACCTCGACGAGATCGGCGCAACGTCCGGCGCGGCGGCAGCGCGCGAAACCGGCGTGAAGTTCATTCCGAGCGAGGACAATCCGCTGACGCGCCGCGAAGCCGAAGTGCTGCGCCTGATGGCGGAAGGCAAGAGCAACAAGATGATCGGCGAATTCTTGTTTATCAGCGAGAAGACGGTCAAGAACCATGTCAGCAGCATTTTGCAGAAGATGGAAGTCGACGACCGCACGCAGGCCGTTATCAACTCCATCAAGTTCGGCTGGGTAACGCTGTAGGTACCGCATACATAACACGAGAGACTCCCGCAAGGGGGTCTTTTTTTGTTTGGAGGGAAGGAGAGGGACGAGCGAGTGAAGTTTGAAGGGCGGATGCGTCGCGGAGTAAGCCGTCGATGGAGGGGGCGAGTTGTACAGGGGATCGATTCGAGGGGCAAGTGGAGCCGAGGGTAAGCCGAGCTGCAGCGCAGATCGAGCAGGCTGTTGTCGCCTTGATCTTTGGTTGTCCATGAATGGCCGTAACCTCTAGGCGCACCGCGGCATATGATGTCGCAAAAGGAGGTGGACGCCTTTGATCACGGTACTGCTTTGTATTGTGGGTTGTTACGTTTTGGCTGCCGCCGTTATCTTCATTTTGGCTGCCATGCGGCGTGGACGGGAGCGCAGCGCGAAGCACTATGTGCTGTTGGCGGGCAATGAAGGCCAGCGGATGGAATGGTACATGCGTTCGCTTCACCGTTTCTCGCATTTGACGGGCACGGACGTGAAGGTAACGGTCGTCGACCATGGTTCGGAGGACGACACGCTTCGGATCGCGCGCTTATTCGCTAAACGCGGGATGGATGTGCGGGTGCATGCGGGCGGGGACGTATTGTTCGAGGGACTGGATGGCGTAGCTGAGTCAGGAGTGGGAAGCGCGGATGCGGTCTCATCCACGTCGGCGGAAAATGCCGATCGGGCGGGGAAGGTAGCTGGGCGCTCCGGCAAATGGCAACGGTTACGAGCGATTTGGAGATGGCGCGTCGGTGAGGGGAAAGTCGAGGGAGTTCGGACAACTGGAGTATGGGGAGCCGGGGGAACTGAAGCTGCGCTTGGTCGCGATGGTAAAGCGGGCATGGATCGCAGAGGGCTTGAAGGCAAAGTCGGGAAATCGAGGGTAGGCGAAGAGATCGAACCGACGCATTTGCTTTGGATGCTGCAGGCGGAGGGCGTCGTATCCGTGAAGGAGCAGGCGGTGCTGATTGACTTGCGCAATCCGGCGGACTTGTCGAAGCTGCCTTTTTGAGAGCGAATGGCGGGCAGTGTCGGAGGAAACGAGAGTGGCTGCGGTGCAAAGACAGTCTGTTCGTGGCGGCTGCAGGAGAAGACGAATGCGCTCAAGTCTGAATCTCCTCTGCGAATCGAAGCATTGCCTCTATTGGGGAGGAAGCTGTATAATTATAGAAATGGAATATAAGGACGAGTGAAGCACACCCGTATTGGCTGCCTAAGGCAGTCAGGGGTGTGCTTTTTTGGTTTTCGGCAGGGGGGATTGTTCGTTGTTACTCTCCCAGTGATATTAAGGAACATAATATGAGCAGCAGCTTTGCTGGGCTGGCACTTCAGCAGGGAAAAGAATCGATAGAAGGGACTTGCTGAGTGGGAAGTGTAGAGGGAGAATACGTGCAGAACAGGCTTTAGGATTGGACGATTAGAAGATAGGTTTACTTCATGCGCCGGGGTGCGGGTAAGGGGGAATCGAGATGAAGGTGACGGTCTATGCGGTTGGGAGAGGGGCGGAGTCCTGGGCTGGTTGGTCCATCGCTCCGGAGGTAGATTACGCTTACTGGTGCCAGGGGGGCTTTCGTGCGGAGGTGGAGCGGACGGTGGCAGAGAGATGGAAGAGCAGAGAGGATGTTACCGACAGCGGAGTAAGGGAAGGAGATAGAGGGCGCGTTGCTGATAGGGGAGGAGATACAAGAGATCGAGGGTGCGTTGCCGAAAGCGTAGTAAATGAAAGAGATGAATGGCACGTTAACGAGAAGCGAATTAACGGCGGACTGAGGGAGGCTGGTCGCGGGAACGCCGATATTATGGTCGCCTGGTCGGAGCAGCTTCCGCTCGGGCATGCGCTTGAGGTTGTTCGATGCTGGCCGGCTGGGACGGTGCCGGCAACGCGGATGGCTTCTACGTTGTCGCGTCTGGTCGACAACGTGTGGGCGGGCGACGCCCGCATGGGGCTGCCGGTTCCGCGGCAGCCTGGGGCACATGCGGAGCATGTGCTCGCCGCGGCCGAGCTCGGCGACGGCCGCGCCCGGGCGCTGGCGGCGCGCGCTTGCCGCGCCGCAGCGCTGCTGCAGGGCCGAGCGCTGCTAGGCAGCGAAGCGCTCGCCCTGCTCGAGGCCGCGGGCGCGGCCGGGCCGGCCGGCGCCGCGCCCGCTTGGAGCGCGTGGGCTCCCGCGCTCCAGCTGGCTGCGCTGCTCGGCCGGCTGCGCCTCGGCGGCGCGGTCGCCCCGCAGCCGCAGCCCCGGCTGCTGCGGTGGCGGCAAGCGCTCGGCGCGAGGCCGCGCCCGCGGCTTCGCTGCCAGCGATGCGGCAGCGGCACGGCGCGTATGCGCCGCACTCCATGCGCCGCGTGCGGCCGCGCATGCGCGTACTGCGAGGCGTGCCTGACTATGGGCCGCAGCCGCGAGTGCGGCCTGCTTATTCTCGGTACGCCGAGCAGCCTAGGCGGCACCATCGCGGCCACTTCAAGCCGTCGCGCCGGACAGGCCATCCAGGGCTTGTCCGGCGCAGCCGCTTCCGGCGCAGCCGCTTCCGGCGCAGCCGCTTCCGGCGCAGCCGCTTCCGGCGCAGCCGCTTCCGGCGCAGCCGCTTCCGGCGCAGCCGCTTCCGGCGCAGCCGCTTCCGGC
>NZ_JBWDNI010000014.1:0-145800 GCF_056269105.1 Paenibacillus sp. J31P316 | reverse complement strand
ATTCATGGATCTCTGGGTTACCTGTCCCCCGTTCGATTTGCAGCTCAATTCAAGCAGCTCGAATTAGCATAAACAGACTAATTGAGTGTCCACTTTCTTGACAGAGGTCCATACGGATGGCTAATCGGCTCAAAATGCCCATTATATATAGCTAACAGTTGCCAGCAGGCTTATTGTGAGATTTCCGTGTACTATCTGCACATCTATGCTCAATAACGTCTGTCAGAACCGTTAGAGCTTCATTCGCAGCCTGAATCGTGGATTAGCATCGCTGACAACCGTTAAGTTTCCGTCCGAATTCACGCTGCATGTCCGGCAGCTTGTGGTGCTTGCGGGGCCAGTTTCAATTGCAGCCCGCTGCCGCAGCACGATGACTACCGCTCCTCGCGCTTGGCCTTCAGCCGCACCAACACCGTCGTTCCGGCACCGAGCTCCGAAACGATGCGAATGCCGTACTCGTCACCGGCATACAGCTTGATCCGCTCATTGACGTTGAACAGCCCGTAGGAGCTCCCGCCACCGTCGCCGTCGCCCCTGACCTCAGGCAGCGCCTCCGTCAGCAGCTGGCGGACCAGCCCCTCGTCCATGCCGATGCCGTTGTCCGACACGGCGAAGAGCAAGTCGCCGTTGTCCTCCCGGGCCGAGATCGTAATGAGGCCCTGCTTTCCCTTCGCCTTGCGGATCCCGTGCAGCAGCGCGTTCTCGACGATCGGCTGGAGGATCAGCTTCGGCATCAGGCAGGCTTCGACTCCGGACTGTACGTCCAGCTCGAAGACGAACGTATTCGGAAACCGGCTCTGCTGGATTTCCAGATACACCTGCGCGAGGCGGAGCTCGTCCTCCACGCTGACGATCGTCTTGCCCTTGTTGAGACTGAGCCGGAAATATTTCGCCAGGCTGTCGATCATCTGACTGATGTCGCTTGCGCCTTTGCCGATCGCAATCCAATTGATCGTATCCAGCGTGTTATAGAGGAAATGCGGATTGATCTGCGCCTGCAGCGCCTGAAGCTGCGCCTCGCGTTCATGAAGCTCTGCCTTGTACTTCTCCTCGACCAGCGTCCGTACCCGGATAATCAGATGATCGACGCTCCGCTCCAGCATATGAAAGTCCCCATTGACCGGCGACAGCTCGTTCAAGCCTTCCGAGCCTTCCTTGCGAATGACGGTAATGACCTGCTTCACCCGGCGGTTCATTCCTCTGACGATAATCGCGAGCAGCACGAATGGCAGCGCCAGGAATAAAGCGATATACTCCAGCAGGGACGTCCACTCCGACCGCTGCGTCAGCTTAACCGCGCGGTGCGATAACTGCGAGTCTGTCCCTTGCGCCACCAGTCTCCATCCGACGGGCGACAACGTCGTATAGAGTACGTCGTTAACGTCGCTGCCCTGCTTGAAGGAATGGCTGCCCTCGCCGCCGTGCTTCAATACGTCCTGCACGGCCGAATCGACCTTGGTCCCGATCCGCGTGCGATCCGGATGATAGACGATGGTGCCGGAAGCATCCACGAGATAGACCTGCGTACCCGGGGAGAATTGCAAATCGCCCAGTATATCCGCGATCAAGCTCTCCTTCACGTCAATCATGAGCACGCCCGAGATCCGGTCAAAATGATTCGGATCGCGGAGCATGCGGGCGGCAGAGAACACGCGCAGATCGCCTGCGTCCAAGTAGCTTTCCTCATAATCCCCCGTCCACACGATGCCCCCGCTCGCTCCGATGATCGGCGCATACCAAGGCCTGTCCTTCAAGCTGTCGAGCGAGAAGAAATTGACGCGCTCCCCCGCGTACAGCTTCGAGCGGTCGACGAACAGCCGGACGCGGAAGACGTCGGAATTCGACTGTACCGTATCCACCAAGTACCGCAAGTCCTTAATGACTTGCAGCTGCACGGCGATCGATCGATCATCCGGGCCGATGGACAGGTACGAATGAAGATTCCCGTTCATGAAAGCCGCGTTGCTGATATCCTCGATATGCTCCAGCCGATAGGACAAATTGCTTCCCGCTTGCCGCAGCGTCTGCTGCATCGTCCGAATGACCTCGTCCTTCAGGATCTTGGCCGAGCGCTCGTAGTAGCCATAGAGGAAGAGGCCCGCCGGCACGACGATCAGCAGCAGGTAAGCGATCAACCATTGGCGCGGGATGGTGAAGCGGCGAAGAAAACGCAGGCCCGCTCCAGCCTTCACGGCCCATTTTCCCCGAACGCCGCCGCCCTCGCTACGCATAATTCTCCCGGTAGACGCTTGGCGTTACGCCCGTCGCCTTCTTGAAGAGCTTCGTAAAGTAACTGGGATCCGTGTATCCGATCGCGTTGCAGATGTCATAGAACTTGTACTGCGGATCGCGCAGCAGCTCCTTCGCCTTCTCGACCCGAACCTGCGTCAAATATTCGTTGACCGTCTGCCCCGTCTCCTGCTTGAAGAGCAGGCTGACGTAGGTCGGCGTCAGATATACTTCCTTGCCGATCTCCGCAACGGTCAGCCCGCCATTGGAATAGCTCCGCTCGATGATGGCCCGAACACGCTCGACGAGATTGGCCGTCTTGCCGGTCCGCTTCTCGCGGATCCGATCGCAGGCCGCCATCGCATGCGATTCCAGCAGCTGCCGCATCTCGCCTAACGTCTCCTGCGCGAGGAGCGCTTCCCACAGCGTCGATTCCGCCGATTCCAGCTCGGGAGACTGCACGTTCAGTTCCATGAGAAGCTGTCCGACCGCGAGCGCGAGCTGCAGGCAGACGTTGCGGCCGTATTTCAAGCCATCGCGCCTGCTGCGGTTCAAGTCTGCGAACACCCGGTCGAAGATGTCCTTCAGTTTGTCCGCATCCGCCGCCTTGAGCGCGGACAAGAGCTCTTCGTGATCCGCCGGATCATGGCGATCATACCCGCCTTCATCCGTCTCGGGGCTGCGCAGGCTGTCCATCGAGATGATCCGGTTCTTGCCCAAATACCACTTGTGGTCGGCCGCTTCGCGGGCTCCCTTGTACGCTTCGGACAGCTCGGACAATGCCGTCACCCGTTCGCTGATGCCGATCGTGACGCCGATCTTCAGCCACTGCTCCAGATTGGACCGCACCTCCCCGGCCAGCGCGAGAATCGCTTCAACCGCATCCGAAGAGGACGCTTCGTTCTCGTCGCTTCCCCGTAGAATGCCGATGAACTCCCCCGTTCGGTGCTCGAAGGCGTATCCGCCGAGATAACGCTCGATTAACTCTCCGAAGATATTCAGCACGGAATACCACAGCAGCTGACGGTCTCGTTCCGTCCGGCTGCCCATTTCGCCCGCCATATCGTCGACGGAAATGACCATGACCCAATAAGCCGCATCCACCGGCAGCCCGAGCCCAAGGAAATCGAGCCGTTCGCGAAGATCCTGCTGCGGCACCCCGCTGCCGATCAGCGACAGCAGGAATTTCTCTCTCAGCAGCGGCATGCCTTCCTTCAGCTTGACCTGCAGCTCTTCTTTCAGCCGCCGTTCCGCGCGCTCCGCATCCAGATCTTCCACGACGCGCTTGATCACCGCACTGAGCTCGTCCAGGTTCACAGGCTTGAAAATGTAATCGACCGCGCTCACCTTCAGCGCGGACTTCAGATAATCGGCATCGTCATGGCCGCTGACGAAAATAATCTTCGACCCCGGGTAGCGCGCGGACACCTCCCGCGACAGCGTAATGCCGTCCATGGTCGGCATGCGCACGTCCGTCAGGATCAAGTCGGGCGGTTGCTGCTCGATCATGCCGAGCGCCACATCCCCGTCGTCGGCTTCTCCCATGACTTCCACGCCGAACGACGACCAATTGAAATACGTTCGCAAGCCCGCTCTTACCGTCGGCTCATCGTCCACGATCAGCAATTTGTACAAGGCGCTGTCCTCCCCTGTCGGATTCTCGAAACGGCCGAGCCCCAGTCGGCTGCGCGTACGCAAGTCGGCTGGGGCGGCGGAACCGTTATTCTGCTAAGCCAAGCTCTAGCTTCCGCTGCGAGCCGCTCCTGTTATCGTCGCTTCAGACTTCGATCGATTGCCCGAGGAAGCGGACGCCTTGACGCGCCAGCTCCGCATGCAGCTTATCCATCGGAACGTCCTTCATTGCGCCCCCGCCATCCAGCGTGACCGCGGCCGCAGCTCCCGCTGCCTGGCCGAGCGCATAGCAGGTGGCCTGCACGCGCATCGAAGACATCGCCACGTGCGTAGCCGAGATTGCGCGGCCGGCCACGAGCAGGTTGTCGAACGCTTCCGGCACCATGCAGCGATACGGGATGTCGTAGCCGTCGACCTGGCGTTCGTCGGTCGTTTTCTGAGCATCAGGACTATGGATGTCAATCTCGTAGTTCGTCTGCGCGACCACGTCCGGGAATCGCGTGCCCTGCACGACGTCCTGCTCGGTTAGCGTATAGAGGCCCTCGATCTGATTCGTTTCCCGAACCCCGGTTTGCGGCGCGATATGCGCGATCGCATACGTCTCGAAACCGGTGCGCTGCAAATAGTTGGCGATCGAAAAGACCTGTCTCAGCGCCTCCGTTTCCGCGTAATTGACGTCTTCGATCTTCGCACCGTTCGCTTTGACGCGGGACATGTTGACAAGCAGCGAGCCGTCGCCGTTCCGCTCCCAGTAGAGCCTCCGGCCTTGCGGCAGATCGGCGACGTCGTTGTAGACGTAACAGCCTTCCGGCAGCACCTGCTTGACCGACTTGCCGGTATCCTGCATCGTGAACATCAGCGTCATCGGCTGGGTTAGTCCGTCGCCTTCCCGGCCGGCATGGTATGGAACGCCCGCATCGATCGCCACCCGGGCATCGCCCGTGCAGTCGATGAACACGTCGGCCTCGAACGCCCGGAGCCCTTCGCGAGTCGAGACGACGACCGCCTTGATCTCGCGGTCCTCACGCACCGCGCCGACGAACTCGCTGTGGAAGAACACCTGCACGTTCTCCTTCTTCATCTTCTCGTTAAAATATTGCCGAAACAGGAACGGCGAATACTGCGGCGCGATCGATTGATCGTGGCCCTCCGGCAAATATTCCGCCAGCATCTCGGCAATCAGCTCGCGGTAGATCCCCGTCACGTTGCCGACGGGCATGAAGATGCTGACGTTGGCCAGCGTGCCCATGCCGCCGAGCTGCGCGGATTTCTCAAGCAGCGCGACCCGTTTCCCGCTTCTAGCCGCGGAAATGGCCGCCGCCGTGCCCGCAGGACCGCCTCCGATGACGACGACATCCGAGTGCGAATAGGTTTCGACGTTCCGTTTAAACGAATAATGAGTGCTTTCCATGAATAGGACTCCTCTCAAGTCAAGCAGGCGGCAGCTCCCGTGACGCGAGCCGCCGCCGCTTGCGGCGATTATTTCGTCGTTGCGTACCAGTCGTTGATTTCCTTCGCGCTGGCTTCTTCCCCGGCTGCTTTGTACTTCGCTTGGAACGCTTCCAGACCGGAAAGCGACTCCGCGCCCGCGATCAGCTTGATGGTGTAGTCGCCGACCATGGATTCCAGCTGCAAATTGTCCTTCGCATATTCCGGCATATACGGGGCCAGACCAAGCTTGTTTTGAATCTTAACGTCGGCCGGCTGTTTGTTGTTCAGGAAGTCGAACGCTTCGAACATCACCGGGCTCTTGCGCACGCGGGCCTGCCAGTAGAGCGGATAGTTGGTTTCGTCCGTGCCCGCCATGTAGTTGTTCGCCAAGTTGCGCTCATCGGTGAAGATCGGCAGAATCGGCGTATACGCGCCGTTCTCGAATTTGAAGTGCTTGCCTTCTTCGCCGATCGCCATGTCCTTGAACGTCTCGGGATCCAGGCTGGCGTTGATCCATTTGATCGCGTCTTCCGGATGCTTAGAGGCCTTCGGAATGAACGTCAGCCGGTCAAAGCCGGAGTTGGCCGCGAAGCCTGCTTTGCCCGCCGGTCCTTTGAGCGCCGGCACGAACGCGAACTTCGCGTCCGGCGCGGTCTTCGCGATCGCATCGGAGATGGTCGGGATGTCGGCCCAGTGGACGATAATGGCGCCCGCTTTGCCGCTGGAGAATTTCTCTTTGGCCGTCGCGTCCTTGTTGACGACGAATTCTTTGTCGAGCAGTCCTTGTTTGTACAGGTCGGACATGTAAGCAATGTAATCCTTGTACGCCGGATCGAGCACCCGCGGCACGAGCTGGCCGTCCACGTCGTTCCACGTATTCGGCAGGCCGAACGCGCCGACGATGTTATCCAACATCGGAAGGTCGCCGCGGATCGTGAGCGGAACGTTCTGATTGCCGTTGCCGCCCGGATCCTTGTCTTTAAACGCTTTCAAAACGGTCGTCAGTTCGTCGGTCGTGGTCGGCATCTGAAGGCCCAGCTTCTCCAGCCAGTCCGTCCGGATCAAGATGCTGCTGTTCACGGCATACGTGACCGACGTCGGAATCGCGTACAGCTTGCCGTCCACCTTCAAGGCATCGATGGATTGCTGCGAGATCGCCGTCTTGATGTTCGGACCGTACTTGTCGATCAGCGGAAGCAGGTCGACCAGCGCGCCCTTCTGGGCATAGTCCGAATAGAGCGCCATGTCGCTATAGGCCGAAACGAGGTCGTACGGATCGCCGGAGGACATGATCAGGTTCAGCTTCTCGGACGGCTTATCTTGCGGGAGCATGTCGTACTTTACTTTGTAGCCTGTCTTCTCTTCCAACAATTTCGCGACCGGGTACGTGTTGTAGTCCTCGTTCTGCCAGACATCCAGCCGTTTCAGTTCCGGTTTGGAAGCATCGTCGCCGGAAGCCACATTCCCCCCGTTCGCTGCTTGATTGCCGGTATTCGCATCCTTGTTCCCGTTGTTGCCCGACGAGCAGGCCGCCATCATTGCCGCGAGCAGCATAACGATGACCGTAACCATCCCTAATCTCTTATAATTCCGCATTGCATGACCCTCCTAAATATAATATATATCATTAATCTCGCAAGCATCCCCGCAAGAATTAACGCATGCCTGATTTCACCCTTTGACCGACCCGATCAACACGCCTTTGATAAAATATTTCTGCAGAAACGGATAGATCAGCAGAATCGGAACCGTCGACGCGATCACCGTCGCGGACCGCACGCCTTCCGCCGGGACGTTCATCCGATCGTCGGCGCTCAAGGCCGAGGACGTATCGGCGTTCATGACGATGTCCTGCAGATACAATTGCAGCGGCTTTAAGGATGAACTGTTGATGTAGAGCATCGGGTTAAAATAATCGTTCCAGTAATACACGGCGTAGAACAGTCCGATCGTCGCGAGGACGGGCCCGCTCAGGGGCAGAATGATGCGGAACAGAATCGTGTAATTCCGCGCCCCGTCCAGCCGGGCGGACTCTTCCAGGCTCGGCGGCAGGCTCTCGAAATAGCTCTTGATCACCAGCAAATTGAACACGCTGACGAGCGCCGGCAGAATGAGCGAGCCGAGACTGTCGATCAAGTGCAGCTGGCGCACGAGCAGATAGTTCGGAATGATGCCGCCATTGAACATCATCGTGAAGATGAACAGCACGATGATGACGCCCATGCCCGGGAGCTCCCGCTTCGACAGCGGGTATGCCGTCATTGCCGTAATGAGCAGGGACGCCAGCGTCCCGATCACGGTAACAAGCGCCGAAATGAACAGCGCATGCAAAAATTGATTGTTCGTCGCCACGAACCGCAGCGTATCGAGCTGAAACCCGACGGGGAAGATCCCGACTTTGCCCGCCACGATTGCCCACTCTTCGCTGATCGACTTGGAAAAAACGTTCGCGAACGGGAGCAGCGTAATGAGTCCCATCGCGGTCAGAAAGATATAAATGAAGGCGTCCAGCACGTAATCGCCCGTTTTTTTACCGCGCATCTCGATCGCCTCCTACCATATGCTGCGCTGCAGAAATTTTCGGCTGAGCATGTTCCCGATCACGATTAGCAGAAAGCCGACCGCGGAATTGAACAGGCCGACCGCCGTGCTGAAGCTGTAATCCTGCTGCCCCAGCCCGATGCGGTACACGAACGTGCCAATGACGTCCCCGCTCTTGTAGACCAGCGGATTGTACATCGTCAGGATTTGCTCCGTACCCGCTTCCAGCAAGCTTCCGATCCGTAGAATGAACATGAGCATGATCGTGGGAAGAATGCCCGGCAGCGAGATCGACGCCATCTGGCGGATTCGTCCGGCGCCGTCGATCGCGGCCGCCTCGTACTGCTCCTGGTCGATGCCCGCGATCGCGGCGATGAAGACGATGGCGTTCCAGCCGATCTCCTTCCAGCCTGCGGTGAAGACGACCACGCTGCGGAAGAAATGGTTGTCCGTCAGGAACGAAATCGGATGCCCGCCCAAGGAGCGAATGATTTCGTTCACCAGCCCGCCGGACGGCGAGAGGATATTCAGGAACAGCCCGGAAATGATGACCCACGAGAGGAAGTGGGGCAAATAAATGATCGTCTGGAGCGTGCGCTTGAAGAACATGCGCCGCACTTCGTTCAGCAGCAGCGCGAGCACGATCGGGATCGGGAATAAGATCACGATCTTGTACAGGCTGATCAGCAGCGTATTGCCGAGCACCTGCAGAAACTCCTCCGAGTGAATCAGCTTCCGAAACTGCTCCAGCCCCACCCAGTCGCTGCCCTTGATGCCGCCGAAGATGTTGAAATCCTGAAACGCGATCACGATGCCGTACATCGGCGTGTATTTGAATAAGAGGAGGAAGATCAACCCCGGAATCAGCAGCGCGTACATATCGAGATTGCCGCGAATCAGCTTCCACCTGCTTGTCTGCTTGCGCGCCCGCCCGACAGCGCCCGGCTGCTCGCCAGGAATTGCCTTTCCCTCTATCGCAAGATCGATCTTGCTCATGACCGTCACCTTCTTTGCTTCTGTCGTGTCTTTATTGTAGAAGAATCGACTTTGCGCCAGTAGAAGACAATCCTTCGATTTCTGGTCGAATCGTATAGAGATTCGGACATGCAAAAAAGGGAGCCCGCAATCGGCTCCCTAAATATGCCCTATGATAGTCCTCTACTCTCTGATCGCCGCCAGCGCCCCTTCGAGCGCCCCGATTACCCGATCGCACCACGCATCGAACTCGCCGTCCTCCGCTTGGAGCTCCGGATGAGCTAAGATGTGATCCACCGTTCCTCGGATTCCTTGATCGAAGCGCGTCGTCGCGACGAAGCCCGGCACGAGCCGCTTCAGCTTCGCATTGTCGAATACGACGGAGTTCGCCTTGTCCCCGATTAGCCCGCCCGTGTAATCCTCGCGGCTGCATGCGGCGAGAAATTCCGACGACACGTGAACCGCCTGCAGCTTCACGCCGAGCGCGTCCGCGATCGCCGCGTAGATCTGATTCCAGGTCAGCGTCTCGTCCGACGTGATCTGAACCGACTCTCCGATAGCATGCAGATTGCCCATCAGTCCGATAAAGGCTTTCGCGAAATCGCCGTTATGCGTCATCGTCCACAAGGACGTGCCGTCTCCGTGGATGATAACGGGCTTGTTCTCCAGCATGCGCTTCGCGACCTGCCACGAGCCTTTGCTGCCATGGACGCCGAGCGGAATGGAACGCTCGTCGTACGTATGGCTCGGACGCACGATCGTGATCGGGAACCCGTTCTCCCGATACTGCTTCATTAAGTAATCCTCGCAGGCGATTTTGTTGCGGGAATACTCCCAATACGGATTCGCGAGCGGCGTGCTCTCGGATACCCGATAATCGGACAGCGGCTTCTGATAGGCCGATGCCGAGCTGATGAAGATAAACTGCTTCGTCTTGCCATGGAACAGCCGATAATCCCGCTCCAGCTGCTCCGGACGAAAGGCGATAAAGTCGGCTACGACGTCGAATTGCAAATCTTCAATGAGCTGCGCGACATGCGCCTCGTCGTTAATATCCGCTTGAAGGGTCTTCACATTTGCCGGCAGACTCTCGTTACGGTTACCTCGATTCAGAAGATAAAGCTCGCAGCCGGCCTCCGATAATTGCTTCGTGATCGCGGAACTGATGATGCCCGTTCCTCCGATGAACAGCGCTTTCATACGCCACCTCCAACAAGAATAATCAAGCCTCTATAGGTATTCGCTTTGCGGCCGCATTGTCCTCCACCGGGAGAGTTCCCGTTCCGCCCTTCCAAGACAAAACCGGCCCCCGTTTAGACGGAGAAGCCGGCTTTGTCTGGATCTTCATTGTCCCTTTAACCCTTTTGACCTTACTGCCAGCCTGCCGCGACGATAACCAGCCACACGATATGGTACACGGCTACGATGCCATAGAGCATCGTCACGGGAAGAACCCACTTCGTAATGAACGAAGGCCTGTTCACGCGCCTTACCAATGTGAGCAGAAGCAGCGGCAGGATGAGCTTGTACGCATAGAAGAGCAGAATATCTGTTTCGTACAGCATCGCGGCAAAAGGATTCGCTTCTTGGATCACCTGCATGCGGAGGCCGGTATCCGTTGCCATGGCATCGAAGAAGGATAACGCCACCAGCCACACCGGCAAACTTCTGCTCATCTGCAAGTCAGCCCAAGAAGCGGTCAACCGAGTCCGCATGACGCCTCGCCTCCGTTTGATACAAATTGTATCATAGATAGGCATGACATGCATCCTCGATGTCGTTACAGCAGCTTATCGGGGCAAGAATCTATGGCGATGCCTTGCCTCGTCAGCTTCACCCCATCGCCGTGCTCAACTCCTTAGCCTGCGCATCAAGAAGCCGCGAAGCTTCGCCGATGCTCATGAATTCATCGAGGGCAAGCCGGATGCGGTGCTGGCTCTCGGCGACCACCTGCTGGGAATGCTTCGTTCCCTGAGCCATCTCCTGCACATGCGCGATGATTCCTTCCACGTAGCCGCCGACTTCCTTGGCCGCCTCCTGAACCTGCGCCGCCAGCTTGCGGACCTCGCTCGCGACCACGTTGAAGCCGCGCCCATGCTCGCCCGCGTGAGCTGCCTCGATGGCGGCGTTCAGCGACAAGAGGTTCGTTTGCGAGGCCACTTCGCGAATCGTGCGCACGATTCCCCGAATCGAAGCGGTCTGCTGCTCCAGCTGCTTGAGCGACTCGATATTGCCATCGGCTCCTTCGACTGCTTTGGCCATGGCCGATTCGACTTCATGACTCCTGGCGATTCCCTCGTTCGCCCGGGAGAGCAGCTCCTCGGACATCTGCAGCAAGTCTCCGGTGATCTTGGTCGTCGCCTGCTCCCTGGCGTTAATATCCGTCGCGATCTTCAGAACCGCTTGAACGAGGCCATGCTCATCCATAATGGGCATATAGGCGGCCTCCAGCCATATCATACGGCCGTCCTTGGTAACTCGCATGATTTTATCCTGAAAAGCCTTCCCGTTCCCCAGTCCTTCCCACAACCTGCGGTACTCCGGGCTCGCCGCGAATTCGGGCGTGCAGAACCTGCGATGCTGCATCCCTGTCAGCTCTTCGGAACGATAACCGAGCGCCTTGGCAAAGTTGTCATTGGCCCATAGCACATGTCCCTGCAGATCGAATTGAATCATCGCCAGCGATTGTTCGATGGCTGCCAGAACGCTCTTCTGATCCAATACTTGCGTGGACGTAACCGATATCGTCTCGTTATCCTTCATAGCGGAGTCACCTGCACCCTTCCGATTTCGTAGCGGTTATGTATAGTTATTAACTTTAACTGTACAAAACCTATACATTATGTGCAAGTTTTTTCTATTTTTTTCCTAGATTGCTGTCGAATACTGCGCCTTATAGTCACAACCGTACAGGTTATGTATAATTATCCCATCGGAGGGGTCATCGGATGTATAGTATTAAGAAAGTGGCAGAACTGCTGGGCATGCCTGTGGTCACCGTTCGCGCGTGGGAGAATCGTTACGGGGTGATCGCCCCTCGCCGGAGCGAAGGCGGACATCGCATTTACAGCGAAGAAGATCTGCTCAAGCTCCGTTTCTTGAGGCGGCAGCTCAAAGAGAACGGGCTCAAGATCAGCGAAGCGGTCCGTCTTCTGCGGCAATCGGAACCGACTGCGGAGATTGCGGACCTTGACCTTGCGTCGCAAGCCAAGGCAGAATCGATTCATGCTCTTACTCCTGCGCATGCAAACACGATTAATCGGCTCTATGACAGCTTGATTGCCTACGATTCGGCCAAAGCAAACGAGTGGATCGACTACGCCTTCTCGATGTGCGAAGTCGACGAGGTCTTCCATCGTATTCTTGTACCGGTCCTTTACCGGGCCGGAGCCGAATGGGAAGCCGGAACGATTACCGTCGCCCAGGAGCATTTTGCCTCTCAGCTGGTCATGTCCAGGATCAGCGCGTTCTTCCGCGTGTTCGCCGTGGATGCCGCGCTCCCGGTAACGCTCGCCTTCTGTCCCGAGGGCGAAAGCCATCACTTAGGCCTGATGCTCTTCAGCCTGTTCCTGAGGCAGAAAGGCTCTGAGGTCGTCTACCTCGGACCGGATACGCCATTCGACGGACTGCTGGACATGATGCGCAAGAAGCGCGTCTCCGTCGTCGCCATTTCCGTTACGGATCCGGACAAGATCGGGACGCTCGGGGATTGGATCGCTTCCTCCCTGCGGGTGGCGCCTTACATGCGATTCGTGCTGGGCGGGGCGGCGTTCGAGGCGCTCAAGCCGATTGCGCATGACCATGTGCACTATTTACAGGCAGACGACTGGGAACTGTGGTATCGCACGCACATCCGCACGTTGATCGGGCTTTACCTTGGCCCCGTCTAATATACCGCCTGCCACCCCTGCGCGCGGCAGCACAGAGACTAAGAAATAAGTGCAAATATGCAGTTATTCTTCAATGAAGATGCCCATCAGCGGCAAATAACTGCAAATGTGCAGTTATTTCGAGGTTTACTACTCCCATATCATGTTTCCAGCTAAAATAACTGCATTTTTGCAGTTATTTCTTGAATTCGTGAATGTATGCGGAGAATAACTGTATTTTTGCAGTTATTTCACACGTGCTAGCGACTGTGCAGTGGCGGAGAGCCCACATCAATGGGGTACGTTGTATGGGTTCGCGGTCTGGGACACGTGGTATGGGATACGTTGTATGGGGTACGTTGTATGGGATACGTTGTATGGGATACGTGGTATGGGATACGTTGTATGGGATACGTTGTATGGAATACGTGGTCTTGGTTCGCGGTCTGGGGTATGTGCTCTTGGTACGTGGCGTGGTGCTCTGCACAAGACAGTAGGCTAACCGCGTCGCCCGAGCTTGCGCGGACTACCCAAAACCTCGTTCGTTTCGCTTCCGGTATCAGTGCATAACAGCATTTCCGCTGGATTCGGAATAATGAGACCACTTTGAATAGGTTACACTTAGGGTACTCTGTCGCGTTATGGCGGCGATACTGAAAATCACGATAAAATTGGAGAACCTTACAAGCATGAGAAAGTCTACGCTATTGATTGTCGCCTTATTCGTTGCATCCTTGAACCTGCGTCCGGCGATTAACTCGATCTCGCCCTTGCTGGATAACATTAGAAGCACGCTCGGCATGAACGCCTCCGTGGCGAGCTTGTTGACCTCCATTCCCGTCCTCTGCATGGGAATCTTCTCTCCGTCAGCCGTGAAACTTAGCGGTAAATGGGGGATCGAGCGGGTACTTGGGTGGTCGCTGCTTGTCATCGGCCTGGGAACCGTCCTTCGGCTGTTCACGCATTCGACTTCGTTTCTGCTCATGACCGCATTCGTCGCGGGGGTCGGTATCGCGGTCGCAGGCCCGCTGCTTCCAGGGTTTATCAAACGCTATTTTCCCCAGCATGTGCCGCAGATGATTGCCGTCTATACGGTTGCTCTCACGCTCGGAGCAGGCTTGAGTTCGGGATTCGCCGGGCCGCTGCAACACGGGTTCGACTCTTGGCAGGGCGCGCTAGCCATCTGGGCCATTATCGCGTTCGGCGCGGGGGTTCTATGGCGCTTGTTCGTACTTCGTGGCGATCGGGGGCAAAGTCAGCCCGTTATCGCGGCCAAGCAAGTACGCCTGCCCTGGGGAAACAAAAGAGCCTGGCTGCTTACGCTGTCGTTCGGTCTCATGGCGATGCTGTTCTATTCCTGCACCGCGTGGATGCCGCAAATCATTCAAGGGATGGGCTACAGCAAATCCTACGCGGCCAATATGCTTACGATCTTCGTCGTCATTCAAATTCCGGTGAGTCTCGTACTGCCGATGCTGCTTCGCCGTTTCCCCTCCCGCCGGTTATGGCTGTTGATCAACACGCTGTTCGAGCTGGCGGGCTTCATCCTGCTCGTTGCCGAAGCGCCTCCGTGGCTTGCCGCTATCTTGATCGGGATAGGCGCGGGCGGATTATTCCCGCTCAACCTTCTCCTGCCGCTGGATGCGACCGACAATGCGCAGGATTCGGCAGCCTGGTCGGCGATGACGCAGTCCGCCGGCTATGTCATCGGAGCGACCGGTCCCTTTATTCTTGGCTGGATTCACGATGCGACCGGCAGCTTCGCTTCGGCGATCGTAGGGATGATGGCCATCAATCTCTTCATGATTGTCGTGCAATTCGCCGCTACGGCGATAAGCAATAACCGCCTTGCCGCGCATTAAGCGAAGACGAATCACAACAGAAACACAACAGAAACACAAAAGAAACACAACAGAAACACAAAAGAAACACAACAGAAACACAAAAGAAACACAACAGAAACACAAAAGAAGGGCTATCCCGGCTCGCCTCCAGTGGCTTGCGTGCGGGATAGCCCTTGCTCATTTAGTTTTGAGTTCCTACTTGCTCCGGCATTAACGGGGCCGAGATCAACAGAATTATCTAGCATCCGGGCCTTTTAGATACGCATCGATAAAATCAAGCACGCGATTCACATTCTCCGTCGTCTCGAACGCCTCTCCGCCGTGGCCGGCGCCATCCAGCAGGTCCAGCCGCACGCGTTCTTCCCCGGTCGCGCGCACGAGCTTCTCGTAGAGAATAACCGACTGCCGCACGGGAATTAACGGATCCTGCGTGCCATGCTGAATCAAGAACGGAGGCGCATGCTTCGAAATATAGGTCTCCGGGTTAGCTGCCTTCACTTGCTCCGGAAGCTCCGTAATCTTCCCGCCGAGCACCAACGATTCCGGCGAATCCGCGTCATCGTGGACCTGCAAAGGCTTCACGTCGCTCTCCAGAAACAGCTCATCCATCGTCAGGAAATTCGTCGGTCCGAACCAGTCGACTACAGCCTGCACCTCGCACGAGTACCGTGCATGGTCCATGCTTACATCGTCTAACTCCTTCGCATGCGCGGATGTGCCGGCCAGCGCCGACAGATGCCCGCCCGCGGAACCGCCCCACAACGCAATTCGCCCGGCATCCAACCGGAATCGCGCAGCGTTGGCCTTCACCCAGCGAATCGCAGCCTTCACGTCATGAATCTGCGCCGGGAATATAGCTTCGCCGCTCAGTCGGTAGTTGATGGAGACAACCGCGTATTGCCGGCTTAATCCTTGCAGCATGGGCTTCAGCTGACCATCGGCCTTGTCTCCGAATTGGAACGCGCCGCCATGGACAGCCAGGATCAGCGGGAATGGCCCATCGCCCGCTTCGGGCAGATAGATGTCCAGCTTCTGACTTGGAGATGCGGAACCGTAAGGCAGGTCGAGCCACTTCCGCTTGATCGAATCCGTATTAACAAATTCGATGCCGCCATTGCGGCGCGGCCTTTTATTTGCTTGTTCAGACATGAGCTTCACTCCTTATTCGACGATGAGGGTTAAGCTAAATAGGTGATTTTGGAAGCAAGCGGCGTTCTTGGCCGAGCGACTGGCTCCTCCGCCGCATAGCCGATTCCGAATACGCCGATCACATCATAATCCTGCTGAACGCCTAGAATCTCGCGATTCGAAGCGGAAGCGCCCAAGGAAGCCCAGTACGCGCCGACGCCCGCAGCATGAGCGGCTAACAAGAAATTTTGGACGAAGCAGGAGACGGCCATCACGTTCTCGTCCCGTTCGAACGGCGTGGAGCCCGGTTTGGACAAGACGGCAAGCACGACGGGCGCATTGCCGAAGTCCGTCTTATGGCGTAATTGCGCACGGGTGTCCGGCCCGACGAACAGGATTTCCCACGGCTCATTCAAGCGATGGTTCGGCGCGTAGCTTGCGGCCTCCAGCCAGGCATTCAGTTCTTGCTCTTGAATCGGCCGAGGGGTAAAGGATTTAATCGTACGGCGGCTCTTAATGATTTCCGTTATTGTCATGCGTCTCTTCCTCTCCATTCCCTGCTTGTTCTTCTTGCTTGGGCGTCGGTTGATTGGTTGCTGCTTGTTCGGTTGTCGCTTGATTAAACGCCTCTTCCTCGGGCGCTTCTCGGAGCTCGAACGCATGGATAAACTCCTGGATGACGGAATCGACGGCCTTCAATTCCCCGCTCAGCACTTGCTTGATGGCGTCGTATTCCGGCTGGTTCAGCTGCTGCAGCAAAGTGGACCGTTTGATTTGCAGCGTCTCGAGAAACGCGATCGCCCTGCCTCGGCGAAAGGTTTGCGCGCTTTGAAAACGGTGTTTTCCTCGGCCTTCATGCTCGTGACCCCGATGCCCGCCGTGACCGTGATGCCCATGTCTGCCTTCACGCATGGTTAATCTCCCCCTTTAATATCGTATACATTCGTATACAATTAACTCATGTATACAAATGTATACCTCGCACATGGGAATGTCAAGGAGAAGAACAAGAGGGAAAAGAACAAAAAAGAAGAAGGGGCTTTCCCTTTGCCAGGAAAATCCCCTTCGCTCCAGTCATGCTATTATTCGTCCGACGGCCTGTACGTCCACGTCATCTCTCCATACGTGAGCGCCTGATCGTCCTCTCCCTGCGACGGGCCAGAGCGAATGACGCTTGTGCCGTCCGTATGCAGGTCAATCCAGCGGTAATGGCCCGCTTCGTAAGCCGTCGTTTCCCCGTCATCGTCGTACAGGCGGAATACGCCGGTCTTGCTTCCGTAGCATCGAATCTCCAGAGACACCTTCTCCCCCGGCCGCGGCGCGTTCGGGCGAACGGGCATCAACGGGATCATCCCGCCGTCTTTGACGAAGAGCGGAATCTCGTCGAGCCCTGCCGCATAGTCGATGAATCGCCCTCCCTCATGTCGAATGCCGGATTGGAATTCATACCAATCTCCCGGCGGCAAATACACCTTCCGCGATGTCTCTCCCGCGAATAACGGAGCGACCAGGATGCTCGCCCCCATCATATATTGGTCATCGATGCTGAAGTCTTCCCCGTACAAGCCGTACGGCGCGGCGGAAGAATCGAACTGGCCGAGATCTTCCATCGCAGGCTGCTTCTCGCATGGGCGTCCCATCTCCATCGCCATAGGACGGAAGGGCGGTATCCCCTCCTCGCGGTATGCGGCGAAGGCCGAGTACAGATACGGCATCAGGCGCATTCGCAATTCGATCGTCGATCGCACGATGGCCTCATGCTCGGGAAAGGACCAAGGCGCGGTCCCGCTTGCCCAGCCGTTCAGCATCGCGAGCGGCGAGCAGCAGGTCGTCTGCAGCCTGCGGATGAACTCCTCCGCCGTATCCGCCTCTCGCAGCTCGGGCGTCCACAGAAGCCCGCTGAAGCCGGAGTTGCAAAGCGCGCGCACATACTCGCGGTGGCCATATAGATCCGAGTAGAGCACGTACGGCTTGGAAGCGCCGCCGGCATTCGTAGCGCGGACAAGGCCAAACGTACGCATGTTATTCGTCTTAAACGCGCGCTCCGTCATATTTTGCATTAACAGACCGTATATCTGCCTCATTCGCCCGCCATCGAGTCCGGACGGGAATCGCGCCTGCGCCGGAAACATCCAGGAGTTGCCCGTCAGCTCGCTGCCGTCGACCTCGTCGATTTTGTAGCCGGAGACGCCGATACTCACATGCCGCCGCTCGTGCTGCCGCTCTAAGATCGCCGCCGCTGCCGGCACGGTATAGTCCGGCGCGATGCCGCACCAGACGGAATGCGTGCCGGCATAAGGCAGCAGCTCCTCATAGATCGGCGCCTCCGGGGAAACGTAGGGATGCTCCCAAAGATTAATGCGGAAGCCTTCCTCGGCCATCGACCGCACGAACGCCTCCGGATCCGGGAATCGCGCTTCGCTCCATTCGTACGATACCGGGTACGCATGCGAATGCCAGCCCGGCTCCAAACCGATGACATCGCAAGGTATGTTCCGTTCTCTGAATTGCCGCGCCTCGCGCAGCGTCGCCTCTCCGCTCGCATGGATGGACACGCGATGCCAGAATCCGAGCCCCCAGCGCGGCGGAAGGACGCCTCCCCCGCTGAACAGGATATATCGGCGCACGGCATCGAGCAGGGACGATTCACGCTGCTCCGCGGAGGCGCTGCCGGCGAATAGATAGACGGTTGCTCCTTGCTCGTAAGGGATCACGACCTCCAATGCGTCCGACAGCGGGGTGGCCATCCAGTCCGCGTCATCCACGCGACTTTTCACCGCCGGCGGATGTTGGCTGTCTACTCTCACCGCCGAACCGGCATAGACGGTAAGGGGGCGCGCAGAGTCGACAA
The DNA here is from genome assembly GCF_056269105.1 of Paenibacillus sp. J31P316. Taxonomy (NCBI): domain Bacteria; kingdom Bacillati; phylum Bacillota; class Bacilli; order Caryophanales; family Paenibacillaceae; genus Paenibacillus; species Paenibacillus sp. J31P316. Next base: position 127,300 of record NZ_JBWDNI010000014.1, on the reverse strand, counting down.
GGACGGCATACCCTTCGCTTGTGACCCAGAACGGCAAGGGCGCGTGGGTCTCGCCCGTATCTTCCTTCGGGTCGCTGTTCACGCGCAGATACCGCGTGCGGCCGCGATGATTCGTCCGCATGAACTGCAGACCGAATCCATAGATGCGTTCCGAGTCCTGAAGCGGCATCTGTATGACTGTTCCCTCCGGAGAAACATAAGCTTCGATCGCATCGGGAGATAGCGGCATCGCAGCATCCCCCATCCGTTCCAGTGCATCCCGCTTCGGCTGCACGGCGGCTATGCTTAGCGGCATCACCGTCTCAGGAACGCCAACCGTCCCTTTCCATATTCCCGCTTCGACCTTCGTCCAATTCCAGGCTAACAACTCGATTCCCCCCATGAGATCATGTACCAGCCGCCCGTTATCGCAGGTTGAAATTCACAAAAAAAGTCGTGCCCCGATCGCTTGTTTTCACCTTGATCACCGCATTATGGCGTTCGGCAATGCCGTAGCAGACCGATAAGCCCAGGCCCGTCCCGTTGGACTTCGTACTGAAGAACGGCGTTCCCAGCTTCTCCAGGAATTCGCCCTTGATCCCTTCGCCCTGGTCTTTGACCGCAAGCACGACTTGGTTGTCGTCGGCATAGGTCTGGATCGTCAGGCTGCCGCCGGAAGGCATCGCGTCCAATCCGTTCAGGACGAGATTCAGCATGAGCTGGCGAATCTCTTTCTCATCCAATTGAATGAGCGGGCAGTCCTCGCACAGTTCCAGCGCAATATCGTGATTGCCCGTCATCGCCTTGGATTGAATGAGCGGAAACAAGGTTTCGATCACCGTGTTGAGCTGCTTTAGTTTCCGACTCGTCGGGGCTTGAGCGCCCACGGCCAGAAATTCGGTCACGATGCTGTGCACCCGGTCCAGCTCTTCGATCATAATGTCGGTATATTCCTTGGACGGGTTGCTCTTGGATAATTGCAGGAAGCCGCGCACGGTCGTCATCGGATTACGGATTTCGTGCACGATGCCGGCGGCCATCTCCCCTGTCAGATTCAATCGGTCCAGACGAACCATTTCCTTCTCCAGGAACACGCGGTCCGATATATCGGTGACCACGTTGAGAAGGCATTCTTCGCCATGGATCTGCATCACTTCGTTGGACAGCAAGCCTTCGCGCAGCTCGCCGGCTTTGGTCATGTACCGAATGCGGACATTGCGCGCCGGCTGCCACGGATCATGCTTGTCCGAAGCCGATTCATTCTTCGCATCGGTATCGACGATATACTGGAGCAGATCCGAGGTTCGGTTAATCACTTCGTTCTTGGTGAAGCCGGTCGCGTGGAGCAAGCTTTCATTGACGTCTATGTATCGTTTGTCTCTCATCGATCGCAAGGCAATCAGGCACGGCGTGGAATCGAAAATTTTGCGGAAGCGCTCCTCCTCCATCATTTTGCGATCGGTCACATCCCGGATGGAGCACACGTAGAGCTGTTGTCCGGCGATTCTCGCTTTGCCCACTTGGATATCCACGGGGAACGGAATGGCATCCCTGCGTACCGCCGTTGTTTCAAGGAGCGGCGCGGCGTTGTTCGCCTCGGCGAACAGAAAGGCGGACAACCCGGGTACAATCCGGTCAATCGGCTGGCCGATCAGCTTATCGGGCAAAAAGCCGAACATTTGCGCCGCTGCCGGATTCAGCGTCTGCATCGTCCCTTGCTCGTCAACCGTGACGATCGTGTCGTTGGACGTCTCGCCGATGACCTTCAATAATTCATTCTGATGCTTGATTTGCTCCTGATAGAGATAGATTTGGACGAAAGCTTCGATTTTCATTTTCAAGGTCTCGGGATGGAACGGTTTGAAAATATAATCGATGGCACCGACCGCATAGCCGTGCTTCACGTGTTCTGCCGCCTGACTGATAGCCGTGATGAAAATAATCGGAACAAACTTGGAGCGTTCTCTCATCTTAATAAGCCTGGCCGTTTCAAAGCCGTTCATGCCCGGCATCTGAACATCCAGCAAGATAACGGCGAATTCCGTCGTCAACGTATGGCGCAATGCCTCCTCGCCGGAACGCGCGCTGAACAAGCGATAATTCGGAGAGACTAGAATCGCCTCGAGCGCGATCAGGTTTTCCGGCCGATCATCCACCATCAAAATATTCACTTGTGAATCCATAGGATTCAACTTCGCGGAAAACCGATCCATTTCGCTCCAACTCCTTGTAACCGTATGTACTGCCTATCGTTTGAGCCAAGTATGAATAATGGCAAATAACTGCTCCAGCTTTACCGGCTTGCTGACGTAATCGGATGCACCTGCTTCGATGCACTTCTCTTTATCGTCCTTCATGGCCTTAGCCGTCAGCGCAATAATGGGCAGCGACTCGAAGCCGGGCGTTTGCCGCAAGGCGCGCATCGTCTCATAGCCATCCATCTCGGGCAGCATGATGTCCATCAGCACCAGATCGACATCCGGGTGTTCGTTCAGAATCCTCAAGCAGGACAGCCCGTTTTCGACGAACAGCACGTTTACCTTCCGGCTTTCCAAGGCGATGGTCGTGGCGTAAATATTCCGCATGTCATCATCGACGATCAAGATCTTTTTCCCGATCCACACCGCGTCATCGAGTTCCATATCCAAGTCCTGCGGCGTTGCTGCTGCGGCAGGTTCGGCAATCGCTGCAGCCGATTCTTGATACAGAATGGAAGGGATGGCCGCGGCGCTTCGCTCCACGCAAGGGACTACGAGCGAGAAAACACTTCCTTGTCCGACCACGCTGTCAACGAGAATGGCACCGTTTAATAGACGAGCCATGTTTAAGCTGATCGATAGACCGAGGCCAGAACCGCCGTATTTGCGGTTCGTCGTCCCGTCCGCCTGCTGGAACGCCTGGAAAATCAGATTCTGCTTTTCCTTCGGAATGCCGATGCCTGTATCGCTGATCGAGAAGGCGATTCCGGTCTGTCTGGCAGCCGGCTTCTGCTCGGACAGCAAGCCGGGATGCGCGTAATGAATATGAAGCTTGACCTCGCCTCTCTCCGTAAACTTGAAGGCGTTGGACAACAGGTTCTTAATGATCTGCAATACCTTCTGTTCATCCGTGAATATGGCCTGAGGCAGATCGGGGTCCAGAATCGTCGTGAACGCAATGTCCTTCTGGCGGGCGACCGGCAGAAACTGCTGTTCCGCAAACTCGCTGATGTCATGCAAGCCCACCATCCCTTGGTTGAGCTCGATTTTACCGGATTCAATCTTCGACAAATCGAGGATATCGTTAATCAATTGAAGCAGGTCATTGCCCGATTGATGGATCGTATGGGCGTATTTCACCTGATTCGCATTCAAGTTGCCGTCCATGTTCTCTTCGAGAATGGTCGATAGAATGAGCAGGCTGTTCAGCGGCGTTCGCAGTTCATGCGACATATTGGCCAGAAACTCGGATTTATATTGCGAGCTGAGCGCCAGCTGCTTTGCCTTCTCCTCCAGCTGATTCTTCGTCTTCTCCAATTCCTTCGTCTTGTGCTCGGAGTTCTTGTACTGCTCCTCCAGCTTCTCGTTAATGCCTCTTAGCTCTTCGGACTGGCTCTGGAGCTCCTCGGACTGCGTCTGCAGCTCCTCGGTTAACACCTGAGACTCGACGAGCAGCTGCTCGACCTGCATGCGCCCCGTAATGCTGCTTACTACGCTTCCAAGATGAGCGGATACTTGCTGCAGCAGCGTTTGTTGAATCGGGCTGAAATGACCGAATGAAGCCAATTCGATGACGGCCGCGACTTGACCTTCGAATTGCACGGGCATAATCAGCAGATTGGCGGGCGCCGCCTTCCCGAGTCCGGAGCTGATCTGAATATAGTTGTCCGGAACCCCGCTTAGCAGGATGGTCCGGCATTCCAGCGCTGCTTGTCCCACGAGTCCTTCGCCGATCTTGAAGGAATGCTCCCCGATACCGGGCTGGTGGTAGGCATAGGAGGCCAGCTTGATCAGCTCCTGACGCCGGCCGGTGCCTTGATTCAAATAAAAGACGCCATAGCTCGCTTCGACTAGCGGGGTGATCGTAGTGATGAACAGCTGCGCCAACGCCTCCAAATTTTGTATCCCTTGAAATTTCGTCGCCATATCCGCCACGTTCGTTTCAAGCCAGCGCTGCTCTTGTTCAAGGATGGAATAGTTATTCAAGGTTTTAGCCATTTCATTGAAGGAACGGGCGATATCGCCAATTTCATCGGCTGAACGAACCTCGATGTGCGGCAAGGCAGAGAATGTTTTGGAATCCGGGGTGAAGCCTGTGATGACGCGTGTAATTCGGAAGAGGTTGCTCGTGATGCGATGAGAGAGGAGGAGTCCGATAAGCAGGGTTGACAGCAAGGTGACCACGGTTAACATAGCCGTCATATGGTTAACGAAATTGACCATGGAGGCATTGGACCTTTTCCCCTGATCCAATAAGGTCTGCTGCGTGTCGGCAATCTCTTTGGCGAGCGATCCCAGCGCCTGACCTCCCGGCAGCATGACATCCTTAAAGTAGGCCAGCGCTTCCTCCTGGTTATTCTTGGTGTCGATGCTATCCAGCATGCGCTCGTAGCTTCTCATAAAGGATTGATTGAGGCTCGTCAACTTCAGGAAATCCCCCTTCACTTCGGGCTCCGTAATCAACGATTCCGCTTGTCCTGCAACTACATTCAGCTGTTCATTGGATGTTTGGAGTTCTTTCAATACATCGGGATCATGGACGAGAAGGTAGTCTCTCAAGCTGTTGGTTTGCTCCAAGGACAAGTACTGAATATCCTTCGCCTTGCCTAGCACCGCTGCCCGCTGGTCCAACAACTTGTTGTAGGAATGATTCAACTTGTCGTTGTATAGATAAGCCGTAATATTCACAGCGGTTACAAAAAAAGCCACAGATAAGAAACCGATTAACAGCTTGCTCCGAATGGTGAATCTCATGCAGGCACCGTCCTATTTATTTGGTTAATAGTTAAGTTAATAATACATGATTTTCCTATATCTTACTTTGTTTATGAACAAGTTTCCTATCCTACAAAATGAGTATAAGAGGGACAAGCACGTTAAATTGTCATAAAATAGACACATTTACGCAGTGCGGATTCGACAACCTTCCATTAGGCGCATGCTCTATACTTAGCTGTGTTATCGGCATGTTACAAAAGTTTACACACTGATAGGGATAAAAGGATAAAACCAATGGAGGGATTCTGTCATATGGCCATGCTGATGATGAAAGATAACACGGCACACTTGTTCGCTGATTATGAACATCAGGCTTTTTACGATGAGATGTTTGAAGGACGGGGCAAAGTGAGAGCCCACTATGGCAGGACGCTTCAGCGGCTGGCTGAAATGGGGCTTGAAGAGTTAAAACATCGCGACGCGATGATGCAATCGGAGATGGTTACGCAAGGGATTACCTTCACCCTCTACGGGAATCATGCCGACGAGTCCGCTCAGGAACGGACGATTCCGTTTGATTTGCTGCCGCGGATCATAACGTCGGATGAATGGCTCGAGCTGGATCGCGGCTTGAAGCAGCGGGTGAACGCGCTCAACCGATTCATTTGGGACATCTATCATGAGCAGAACATCCTGCGAGACGGGCTGGTTCCGCGTGACATGGTCGTAAACAATCCCTACTACGTACCGGAGATGGCCGGCTTGGATGTTCCCAATGGCACTTATATTCCATTGTCGGGTATTGATATTATTCGCGGTCATTCCGGCGAGTTCTACGTGCTTGAGGATAACTTAAGGACGCCGTCAGGCTTGTCCTATGTCTATAAGAATCGCGATTTAATGACGAACTTATTCCCCAAATTGGTCTTTGACCACCAGATACGCCCGATTGATCAGGGCTTGAATGCGTTGTTAAGCAGCCTGCGCAGCTTAGCCCCTCATGGTAAGCCGGACCCTCGCGTCGTATTGCTGACCCCTGGCATTTATAACTCCGCCTACTATGACCATACGTTTCTAGCTCAGGAGATGGGCATTGACCTCGTCGAAGGCAGAGACCTCTGCGTCATCAACCGCGTCGTTTATTTGAAAGGCAGGCACGGTCTCCGGCAAGTGGACGTCATTTACCGGCGTATCGACGATGAGTATCTGGATCCGCGCGCATTCCGCAAGGACTCCTTGCTCGGCGTGCCCGGCTTGATGGACGCGTACCTCGCGGGGAATGTAGCGCTGGCGAATGCGCCCGGCACCGGGGTTGCCGACGATAAAGCGGTGTATGCGTTCGTACCCGATATGATCCGCTACTATCTGAATGAAGAGCCGATCTTGAATAACGTACCGACGTATATTTTGACGAGGGAGCACGAAAGAGAGCTTGTCTTATCCCGCTTGTCCGAGATGGTGGTCAAAGAAAGATCATTATCGGGCGGCTATGGCATGCTGATCGGCCCTTCCGCCACGGAAGAGGATATTCAGGCGTTCGCGGGCAAAATCGTTCAGCATCCGGAGCGGTACATTGCCCAGCCCACCATGAAGCTCTCCTGCAGCCCTTCGCTTGCCGGCAGCCGCATTGCTCCGCGCCATGTCGATTTGCGTGCGTTTACGTTTATGAACGGCTCCGACAGCTACACCGTACCGGGCGGACTGACTCGCGTGGCGCTCAAGCCGGGCTCGCTTGTCGTGAATTCGTCTCAGGGCGGAGGCACGAAGGATACTTGGGTATTGGCGTAAGCCGGCAGCAACCGACTTGATCTAACTACGAGGTGATGACGATGACGAATCGCAATGCGCAATTGCTGTTTTCGATCGGGCGCGATGTGGAACGAACAGATAACAATGCCCGCATCATTAGCGTCAACTACACGATGCGCCATGAGCTCATGGAAAGCGAAGAAACGTATGCCTGGGAGCGGCTCGCCGCGGCCGTTGGCGACATGAAGGAACTGAAGCGTCTCCATCTCCATGTGAACGAATGGACGATCCTCCACTATTTGACCTTCGAACGGTCCAATACGGAAGGCATGCTATCCCGCGTTCAGCAGCTCCGAACCCATATTCTCACGCTGCGCGCGATTCTGCCGAGCGAGCTATGGGATATCATCAATGCCTTCTACTTGTGGCTGAAGGATCAGGATGTCAGCAAGGTCATGATGCAGTCTCCTTATCTGTTCTACAAACGCATCAGCGAGAGACTCTCTCTCTTCAACGGCGCCGCGGATTCCGCGATGGTCCGGGGACAGAACTGGAACATGCTGCAGGCCGGGAAATTCGTCGAGCGAATGAGCAATACAGTTCGCCTGCTCCATGCCAGCTGCTGCAATCTAATCAGGGACGCGGTCTGGCTGAACGAAGAAGACCGCTATAACCGATTGATCGTTCTTCTTAAATCATGCGGCGGCTATGAAGCGTTCCGCAAATTTCATGCCGATGAGATGAGGCTCCCCGAAGTGACGGAATTCCTGCTGCTGAATGCCGAGTTTCCGCGTTCGGTCCAATTTGCGATCGCTTCCTTGCAGCGCGATACCGGACTGAATGCGCAGCAGCATCATTTGATTGCGCGGCTGTCCAATCAGGCAAGCGGCGTAATTGCTTGCGTACGCGCACATAAGCAAGCCGGCGGGAACTTCACCGAGGATGGCTTCCTGCTGCTGCAGCAAGTGCTGGATTCTTGTCATGAACTCCACCGATCGATTGTTGATGGCTGCTTACAAGAGGAGCTTCATGAAGAGATTACAAGCTACTCCATTTGAACTTGCACGGTGTCCGGTTCAGACCGTTGAATACAAGCTGCAAACAAGGCTGCCCCCGAGTCTCATGCGACTCCGGAGCAGCCTTTTGTATGTGCGCGGATCGACGTCGCAGCAGCCAAGCTTCACTCTTCTTTGTACTTTTCCTTCACGATGCCGGAGCCGATCCCTGCGCCGACCATAAGAATCAACGGGCCTGCGTTCCAAATCCATCTAGCGCCAGCGAATGCAATATCGGCATCCGCAAATTTATTAAGCAAAATGATGCCGATTTTCGCCACCAGCAGCACCACGCCTAACATTACCAACACATCGAACATCAGTTTCAGCTTGGGATACGCCAATTGCTTGCCGTCCTGGATGACTTTCTTGGTCAATTCCTCATCACTCCTCAATAGCTCATCAATGGTGACGCCGAAGAGATCGCTCACTTTAATAATGATTTCAATGCTCGGGTAATTCTGATTGTTCTCCCACTTGGACACGGACTGCCGGCTGACGAACAGCTTCTCGGCTAATTCCTCCTGCGACCAGCCTTTGTTCTTTCTCTCGCTCTTCAGCTTCTCTCCAAAGATCATCTCGGAATCCCCTTCCTTCTCGCTACACCAACATTGTTGTTAGAATGACCGCCAAAAGTAAAGCTACCTTTAGTTACGTATCCCCGCAACCTTAGGTTGCCGGCGCGTCAACGCACGGGGGGAGCCGCTTTGCGGCGTCCAATCAGCAAGACCGAACCTGTATTACGGTTGTGGAAGCACGATAAAAAGCCTCCCCGTATCATGGAGTGGCTTTGACTTGATCGCGTAAATTGAATGAGCTGCATGTTGAATGAGCCGTTAATTTATTCGCCGTGACTGCATGTTTCCATGCGCCGGTTGGCTATGGCGTATGAGGCTACTTTAGTGCTGCTATTTTAGTGCTGAGGCTACTTTAGAGGTGCTTGATGCTTATCGGCGATTATTTGTGTTACTTAGTATCACTCGGTATTACTTGGTATTACGAAGTAATAATAAGGAATACTCAGTAATACTTAATCATCCTTAGTAACTCTTAGTAACACTTAGTAGTATTTAGTAATTCTTGAAGTACTCCGTGCTGCATCTTCATGTTACTTAGTGTTACTCGGCGATACTTGGGATGACAACGCTGGCAAAATCGTATTGCCGGACAATACCGAAAACGGCCCGATGCAACGCTCTCGGCTCGGGCTATCGGAATCATGGCCCCCAAAGTGGTTTATTAAAATAACTGCGAATATGCACTTATTTTTATGTGATGTGGCTCATACGAGAAAATAACTGCGAATATGCACTTATTTCTTGGAATTTAATCGAATTAGGAAGAAATGAATTGAAATAACTGCATATTTACATCTATTTTGCTCTAACGATTGATTTCGGGTGAAATAGCTGCATATTTGCAGTTATTTTCATACCTTCATACTTTCGGAATCGTCTCGATGGCCAAGTCGCGCATACGGTGCACCTCTTGATCCATTTTCGCATGTGTACGGCAAATAGAAACAGGTCATGGTCGGCTACATCTCCCCCGAACATACCAAAAGAACCCTGGACGCCGCTTACGGAAAACGGGATCCAGGGTTCTTCACGTTACTGCGTTACCTACTGTTCGCTCGCCTGTAACGCTTACGGTTAGCTATTGAGCGAACTGTCGACCGGCCACATGCGTCAAACCGTGCCTCCGAATCTTCAAGGGGACCCAAGCCGAGAGCCGTATAGCGTCCGGTCTAGCTCCACGCCTCGATATCCTCATCGTCGATTTCTTCCGCGGCAGGCTCGGGGGAAGAATCGCACTCAGCCTCTTCCGCCTCCAGCTCCGCATCCTCTTCCAGCTCCGCTCCCGCTTCCTCTTCGGCGCCAGCCGCAAGCTCCTGCCGCGCCTCTGCTGCAAATGGGCGGCTATCGGATGCATCGGATGCCGCCCGGGCGCCCGACCCATCCTGCAAGCCCGATCGTTCCATCGGGATATACGTCTGTAAATTACGGATGCCATGCAGCTTGATTTCGTTCTCCACCAAATAACGGAGGGAATCCATCAGGTTCGTTTGCGCGTTCAACCACGCCATCACTTGCGGATCCTCCGTCTTCTTCGTCTTCAGGCTAATATTGCCGCCCGGGAGCTTGGTCTTCTTCATTAGCATCATCACCTGCCGGTTCCATAGAACTTATATCCCTGCTTCGCCATGCGCCTTACGCCGGCTGCTCCACGTCGGCTTTATGCTTCAGCGCCTCGAAGATTTTGCCGCGTACGAAAGCATCGAGTCCTGCCGCGTTCAGCTCGACGGCGTAATCGGCCGGAATATAAAGCAGCTTGATTTCCCGTTCGTCGCAAAGGGCCTTCAAGTAGGGATACAGCACGGTGCGCATGAGAATGCTGCCGCCTCCGTATACGCAGACGAGGTCAATCTCATTGCGGGCTTTGGTCAGCTGCTTCTTCACATGCTGCACGATCTGCTTCACTTGGCTCTCCAGCGGCCGGCGCAAGGTTTTGAGCGCTCTGGCATGGTACTTGTGCTTCGGATTCTTGAGCACGTCGCTGAAGAACTGCCTTGGGCTGTCCGGCAGATGAATCAGCCGATTGAACTCCTGCAGCGCCTCTTCGATGGCATACCCCGCTCCGTGATGACTGCCATGAACGAATTGCCGCAGGAAGCGATTTCCCTCCGTAATCGGGTATTCCGTCGAGCCGTCTCCGATATCGACATGCAGGATGCGTTTATCCTTGAAATAGCTGCCGTTAAACTTCTTCTCGATCCCGTACGATGCCGAAAATTCGGCGAAAATGTCGCCTTCCCTCCAGTTCCCGGCCGCATCCTTCTGCAGCGTGAAAATAACCGGCGTCGCTTCGGGGACGACCTTCACGAACTGAAAGACGATCTTCACCGCTACGCGTTGGATGCCCAGATGCACGGTGACGTGATGCGAGCCGGAGGTAAACCGCTTCTCGAACTTGGCCGAACTCTCATCCGTATGCTGCGTGACGGGCAGGGCGGTCGCCATATCCACCTCGACGTCGATTTGAGGCGGGATTTGCTTCTCCTCCTCGTACGCCTTCTGCACGGCCACCGCGGCAATCTGAGCCAGCGTATTCACGATCGGCAGGTCCATATCGCTCTTCGAATCGATGCCGATCTGGATATTATCAATGATTTCGCCGCTTTCCAGCGCGAACTTGCCGACATAATACATCCCCGGCCTTGCCGCGGGCGAATCCACCGTGACGACAAGATGGTCCTGCAGCTGTTTTACGAACCCTTCCGGCGCCTGCTCTTCCCGCCATGGGAGCTCGTCCACCGGGCAATTCACATTGGGCTGCTGAATCAATCTGCCGTCTATCACCAGGTCATGCTCGCTGTTACCGTTATCGTTACCTACGAAGAAATGATAGTTCATCATTGCCTTCCTCCTGGAATTCGATTTTTGGTCAAGCCTTAGAGCCGCCAACGCACGTCACAACAACAAAAGCATTCCGTAGTATTACTTTGCCATACGAAGTGTTAGCAGGCATCATGCCAGAGTCCCACGCAACATTAGTTCTCTCTCATCTGAACTTGTCGGAACATGCATGTCCGCCGCCGGGGCAATCCGACACAACCGAACAAAAAGAGACCATCCGCGGGGGATCGTCTCCACTGTCTGCATCTCTTCATGTCATGTCTACCACGTCATTTAAGCCGTTAACTTGCATTCCCCTGTACAAATTGGTTCCGGTACAGGTTCGAATAGAAGCCTCTTCTCTCCAACAGCTCGTCATGCGAGCCTTCTTCCACGACCTCCCCGTCGTTGATGACGACGATCTTATCCGCCTCAATGATCGTGCTGAGCCGATGGGCGATCACGAAGCTCGTTCTGCCTTTCATCAGCGCCTTCATCGCTTCTTGGATATGAAGCTCCGTTCTCGTATCGACGCTGCTTGTCGCCTCGTCCAGAATGAGAATCGAAGGATTCGCCAGCACGGCTCGGGCAATGGTCAGCAGCTGTCTCTGGCCTTGACTTAGATTGCCGCCTTCGGCGCTTAAGTGCGAATCGTATCCGTACGGCAGCTTCCGGATGAACGTATCGGCATTCGCCACGCAGGCCGCCGCTTCCACCTCCTGATCCGTGGCCTCCAACCGGCCGTAACGGATATTCTCCCGAATCGTCCCGGAGAAGACATGGGCATCCTGCAGCACCAGACCGATTTGCCTGCGCAGCTCCTGCTTGCCCAGCTCCTGAATGTCTCTCCCATCGATGAGGATCCGCCCGGACTGGATGTCGTAGAATCGCGTCAGCAAATTAATGATCGTCGTCTTCCCCGCGCCCGTCGGCCCTACCAGCGCGATCATCTGACCCGCCTCCGCATGCAGAGACAGATTCTTGAGCACCGGCACATCCGGCTTATAACCGAAATGGACATGATCGAACCGGACCTCTCCCCGGATCGGGGAATTCGAGACAACGTCTGCCTCATCCAGCTGCTCCGGCTGCATATCCAACACCTCGAACACGCGCTCCGCGCCGGCAATGGCGGACTGAAGCATATTATATTGGTTGGCCAGCTGATTGATGGGTTGGCTGAACAAGTTCGAATAATTCAGGAAGCTGATGATCACGCCGATCGTAATCATGTCATGGTAGGCGAAGAAGCCGCCGGAGACGGCAATGACGACGAAGCTCAGATTGCGCATCGCGTTCATGAGAGGTCCCATCGAGCCGGAGAAGCTTTGGGCTTTCACGCCGATGGTCCGCAGTTTCTCGTTCATCTCGCGGAATCGTTCAACGGACTGCGCTTCCCTGCCGAACACCTTCACGACCTTCAAGCCCGAGATGTTCTCCTGAACGAAGCCGTTCACTTCCCCTAGACGCTTCTGCTGTTCCGAAAAATACTGACGGGTGTACTTCGTGATTCTCGTCGTGATATAAGCGATGACGGGCACCGTCAGCATCGTCACGAGCGTCATCCACAGGCTCAGGCTGAGCATCATGACCACGCTGCCCACCAGCATCAAGACGCTGGAGATCAGTTGAACCACCGTTTGGTTCAACGTATTGGACACATTGGAGATATCGTTGGTTGCCCGGCTCATCAGCTCGCCGTGCGTCCGCCCGTCGAAGAACGGAATCGGCAGCCGCTGGTAATGGTTGAACAGATCCTGCCGCATGTCGCGAACGGTATTCTGGGCCAAGCTCGAAGCCATGTATTGCTGGATCCACGTGCAAACGGCCGCAAGCAAATACACGCCCATTAATAGCATGCCCATGCGCACAAATCCGGCCCAACGATGCGGAATGATATAGTCGTCGATCGTCTTGCCGATCAGATAAGGCCCGAGTAGGGTGAAGCAGGACGTCAGCGCCGTAAACGCAACCACGACCATTAAAGCGCGGCGCTGCAGCTTGAGATATATCCATATTCTTCGCAGCGTGCCTTTGGCATCCTTCGACCTGACCTTCGGAGCGCCCCCTTGGTGAGGACCCGGGCCATTCCGAAAGCCCATTTGGGCAAAATCCGCCGCGGCCGGTTTCTCACTCGCATTAGCGTGATTCGAATGCTTGCTATCGGACATAAGACGTCGCCTCCTGTCTGCCGAATTGGGAGCGATAAATATCTTGATACACGTCGCAAGTCTCCAACAACGCTTCATGAGTTCCATTGCCGACAATAGCGCCTTCGTCGATCACGACGATCTTCTGGGCGTCCATGACGGATGTGATGCGCTGCGCGATCAAGAACGTAATCGTGTCTTTCATTACGCCCTGGAGCGCGGTCCGCAGCTCTCTCTCGGTTCCAAGATCGAGCGCGCTCGTGCTGTCATCCATAATCAGGATCGGCGGCTTCATTAACAGCGCCCTTGCAATCGAGATTCGCTGTTTCTGTCCCCCGGACAAATTGACGCCTTTCTGACCGAGTCTCGTGTCATACCCTTCAGGCAGCTTGGCGATAAAATCATGCGCCTGCGCGATCTTGGCGACCGCCTCGATCTCCTCTTGCGTCGCGTCTGTTTTGCCGAAAGCGATATTGTCCCGAATGGAGCCGGTGAATAGAAAGGTATCCTGGAGAATCATCCCCACGCTGCACCTTAGCTCGGCAAGCGGGATGTTACGAATATCCTTCCCGTCGATCTGAATCGAACCGGCCGTGACATCGTACAGCCTCGGAATCAATTGAACGAGCGAGGATTTCCCGGACCCCGTAGCCCCGATGATGGCGATCGTCTCCCCGTGGCAAGCTTCGATATGAATCCCCCGGATCACCAGGTCCTTGGCATTAGCCGAACCGGTGTACGAGAACGCCACGTCTTGAAACCTCACCTGCCTGGCCGGAATCGGTTCGGCCTTCTCTTGCCGCGCGTTTTCGATCGTTGCCTGGGTGTTCAGCACCTCATGGATGCGCTTGGCGGAGACGTTGGCCTGGGCAACGTTCATCAGCAGACCGCTCACCATCAGCAAGGAAGAGAGCACCTGCACCACATAGTTGACGAATGCGACCAGATCCCCCACCTGAACCGTGTCATTCCACACGAGATTGCCGCCATAGAGCAGAATGACCACCAAGCACAAATTCATAATGAAAGTCACGATCGGGGAGTTGAGCGCAATGAAGCGCGCCGCGCGAATCGAGATGTGCGTGTAGTCCTCATTGACCTCTTGGAACCGCTTCGTCTCGTGCTTGGATCGGACGAAAGCTTTCACCACCCGAATGCCGGCCAAATTCTCCTCGATCCTGGTATTCACGGCATCAAGCTTGGTCTGAATGCTTGCGAATAAAGGAGAAGAGAATCGGATGAGTACGGCGAGCACCGCAACGAGAACGACCAGCGTACCGAGCAAAATCAGACCGAGCTGCAGATTCATGAGCAGTGCCATCACCACGCTGCCGATGAGCAGGCTGGGCGCTCGCACGAGACCTTGAAGCGCGATCTGCAGCAGGTTCTGCACTTGCACCACGTCGTTCGTCATCCGCGTAATGAGCGACCCTGCCTTAAAATGGTCTTTATTCTCGAACGAGAAGGTTTGCACCTTCGTAAACAGCGCCTCCCGGATGTCGGCGCCGAAATTTTGCGAGGCGCGGCTGGCGAATAAATTGCAGCCCACGCCGGTGACGAGCGAGAGCAGCGTCACTCCAAGCATAATGAGTCCCGTATGCTCGATCATCGCGAAATCGCGCTTCACGACGCCGAGATTCACAATATCGGCGGCTAACCGGGGCTGGAGTAAATCGAAAAACACTTCGAAGATCATGAAGAGCGGGCCGAGAATAATGAATATCCAGTACGGCTTCATATAGGTTTTCAATCCCCACATGCAGATGTTTTCCTCCTTTGCATACATTTGTATACAAATTAATGTATACAAATGTATGCATGGTGTCAAAGAAAAATTACGCCTTCGCTCCGGTCAGCCTTCCACCCCTCCGGTTATCTCTTCGTCCTCCGTCCTGCTTCCTTCATCTTCTCGATCACAATTAAGTTTCGCTAAAGGTAGCCGCTCTAAGATAAAGGCAAGAACCGCACGAAGGAGTGATACCCATGTTCCGCCGACGAAAGAAAACCAAGATTATCGCCATCATAGCCTTGTTCCTGCTGATCGTCGCCGCGATCCTGTATCGGCTGGCCGATCGTTATCTGATCGAGCATGTCGAGGTCGTCGTCGCCCCGAGCACCCCCGCCGCCCAAGAGGCATCCGCGGCACCGTCCAGCGCCCAATCGGACGATTGGAATTATGAAGATGACAACCAAACGATTCGGATCAAGCAGGTGCAGACCGGATCCGGATCGGATACGATCACGTATTTCGTGGCTGATGTGACATTCGACAAAAACAGCAATCTATCGACCGCTTTCGCCAAGAATGCTTTCGGGACAAATATCATCGAGGACACCTCGACGATCGCGGCCAACAACAACGCCGTGTTCGCGATTAACGGCGATTACTACGGCTTCCGCAATGACGGCGTCGTCATACGCAACGGCACCGTTTACCGCGACGATCCTGCGCGAGACGGCTTGGCTCTGCTCGAGAACGGCACGCTTCAGCCCTATAACGAAGAGGAGACCTCTTCGGACGCGCTGCTTGCCGAAGGCGTGACGGACACCTTCTCCTTTGGTCCAATTCTGATCAATAACGGCAAAATCGCCAGCGATTTCAGCAGTGTGCGAATCGACAAAAACTTCGGCAATCATTCGATCCAAGCCGCCAATCCGCGCACGGGTATCGGGATGATTGCGCCGAATCACTTTCTGTTTATCGTGGTCGACGGGAGGAAGAGCGGCTACAGCCGGGGCATGACGCTGACCGAGTTCGCGAACCTATTCCATGAGCTGGGGGCCACAGAGGCCTATAATCTAGACGGCGGCGGCTCGTCCACGATGTATTTCATGGGCAGAGTGGTGAACGATCCGCTGGGCCGAGGCAATGAGCGGGGCGTCAGCGATATTATCTACATTCCCAAAACCTAAAAAAGAGGGAGGCTAACAGCATGACGATCATTATCCCCTCCTACGAGCCGGACGAGCGGTTAATCGGACTCATTCACAAGTTGAAGGAAGTGAGCGATACTTCGATCCTTGTCGTGGACGACGGCAGCGGCGAAGACTATCGGGGTATTTTCGATTCGGCCGAGCAAGCAGGCTGCACGGTGCTGACGCATCGGATCAACCAGGGCAAGGGCAGTGCGCTCAAGACAGGATTTGACTATATAAGGCAGCATGGCAGAGGCGAAGGGGTCGTCTGCGCGGACAGCGACGGACAGCATCTGCCGAGCGATATCCTGCGGATTACGGACGCCGTTCGCGAGCACCGAGGTCACATCGTGCTGGGGAGCAGGCAATTCACGGGCAAAGTCCCCTTGCGCAGCCGCTTCGGCAACTCCGCTACGCGGATGGCGTACACGCTGGCGACGGGCAAGCCCATTCAAGATACGCAGACCGGCTTGCGGGGCTATTCTTCCGATATGCTGGACTGGTTGTGCCGGGTTCCAGGCGATCGCTTCGAGTATGAGATGAACATGCTGCTCGAGGCTCGGCATGCCGGATACGAACTGGTGGAGGTGCCGATCGACACGGTGTACCTGGACGACAATAAGTCTTCTCACTTTCGTCCGCTCGCCGATTCCGCCCGCGTCTATTTTCCGTTCCTGAAGTTCTGCACTTCTTCGGGGTTCGCCGCCTGCTTGGACTTCGTGCTGCTGTTCCTGCTGCAGTGGATGACCTCGAATCTGCTCGCGGCCGTCATCGGAGCACGCGTATGCAGCTCGATCTTCAATTACGCGATGAATCGCAGATTCGTGTTTACGCATGCGGGAGGAGCCGCGATTCGCAAGTCACTGCCCCGATACTTCTCGCTCGTGATCGTTATCCTCGTGTTGAATTACGGGATCATGCACTTCTTTCACGAGAACATCGGTCTTCCGCTCATCGCGGCCAAGCTCCTGACGGAAGGCATCTTATTCTTGTTCAGTTACGGGGCGCAGCGCCGATTCGTCTATTGACGACGAGCGCCGAACAGCACGCAAGGCATCCTTCGGCCAGGATGCCTTGCGTGCTTGTTTGTGTATTTAATGATACTGCATCGTAACGACACCCGCATATTGGGTCAGGCTTTCCCTGGATAAATTCAGAAGCTGCACATTGGGCGTCGTCCGCGTGCCGGCCGCCGTCAGGAACGGATCCGCCTTCGCGAAGATGATTCTTCCGAGAAGGCCCAGCGCCTTCGTGCTGTAATGCATCGGAATCGCCACGGTCGCCTCCAGCTGCCGCATAACGTGAGCGGCCTCCGCTCCATCCAGTGTCATCCTCCCGCCTACGGGAACGATGAGCACGTCCGTCCTGCCGATCGCTTCGACTTGTTCCGCCGTTAGCAAGTGCCCCAAGTCTCCGCAATGGCAGATCGTCAGACCGTCGATTTGGAAACGGAAAACAATATTCGGCCCCCGCTTCTTCCCGTTCACCTTGTCGTGGAACGTCTTGAACCCGCTGATCCGCACGTCGCCGCGGCTGTATTCCTTCGGCTCGTTCACGAGCAAGTAATCGCCCGATGCCGCTTTAATTTTATTGTGATCGCTATGATTATGCGTGACGACGACGATATCCGATTCCACCGGAACCGGCATCCGATAGCCGAGAAACTTATAGTAGGGATCGATGAGAATCCTCATTCCGGCATCCGAAGTGAGAAGAAATGAAGAGTGACCAAACCATTTGATCTGCATGCATGCAGCGCTCCTTCTCCTTCGTTTGAGTTAGTGGGCGATATTCGCCGTTTGGCGGCTTTGCAGCTTCTTGAACACTTTCTGATACACCCATACCGCGTTCGCCAACAGCAGCACGCCCGTCACGATAAATACGTACCGGCTGCCGAACCAATCCGCTACCTCGCCTCCGAGGATCGCTCCTCCGAAGACGCCCAGGTAACCGGCCGACATCGTGAAGCCGAACACCCGGCCAGTGATGGCAGGCGGCGTAATTTTCTTGATCATGATATTGACGGCAGGGGTCAGTCCCGCCGATGTAAGCCCCAATAAGAACCGAAGCGCCATTAACTGCCAGGGACTCGTCACGAAAGCTTGCGGAATGAAAATAATGCCGGCCGCTATGAGGGCGATCAACATCACTTTATGCGCGCCTATCCGGTCGGACAGCTTGCCAAGCCGCGGGGCGGCTACGATATTCGCAAGTCCGGAAGCCGAGAACGTGATGCCCGCGATCAGCGCGACATGACTGAGATTGCGGGACAGCTGGGTAATATAGACGGTAATGATCGGCTCCACCGAATACAGGGCCACCGTCAAGACGAAGAACGTCACGAACATCGTAATCGTCAAGCTTTTCTCGGGCAGCAATGCCCAGATTTCCTTGGCGCCTTGAACCTGCTTCGTTTGTCGCGTGAACGATTCCTGGACGAATAGCGCCGTCGTCAGGAAGGCGATCAGCATCAGCGCCCCCGTGATGAAGAATACGTTTTGCATGCCGAAATTCTCTTCCACGAATCCGCCGACCATCGGTCCGAGCAGCGCGCCCGCGATGCTTGCCGTCGACAGCGTGCCCAGCGCATAGCCTGCGTGCTCCTTATCGGTCTGCGTCGCGATCAACGTCGTGCAGGCCGTACCGTATCCGGTGATGATGCCCTGTACGAATCTTAGCGCGATCAGCACGTACACATGATGGGCGAAGCCCATGCAGCCGATCACGATTGCCATCCCGAGACTGGCCCGCAGCAGCATCGGCTTGCGCCCGAATCGGTCTGCTGCCGCTCCCCAGATCGGGGAGAATATCGCCGAGATGATGAAGGTCACGCCGAACGCGATACCGGACAATTCTGCTATCGATCCCGAATCCTGAACGCCAAGATGCTTAATAAACAGCGGCAATACGGGCGCGATCTGACTCATGCCAATGCCGGTCACGAACATGCCGAACCAGCAGACGATTAAATTTCTTTTCCATATCGGCACGGATAAAGCCTTCTTTCCGCATAGGTTGTACCCGCCTATATCGTATGCTACAATCAAGCGGAGACGTCTCCACTTGATGATAAACGGAGACATCTCCGCTTGTCAAGGCGTTGACTTCGCATGCAAGGAAGTGAGCTTATTCATGTTTGATTCGCAGACACCCCCGCCCCGTTCCGAACGCCGCGATGCCGCGGAGAACCGCCAGCGCATCCTGGATGCGGCGCTTCGGCTGTTCGAGCAGCATGGCGTGGAACAGGTCAGTATGAACCAAATCGCCGCGGAAGCGCAGATCGGTCCGGGCACGCTGTACCGCCGTTACCGCAACAAAAGCGAATTATGCACGGACTTGATGAAGGAGAACATCATTCTCCTCTTCGATAATATCGAAGCGTACTTGAACGACAACCGGACGGAAGCGCCTATCGGCCGCCTAAAGGGCATTCTTAACTTGTTCCTCGGCTTCCGGGAGAAGAAGTCCCAGCTGCTTGCGGGCGTCGAGGAATCCACGCCCGCCAACCGGTCGCGGTCGCGCACCCATGGCCCGCTCTATCTCGAGCTGCATCAACTGCTGGTCGATCTGTTCGACGAGATGGCCGTTCAGGGGAAACCGCAGCCGAACAGCGTCTTCAAGGCCGATATGCTCTTGATGGCGATGAGCAGCGACTCGTACTCGTTCCAACGCACGGAGCGCGGCTATTCGCCCGAGTCGTTTCTGGAGCAGATCTGTCTGACGTTCGATTTGAACCTTTGATCCTCGCTCAAACTGATCAAACCGCACAAACCGCTCAAAAAAGCGCCGATCTAAGATGATCACTCTCATCTAGATTGGCGCTTTCTTAGCGTCCTGCTCCATCACGAAGCATAGCGGTTCATAGTTGCGACTATCCAACTCGCAGCTTATTGTCTTGGGCATCATGCAGCTTGACCATCACATAACGGGCAAAGGGTTGAATGGCGATCGCTTCGGCAATCAATGCGACCAGGAAATTCCTAGGCCAGCTCGATAGGAAGTGACGGCCGATGGCATCGTGAAATCCATTGCCAATAATATCGCCGATCAGCGTCATGCAGATCGACATGCCGATGACCGTGAACAAGATGCGGAACATGATTCGCGCATTGAAGCTGTCCGTAGGCGCCGTGAATGCTGCAGCCAGCTTTTCCGCCAGCCGTCCGATCAAGACGGGCTCGATCACCATCACGATGACCCAAATAATCGGCAATGCCTTCACAATTTCCTTGGCGACATTCGAATTGAACTCCCCTGCCGACAGCATGATATTCAATGACGTCATCAGCAATACGGTCAACGTACATATAATCGCGCCGTACAACAATCCTTCTTTTCCGTTTCTAGGCAGCCTGGCTTCCGTGTTCATGGTGTCGTCCTCTCCGGGTGTTCCCTTAAGTCTGTGTGAAGTATAGCAAAATCGCAAAACGCGGTGTAAGTGACAATTTCTTGTCTTTCGCCAATATTGCGATAGCATCAAAAAAAGAGATGACCCCCTGGTTGCGGGAATCATCTCCAACCGTTCCACACGGCCTGCTACACCGACCAATATCGAATTAAACCTAGCACCGCGAAGACAAACAGCGACGTGCCGGAGCCGATTCCCGTAATCGCGCTGCTTGCTACCCGAAGCAGGGGCGCCACGATCATCGCGAGGATGGAGACCAGCACCAGCAGTCCGGCCAGCACGTACAAGCTCGGATCGTCGAAGACGTTGACCAGTCCGATAAAATGGATGCCGACGATGAACGTGATCCAAGGCGCGACGTATTCTTTTGCCTTATTGCGAATGAATACGTACGCCCCTATACCGGCCACGATAAACTCCGCATAGACGGTGATGATATAGACGGTGAGCGACGAATCGTCCGATAAGGCCGAGGGTTCATTCCAATTGTTGATGCTTAAATACACGCCCAGCAGGCAAACGAGAAGCGCACAGCCGGAAGCGATCCCGAGATAGAGGCGCCAACTGTCCCTCGGCCTCTCCTGCGCCCACCCGAACCAGCTGAAGCTGAACATGCCGAACACCGCCGCATACATCGTATAATCACGAATATAGTCCATGATTCGCCCCCTGTAACGAATTCGCGCTGCCCGCATGCCAACGGGAGACACAATAACACCCATTTCCTTCCTGTCTTATCACCGATCATAGCATGATTGGCACCTGCTCGCATCGGTCTCGCCGGATCGGACACCGTACCTGCACATAAAAAGGGCCGCCAGCAAGGGCGCCCTTATCCAATCTTTTAATCACAGAGATGACCCTGAACAACTGAACAGGATCATCTCCATAGGAGTTGAAGCTAACTCCCCATCTAAGCCCCAGAGACCCGAGGCATCCACATCGGCTCCTTGCCCAGCTCCGCCCAGATGTAACGGAGCAGGAGCTTGGACTTCAGCTCCGCCGCCTCCGGATCGCTCCACAGGTTGCGCAGCTCCCCGGGGTCGGCCTGAAGGTCGAACAGCTCGCCGTATTCTTGGTTATAGTAGACCGTCAGCTTGTACCGGTCCTCCACGTACGTTTTCAAATGGATGGTGGTCGGCTCGTGATGGTTCTCGCACAGGATATGGTCCCGAAGGCGAGCCTCCTCCCCTTGCCATACCGCGCTTTGGTCAAGGCCCGTCATTGCGTTCGGAATCGGTAATCCTGCCAGGCCGAGGAACGTCGGCGCGTAATCGACGAGCGACTGCAGCGCGTCCGAGACTTGCCCCTGCTCCTGCTGATCCGGATGCCTGACGATCATCGGTACGCGGATCAGATCCTCGTAATGGAAAGGGCCCTTCGCGATCAGGCCGTGATGACCGAACGCGTGCCCATGGTCGGAGGTGAACACGACGACCGTGTCGTCCGCAAGTCCGAGCCGCTCCAGCTGATCGAGAATCGTGCCGATGTACTTGTCCATCAGGCTGATCATGCCATAGTAAACAGCGATGTTCTTCCGCAGCTCCTGCTCGTCATGCAAGTGGGAATGCATCCCATGGATGCCTTTGCCCGATTCGCGGTAAGCCGTGAAGTCCGGATCGCGCTGCTGCGTCAAGCCGAAGTGCGGCGGATTGGCCTCATGCTCGCCCGGAGCAACGGCAGGAAGCGTAACCTTGTCGGGATCGTACATCGTATCCCAAGGCTCAGGAACAAGATACGGCGGATGGGGATCGAAGAAGCTGGACCAGAGGAAGAAAGGCTCCTCGTTCTCGGTATATTCCGCCAGCAGCGCGTTCGTCCGCTCGGCAATCCAGGCGTCGTAATGGTACTGCTCCGGGATCCGCCACTTATGCTTCTCCGACGGATCCATCGTACCCGCCGGCTGCAGGAAGTAATCGCGCCAATTATCGCAGCCGTTATCCTCCAGCCATATTCCGTAATGCTGCCCCGCATGTCCTTCGTTCGTATGGTTCCGCGCCAGCTCGACGCGCTGGAAGCCGTAGAACGGTCCGGTGAACGTCCGCCAGTAATCGAGGTCCTGAAGCAACGGGTACGACTCGCTGGACGCGTATTCTTCGGTGGTTGCAAGCGGCTGGAAATGCGCCTTCCCGACGAGCGCCGTCCGATAGCCAGCGGCCGTGAAGTCCTCGCCGACCGTATGCTGCGCTTCGGACAGCTTCGTGCCGAGCGTCCATGCGCCGTGCTGGCTCGGGTATTGGCCGGTGATCAGGGAAGAACGGGTCGGCGTGCAGGTCGGATTCGGGCAATAGGCGCGGCTGAAGGTCGTCCCCTGCGCCGCGAGGCGGTCCAAGTTCGGCGTCGACACCTCCGAATTACGAAATCCAAGCGTGTTCCAATGCTGCTGGTCGCTCGTAATGAGCAAAATATTTTTACGTTTACGTGGCACGGTTCGCGCACTTCCTTTCACTAGGTCAGTTAGCTGATCGTCTGCATGGAAAGCTAGATTAGGCTGATCGTCTCATCGGGTCGTCGGCTGCAATCGATTAGGGGTTCAGCTTGGCGTTCTCGGCTTCGTACTCCGCGATAACCTTGTCTCCGCCTTGCT
This sequence comes from Paenibacillus sp. J31P316, assembly GCF_056269105.1. NCBI lineage: Bacteria > Bacillati > Bacillota > Bacilli > Caryophanales > Paenibacillaceae > Paenibacillus > Paenibacillus sp. J31P316. Next base: position 104,145 of record NZ_JBWDNI010000014.1, on the reverse strand, counting down.
TGCGCCATTGCTCCACGGCCTTATTCCAGCCCGCTTCGTCCAGTGCTCCCGTCACGTATTGCGTTCTGGCGTCGTTAATGATCTTGTCGAGCTCCGGACCGTTCTGAACGAACGTATCGGAGATAAGCGCCTGCACCGGATTCGATATCGCGTTCGGCAGGTTGTCCTTCTGCATCTGCAGCGCCTTCTCCACGACCGGCTCGAGCGTTCCCGGGGTTGCGGCGTCGTATTCCGTGTACTGAAGGAAATCCAGCTGGGACACGTCCTGCGTGAATTTCTGCGCATCCGTCCGGACCGCCTTGCCGTTATCCAGCTTGTAATGGACGCCTTCGATTCCCCACTTCAGGAGATTCTGCGCCTGCGGATCGGCCAGCTTGTCCATGTAACCGAGAATTTGCTTCAATTGCTCCTCCGACTTGATGCTCGTTCTCGGGAACATGAACTGCGGCGGGAGCACGCCGCGCGTCGGTACCCGTGCGCCCTGCGGTCCTTCGATTAAGCTGACGACCTCAAGCTTTGCCTCCGGGTGGCTCTTGTACAGGTCCGCGTACCGGCTCTGCACGTCATCGAGCGCGCCGATGATCATGCCCGACTTGCCTTTGTTGAACAGCTCGAAATCATTGGTGACGCTAGGGAAATCTTGATTAATGATGTTCTTCTCGTAGAAGCCCCGATATAAGTCGAGCGTCTGCTTATAAGCGTCGGTCAAGAAACTCGGCGTCAGCTTGCCGCCGTCCTGCGTGCCCCACTGGTTCGGGCCGCCGTTGAACAGCACGAAGTTGTTAAAGCCGTTGATACCCGAACCCGATCCGATGGCGTAGGTATCATTCTTCCCGTTCTTGTCGGGGTCCTGCAGCGCGAAGGCTTCCATGACCTTGACCAGTTCGTCAAGCGTCTTCGGAGCCTGCAAGTGAAGGGCATCCAGCCAATCCTGGCGAATGGTGATGCCGTCGCGGGCTTGCGGGAACGCCTTGAAGATGCCGTACACCTTGCCGTCGATGGCGCTCTGCTTCAGCAGATCGTCGCTAATCTTGCTCAGGTTCGGATACTCCTTCAAGTAAGGGCCGACTTCCCAGAACATGCCCGAGCGCACGGCGTTGATGAGTCCGGAATTTTTGTTGCCGTTGGCGAGTACGTAGACGATCTGCGGCACGTCCTGGGACGCGATCAGCGCGTTCAACTTATCGTTGTACGAGCTTGCCGGCACCCAGGATACGTTCAGCTTCGTGTTCGTGAAGGTCTGCAGCTGCTGGAACACCTCGCTGTCCGCCTTCGGAGCCTCCGGATTCCAGTACGGAATCATCAGGCTGATCGGCAGCGGCTCGCCCTGCGGGGCCGGATCGTTCGTAGTCGCCGACTCATTCTGCGGTGCATTGGCCGGCGGGGTCGATGCCCCTTCTCCGTTATTGTTGCCGTTGTTGCTGCCGCAGCCCGCGAGAAGCGCGGCTGTCAGGGCGAACACGGCGGTCACGCCGAGCGACTTGCGTTTCCATGCTGTTTTCATCGGTTTTCTCTCCCTTACATTCTCTTCTTCCCTCTTGAAAGCCTGTCTGATCGAGCCTCTGGTCGAGCTTCTGGTCGAGCCGGCTACCCTTTCATCGCGCCGAGCATCATCCCTTGCGTGAAGTGCCGCTGCAGGAACGGATAGATAAGCAGCACGGGCGCCGTCGCCACGACGATCGCGGCCAGCTTCACCGTCTGCGCCGGCGGCACGAAGTTCACGTCGAACGCGTTGGAATCTCCGATCCCGCCCATGGACAAAATCACGATTTGCCGAAGCAGCACTTGGATGGGCCATTTCGTCGAATCGTTGATGTACAGAATGGCATTGAAGTACGTGTTCCAATGCCCGACCGCGTAGAACAGCGCGAACGTCGCGATAATCGGCATCGACAGCGGAAGCACGATCCGGACGAGAATCTGCAGATCGTTATAGCCGTCGATCTTGGCCGATTCCTCCAGCCCGTCGGGCAGCTGCTGGAAGAAGTTCCGGATGACGATCAGGTTGAAGGCGCTGACGGCGCCGGGAACGACGAGCGACCAATACGTGTCCAGCAAGCCGAACGATTTTACGACGAGATAAGTCGGGATCATGCCGCCGCTGAATATCATCGAGAACACGATGAGCATCATGACGAGCTTCTGGCCCCTCAGCTCGCTCTTCGACAACGGATACGCCGTCAGAATGGTCATCATAAGATTGATCGCCGTGCCGAGCACCGTAATCCAGACGGTCACGAGCAGGCTGTGCGAGAAGGTCGACGTCGAGAAAATATACTTGTAGCCGTCCAGCGAGAATTGCGTCGGGAAGAACACGACTCCTTTCTCGAGCAGCTCCTTCGTCGAAGCGAACGATCCTCCCAGGACGAGCAGCACCGGGATGAGCGTCGCGAGCGTCATCAGCAGCAGCAGCGCATAAACGACGGTATCGTACAAGTTGAAGCGGAGCGTTCCGCGTCCGTTCGGCATAGCGGTTTCACCTCAATTGCGGGATTAGTAGATGCCTCGTTCCCCGAAGCGCTTCGCCAACTGGTTCGACGAGACGACGAGCGCGAGGCCGATGACCGACTTGAACACGTTCACCGCGGTGCTGTAGCTGAACTGTCCCGTCGTAATGCCGACCCGGTAGACGTAGGTGTCGAACACCTCTCCGACGTCGCTGTTCGTGGCGTTGAGCATGAGGAAGATCTGTTCGAAGCCGTTGTCCATGAACTTGCCCAGCTGCAGAATCAGCAGGATGACGATGACCGAACGCATCGCCGGCAGCGAGATATGCCAGACGAGCCGAAGCCGGCTGGCGCCGTCCATTCTCGCCGCCTCGTACAGCTGCGGGTCCACGCCGGCGAGCGCCGCGAGGAAGATGATCGTGCCCCATCCGGTTTCCTTCCAGACGACCTCGGACGTAATCATCGTGCGGAACCATGCCGAGCTCGTCAGAAATTCGAACTTGACGCCGAACCAGCTTTCCAGGAGCGAATTAACCGTCCCGTCCTCCGTCGTGAAGAGAACGTACACGATGCCGACGACGACGACCCAGGACATGAAGTGCGGCAAGTAAATAATCGTCTGCACCCATCGCTTGAAGGCCGCCTTCCGGACTTCATGCAGCAGCAAAGCGAGCACGATCGGCAGCGGGAAGAAGAAGACGATGTTATAGATCGCGAGCACGAACGTGTTCCGAAGGAGCCTCGGGAAGCTCGGATCGTCGAACAACCGCTCGAAATGCGCGAACCCGACCCACTCGCTGCCTCCGAATCCGAGAAACGGCTGATAGTTTTTGAAGGCGAGCAGAATGCCCCACATCGGCAAATATTTGAAGAGGATGAAGTAGGCCACGCCCGGCAGCAGCATGAGATAAAGCCAGCGATTTCTGCTAGCGGACCGCGCGAATCGGACAATTCCTCCGCTTGGCGACATGGACAGGTTCCCCCTCTCGAATTGCGAACGAATGCGCAAAAAGTTTGCTTATTATTCATACCTATTTACTGTGGATTATTGGCATGACTCTATCTTAATCGGATATTTCGGGGAATAAAATATCACGATGTCTAGTCAGCAATTGTCATTTTGTTGGGTCCTGGTCATGAGGATATCGGCTGGGCGGCGTCCCGTAATGCTTGCAGAAGGCGCGCGAGAAGGAGTACAGATCCGGGTACCCCAGCGACAAAGCGATCTCCGTGATGCTGTACGCCCGCAGCTTCAGCATCTCGGCGGCCCGTTCCATGCGCAGCTTCGTCAGGTATTGCTGCGGACCCATACCCGTTAGGCGCGTCAGCTCGCTGTACAAATGAGAGCGATGAACGCCGGCCACCCGCACGACGTCCGCGACCGTAATGCCTTCCATGTAGTGCGTGTGCATATGATTAAGCGTTCTAGCCGTCCATTTCTCTTCGCCCGTGTCCGTCTGCGCGCAAGCCGACGTGTCGTGCAGCGCTCCGAATACGCGATAAATAGACGCCGACAAGTGGTACTCTTCGCCGGCGTTCCCACTCCGCATGAAGCGCAGCATCTCCTGCAGCTCCGCTTCCGTCTCCGGCGTCAACCGACTGCGGAGGTACGGCTTCTCGCGGCTTATGCCGAGACGGTCCAGCAGATATGGCGCCTGCGTACCGTTGAAGGCAAGCCAGTACATGCGCAGCTGCGCGACTTCCCTCTTGTTGAGCTCATATCGGTATTTGTGGTGAGGATACAGGCAGAACAAGTCGCCGGCCTCGAGCGTCACCGCGCCGTCTTTGAATTCGAATTCGACGGCCCCCGCCACGACAAAATGAATCGAGTAGCACTCGATGATCTTCGGCCCGATGGAATAACCCGGCTTCGCTTGATTCCTGCCAGCGCGAATGGGCCAGATCCCGCCTTTCTTCTCGAATTCCGAGGCCGTATAGTACAGGCTCTCCGCGAATTCGTGTTCGAATTCTCTCATATCCGTCGCCTCCCCGATTGTTCGAAATAAGAAAAGAGACCCTTCACGTTGCGTGAAAAGCCTCTATCGGTTGTTATCTTTTGCTTATGCTTGTTCGAGCTTGTTCGCGTTTATTCTGCTTTATCACAGTATAATGCTTGGTTTTAACGATCGTACCATGCCGCATCGCGATTTCGCAACCCATGATCGTATACGGCTTTAGTTCGCGTCCGCTTGCACTTGTTTCTTGTTCGAAGGCGTAAACCACCCGATAACGGCAATGGCGATCAAGACACCGTAGAAGATCAGGGTCCAGGCGGTGCTATGCGGGAACTCATGGTCGAGCGCCGCGATATCTTCATGGGCTAGCGTAATGACGGCGAGCTTCACGCCGACCCATGCCACGATCGCATACGCCGTGGTCTCGAGTGCCGGCCGCTCCGCGAGCAGCTTGACGAACCATGTTGCCGCGAATTTGATCAGGACGAGTCCCGCGATTCCACCAAGCAGGACAATCAGGAATTTTCCGCCGTCCATGCCGCCGAAATCGCCAAGCGGCGAATCCGGGAGACCCAGCGCCAGCGCGACTGCCGCAAGAATGGAATCGATCGCAAACGCGAGATCCGCAAGGCCGATTTTCCCGACGGTCGGCCAGAATGCTTTTCCGGCCGCATCTTTCTTGACGTCCTTATGAATATCCTCGTTCTTCTTGCCGAAACGCGCTTGGATGATGTGCTTTAACCCCAGGTACAGCAGGTAAGCGGCTCCGATCGCTTGAATTTGCCAGACGTTCGCGATGAAGGAAATCGCAAACAAAGCCGCGAAGCGGAAAACAAATGCCATCAGAATCCCGTAATTGATGGCCTTCTTCTTCTGTTCCTCCGGCAAATGCTTGGCGATGACCGCCAATACAAGGGCATTATCCGCCGACAGCAAGCCTTCCAGTCCGATAAGAATCAATAAAGCCCATGCGTACTCCAACCAAAGTGAATCCACGAATACCTCTCCTCGCTATTTCTAAATGATAGCTGAACGAATCGTCGCTTATATCACGTATTACGGCGGTACCGGCCTTCCGTTTCAGGAGGAATGGCGAATCGATCGTAATCCTGCTCTTCTCCTCCTTAGACTGTCCTTGATGAACAGGACCTATCACCTGTCGGCCAACGCAAAAAGAGGGGTTACCCCTGGCGGTCCGATTGAACCGCCATACGGGTAACCCCTCTAATGTCCTCTACGTTCGATTCAAAAAGCGCGTGCCCCGCTTACTTGCCAGCGTTAGGGCGTCTTCCGCGGTGGCGGAAACCGCTTTTGCTGCCGCCGGCACTACTGCCGGAACCGCCGCCGTTTCCTTCTTTTCCCGATGCTCCTCCGCGTGGAGTGCCTCCGCCTTTGCCACGGGGAGCGCCGCCGCCATTGCCGCGCGGCGCGCCGTTCCCGGACGGTGCCCGGTTAACATTGGCTGCCGCGGCTGCTACGGGAGCAGGCGCCGTCATGGACATCGGATACGGATGATCCTGGATCACCGGAATCCGCTGCTTGATTAGCTTCTCGATATCCTTCAGGAACGGAATTTCCTCGTGCTCGCAGAACGAGATCGCGATCCCGCTTAATCCGGCGCGTCCCGTACGGCCAATCCGATGGACGTACGTCTCCGGAATGTTCGGCAGGTTGATGTTGATGACATGCGACAGCTCATCGATATCGATGCCCCGCGCCGCGATGTCCGTCGCCACCAGCAGGCGCGTCGAGCCGTTCTTGAAATTGTTCAGCGCCGTCTGGCGGGCGGTCTGCGACTTGTCGCCATGAATCGCCTGCGCGGTGATATTCGCCTTCGTCAAGCCGCGAACGATCCGGTCCGCGCCGCGTTTCGTGCGGGTGAAGACGAGCGCGCTGCTGATCGATTTGTCCTGCATGATGTCGATCAACAGCGGCAGTTTATTCGTCTTATCCACGTAGTAAAGCGATTGTTGAATGCGCTCCGCCGTCGTAGAGACGGGCGTAATCTCGATTTTCACCGGATTGGTCAGCAGCGAATCGACGAGCGACTTGATTTCGTTGGGCATCGTCGCCGAGAAGAACAGCGTCTGCCGCTTGGCAGGCAGCTTGGCGATAATCCGCTTCATGTCATGAATGAAGCCCATGTCGAGCATCCGGTCGGCTTCATCGAGCACCAGAATCTGCACATGCCGCAGATCCGCGAATCCTTGATTCATCAGATCGATCAGCCGGCCCGGCGTCGCGATCAGAATATCCATGCCTTGCGCGAGCTCCTGCTCCTGCGCCCTCTGCGAGACGCCGCCTACGATGACGGCGCTGCGCAGATTCAAGAAACGGCCGTAGGCCTTGCAATTATCGGCAATCTGAATCGCCAGCTCTCGCGTAGGCGTCAGAATCAACGAACGAATGACGCGCTTGCCGTTCGGGCGGTCCTGCTTCGCGCTCAGCTGCTGGAGAATCGGCAGCAAGAAGGCCGCCGTCTTGCCGGTTCCCGTCTGGGCGCAGCCAAATATGTCGCGGCCTGCCAGCACCGGCGGAATCGCCTGCGTTTGAATCGGCGTCGGCTCCGTATAATTTTCCTTGGTTAACGCTTTAAGAATAGGCGGAATAAGTTGCAATTGTTCGAATGTCATAAGCTCTCCTTCGTTCAGCCGCCGTCCATGCGGAGGCTTCCTACTAGCATTATACACTAGATGAGGCCCGGAGCTTGCTTTAACAATTATCCATCGGTTATCGTGCTGCCTATTTTAGGCCGCATTCGCGCCAGAATGCCGTCCGTTTCGTTAAAGCGATCCCAATTTATACCGACTCGAATCGGTGGATCAACGCCAACGCTTCTTCATGATCCGGCTCGAGCTTGATTAATTCTCTCGTGTACTGCAGCCCCTCTTCCTCCATGCCCATCTCGAAGCAGCAAATCGCGAGGCAATAATAGACGGTAGGTACGATCTCCTCCTGGTCTTGCCGTACCGATATCTCGAGGAACCGCTTGGAATCCGCGTACATGTCCATTTCGAACAGCAGCAAGCCGGCTTCAAGCGCCAAGTCGTACCGCTGCTCCATGACGTAGTACGACGTCCACATGATCTCAATGCCTCTGACGATATCCTCTAGTTCTTTGTCCGCGGCCTCTCCGAGCAGACTCGAGATCCGCTCCGTGCTCTGCATGAAGAATTCCGCGTCATAGCCGCCCAGCCGCCAGAAGCTTACGAGCTGCTGCAGCTCCATGCCCTCGATATTGGGGTCTATCCATTCCTTCAAGCTGAAAAATTCGTCCGGCCCGAAACGTTCGATCACCCGACGATAGGCCAGTCTGGTCTGGACGCAGCTCATGGGCTTGTCCACCTGGATGATACAGCCTACATTAATATTTCGATAATGATGCGGAGGGAATAACGCGAGCGCGCCGTTCCCCTTCATTACCTGCTCGATCGCATGGTAGTTGGCCGTCAGAGAAAACGCGCTTCCGTGCAGCGTCAGCTCGGGCGGCTCCATGAAGGTCCAGTCTTCAAGCAGGTGATCCCCTTTGTCCGCGGTAAGTAATACCATGCCCGCCTGGGACAGCCGGTTCAAGCGCGCCAAGCAATTCAATCCGGCATCCGGAAATAAAACATGCGAATCTTCCAATTGGTCCCGATAGAGCGCGATGACATCCCGGTAGGGATACGATTCCTGCTCATATTCCGGCGCCTGCCGATGCGTATAGTGAAAGGAGAGCTGATCGAGCAATTCGGCGGAATGAAGGGTATCGCTGCGTTCCGGATATTCGATGAGCACATCGGCTTCATAAATGCGGCCATCCTTCACGTAAAGCAGCTCTTGCGGAATGCTGTCGAAGAAATAGTTGGCCACGACGACCATCGGCTGCTTCAGATCCCCTCTGCGAATGGTTTCGCCGGACACGATCAGATTCAGCTCCGTGTCTTGCACCGCATCGAATCCAGCGAAATCGAGCACGCCTCGGGCAATGAAAGATTGCAGCGCGGGATGCTCCCTCCAAGCTAACACATTGCTCATCGCCAAATCCGTCATGATATATCGAAACGAAGGCAGGTCGATCCCCGCATAGTCGATCAACCGGCTTAGCTCATGGATCACATGGAAAGCGAATCGACCCGCTCCCGCGCCAAGCTCCACGATTTGAACGGCCGCGGCGTGATCCTCCTTATTGGCCCGATCTTGAAGAAACCCGAATATCATTTCCGCATACGCCCCGGCAATTAGGGGATTGCTTGTCGCATACTGAGGAATTTGGTCATTGTTCCATGCTTGCAAGCCCAATTCTTCATAGTACGTGCGCTGCATATTCCAGATCGGCGCTTCGCTGAAGCGGTAACGCTGTTTATGATCAACTGTCATGTCAACCTATCCTGTCCTTGGAGGTTAATCGATCCCTGTCCATTATTTTGTCTAACCTAGGTCAATAATAACCTTTACGCCGCGCAATGCCATCCCCTTTCTTGGGAACGCCAAGAAAACGACGACGAACGCAAAGAAGAACCCCTGCATGCAAAGGGTTCTTCCTCCGTACTCTGATTCTAATCTGCCGCCAGCCTATGAATCACATGGCGCTCCGGCAGCCGTGCTTCGATTACTTTTGCGGAGCAAAGTTGTTGTAGATGCGCGTTGCATTCACTTTACCCGTGCTAACGTCTTCGGACGTAAATCCGGATACGAAGTTGCCGACTTTATATTCTTTCTGCAGCAGCTCTTCGGATGGTGCCGCAGCCGTTGGACCATCGATGCCGAGTTGCGTGTCCGGCGTTACCGTTACCCACAGATCGCCAACCTTGAAGCTCTTGCCGTCCGCGCTTACTTCCGTGATTTGGCCGTCGATATTGGCTACGGCTTTGCCTTTAATCGCCGTGTTCGAAGCCGCGTCCTTCTGAGGCGCGATGTTGTTATAGATCACGTCTGCAGTCACCTTGCCGGTGCTGATATCCTGGGAAGTGAAGCCCGATACCGTGTTGCCTACTTTGAACTCTTTGCCCAGCAATTCTTCCGTCGGCTTCGCCGCCGTAGGTTCTTTGCTGCCCATCGCCGTTTGATCCGTTACCGTTACCCACAGATCGCCGACCTTGAAGCTCTTGCCGTCCGCGCTCACTTCGGAGATCACGCCATCGATATTGACGGCCACTTTACCCATGATCGGCGGCTTCGTGCCTACATTGGTCGTTGGAGGCGCCGTAGGCGTCGCCGAATGCGGCAGCATCGAGAATACCCCAACCGATAATACTGCTGCTGCTGCAATTCCGACTGTCCAACCTGTTAGCTTTCTTTTCATTACGTTTTCCATTTTCACTCTCTCCTTTTGATTGCTTGTATTTGTATGGGTTTGCGTTGTCTTATCCATCTCCGACATCAACTTCTCATAAGTGGCTTCGTTGAAATCTTCGCTTGTTTTCAAACGGTCCATTGCGGATTTATATAACGACTTCTTCATCCCCCTGGCCTCCAATCTGTTCTTTCAGGATAAACCGTCCTCTGGCCAGCCATGTCCCGACCGTAGCGGGTTTGGCTTGAAGGATCTCCGCGATTTCCTGGATCGAATAACCCTCGTAGTAGTGCAGATGAATCGGAATGCGATATTTCTTGTCCAGAGCAAGCACGGCCTGCAGAACCTCGCTTTCTTCTCTGGGGAGGTAGCTCAGGTCCTCGGGAACTGGATTTCTGCTTTTGAACCAACCGGCTTTCAGCATGTTTTTGCTTTTATTGATCGTCGTGCGAATCAGCCACGCTTTTTCATGCTCGCTATTCTCGAATACGGGCCGTTTCTGCAAGTAAGCGAGGAACACTTCCTGCGTCACTTCTTCCGCATCCGCTGTGTTTTTCAAGTAGGCAAAGGCAATTTTTATCATGCTTTGAGAGTATAGCTCCAAGGCCTTTCGTACAGATTCATTGAGCTCATATGAATTGTACACCTCAGCACCTCCTTTCACTTGTAATACAACTGAGCGCGCTCTTATTTTTCATTGCGGTCAAAAATTTTTTTAGGATGCGATTTAACTAGTGTGCCCGCCGAAGATATTGTCATATCCGAGATCGAACAACGCATAACGCCAAAAAGGCCACCCTTTGTCGGATGGCCTCTCGCTATGTTTCGTTTTAACTAGCTGCGTGACGATTGAAATTAAAAGCAATTACTTCATCGACGGCCTGACGGTACCCGCCCGTTCGGCGAAGGGCTTCCCCCACGGCGGCGGCCGCCTGCTTGAACGAGGGACGGCTCAACACGCGATCGGCGGCTTCGCGCAGTTGATCGGCAGTCAGGCTTTGCTTGGCGGGATGGCCTGCTCTGATTATTACAAGCCCATCGGGCTTCAACTCAACCCTTCAAATTATAGGCTGTCGGATGGAGCGGCTGGTAGATGGGAAGATCGGCACCGCTCGGCAGCTTGATGGAAGCAAGCAGCCCCCAGCGCTGGTCGCTGATCGGCTCCGAGATCGTGACGCCCTTGGCGGTCAACTCCTTCAGCGTGGCCTCGATGTCCTCGCACATAAAATAGAACTCCTGCTTGCTTGGCCCATCCGTAGGATGCACGGCGATCTCGGCAGGAGGCAGTTTGTAGATCAGCCAGCCGCCTCCGGCGTCGATGCCGGCTAATCCGAGCACATCCCGGATGAACACACGGTCCGCCTCAGCGTCTGAACTGTAAAGAATAATGTGTGCCGCGTTGATCATGCGATTTTCCTCACTTCCTTTTCCATCGATTGGTTTCTATTCGTTGCTTGGCCGTTCACAACACTAGGATAACCACTCTTCGCGAAACTTGAAAGTCGGCACGAAAAAAAAAGGCGCAGCCTCGTCAAACCGCGAGGAACTGCACCTTAGCTATCATTCTCCCTGCTCCGCCATCCACTGCTCGATCAGCCGATCCAGCTTCTCCTGAAGCGCTTCTCTCTCCGACCAAGCCTTCTCCATGCGCTCGGTTAGAGATGCCGGTTCCGCACCCTGCTCCGTCTCCTCATAGAGCGCAGCGTCAAGCTCGGCCAGCCGTCGCTCCGTCTCTTTGATTTCGGCTTCAAGCTTTGTGCTGTCCCGGCCGCTCTTCTCGTTAGGCGCGCTGATCGACGGCGCACGGCTCGGCTCCGGCCGTGATCGGCGACGCTCTTCCGCTTCGCCGGCAGCGGCCAGGGCCTTCCTCCGCCCGCTCTCCGTCCTGTATTCGCTGAAGCTGCCCAGGTAGACGCCGAGACGTCCAAGGTCCAGCTCCCAAATTTTCTGCGCCAGCCGGTTGATGAGATACCGGTCGTGCGTCACGATCAGAATCGTACCCGGATAATCCTCCAGCGCTTCCTCGAGCGCCTCCCTCGACGCGATGTCCATATGGTTCGTCGGTTCGTCCAGAATGAGCAGGTTCGGCTTCCGCAGCACGAGCAGCGCCAGCCTCAGACGCGTCCATTCCCCGCCGGACAGCAGGCCGACAGGCTTGAAAACATCCGCGCCGTAGAACAGGTAAGCCGCCAGCCGATTGCGGGCTTCGCCTTCCTCCATCCCGGCTTCCCCTCGGAAGTAGCCCAGCACGGACTGTTCCGGATGCTCGGGGAGCTGCTGCTGCGCGAGATAGCCGACTTCGACTCTCGAACCGAGCCGCGCTTCTCCGCTGTCCGCAGTGTCCTCCCCAAGAATAAGCTTCAATAAAGTCGACTTGCCGGAACCGTTGTCGCCGATCAGCATCACCTTCTCGCCATAGAGAAGCTCTCCCGTCACTCCGCCCAAGACCGCTTTCGTCCCGAATCGCTTCTCCACGTCATGCAAGACGACGACTTGTTTGCCGGACCGTTCGGAAGGCCGCAGCTCGAACTCCGCCTCTTTGCGGTCGACCGGAGGTCGCTTCAGCTTCTCCATCCGGTCGAGCGCTCGCTGCATGTTGGCCGCCCTGCGGAAGAATTTCCCGTTATCGCCCATTCTCCCCCATTCCAACAGCTGCTTGATCGTCTCGCGCATTTTCTTGAGCTTCTTCTGCTGCTCCTGGTAATCCGCGAACTGGCGGAGGATCAGCTCTTCCTTCTCCTTCGTGTATCTGGAGTAGTTGCCATGGAACACCGTCGACTCCCCGTCCTCGAGCTCCACGATCTTAGTGACGACCCGGTCGAGGAAGTAGCGGTCATGCGATACGATCAGGCATGCGCCCGCATACTTCAGCAGAAATTCCTCCAGCCACTCTACGGCACCCATGTCGAGATGATTCGTCGGCTCGTCGAGCAGCAGAAGCTCAGGCTCCCGCAGCAGCTGCGAGGCGAGGCCTACCTTCGTCTTCTCCCCGCCGGACAGCGACGCGTATTCCCTCGCATACCACTCCCGGGGGATGCGCAAGCCTTCGGCAACCTGATCGATCCGGGCCTCGAGCTCGTAGCCTCCGTCCCGCTCGAAGCGTTCCTGCAGCTTCGCGTACTCCGCAAGCAGGGACTCCAAATGTTCCGGGCTCAGGTCCGGCGACGACATCTCGGATTCGATCCCCGTCATCCGCTCCCGGCATTCAATCAAGTCCTGGAAGCCCGCCACCAGCAGGTCGCGGACCGTCATGGCGGCTTCCAAGCTCGGAACTTGCTGGAGATAGCCGATGCGCGCGTTCTTCCGGACAGCTACCGATCCTTCGTCCGGGCTGTCCAGCTTGGCAAGCATGCGCAGCAGCGTCGTCTTGCCGCAACCGTTGCGGCCGACAAGCCCCGCCTTCTCGCCGTGATGGAGCTCGAAGGTGACGTTTTCCAGCACAAGCTGGGCGGCATTGTATTTTTTGACGCGTTGGCAATTTATCGTTAACATGAGGGTTCCTCCTAATTTGGAGGCCCTACCGCTCTCTATAGACCCATATAAAAAGGACGCAGGGAAAAATCCCTACGTCCTCTCCGGTTCGATCCGTTCAGGTTAAGGTAGGAGCCTCTTCGCGAGTTGTGAAATCGTATGGTTAGAAAAAGACAGAGTTCTCGCGTCTTGAGCAAAACCATGAACGATGCCAGCCATCGCGATGGGCAGCCGGCTTACTTGATTATTCACATACTCCCGATTCATCCTACCTTCACCTCCTTGTATATACTTAGTTCGAGTATACTACATCCTTGTCTACTGCCGCAAACCCTCGTACCGCGCCACGGAGCGCTTTCCTTCAGGTAATAAATACCATCCATATATATTGATATTCATCCGTTCACGATCCTGTTCTTCTTCCTCTAATCATTCAGTCCCTTTCCATCAAGGATGTGCGGCATGTATTTCTCCACCCTTGCCGTACGCGTCTTGGATTGCTTCGGCTCCGAGAAATGAAGCAGGTAGGCTCTTTGCCGTCCCGGCGTCAACGCTTCGAAAGCCGTCTTCAATTCAGGGACCTCGTCTAGCTTCGCTTGAAACTCCTCGGATACGGCGAATTCGGTCGGCTTCTTGAATTCGACCTCCAGGCCGGCTTTCTCGACCTCGATCGCTTCGTAGATATAGGCTCTTATGGTGAGTTCCAGGTCGACGATTTCTTGCGCGTTCTTGAATCGAATCTGGCGCGCCGACTGTACGTTCTCCGTTTGTTGAATGAGGATACCATGCTTGTCCTTCAACAGGACGCCTTTGTGGAACAGGAGCGCGCAATATTCTTTGAACCCATGGATCAACACGATGTTCTTATCCTCGTACATGTAGCAAGGATGCATCCACTTGATATCCTCGGCCAGCCCGCAGTCCAGCACGATATTTCGGAGCAGCTCGAATTCTTCTTTCCATTGCTTCGCTTTCCTTATGAAGCCGTCCACCTTGGGATTCCTGACTTGCTGCGTCATCAACGAACACTCCTCTTCCGCATCATCATATTTTCAGCATACACCGTTTATTTCTAAAAGCCTATCCAAAACGCGAGGCCAGCTTACGCATGAAGGTTCCGCGAGAATAAACCAACAAAAAAAGCCTTATGAAGGCTGCGATTCTCGCGGCCATCATAAGGCTTTTCGCTTTATTGATCGGCTTCTCGTGCTACGGCACCGGCTTTCGCGGAAGAAACCCACCAGAACGGAAGCACCATGATGACGACGAGTATTCCAAGCAAGAGGAACAAGCCATTAGCCGCCTTCAAGCTCGCTGCTTCCAAGGAAAGATGCCGAGTGGCCACGGATACGCCTCTCCATGTGACGAAGGCGACCAGACAAATGACGATCGCCGCGGCAGCCGCGAGCTGCTCGACCAGATCATTCAATACGGATCCTTCTACCAGGTCGTTCTCCGGCAAAGCTCCCATTCCGGCGGTAGTGGCGGGAATGCTGGACAGCCCGAACCCGGCTCCGCGTATGGCCATCAGCAAGGTGACCCACCAGAACGGCGTGCGGGGAGTTAAACACCCGAGCAGCACTGTCGTTACTCCCGTTATCGCCAAGCCCCAGGCAACGACGCCCCTCGCGCCTTTTCGGTCCAGCAGTTTGCCGCCCGCCAGCATGAATAGTCCGGTCATCACCGCATCGGGAATAAACAGCAGTCCGGTCGTCGTCGCACTGTAATGATAGACGTTTTGCATCAAGATCGGGATCAGGAAGAATGATAAATAATAACCGATGGCGATCGAAGTCGTTACGATCGTGGCCATCCGAAACTGCCTGATTTTCAGCAGGGACAACTTCAATAAGGCGTGCGCATTGTTCCGCCGTCCTGCCACAAATAGCAGCATACAGGCTATTCCAGCGCCCAGCAGTCCCCAATGAAACAGATTCATGACCTGCTCCATCGTATTCATGGCCCCAAGCGCATACAGAGACAATCCGATGCCGGCCGATAAATATGCATATCCCTTTGCATCGAACGGAGATGTTCGTGCTGCCTCGGCAGCCGAGGGCTTCAGAAACCATGCGCCCATGATCAATCCGACGATTCCCGTAGGAAGGTTAATCAAGAACAACAGCCCGGGCTCCCCATGATCGATAATCAAACCGCCCACGGTGGGACCGATTGTCGGGGCCAGCATGCTGACCACGCCCCAAATTCCGGTTGCAATCCCTCTTTCTTCGGCGGGGACGGCCGCGAAAATAAGCGTAATCGACAAAGGCGTCAACAGTCCCGCACCGAATCCCTGCAGTCCTCTGCACGCAATAAGCGCCGCCAGGTTCCCGGCCGCCGCTGCTGCTGCGGAACCAATCAGGAACAGGACCAGGCCTGCCAAGTACACCTTCTTGGAACCGAAGCGTCTGCTGCAATACCCGGTTAGCGGGAGCGTGAGGCCCATGACCAGTACATAGATGTTAATCACCCAACCGACGACTAATTCATTCGCTTGAAATCGTTCCGCAAAAGCAGGCAAGGCCGGATTAAGCAGGCTCGTATTTAAAATAACCGTAAACGTTCCTAGCAGCACGGCCAGAATGACCGGCCATTTTCGCATTTCTTGTTTCATGTTTTCTCCTCCAGGCGGTACCCCGGGGAAAAAGCGAATCCACGATTTCGTTCAGCGCTGACATGATGCGCAACGTAGAATAATATGCTATTCGCCCGAGGCCCATTGAATGTATGAATGGGTTCGCTCTGGCGAAAAGATGATGAGCTGGTACATAGACCGGGTCACTTCCTTCCTCGACAAAGTATAAAGAGCGGCTATGCATAAGTCCACCGGAAAGATTGTTGCCTCGCAAGCAAATTCTTCATGCTTGGGAGAGCGGAATAATAGCAAATTGAAAAGGCCATCCCCGGTCGGAATGGCCATTGTCTACTGCTCCTTATTCAACTTAAAGCGCTCAAATTCAAATGCCGCATTTTATCCGGGTTGCGCAGGACATACATTCGCTGCACGCGGCCGTCTTGCAGCTCCAGGCTGACGATCGTCGGATACGTCTCGGAAGGGTTGCTAAGCACAACGCCCAATTGTCCGTTGATCTTGACCAGCTTCATGCTGCCCAAGCCATTCGCCTTGGACGCGAGCCCCTGGATAAATGCAAGTACGCGCTGGCTCGATATAATCGGTCTGACCGCCGCGAATACTTTGCCGCCGCCGTCATTGTACAGCACGATGTCGTCGGCGAGCATCGCGAACAGCCCTTCCATGTCGCCGGTAGCCGTCGCATGGAGAAATTGCAGGACGAGCTGCTCGGACCGTTCGCTGGCCGATGCTTCCGACTGCGGCCGATCTTCTTGGATTTTAGCTTTGAGGCGACTGTAGATTTTGCGGCAGCCGAGCTCGGTTTTGTTGACGAAGTCCGCGATATCGCGATACTCGAACTCGAAGGCCTCCCGCAGAATGAATACGGCCCGTTCGATCGGGGTCAGCCTCTCCAGCAAGACGAGGAAGGCGTACGATATCGTATCCTCGAGGACGATCCGTTGGAGTGGATCCTGTCCCGCGGCAGCGCCCGGGCGGAGCTCGTAGCTCTGCACGAGAGGCTCAGGCAGCCAAGGTCCGACGTAGACTTCCCTTTTCTTCCGTGCGGATTTCAAATAATCGAGACAGCGGTTCGTCACGATTTTGCACAAATACGACTTCAGGTTGCGGACGGAACCGCCCTCTTGATGGATGTCCTGCTGCTGTACCGTTACGAACGCGTCCTGCACCAAATCCTCGGCATGCGTGACTGACCCCAGCATGCGGTACGCGATGGAGAGAAGAAGCGGTCTGTACGTCTTATATACGGAATCAAGCTCCACGGTGCATCCCTTCCTTAACGGTATCGTTCCATGCCAGTATACCACTTGCCGCTTCTTTGGCACTGGCCAAGGAAGCGTTAAGCAGCATCCCGGATGCTCCGACCCAATCGCCGCATACGTATAATCCCGGCCGGCCATCGACTGCAGGCCCTGGTCTGCCCGGGAGTCCGCCGTTCGCGGCCGCGACGAGGCCGTGCGAGACTGTCATATGCGGCAGGAAGCGCTGCTGAACGACGTGCTTGCGCCATCCCGGCTGAACGGTATCGAGGAAGCCTTCAAGCTCCCGTTCATCCTGCTTGGGATCCGAGTTATCCCCCGGGGTCAAATACTTCATGACATGGATGACCGCATGCGCCGGATGATCGGAGAACGTCGCGACGGCGGAATGATTCGAGTAATACCACGGATAATCCGCGCCTAAAACAAACTTCACTTTGGGCTGCGGCATCCCGTTTACGACGAGATCCAGGCAGGCGGCATGCACCGGAACGAGCTGCTGATAAACGGCGGCTTCCTTCGGGCTAAGCGCGGGTTGGAGGAGCGCCATCGTGTCCGCCGGCCCGGCGGTAGCGATCACATGGCGGGCCATCAATCGTTCCCCGTCCTTGAGCGTGACGGTCATGCTGGGATTGCTGCCTGCAATTTCCTTGACCGGCGCGCTTGTGCGGATCGTTACCCCTGCCTGCTTCGCTTGATCCGCCAGATCGTTCACGATCGTCTGCCAACCTCTGTCGATATACAAGACCTGAGCTTGTTTCAGCTGCTCGATCACGGCTCCGGCGCTTATCCGGTCAGGAGCCTCGCAGTAGGTGGATACGCGCACGAGCGCGCCCACTGCGCTGCGCACGCGAGGACTGGTGATATGGGCGTCCAAGTAGGCCTGAAGCGTGACATCATGCAGGGCGGAGGCATCTTCCTTGCGAATGCGGCCATAGAAACGGATCAACTGCATTTTCTCGCGAAACGACAGGAACGATCCGAGCAATAATTGCAATAGCGGCACAGCCTTGCTCTTGCCGTTTGCGCCTTTGAATAGGAGCAGGCCTTGTGGTTTCGCAGCCGCTCCTGCAGGCTTGACGCCTACTTCCTCTAAAATGGTAAGCGCGCTTCTATAGAGCGCATGCGCACCCATATTCACGCGCGCAGCCGCCATCTCCGTGGAAGCGGCACGGCCTCCGACATGCGTGCCTCTCTCAAGCAGAAGCACGGACTTGCCTGCCCGTGCCAGGTAGATGGAGGCCGTTAATCCCGCCGCCCCCGCTCCGATAACGACCACATCCCACGCGGTCTCGCTGCTATTGTGCGTCATGTACATCATTCCTCTCCAGACGGATACGTACATGACGATTAACGGAATCGGTTTGTGACGGCGGGGCTTGTCATCATCGTCCTTGCCGAGCCCTCAAAGCGGCGGCGTCACGCCCATTTTCTCCCATCCCTCCTTGGAGGGACCGTATACGGCTGGAATAAGCAGCCCCGCTTGGCGCATCAGCACCGTAACCTGGCCCCGATGATGAACGATGTGCTTGATCAATCCCATAAAGATCGTCGCGTTGGATTCCGTTCTTCCGAACGCTCGTTGGGTATGCGTCAACGTATCGTCCGTCCATTGCGCTTGAAGCGCACTGACGACCTGAGCGCTTACCGCCGTGAACACGTCCGCGATTTCCTTGGCGGGCGGCACATCGTTCGAATGCGGCACTTTCGCGATCGAGACGCCGAATTCTATCAAATAATCCGGAATATTCGATACGAAATGCCATGCGATCCTGCCCATCGTGCGCCCCTCGGGATAAACCTGCTGCGAGAGCGCCTCATCGGTCAAGCTGTCCAAGATCTTCTGCGTCAGCCCGGCTTCCCGCTTCCACTCCGCGATCATATCTTCGATTGTGCAATACATCGTGTCATCTCCTCCTTAGTTCAGTCCCGTTAGAAAATCGTTCGCCGCGCGATAATAACCGTTCAAATCCTCGGCGTGGACACCATGACCGCATTGTTCGAACACGATCAGCTTCGTACCCGGTCTTCGCGCCTCCATCCGTCTTGCCTGTTCGGTATCCAGAATGAAGCTCTTCCCGCCATGAATAAGCAGAATCGGGCAGCTGGAGCCCAACCAATCCGTCCACCACACCCCATTGGACTGGGGAACGGATACTTGCAGTCCCTTCAGGTCCGTCCGGAATCCCCAGCCGCGTTCATCCTCCAGCACGCTTTCCGCAAAATAATCGATGGTCCGCAGCCCTGCGCTTGCAAGCGAGGCTCGCAGCTCCTTTAAGGAAGCCGACCGGAACGGAAGCTTGTCGGCGAAGGAGAAATCGGCGTTAATCTCCGCCCCGATATCCTCAACGATAACGGCTTGCACCAATTCCGGATAACGCGCCGCGAATTGATACCCATTCAGCCCGCCCAAGGAATGCCCGAGAATCGTGACTGCCTGCCCCCCAAGCTCCGATTGGATCAAATGCAGAATATCGTTCACGTAATCCTCTCTTGCGTAGTCGCTGGGAGAGTGGTCGCTCCAGCCGTGTCCTCGTTGATCGAGCGCAATGACCCGCCAATCGTTGAACCGCACGGCCAACTCCGAGAAAGATCTCGCATTAGCCATATACCCATGCAGCATAAGGAGCACTCGTTCGCGATCCCCGCCAAAATCAAGGTACGAAAGCCGCAGCTTGCCCGAGTGAAAAAACTTCCTTACCGGCAAATCGTTAGGACTGGCATGTACCATCGTAGTCACTCCTCTTGGTTCATTTGTAATCTCCACAGACCCATCATAATCGTTAATAGTGACAGCTATTGTCATGGTTATGCTTATCATTAACCGCCATGGGGAAAACCTTGGCTGTCTAGCCGTTGTTGGCTTTGTTGTCGGTGTTCTATTTCTTGTCGGTGTTGTCTTTCTTGTCGTTGTTCTATTTCATATCGTTGTTCTCTTTCTTGTCGCCGCTGTATTTGTCCATGGATGCCAGCCAGCACGGCGGCGATCGCCATGAAAATCGCACTGGACGCGACCCCGAACTGCAGGCCGTACCTTCCAACCGCGGCGCCTCCAACGATCGGACCTATAATCTGCCCGGAAGCAAAACAGGCCGTGGCCAGGCTGAGGCATGCCGCATAGGCATGATGAGGGACATGGCGCCGAAGAAGCGCGGTCGTCATCAGCGGAGGGGTGATAAAGGAGACCAGCCCAATCGTAACGGCGCCCACTGCCGTACAAATCATATTGCCGGTGGTCACGCCGAACACGCCGATCGTCCCCAGCGTTAACCCCACCGCAAGCGTATAGCCGCTCGGCCAGCGGTCGATCGCCTTTCCTCCGATCCATCCGTTGAATAACCCCGCGGCTCCTATCCCCGACCAGACCAACCCGGCATCGAGAGACGGAATACCTTTGCTCACCAGATAAGGAATCAGATACGTGAAATAGATGATGTAGCCCCAGCCGAAGAAGAAATACGAACCGATTAAGAAGAGCAGCTTCTTCGGATGCAACAGAAGACGGTACACATTGATGCGCTCACGGTCTCGCGGACTCGATTCCGCACTTGAGGGCATAGGCGCGGATCCGCGCTTGCTTGTTCTTGTGACGCACTCGAAACCGAATGCGGCGATGACGCCGAACACCCCCATGGCCGTCCACGCATACCGCCAGCCCTCCACGTGCGAAGGGTCGATGGCAAAGGGGGCGAATACGCCCGTCACCAGAATGCCGGCGGAACCCCCCAGCCAGATGAGACCCGACGCCGCGCCTCGTTCGACAGGTCGGACGGCATCCATGGCAATGGACAGGACGAGCACCGTGGCGATGGCCGACAACAAGCCGATCACGAACCGCCAAAGTCCGAGCTGAATGAAATGCTGGCTGCTAGCCGAGCCGATCATGGCCAATCCGAGCAGGAAACACGTGATGCGATTGAGAATCGGCTTGCAATCCGGGAACCGCGAGATGAAGGGAGAAAGGCACAAGGTACCGACCAAATACCCGATAAAGTTGACCGTGCCCAATATGCCCAATTGACTGTAGCTCCCCCCGATTTCCCTCTGTATGCCTGGCAAGAACATGCCATAGGAGAGGCGGGAGAAACCGAGAATGACGACAAACATAAGCGATGCCCATAGCGTGATCCAACTGAATGCCGATTTCGTACCCATAGCCCATCTTCCCCTAAAAAAATTTGATGACCCTAGTGTAAATTTGTAGGGAAGTTTTGTAAAATTGAATTATATGAATAAATCGTTCATAAAACTTAAATCAAAGGTGATGACAATGGATCTTCGAGCGCTCAAAACCTTCGAAGCTTGCGTGCGACTTGGCCATTTTCAGAAAGCTGCCGAGGAGCTCCAATTTGCGCCTTCTACGGTAACCCTCCAGATTCAGCGTCTCGAAGCCGATCTCGGCGTATCGTTATTCGTGCGCGACGGCAAGCGCGTGATCGTGTCCGAGGCCGGCCGCTGGCTGCATCAGGAGGCAGCGGTGCTGCTGAAATCGATCGGGGCCATGAGGCAGACCGTCTCCGATATCGCGACGGGCGACGACGGCTCCGTTCGTTTCGCGGCCATCGAGCCCATCGCCAGCCAGGGGCTGGCGGCCGTTATCGCCGACTTTTACAGGGCGCGTCCGAAAGTGGCGTTAACGATGGAAGTGGGCGGCAGCAAATCGATCTTGGACAGGGTTCGAGCCGGCGAATTGGACTTCGGCCTATGCTCGGCTCCGCCGGCGAATCTCATGCTGGAATTCGAGCCGCTGCTCGAGGAACGATTAGGGGTTATGCTGCCCGTGAATCATCCTTTGGCCGAGCAGGACAGCATCGCGGCGAGCGACCTCGCTGGGCTGACCGTTCTGGTCAAAGAACCGACTTGCATCTACAGGGAGCTTTGGGAAACGACGTTAAGTCCATCCGGCCAAAATCGATTCACGAGCATCGAGGTCGGCAGTTTCTTCGTGATTCAACAAATGGTCAAAGCAGCGGTCGGCGTGGGCATCGTTCCGATTTACAGCGGTCTGGAGCTTGAGGGCTCCTCGGTCATCAAACCGTTCGCCGACCTGAATCCTGTACTCGGGATAGGCATCGTATATAGAGACAAGAACCTCTTGGGGAAGGCAGCGTTGTTATTGATCAACGCCATAAGAGACGTCTGCGTGCCCGAATCTGTCACGTAAAGAAGCTTGGCATGCGGTTGCAGGCACAAATAAAGCCTCTATTCCACACTCGGAATAGAGGCTTCTATTTCGTGCTCTCATAAGGAGCGAGTAAGAATTAGCTGGACGAGTCCTCCAATAGCGCTTCGGCTTGGACTAGTATTGCCCTTTAATGACAAAAAACGAGCCCCGAATCGTTCCCGCCAGCTTGGACTTCTGCCGAGCGAACTTGAATTTCTCCGCCAGTTCGGCCGGAATCTCCATCCCCTCGGAAAGCTTGAAGCCGACGGCCCGCTTCTTAGGGTCATCCACCGTATACATGACATTGATCGAAAGGCCGTCCTCATAAAAAACATAGGTAAATTGGATATTTTCCACTTGAAAACGCGACGTTTCCAATGGTTTGGCCGCAAATACGATATCGCGTTCTTCTTTCAAAATGCGGTGCGCGTAATCAAGGTCCTCCTGGCTTTCGCTAGCGGGGACAACCGTAAATTCATGCTTGTATTTGTTCATAAAGTAACGGGCTTCATTCGCGCGTAAACCGGCAAGCGCTTCTGCTACGGGCGAAGACTCCAGCCCTACCGTGGACACGTTTTTAAAATCAACGATATACGACATTTCCATCCCTCGTTTTCTCAAATGATTTCCCAAAACAGAAACTGAATCTTCTTCATCTACCAAATATTATACCAAAAATGATTCGATATAAACGTTTGCTTCGAATTGCTGTTAATTGTATCTTACATCTGCCTGGCGTTTCGATATAATATAGTTAGTTAGTTTGGTAACCTAAAGGAGTTCGAGTTCAATATGAATAAACGCAAATTGATCCTTCGCGCGGTCGGCTACCTCGCCTTTCTGCTTTGCGTTTTCTTGTTATTAAAGAATAGCGGTCTTACCGTCGCAGACATCACGCCGGATACCATCCGAGAGATCGCGCACGATGATATCTTGCTGCTCATGCTTATCATGCTCGTCATTATGACGCTGCAGAACATCTTCACCTTCATACCGCTTATTCTCGTCATCACGGCGAATATCACCTTATTCGGTTTTTGGCGAGGGTACTTGTTCGGTTGTTTATGCAGCGTTATCGGCAGCACATTGGTCTTCCTATCGATTCGTCATTTGTTCCGCGGCGTATTCGCGGACTTGAAGAAGCTGCAGCAGTTCCAAGCGAGGATCGAGAAGAACGGCTTTGCCTTCGTTCTATTCGGTCGTATTCTGCCGCTCATGCCCACGAACCTCATCAATATTACGTCCGGACTAAGTTCGATCAAGACGCTGCACTTTATTTCCGCCACGACGATCGGCAATTTAGTCTACGGTCTTGTCCTCTCATCCGTGTCCTTCGGCATGCTGTCCGCGACCGACCATCATCGTTTGTATCTGCTGCTGACGGTCGCTGCGGTCTTAGCGGTCGTGGCAGGCTATCGATTAAACAAACGCAGGCTGAAACAAATAACGGCAATGGACACAACAAAGGCGCCCTAACGGGCGCCTTTGTTGTGTGCTGCTGTCTGTCTCCGAGTGCCCTGTTAGAGGCTCGTCAGCCAAGCAGCCAATTCCTCGGTCTGACTCAATATCGCGATCGGATCCCAATAGCCGGAGCGATCGCTGGTCCATAGAAACACGTGATCGTTCTTGACTGCCGGAAGCGAGCCCCAGATCGGGTCTGCTTTAATATCGGCCAGCTTTTCCGTATCGGAGGTAAGGATGATATAATCCCCCGCGTACTTCGTCAACACTTCGGCAGAGAATGCAGCCCAGCCGGGATCGGCCATCTCGGCGGCGATCTCCGCAGGAGGCTTGAAGCCGAATCCATTGTAGATCGGCTGTCCTCCTTTGCCGTAATCGGTTCCGACGGCCATCAAGCTTTTATCGCTGGCGATTTCAATGACGGAGAACGTGCTGTCCGCGGGAATAACCTTCAATACGTCGGCCTTGGCGTTCGCGATTCGACTGTCATAGTCCGCGAGCCAGCTTTTCGCTTTATCCTCTTGGCCCAGCAGTTCGCCGAAATAAGCAACCTCTTCGTGTACCGTTTTCAGGGAAGCATACGGAATGACGACGGTGGGCGCTATCTTCGCCATCTGCTCGTTCAGCTCCGGATACATGTCGTCCATAATAATTAAATCCGGTTTAAGCGCCAGTATCTTCTCTACATTGCCATTGCCGTCGCCAATATTCTCAACGTCCTTCAAGTATTGTTGGAAATACGGATTCTTGATATGGTGATCGGATGTGCCGATCGGCGTAATGCCAAGCGCGATCAAGCTGCCGAGATACTCGCCTGCAACGATACGTTCGGGATGCAAAGGAACCTCCACCTCGCCGTTGACCGTTTGAACGGTTTTCGTCTTCGGCTGCTCCGTGTTTGCCGGCAATGTATTATCGCTGGGACTTGGCTGCGAGGCCGTCGTCTCCGCTGCGCCGTTCGTACCGCATGCGCTTAGCAGCAGCATGAGGCTCAGCAGCAAGGCCGCCAGCGCAGGTCTTGAATGATTAAGCATGAACAAATCTTCCTCTCCGTCACCCTGAGACTGATAATCGTTTTCAATACCATCAGTATAGTGAACGGGCTTGAAGGGGACAATGGACGATTCCATGATTATAGCCGGACAATCTGCTTGCTCCTTCTTCGCGTTCTTCGCGTTCTTCGCGTTCTTCGTGGCCCGGGCTTCTCTGTAGCTGATCGGAGAAACTCCCTTGTGCTTTTTGAACAGCCTGCCCAAGTAGCTCGGGTCCTGATAACCGACGCCGGCCGCAATATCCTTCAAGGCAGCATCCGTTTCAAGCAGCAGCGCCGCCGCCTTATCGATGCGTATTTTGATCAAGTAGTCGATCGGGCTAAGCCCCGTGCGAATTTTGAAATAGGAAGAGAGATGAGGCACGCTATAGTTCAGACTTTCCGATAACGATTCGAGCGTAATGGGATCCGCATAATACTCATGAATGAAGGCCGCTACCTGGGCGGCCAAATCGCGCTTGGCCAAGCCTGCGCCGTTCGCCGAAATTTGATGAGCCAGCTCATGCACGAACTGATATAGCAGCGTCCGAACGCGCAAATTCGCAAGCGGCGACTGCCTCCCCCATTCCTTGTGCATGTCGCTCACGATCCGATACAGCTTAACCGCATTGTCCGGCGTTATGCTATACGCATGATCAAAGGGCTTCGTTCGCTCTGCTAGCTCGGCAATCTCTGCGGGTAACGGGGGATTCAGACTCGCTTTATAATAGATGCTATAGTAATCCACGCCTTCGCTTCCGGCGACGATGTCGAGCAAGGCGCCTTTGCCTGCATGGAGCACCGTAAAGCGCTGCATGCTATGATATTGGCCTCCGCAAGCAGCCGTAGCATGACCGCGAACCGACATCAGATATAGGCTTGAGGGCACCTGATAAGCACGCAAGGCTTCGCCGGCTTTGAGCGTGACGCGCCGAACGTCCATCACTTTTCCGTTCGCGTGATTCCATAGCACGATAAGCTCGTTGATGTCCATATCGTCGCCTCCTCCCATTCACCGGCAATCCGGTTGGCGTTCCAGACAGATTACCGCCTATTATACCAAAACGATTCCATCCATAGCGCGAAAAAAGAAGGGCACCCGGCCGGTGCCCTTCCTCGAGCGGTTACCCGCTATTTTAATTCGAAGACCATCAAGTCGCGGCCGACCGTGATCGGTCCGTCGTAAATGTCGGCCATCCCTTCGATATAGGCTTGCTCCGCCGCCTCGTTGGGCTCCGGCGCGGGAATGTGATGCGTGAGCACGAGATGCTTGACGCCGGCCCGCTTCGCGATATCCGCCGCTTCCAGCGTCGTCGTATGATACTTCGCGGGGTTCGACAGCGCCTTCTCGTGCGCCGGATATTGCGCGATCAGAGCGTCGAGCCACGGCTTGTTGTACGCTTCATGAACGAGCAGATCCGCCCCGGCCGCTTGTTTCTCCATGCTGGCCACCGGAATCGTATCGCCGGAGATCACGACCGTCTTGCCGTTATATTCGAACTTGTACGCGATCGCCGGATAGACAGGGCGATGGTCCACTTCGAAGGCGGTAATCCGGATGCCGTCCTTGTCGTAGACGACGCCCTCGTTGCATTCCGTATACTCGATTCGCGAGCCCGCTTCGTCCGACAGGTTATAGCTGATGCGGAGCTTGACGTCGAACTCGAAGGACTCCCGCATTTTGCCGATGATCGCCTTCGTCGTGTCCGGACCGTACACTTGCATGGGCACCGAACGGCCCTCGAAGACGCGTTCGGCGGTAATATGCGTGCGCCAGCTCGTGATGAACACGTCGAAGAATCCGCCGTTATGATCGTAATGGTGATGGGTGAACAAGACATCGGATATCCGCTGGGGCATGATGCCGGCTTTGATTAGTTGGTCCACCGCGGCTCCCCCGCAATCGACGAGAAACGTTTTGTCTCCCGCGAGCACCACGGCTCCGGGCTTCGCTCGCCCATAGAAGGCGCGCGGAGAACCCGTTCCGAGCAGAACGACGGTCAGGTCCGGGTGGTAGTCTGGCCGCAAATTCTCTTGTGGTTGGATATGCATCGCTGTCACTCCTCTCCGCTTCGCTTTATTTGCCTTCCTGCGTCTCCTCCAGCAGCGACAGATCGTACAGGCCTGACAGATCCAAGCCATCTGCTTTGACTCCCTTGATGTAGCCGGCATCTGCCGCTACCTGAGCCATGACCTTCAAGGCGTCTTGGTCGATGTTCGTCGTCAGGGTTAGATGGGCAAGCGCGGCCTTGATCAATTCGGTGTCCAAGCCCTTGCCTGTCAGTTCTTTCAGCTCATCGCTGACGAGAGGATACGTATCGTCCGGACTATCCTTGATAAACTTTATTGCGTCCTCGTTGGCGAGCAGAACGGATTTGGCCAGATCCCGATGATTCTTCAGGAAGTCGTCGCTCGATACGATGATCGTGAGCGGGTAGTTCCCCTTATTCGGCGGAACTTGATCCCAATCGACGGCGATCTCGCCGATGCCTTCGTTCGCGATCTGCGTGCCCCATGGTTCCGGCAACAGCGCCGCGTCAACCTGACCCTGCTTCATCGCCGTCAGCGTATCTGCCGGAGCCATCGCGATGAGCTGCGCCCCGCTCTTGTCCGTCGTCACCTTCAGGCCCTGCTCTTGAAGCAGCAAACGGAGAGAGATCTCGTTCGTGCTTCCCTTCGTCGGGATGGCGACCAGCTTGCCCGCCAAGTCCTTGACGCTCTTCACGCCGGAGCCCTTCCTCGCCACGAGCACGGCACCGCCGTTGTTCGCCCCGGACAGAATCTTGATGTTCTTGCTCCTTACGTATTGGTTGATTACCGGGCTTGGACCAACGTAGCCAATGTCGATCTGGCCTGTCGCCATCGCGGTCGAGAAGTCGGAGCCGTTATTGAAGCCCTGTACTTCGATCTTTACATTAGCGCCAAGACGTTCCTGCAGATAGCCCTTCTTGATCGCTACGAAGGCCGGTGCATGGGTCACGTTCTTGAGCACGCCGATCTTCACCGTAATGGGGCTGGCCGAATTGGAGCCCCCGTTATTCCCCGAATCAGAGGAGCCGCAGCCGGATAGCAGAGTCAGAATCAAGATGATTGCAAGACTAGAAAACACCGCTTTTTTGAACATGGACCATTCCCCTTTTCTTAAATGAGCTTACGTTTTGGCAGCATTCAGGCCGTATTGGGTCCAGATCCGGTCCTCTATGCGCTTGAAGACGAGATGGTCGGAGATCGTGCCGAGAATCGCGATCACGAGCACGATGCAGAGCATGAGCGAGGTGTCGCCGAGGCTTCGTCCCTCCTCCAACAGCTGCCCCAGCCCTATGCCTCGCGCAATGAGTTCGCCGGAGACGAGCGCGCGCCAAGCGAACGCCCAGGCCATGCGCATGCCCGTAATGAGCTGAGGAATAGAGGCGGGAATCATCACTTGGTAGAAGAGCTTGAACCCGCGGCCCGTTCCGAACATCTGCGCCGACTTCAGATAGATCGGAGGAATGTTCTTGATCCCGCTTCGGCTCGCGATCGTCATCGTCCACGTGGCCCCGATCGTCGTAATGAACACGACGGCGAAATCGTTCAGCCCGAACCAGATAATGGCGAAAGGCAGCCAAGCGATGCTCGGTACCGTCTGCAGCGCGACGACGACAAAGCCGAATGTCTCGTCCAGCACTCGGCTCCGAGCGAACAGGACCCCGAGCGTCGTGCCGATGACGCACGACAGGGCGAACGCGACGAGGATTCGCCTCAAGCTGCTAAGCGTCGCTTCGAGCAGCTGGCCATTTGCCATCCCATCGTAGAACGTATGCATCGTCTGCAGCGCCGACGGGAAGCGCCAGCCCCAATGCATCGTCCTATATGCCGTCTCCCAGATTACGAGCAGCAGAATGAGAAAGAGGGCTTTTCTCAAGCGTGTAGTCATTGCCGTATTCCTCCTTCGCCACCTTCTCCAGTTCGGCGGCCAACGTATCCATGATCTGACTCTCGATATGGTGCAGCACGGAATCGCCGGGCGCCCGCGGCCGTGACGCCTGTACGCGAAACTCCTTCTTGATCCGTCCCGGCCGGGTGGACATCACGAGCACCCGTTCCGACAGCGTGACCGCCTCCCGGATGTTATGCGTAATGAACAGAATGGTCTTCCGCGTGTTCAGCCATATCTGCTCCAATTCCTTGTGCAGCAGCAGCCTCGTCTGTTCGTCGAGCGCGGCGAACGGCTCATCCATGAGCAGAATCTCAGGATCCATGACGAGCGCCCGCGCGATCGCCACCCGCTGCTTCATCCCGCCCGACAATTCATGGGGATAACGGTCCGCGAACTTGCCCAAATGAACGGCCCGGATCTGCTCCATGGCCCGCTCGCGGCGCTCCTTCTTGTTGATCCCCTTCTGCTTGAGACCGAAAGCGACGTTCTCCAGCACGGTGAGCCACGGATACAGCGCATGGTCTTGGAACACGACGATACGGTCGGGCCCCGGGGCCGTGACTTCCTTCCCGTTCGCTTCGACGCGGCCGCGATCCGCGAGCTCCAGCCCAGCCACCAAATTAAGCAGCGTAGACTTGCCGCATCCGGAAGGACCTAGAATGGAGACGAACTCCCCCTTGCTTATCTCGAATGAGATGTCATCCAATGCGGTGTAGCCCGCTCCGCCCCGTTGCGCGAACGTCTTGCCGACTCCTTCTACCCGGATCATGCTCCGCCCCCCTTGGCTTCCCATATCGTTACGCCTGCTGTTCGAACTCGTCGGTATCGAGAATGACAACCAACTTCTTCTCATAGCGAATGCGGCCTTCGTCCCGCCATCGTCCCAATGTCTCCGTAACCGTCTGCCTGCTGCAGCCGATGACGTAGGAGATTTCCTCGTGGCTAAGCGGAAGCGTGACGACCGTCTCCTTCCCCGCGCGAACTCCGAGCTGCAGGAGCAGTTGAGCCAGCCTCCAGGCAACCGGCCGCGAGATGAGCGTTTCCACGTACCGCTGCGTCTGCAGCAAACGGCTGGCGTTGGCCACCGTTAGCGCGTAGAGGGCATCCGGATGTCTCTTCAGCAAGTCGGTGAATTGGGAAGCCGGAATCGAGAGGATGCGACTGTCGGTGATGCACCGCGCATAACGCTGCCTCTTCTGCCCCGTCAGCACCTCGGCCGCGCCGAACACCTCGCCCTTGTGCCGCAGGAACAAGGTGATGCTCTGGCCCTCTTGGGCAAACTGCGAGATCTTCACCAGTCCGTCCTGGACAAAATAGATCTCCTGGCTTTCCTCTTCGCTCCTGAAAATAAAGGCGTTCTTCTTCATCACGCGAGAAGTGCCGAATTCCTCGAAGAGCTTCGCTAACGCGAGTTGCTCGGCTTCACCGTTATCCGTTACGGTTCCTTCCGAATAGGAGGACATTCCCTCTTGGTCCATCGTCGCCGCGCCCCTCTCTAGCTGTCTAGGTAATCCTTAGTTTACTTATCGGTATTTACGATTATAGTTCATAGTTTATAACAAAACAGTCGGCTAGCCGACAAAATATGAAGCATGGCATCGGTTTATTGGTCGGAGACGGCAGTGAAGGCAGAAAAATAAGGTTGTCCCGAAGGCCTGCAGAACCTTAGAGGCAACCAATATGAGATTCATAGGAGCTTTACTTGCTTAGCAAACCTTACATCCACTAAGATGCATCCCAGCGATTTCCCTTTAAAAAGCTTCCACCCGTGAGTATCGCACTAAACTCCGCATCTATACGGAACCCCAGTTTACCGTTCAGAGTTAAATTCCAGCCATGCGGAGCTGCGGATTTATAAAAATAGAGCAAGGCTGCTTTGAATTTGACTTCAAAGCAGCCTTGCTCTGCATTTCTTTACTTGCTCTTTTGCGCCAGCATTTTCAAGAGTACCGTTACCGCTTCTGCTCTTGTAGTCTTATCTTGAGGAGCAAATCGGTTCGCTCCCTTGCCTTCGATAATGCTCAGGTTTTTCATTGCCACCACTGCGCCTTTCGCCCAGTCCGGAATGTCTTGGTCATCCGCAAAGCCAGACGCCGCAGCCGTTGCGCTAGGCAGGCTTAAGGCCTTTGCAATCATCGAAGCCATTTCCGCACGGGTAATTTCCGCATTCGGGCGGAAGGAGCCGTCTTCGTAACCGCTAATGATACCCGCGGATACGGCCTGCGCGACGGATTTCTCCGCCCAGGAGGCGATTTGCGCCTTGTCGGTGAACGCCACCGGCGTTCCGTCTGCTTGCGGTTGGAGCGCGTTCATCAGCATGACCGCAAATTCCGCGCGCGTCACGGTACGACCCGGCTTAAACGTGCCGTCCGGATAGCCGCTGGCGATCCCCGCGCTTACCGCTTGCTTGATGCTGGCTTCCGCCCAGTGTGCGGCGATATCGCTGAAGTTTATTTCCGCTTTGCCGTCCGTTGCCGGAGGGGCAGTATCGGCTATCGCAAATATAGCGTACTTCGTGAAGTGATTTACATCTACGCTAATTCTGCTGCCGCTCACTTCGCCGCCGACCTTCACCCATTCCTTCTTCGCTTCGTCATAATAGAAAACGACCGGCTTCTCGTTGCCTTTCAAGCGATTAAGGTCGAATTTGAAAGAGAGCGTGACCGGTTTGTCGAAGTTCCCGGCGAAGCTCTTGAGAACTTCAAATACCGAGCTAAGCAGAACATCCTTACTTGTAACCAACGTCTGTACGTCCGGGACGATCTCGATCGTGAATTGCTGCTCTTTGCCGGTAGCGTTAACCGGAATGACGATTTTGATCGCATCACCGAGGCTAACTTCTCCCGCTTTACCCGCGGGAAGCGTTAAATGACCGTCCGTAGAGGTGACCTTGGGATCATTCGTTGGCGGGGTTGTTGTGTGCGAGCCGCCATCACCGTTTGATGTCCACTGCGCATACAGCGTGACATCGGACGAGCCCATGCTGAACGTAGCAGCTGCTGCATAAGCCGTCCCGGTTCCATCCGCTTTCGTATTCCAACCCGCAAACGCATAGTGCGCTTTCACCAAATTTCCATCGTTGCCAACTACCGAGACCGAAGCGCCTTGTTCGTACGAGCCACTGTCAGTCGGTACGCTTCCACCCGTACTGCCGTTGCCGTTATACGTCACCGCGTACGTCGGGTTTAATGTCCACTGCGCATACAACGTGACATCGGACGCCCCCATGCTGAACGTAGCGCCTGCTGCATAAGCCGTTCCGCTTCCCTCGGCTTTCGTATTCCAGCCTGCGAAGGTATAGTGCGTTTTCACTAAATTTCCATCGTTGCTGGCTACTGACACCGTAACGCCTTGCTCGTACGAGCCGCTGTCGGTCGGTACGTTTCCACCCGTACTGCCGTTGCCGTTATACGTCACCGCATACGTCGGGTTTAGTGTCCACTGTGCATACAGCGTCACATCGGACGTGCCCATGCTGAACGTAGCGCCTGCTGCATAAGGCGTTCCGGTTCCATCGGCTTTCGTATTCCAGCCTGCGAAGGTATAGTGCGTTTTCACCAAGTTCCCGTTGTTGCCCAATACCGACACCGAAGCGCCTTGCTCATACGAGCCGCTATCGGTCGGTACGCTTCCACCCGTACTGCCGTTGCCGTTATACGTCACCGCATACGTCGGGTTTAGTGTCCACTGTGCATACAGCGTGACATCGGACGTGCCTATGCTGAATGCGGCACCTGCCGCGTAAGCCGTTCCGCTTCCATCGGCTTTCGTATTCCAACCTGCAAACGTATAGTGCGTCCTGACTAACGTCACCGCATCGCTATATACGTTGACTATCATGCCCCGCGAGTACGAGTTGCCGTCGGTCGGAGCACTCCCGCCCGTGTTTCCATTCCCGTCGTATGTCACGGTCTTTTTTACTACCTGCAAATAAGGATATCCGTTATTGAGCGATGGACTTATCGCCCATAGGTTTGAGAAGTCCCAGCTTGAATCTGCATACGTGCCTTGTACCTTCATCTCTGCGGTCGTTCTGCCAACGCCCTTGCCGGTATCCGACTGTCCCGTTGTACCCGAGTCGTAGAAGCTGTTAGTAATCGTCCCACTACCGTTATTGCCGATCAAGCCGCCTATCTTAGTGCCGCTTCCCGTTACGCTTCCTGCTGCATAGTCGTAGCTGATCGTCCCGGTATTGTTGCCAATCAAACCGCCTACATTTGAGCCTCCCGTTACATTTGCCGTGGAGAAGCTGTTACTAACGGATCCATAATAATTGTAGCCGATCAAGCCGCCTGCGTTGGTGGTTATCCCTGTGATGCTTCCTGTAACGTAGCTGTTGCTTATCTCTCCGTTATTGTTACGGCCCACCAAACCGCCTACGTCTTGTTTGCCGGTAACATGTACGTCTTCCAGATTCATGTTGGTGATGCTTGCACCATAATAGGTGTAACCAAACAATCCTGCATAGTTGCTATCCGGTCTATTAATCGTCAAGCCTGTGATCGTGTGTCCATTGCCGTCCATATGCCCCATAAATCTATTGCTGGAATCGCCAATCGGCAACCATTCTTGTACACCGCTTACGTCAATATCCGCCGTTTGTTTGAAATACAGATCTTGATTCAAATAATTGCGGATCGTATCCAGCTCCTCGCTGGTTCTGATCAGATAAGGATCGCTTTCGGTACCCGTTCCAACGTCTAATATTTTCGCCCATTGCGCGTACAGCGTCACATCGGACGTAATCGTACCCTCGGTCTCTGCCTCGAAATGCGTTCCTCGACCGTCCGCCTGCGTGTTCCAGCCCGCGAATGCGTAGCCCGTCTTCGCCAGATTTCCGTCGTTGCCCGAAATCAATGCCTTCGTGCCCTTATACGAGCTGCCGTCGGCGGGTACGTCTCCTCCCGTGCTGCCGTTGCCATTGTACGTTACCGTGTAGCTAGGGTGTACGGTATACGTGACGGACGCTACGCTCGCGTCATGGGAACCGTCCCCTGGGAAAGCAACGGTAATGGCATGCGAACCGACGGTCAGCTCGGATGTCTTAAAGCTGGCGCTGGACGAGGCGCTTAGTAGCTCTCCCCAACTAACTGTTACCGTAAAGTCATCTTGGCCCCAGAAGGTGAAGGTCTTCGCAGCGGCATCCATCGTAATCCGCGATAAATATCGTGCGCCCGGCTTTTCCCATTGACCAACAACGTTGCGGGAAGCATCGTAAGCAACGATGTTGAACGCAATGCGATTATCCGCGTAACTATTAGCCCAGTACGTGTATGCGCCCCATTGAATAACGGGGGTTACGCCCGATGTCGTAATCACCGGCTCAGCCGTCGTTAATTCATCTGTCATAAGGTCCTGACCGTTATCTCTCAACGTGACTGTTCCGCCGGGGGTAGATCCGCCGATTGCCGGATCGAGTGCCATGACGTCGAAGGCGACTTCTTCCCCATAAGTCGAATCCAGGGAAGCGGTTGAAATCTCCAATGCGGCCGTACCCTGAGCCGCAGCGATCCCCGAATATAGGTTAATAAATAATGCCAAAGCAAGGACGACCATGATGATCTTTTTCTGTTTTGCCATGCCGAAATTATTGTGCACTCCTGTTTCCCCTTTGCTTTAAATCGAGTCGAAAACCAAAAATAAACAGACCAATGCGGAACAGTATTGAAAGCTCCAGGCAGAGCAGGCCCAATAACTGTCAATCATTTACAATCATTTTTATATCATTCGACAAATTTCAGCTTTTTCCTGCAAATTGTAGAACAATAACTCATCCAAACTAAACTTTATCACTAGCGTGACTGTTAAGAATGATTAGCAACGCTCGAACCTCTCTTAGAAACCAATTGCTTCAAACTGTCCAGATTGATCCAGATCGTTCCGGCAATGATCGTAATCACGCCCATTACCGATACCCAAGTGATCGTCTCGCCATACAATAGCACTCCAATCGCGAGCGCAATCATCGGGGAAACATAGAGGAACGTCGTCGGAAAGACGGGATTCGTTTTGGAGACGAGCCAATAGACGAGGCTTTGTCCGACCATCGAACCGATAACGATTAAGTAAAGAAGAGATCCGACCGCTTTCGTCGTCAGCAGGCTCTCGATGTATACGTGCTCCGTGAAAGAAGACAGAATAAGAAGCATCAAGCCTCCGTACAGCATCTGGGTCGCGTTAATCGCAGTAGACGAAGCCTCCGGAAATCGCTGAATGACCCGTTTGGAATAGATGACGCCGAAGGCATAGAAGATCCGGCCGGCCAAAATCGCCACGCACCCGACGATCCACTCTGTATTGGCGGTTACGGTCAGGCGCGGGAGCAGCAACAGGACGATTCCGGCGAATCCAAGGATGCCGCCGAACGCGGCACGCGCCGTCGGCTTTTGCCGCACGACAACCGTTTGCAGCGTAAGGATCATCATGGGAGCCGTAGCGGACAGCGCAGCCGCAAACCCGGAGGAGACATACTGCTCGGCCCAATATACGGTGGAGTAGGTTCCGAATGTAAGACCCGACCCCATAAGCAGAATTTCTTTACGCCATAATAACTTTAAGCTTGCTTTATTCTTCCATGCTATGAACAAGAGCAAGATCAGGCCTGCAATGAAAGACCTTATTCCCGCCGAGAAGAAAGGCGGCGCGGACGCGTCGACGCCTAGCTTTATCGCCAAAAACGTTGTACCGAAAATTAGACAAACCATCAGGTAATTAAAAATAATCATGGATACTCCCCCTTGTAACAGGAATTATACAAGGGAGCCATTAGAACAGATGGTTACTAGCAGAACAGATTATCGGGGAGAGCGATATAATAGGAGATGGGAGGGACAGGCATTGACGAATGATACGCTGTTCAGACAGACGTACGATTATATTGTCGCCAAGATCGAACGCGGGGAATTGCATGCCCATGACAAGCTGCCTTCGATTAGACGGCTCGCCCAAGAACTCGGGGTACACCGGCTAACGGCATTTCGAGCCTATCAGTTGCTGAAGCAAGACGGGAAAGCCTATGTGAAGGATAAATCGGGTTACTATGTAAGTCCGGATCTTCCGCAACAAGTCACACTCGAACATGCAGAGCGTAGCCCCAACGCCGCTTCCGGCTACTCGGAGTACTCTCTATCGGATATTAAGCAGATACCCGTCGCTTATCCATTTTCCAAAGCGCTGATCGATCCGAACTTGCTGCCGAATCTTTTCCTGTCCGACTACGTGAAGAAAGTCTTCGATTTATATCCGAAAGTCATGGGGACCTACTCCGATTTGCAAGGGGACGTGGAGCTTCGTGAATTCCTTTGCCGCTACATCATGCAGCACCACGGTTTTCGGCTGACCGGAAGCGACCTGTTGATCACGACCGGAGGGCAACAGGCGATCGACTTGGTTTCCCGCGTATTCGTCAGGCCGATGGATTTCGTCATGATTGAAAGGCCGACCTATAGCGCCGCGATCGATATTTTCCGTCAACAAGGCGCGCGGTTTATTACGGTCGATATTCACCCCTACGGCTACGATCTGGAGAGAGTCGAAATGCTCATGGCGCAGCACCGGCCCCGTGTCTTTTACATGAATCCTACCTTTCATAATCCGACGGGGTACACCGTTCCGGCCGGCCAACGCAAGCGGCTTGTCGAGCTGGCCGAACGATATCGCTGCTTGCTGATAGAAGACGATGCGGTTCACGAAATGTATTTTGACCAACCTCCTCCTAAGCCCATGTTTGCTTACGATACGGATGGGTGGGTTGTCCACATCCGCAGCTTCAGTAAATACGTAGCGCCAGGGCTGCGCATCTGCGCCGTCATCGGCCGGCCGACCGTGTTAAAACCGCTCATTAACGCCAAGTGGCTGGCCGATAACGGAACCCCGCTGGTGAACCAGAAAATTTTCCTTCACTATTTCGAATCGGAGCGAATGCAGCAGCACTTGGAGAAGCTGCGCATCGCTCTGCAGGTGAAAAAAGAAATCGTCGAAGAGGAATTATCCGCTACGGGATGGAAGTGGGTCAGTCCAACAGGAGGCTTGAACCTTTGGATCGAGCTTCCCGCAGCGTTTCCTGCGGAACGGTTTTTGAACGAGAGCTTCCGGCAATCCGTCTCCGTGGTTCCGGGGGTACTTTGCGATCCGCTTAGAGAGATGCGATCATGGATCCGTTTAAGCTATTCGTTCGCCAACGAGGAGCAATTGCGGGAAGGCGTCAAGCGGCTCGCGGATATCGCTCGACGATACTAGGGAACCGAAGCGACTGCATGCCGCGTCCCCAGTGTGAGCAGCATCATTTTCCGACCGGTTGACCCACTGGAATGCTCTGCGCAAACCGAAACACATTATGAGGGTCGTACTTTCGTTTCACTTGCTTCAATCTGCCGAAGTTCACGCCGTAATATGCTTTGGGCCAGTTCTTAATCTGTAGATTGGGAAAGTTCACGTAATCCCCTTGCACAAAGGGGCGTAACGCTTTGCGGAACCTTGTCACCCACTGGATATTCCGCTGCTGCTCTCCGCTGTTCCTCCATCGAGCCGACAGTTCGTAGATGGTCTCCGCCTTCCGATGAGGATAGGCCGTAGCAGTGCCATCCCCGTCACACCATCCCTGTCCATGGCATAAGCCTTGCTCCTCAGCTCAGCTTATGTCTATGTAGGGACACCCGTCCTCGTAACGGCAAACGCCTTGCAGGCCGCATAAAACAGATCGAATGCTTATCTAATCGAAAACAAAAAGCCCCTGAAACTTAACGTCTCAGAGGCCATGCCGCAATACCGCCCGCGTTGTTGGTTATGTTGACGACCGTCTTCAAGTTCGAACCGTCGACCGTCGCGGGTTTATTTCATGTCAATTTGGAGGTCCGTACACCTCGAACTCAAAGATTCTTGCCGCGGCGTTTGTGGTTTGCGTAGGCGTCGTGACGTCTAGCTTGATATAGCGAGCCGATACGACGGTAATCTTGTTTACCGAAATGCCGCTCGTATTGTTCGTTACGTTCACTACCGGAGTCCAACTGGTACCGTCGGTGCTGACCAGAATCTTATAAGCCTTCGTGTTATAGGAGGCGGTCTCTCCGCCCTCCGATGCGTGCTTGATGACGAATTGGTTCACTTGCTTCACGGAGCCGAGATCGAGCTGCAGCCAACGGTTGCCGGACTTGGAGCACCATTTGCTATCGTTGATGACGCTGCCGTCCACGGCTTTGGCCGCGGTTTGCGAGGCGTTGCACGTGCTGTCGACCGTCGCCGGTTTATTGAATGCCAAATTCGATGGTCCGAACACCTGAAGCTCATAAATCCTTGCCGCCTGGTTTGTGGTTTGCGTAGGCGTCGTGACGTTCAACTTGATATACCGAGCCGATACGGAAGCGATATTATCTACTGTCACGCTAGCCTTATTATCGGTTGCTTTGACTACGGTGCTCCAAGTCGTGCCGTCGCTGCTGACCTGGATATTATAAGCCTTCGAGTTATAGGAGGCGGTCTCTCCGCCCTCCGATGCGTGCCTGATGACGAATTGGTTCACTTGCTTCACGGAGCCGAGATCGATCTGCAGCCAACGGTTGCCGGACTTGGAGCACCATTTGCTATCGTTGGCATCGCTCCCGTCCACGGCTTTGGCCGCGGTCTGCGAGGCGTTGCATGTACTGTCCGCCTTTGCGGGTTTATTAAATGCCAAATTCGGATGCCCATAGACCTCGAACTCATAGATTCTCGCCGCAGCATCCGAAGTCTGCGTTGGGGTCGTGACGTTCAATCTGATGTATCGGGCCTGCGCGTCCGATATGTTGTCTACCGTAACGCCGCTTGTATTATTGTTTACGCTAACCACCGTACTCCAGTTCTTAGCATCGGCACTCACTTGGATATTGTAAGCCTTCGTGTTATAGGAAGCCGGCTGTCCGCCTTCCGATGCGTGCTTGATGACGAATTGGCTCACTTGCTTCACCGCGCCAAGATCGATCTGCAGCCAGCGGCTGTCGGACATGGAGCACCATTTGCTGTCATTGGTTACGCTGTCGTCCACGGCTTTGGCCGCGCTTTGCGAGGTCGTGCACGTGCTGTCAGCCGTCGCGGGTCTATTCAATGCTACATTCGGAGAAGTCACCGTTATCGTGTATGTCGTCTTGCTCGATCCGGTCTGCGGGGTGACGATGATCTTCATGCCCGTCTCCAGCGTCGTCGCTTTCGTCATGCCGTCCGCATTGTAGATCTCGAACGTTGCATTCGCTGACGGCGTGATCGCGGCCTTCAAGTCGGCTAACTTGACGTCGCTCCCGACAGAGATCGTCTCGTTCGCCGTGCCGCCGGTGCTTACCGTGCCGATCGTCGAGGTCAACGCAGCAGCGCCGCACGCCCCGTTTGTTCCCGTGGCCGTCCATTTCGCATACAGCGTCAGGCTTTGATAAATCAAATCGGATGCCGTGTAGGCTTGCGTTAGCGCACTGTCGTAGTACCAGCCCGCGAAGCTGTAACACTCCTTCACCGGCGTATGCTGGAACGTCACCTTCCCTCCGGATGACGACACAAACTCGGGGGCAATCGGCGAGCCGCCGTTCGAGTTGTAAGTCACGGTCACTTGGGCGGTGACGCCCCCTACATCTAATCCGGCAAATGCCGTTGCCCCGAATGTCATTAACGAAACGATGATTACTACCGCCAGCAAATAACCTCTTAGCTTCGCTTTCAACCTTTTCTTCTCCTGACTGCGTCCTGGCCCTTCCATCATTCATGCCCCTCTCTCCTACTCGAATAATTAGCGCTATTGGTACTGCGAGCTCGCCCGCAGAAGTAGCCTGTAAGGTTTCGTTCGTACAGCATCGTACAGTCGCATCAACTGGCATGACATGCGGAGAGTGGGGCACATCGGAAGGATACGGACCGTTGCACCAATCCTAATGGTATTCGCGGAAACGCAGAAGAATGCTTCGTGATCATGGATCTATAACCGTAGGTGTAGAAAAATCATGGGTTAGACTAGGGCGTGCGACGGGCAAAACAAAAAAAGCCCAAGAATGGATTCGTGTAAACGGAGGCCAGCACGACCATCCATTTTTTACAGTAAAATCCTTTTTGCGCTTCTCTCATCTTAGCATAATGGAACGCGGACAACTAGTGGCCTAACATGACTGGCCGAACGAAGAGAGCAAGGGGCGAGAGGCTTCGTCGTCATGATTGCCGCGATTACCGGTGAACTCCTCCAGTGGCTTAGAAATAAGGATTAGCAATGACATATCGCTTCTTTTGTGGTAGGGTCTTCCAAGAAAGAGGTCGCCGAATTTGACTAAGAATCATAATGCTTGTCACATGAACTCCTATATTCAAACTCGGAAGGAGCACACGCCTTTATGTTCAAACTTATTTCCAGTAAATTATTGCTCTCTGTGCTCGCGTTACTAATCGTGATATCATCGCAGCCTTTTGGCGAAGTTTACGCGGCGGACGAGAAGTCAGCCCTCTCGTCCGCCAACGATTTGAATCTGACGGTTAACGGTCACATCATAAAATTTCAGTTCGGGCAGCCGTTTACCGATCAAGGAAGAAGCCTCGTCCCGCTTCGCGACCTGCTTGTCGCGCTCGGCGTTCCGAACGATGATCAGCACATCGTCTGGGATGGGAAGTCGCAGAGCGTTACGGCGATCCTGGGAGATACGACGGTGCAGCTAGGTGTCGGGGACAAGTCAATTACAATGAATGGCAAACCGTATGCTGAATTAGAAGTGCCTGCCCGCAGCGTGGGAGGGCGCGTCTACCTTCCCGGTCGTGCCGTTGCCGAAGCTTTCGGGTATCGCGTCAATTACGATCCGGCTACCAACACGATACTCGTAACCAGCCCGCCGAACGATCAGTCAGCTCCGACGGAAGCAGAGGCAGCATATTCGCTGACCGACATGGGGTATCAGGACGTAAAGAGCGTGGTCTTGCACCCTGACTATACGTTTAAAGGATTCCGCCGGTATGACCTTGACCTCCACGCAGGCGGTTCACCAGTCGAAATCTATGTGACGGATGCGTTTCAGGATAGTTACGGCTACGGGTACGCGGTTCAAGAAATCGGACCGATGATGCTCGCTCTTGCCAAAGCCCGCCAATTAGAACCTTATGCGCAAGATAACCAATCTTTGAAAATATTCTTCTATTACAACGAGCCTTCAATTCCATTCGCGCTCTCAAGCGACGCCCAAACGGATTGGCAGTACAATAATCGGGGGTCAAGTGGCTTGGATGTCGAGATTCGCTTCAACGGTGGAGAACTGCAGTCCGATTTTCGCCCGCTCGTTATGCAGCAGTTGAGCTATTATTTTGATTATTACCGCTTTGATATCGCCGATCCGCACCAAGATAAGCGCAAGGCTTTCAATCAATACTGGGGGGCATCCGACAGGAAATGGATGATGGAAGGCGCGGCGGCTTACAGCAGCCAAATGGATTACGAGTATGATGCAGCGAAGGCGCCAACGCAGCTCCCTCCTCTCCGGCTGGCGAAAACCAAAGACGACGTAATACGAATGGTCAAAAACAATACCTGGCGGAGAACGATCGTCGATGCAGGCAATGCCGACTCCTTCGGCAAGATTCTCGAAATTTACCCGCCCAGCTTCGATGACTACAGAAGCATCCTTTACTCTCTTTACTGGTATTTGGCTTTTACATATGGCCAGGACCGCATCTATGCTTATGCCGATCAGGTCGCGCGGGATTACGCCGGTGGCCAAACCGTGACGGAAGATATGAAAAATCAATCCGCGATATCGGCGTTCGGCAAAACCGAGGCTGAAATCATTCGCGACTGGATGGCCTTCTTCGATAACTTCAATCCTTTACATGAAGTCACATCCGCAAGCATCGTTCTTGCCGCAGCAAAGGGCAGCCCTCTTCCCTACGGGTTGAGCTGGGAGTCGATCTCCAAACAGGATCCGCGCGTCTCGCTGCTTCTATTCTTGTCATCGG
This sequence comes from Paenibacillus sp. J31P316, assembly GCF_056269105.1. NCBI lineage: Bacteria > Bacillati > Bacillota > Bacilli > Caryophanales > Paenibacillaceae > Paenibacillus > Paenibacillus sp. J31P316. Next base: position 62,629 of record NZ_JBWDNI010000014.1, on the reverse strand, counting down.
ATGCGGAGTCGTCGGAGGAAATGATGGAATTCCTCAGGTACGCCCCCAAGACGTTCAAGCTTCATGCCGACGGCAAAGCAGAGGTGACCGTCAAAACCGATTCCGGCACAGGGTCGGATATGAAGGTGACCTTCAATATGGAAACGGGTTTGCAAGCCATCTATCTTTATGTCACTTCGGGGACGATCGAGGCAGGTGTCCCCTATGAGATCAATCCGGTAGACAACTTGGGCAGTTACGCCAAATCACTCCCAGTCGCGAGCGGCGTCAATGTTGTCTCGCAACAATCGCTGCCGCGCCAGGGATAGATAACGAATAAGAGCCGTCAAGGAGAGATTCCCCTCCCCTTGACGGCTCTTATGTTATGACGACCAGAACTGTTGACTAGATCACCTAATGGCCTGCGTCCATGACGACTGTCGGCTGGGTAGCTTGCGCCTTTGCCGGCCTTCTGAGCGTGAATGCGAGCAGCAAACCTGCCGCGGCGAGCGTGGCGATCAAGAGATACGCATTGTGGAAAGCGTGCGACATCGCGTCCGGAATCGGCTTCTCGCCTTGGCTCGTATAATGATTCGTACGGCTGACGAGCAGCGTCGTCAATCCCGCTATGGCGAACGATCCGAAGACCTGCTGGGCAGCGCTTGTCAGCGAAGTCACCTTGCCGACCAGCTCCTTGGGAGCCGTCTGGATCAAGTGCGTGTTCAAGGCGATAAAGGACATGCCCATTCCGAACCCGATCAACGCACGGGGAGCCAAGAACAACCACGGGCTGTCGCTCGGATCAATGAGCGAGAACAAGTAAGCGCCCACCGTAATTAAGATCAACCCGCCGACGACTAACGGACGCGCGCCGATTCGGTCGAACAACCGCCCGCTGAACGGCATCATGGTCGCGGAGGCCAACGCCTGCGGCAAGGTCCATAATCCGGCCTCGAACGCGCTCATTCCCATCAGCCGCTGCATGAAATACGGGATGGCGAAGATTAGCCCGAACATGGTGAATTGCATCACCCACTGCACAAGAATCCCGCGAGTAAATTGCATGGATCGGAATACCCGTAGCTCCAGCAACGGCTCTCTCTTCCGGCGAAGTTCGATGACAACGAACAAGATCATGGCAACGGCGCCTACGGTTAGACCGACGATCGTCTTCGCGGAAGACCATCCCTCTCCCGCTTCGCTTAACCCGTACGACAATCCGCCGAAGGCGAATGGCGCAAGCGCGATGCCTGCGTAATCGAGCGGCGCCGATGCTTTTTTCGGCAGATTCGGCAATGACAGGACGCTCATGACCACGCCGGCGATTCCGACCGGAATATTGATGAGGAAGATCCATTGCCAATTGACGTAGTCGACCAGATACCCGGATACGACCGGACCAAGCGCTGGCGCAAGCAGGACCGGCACGCCCATCATGCCCATAATTTTGCCCACCGACTCCGGAGGGCTGATCCGGTAGGTCATCGCGAACGCGATCGGCATGACCATCCCTCCGCCCAGGCCTTGCACGATGCGGAAGGCGATTAACTGCTCCGCCGTGCCCGCGAACGCGCAAAGAATCGAACCGACAGTGAACAAGATAATGGATACGATGAACGTCTGCTTCGCCCCGAAGCGGTCGGAGAACCATCCCGCCATCGGAATCACGACGGCTTGAGCCAACGAATACCCCGTGATCGTCCATTGAATGAGGCTTAATGAGCTGTGCAAATCATCCGCAAGCACCGGAATCGCAACATTGACCGCCGTCGTATCCAAGATCACCATGAACATCCCAACGACAATCGCGATCAGCGGAGCCAGAATCGAACGAACGGGCGTTGACCCGTTGGCTTGAACTTCAGTGGACATGTTAAACTCCCCCAAGCATAATCATTTTCTTGCCAATAAAATACCACATCCTTTTATACAAAGTAAACTAATTTAATAAAAATAGTTAAATTTATAAACAGTGTTTCTAATACCCGCGAGATGTTCTATACTAGGAGTTGGTCTTCCTGGAGGTGTTGCGATATGTCGGAAACCGACTGTGACCCGTTATTCGACAAACGGGAGAAGCTTGTGATGCGCTTGATGCCCTACGTTCAAAAGAACGGCTTAAGCTCGTTGAAAATGGACGATGCAGCCAAATATATGGATATCAGCAAACCGACGATGTATAAATATTTCGCGTCGAAAGCCGAGATCGCGGAGAGTCTCATCGATAAGTTTGTCTTATACGTGTCCCATCAAATGTTGTCGGAAGCCCCGCCCACGCTGTCGCCGGAGCAGCCGTCCGCCGAAGAGCTGAAGTTCTACGGCGACTCTTTCGCCCGAGCGTTCAAGCTCACGATTAAGATGTCGTTCTATTTGACCGACATCCTGCTTCAGGATCTGAGCGGGGCCTATCCCGATTTGTACGCCAAGCTTGCCGGGGCCGTTGAGCTATGCAAGAACAAGCTCGCCGACTACTTCGACAGCGGCATTGCGCTTGGCGTTTTCTATCCGATCAATGCACGACTTTACTTGACCCAAGTGGATCTCGTCTTCCGGAAGCTTTTGGACCCCAAGTGGCTCATGCTCCAGAACATGACGATGAAGCAGGCGTTGATGGACTTCTACAAGACGATGAAACACCAGGTTTTCTACGAGAAATGGTTGGATGAAGACGACTCCGCGATGGGCGCCTATTTCGATGCCTTGATCGCTGGAATGCGCGCGTACGAATAAGAAGAGCCCTCCTCGCTGCGCGAAGAAGGCTCTTCTTATCTTATCACTCGTTGATGCGGTAATCAGTGTGGTCCTTTAAAGCAACTTGATCAGCTCTTCCAGCTCTTCAACCAACCCTTTTGCAAGTTCAAAATTCGTATCTTTTAAAGCCAATTCGATTTTCATTTCAACCGCTCTTTTATTTTGTTCCTTTTCTAGATAGTCCCGATCAAAATGGCTCGCATAAATCATCTGCCTGAATTTTCGCATGCTCATTTTCCTCATCGTCTTATCGTCGATGATCAGCACATAATCCATGCCGTTTACGACGGAATAGAAATCATGAGAGATCATGAGAATCGCGCCTTTGTATTCTTCAATGGCTTTCTCCAGCGCGATTTGCGTATAGGTATCTAAATGGCTAGTCGGTTCATCAAGAAGCAATACGTTTGCTTTGCTGGCAGAAACTTTAGCGATTTGAAGCAAATTTTTCTCTCCGCCGGATAACGAGGCGATCCGTTGATCAACGATTTCTCCTTCAAAGCCATAGCTTGAAAGATACGATCGAACTTCATCGTACGTTTTAAAACCGGCATCGATGAATTCTTCTAGTATCGTATTCGAATCCTTTAGCACTTCGCCCTGATTCTGAGATAAATAAGCCACTTTTGCGTCCGCATGGATTTCAATGGAAGCATGGTTATTTTTGAAGATATCTCGGAGTAACGTCGTTTTCCCGGTACCGTTTGGACCAATAATGGCTACTTTATCGGTGGATTTTATCTCGAAGCTCACATTGTCCAAGAGCAACTCATCAAAGGCAACGCTATAACGATCGACATTTATAAGCGTGCTGTCTTCGATTTCATTATCCATTCCGAAACGGATCGTCGGCTGCTTGATAGCAACGAATGGCGCTTTAATTCTTCGCGCTTCCAATCGTTCTTGAAACCTGACACGAGCTTTTAACGCTCTCCCTCTGGATGCTTCCGAATTATAAGTTGCGATCGCTCTCAGATTGTTGATGATTTTCTCGTTTCTCTCGCTTTCTTCTTCCTCGGCGACCGCGAGCTCTTGCAACTCGATTTTCGTCTGAAGCAACGAGAAGTTATACTCCATATAGCACCCGTCAAACTCTTGGATTTCCGTGTTTTCAAGATGTAAAATCTTGTTGAAACAATGATTCAATAGATATCGGTTGTGCGTAACGACCAGCAAGGTTCCTTTGTGAGCATTGATAAGATTTTTAAGCGCATTCAGGTTTTCAAAGTCTAAAAATACATCCGGCTCATCCATAATCAAGACGTCCGGACTGCCAAGCATTTCCTTCATCACTTGAATAAGCTTGAATTCCCCGCCGCTCAGGTCGGATACCTTCTGATCTTTTAGCTTCATGAGGTTGGCTAGATTTAGCTTCTTGTTCATGTTGCTTTCAAAATCATCCCCGCCGATTGCGTCGAATGCGTCTAAAGCGATTTGATACTGTTCTAACAACGGTTCAATATCCGATGAGGTTTCCATTTCCGTACAAACCGATGTGATTTCATTTTGTATTTTAATGAATTCTTCCGCTATATATTCAACAACCGTTGTTTCTTTCGTTTTATCCAGCTGCGAGAATTGGCTTACATGCCCGATTTTGCAACTCGGATCTATTTCTAACTTACCCTCGAACAGATATCTTTCCGGGTCCATCAGGATGTCTATCAATGTGCTTTTGCCATTGCCGCTTGTTCCTATAAACGCGCAATGCTGCGCCTCTTCAAGCGTAAATGAAATATTTTTATAAAGTTCTTTTTGCGGAAACGAGAAGGATAATTGATCCACTTTTATCATCGTATGACCTTTCTTTATAACTAAAATGGTGACTCTTAGTAGATGTATCGCAAAACATAGAGTTTGGTTTGCCGTTGTTAGAGTAACACTGTTTGCAGCCAACTACAATCGGATTTGTATCCCATCCCTCGGGGGCAACGTCATAGGCTCTCGACTGACATCATTAACGGTCCATGCAAATGGCCTACTTTCTTTTACCGAGTTCCCTGTTGAATGAACCGGCACGATATCTTACTCCCCGAATCGCGTCCCGTCAAGAGATAATGTGCGATTGAGCGACAGAGTGGAGAGTCCCCCCTTAAGCTATCTAAATACGCATGAATTTCCGAGTATGCAGGACCATTTGGGTTTTTTCAATTCATCCGGTGTCACGTAAAATATTCTTCAGACGAGGAGCGATAGGGAAGGAGATTCGGCATGCACAGCGTGGACAAAATCAGATTTTTGCTTCTGTACGGCGAAGCGCCCGAGGCAGCTTGTTACGGGTACGTGGAGCGGAATCGGGATGGCGATATGATCGCTCTCTACAATAGTTACGGCGAGGAAATCGATATGTTTGGCGGACATGAATTCGTCAAGGTACGGGCGCTTGGCAAATTCGACGATGAAGACCGCGATAATTTTTACTCTTTGTTGGAAAGCGATGGCGTCGGATAACCTGCCACCCGTTTGATTACCTTTCAATTCGCCCAACTTACGGTACGCCTCAGCCTAACGGTCATATCGGCGAAAAAATGGCGGCCTTATGGCCGCCAGCGTTATGATTAAATTTTTCTTGCTGCAAGGCCATTCTTCGTCTCGACGGCTGGATTTCTTCAATATTGTCCCTTAATTACGAAGAACGTACCTCGGATGGTCCCTGCAAGTTTAGACTTCTGTCTGGCAAATTTGAATTTCTTCTCTTCCAGCTCCTTTGGCACCTCCATCCCCTCAGATAGCTTAAACCCTACGGCCCGCTTCTTAGGATCATCAACCGTATACAGGACGTTGACCCCTAGACCATCCTCATAAAAGACGAAGGTCCAGTCTATATTCTCCACTTGAAGACGCGCCGTTTGCAATGGCTTGGCTTCGAACTCAATACCACGTTCTTCTTTCAAAATGCGATTCACATAATCCAGAGTCTCCTTGCTTTCGCTAGCTGGTACAACCGTAAATTCATGCTTGTATTTGTTCATGAAGTAACGAGCTTCATTCGCGCGTAAACCTGCAAGTGCATCTGCTACAGGGGAAGACGTTAAACCAACCGTAGACACATTTTTGAAATCAACCGTATAAGACATTTCACTCTCTCCTTTGGCGATCTTCATCTTCATCAAACTTAATAGGGATTATTCTTCCAAAATTTTCTCAAGCGTGCCGCACATTCATAACACGCCCAAGAACCGGCAACTTGTCTTGTAACATTAACGCCTTGTCCGTTAAAGTTTGCGGTTCTTCGGACGCGATGCCCACGAGACGATCGTCAGGACTGCAAAACCAATGGTGGTGAGCATATGGTACGCATACGCCCCATAGTCCTCCGCGAATGCATGCGATGCGGCAGCGCCACTCATTTCGAAGAAAATACCGGCGTATGCCCATTCTTTAATCCGCGGAAAACCCGGTACGAGAATGGCGATTGCCCCAAGTACCTTCCAAATCCCGATCACGGTCAGAAAATACGACGGATACCCTAGTATGTCCTCCGTCTCGAGCGTCCCCCATTGATGGGTGATATCCCCGATTCCACCGCTCCCCACCACAAAGGCAAGCACCGCCGTCGCAACCCAATAAGCAATCGCTTTTCCCCGAGGGAGTGTTTCTACGCCCACGGTTTGTTCCGTACCCGTCATTTTGTAGTTTTCTGAGGTTTCGATAGCGTAGTTAGCCATTTTATTTCCTCCTTGAGGATTTATTTCTTACAAGATTGAGTCTATTTATTAAATGTATCAAAAAATGATACTTTTTATCGAGTTAAGAAAACAGAACAAGTCAACAGCCATATTTTATGGATGGTTATTCAAACCGCTGCTGGAGAAAATCATGCAATACCAAATCGGAACACATTGTCGACTTTGATACACAAAAATCCCCCTAGAGCCTATCTCTAGAGGGATAAACATATTTCTATAGCAGCTTTCATTACTTTTGAAGGCTTCGCGCGCTCGTGCGCGGCCTGATACTCGCCGTATGCGACCGGCATCTAGAGACGACGCGGCACCTAAACGGCAAGCTGACGTTGTCTGGGTGCCTTACGTATAAAATCACTTTAAACTCAGCCTAGCTCCGGCATCATGAACTGGGCATTATCATTACCGCTCTGAATCGTCTCGCTCAAGTCACTGGACTGAACGTTGGACACTTGGACGCTTACATAGACGCCTGGCTCAACGCTTGCCAAGCTGTCGACCTCAAGCATAACCTCATTCTCATGACCAACGCCTCCCCAAGTCACGGAATGAACCATCACCGGTTGGATGAACATGCCGTTCTGGATTAACACCACGTAGTTCCCATTCTCAGCCGACAATTGATTGACGGCCTTGTTAAACGTTACTTTCAGCATACTAGCGGATGAGCCGGATGCTTCGCCAACATACGCCACACCGGAAACGGAGATAGGCAGCGTGCTTGTATTAATCGTATAGCTTAGCGTCAACACGTCGCTAGCCTGTGCGCCGGCTTTGAAGGCAACGGCTTTGATGGTCATATTGTCTACTAAGTAAATCGGCGAACCGTCACTATACGTAAAGCTATTCAAATCGGTGATATCCTCTGTCGGCATGCTGCCGTTCGAGGTGTAGCGAATGGTCGCGCCGCTCTCTGCGCTCAGATGGACGTAAGTTCCGTAGGGTACCTCTCCGCTCGACACATCAACCGTTGGCGTCTTCGCCTTCAATACGCCAAGCTCCCACTGCGCAGTAAAGGTGATATCGTGTGCCGGCATTGTAGCTGGCTTGGCGGCAGGTAACCAACCCTTGAGCAGGTAGCCTGTCCGCACCACTGCTGGCGTAGTTACACCGGACATGGATGCTCCATACGCAACATCGGTAATCGTTCCTCCTGTCCCTCCATTAGCATCGTACGTCACCTTGTAGGTGTTTCGTTTGTAATACAGCTTTAGTTGCAGCGGGCTACTATCCGAAACTAGGCCAGATGACACGGTCCCGGGCACGCTGCTGTCGTAAGTAAAGCCTTCATAGCTCTTAGGAGTTGCTATGACCACTTCATTAGCCGTAGAACCGAGCGTTTCCGTTTCAATTATGGTATAGGCGCCACTTAAATCTTGCTTAATATGGGTCACCGCATATGGAGTTGCCCACTTGGCCGTGAATGACAAATTACTGGCAGGCATGAATTCGGGAACTTCTGGTGTCCATCCGTCCAATATAGCCGTTCCATTCGTCACCTCGCTTGCGCCTAAGGCATTCGTACGGGCTCCATATTGAACTTCTTCAACGTACGGCTCGGATCCGCTATAGATCGTGCTGCCTCCGTTTGGATTATAGGTAACTTGATACTGGTTGCGCGTGTAGTACAGCCTTAGAACCGTATTCCCATCTCCGTCAATTGTGCTGGATCGAAGTGTGCCAGGATTGCGGTTGTCGAAGGTAAATCCTTCATACGCCTTAGGAGCTGCTGCAATCGTCGCGGTATCCGTTGTACCTCTCAGCGTTTCTTCTTCTACAACAGAGTATCCAGGGATATGTGAACGATCCATTTTAATGTTCTGTTGCAGATGGACTACTTTATAAGTCGTATCGGTTCTTGCCTTCCACATCGCTGTATACGTTGTTCCTTGAATCGGAACTGTGTTCGGAACGGCTGGCGACCATCCGGTGAACGTATAGCCTGGTCTTGACAATACGGGTGTCTGTTTCGAGATATCTTTACCGACATACTCCGTTAGCGTAGTCCCGGCAGACGGATCCCCGTAGCCTAATTTAAACGTCAACGTACTCGTCTTGGGCTGATAATTGAACTTAACGACGGTCTTGCCATTTCCGTTAATACGCACTCTTACAGGAGTACCCGCTAAATAACCTTGATCTGCGTATTTGTCTGAGGTTAGGGTGAACTCGTTATCTGTTTTGCCTTGAAAGTTCTCTGTGGCCGCAAGCTTATACGACCCGATGTTAGGATCAAACAGATAATGTTCAACTTTATACGGCGTATCTATTCTCGCTTGCCAGTGCGCGTATATCGTTTGGGTACTAGCCGGCATCTTCTCGGGAATCGTTACCTTCGTCCCGCCTTCCAATTCCGTATACCAACCCAAGAAATCATATCCCGGACGTACGAAAGTCGGAATGGTGAATTTCTCGTTATATTTCGCAAGAATGACTTGAAGGGGGTCGCCATTAACCGGATTGATCCATTGGGCCACTTCTCCTGAATATTTCGCATAGTACAAGGTGAATGTACGCTTAATCGGAGAGGAAGTGAATGCCAACGGCACATTCTTCCAGGTGATCGTCAGGTTTCCGACGCTCCCTGCTTTACTCTGATCTTTAACTTTAATAGACTTAGAGACAGGATCATACACAAAATCGGGATTATCGACCTCGACCGTAAAATTCGATTGATCAAATAACGTTTCACTCGTATCTCCTGTTTTCATATCCATCACGTTCATCGTGAAATATTTATCCGGCACTAGGGCAGAGTAGGTTTGATTGACGAGTTTAAACCCAAGCTTATCCTCCTGCGGATATACAAAGTCGTAGACATTATCTTGTGCCCCAACCGTATAAAGCGGCCATTCTTTCTCATAGATAGGGACTGTGCCTGTGAGCCAACCATTACCTACCTGCGCTACGAATGCGGAATCCAAGTAAAACCCCATCTCCATAAACAAGGCTCCAAGTGACTTGGCTTGCTTGCCGTTGGCCGAATTCGTCAGTTGGTAGTAGAAATATCCCCACAGCTTCAAGTAAGGACCCGCCTCTACTGTGAACCCGATACTGTCCAGATCGACGCTTAATATACCTGCCTTAAGCTCTACTTGAATTCCCGCTCGCAACCCTAGCGTACCCAAGACATAGAGCTTAAACTGATAATCCCCATCGCCTGACAAGCTTACGGTGTCGCTGCTGCCTGAAGCGCTTAGAACGCGCACCGTGACCGAGTAACGCTTCGCGCTCTTATAATTGAGATCAATACCCACAGTCAGATTCGGATTTAAACTGATGACGAAGTTGACCCCGAATTCAATCTCAATGATACCCAGGCATACTCTTTGGCTTACTTTAAGGAGTTCTTGGCTTAATAACGGTACCCATTCCGTCTCCTCCTCCAGTATGCTTTGATACTTGCTTCTCAACGTATCGGCGTTTACCGTGCCTGTATCACCCACGCCGTCCAGCAGTGCTTGAATTTCACTCGCGATGTTTTCCACATTGTCGGCTTTACTCCAGTCGGCTAACTTTTCCTTCTCGATCGTGCCGATCTCAGCAGTTACCGTGATTCCTGTATACGTATAGGCATCCAAGTTAGCGGTTATCGCGTAGTCCCTTATGACAGGGATGAACCAATACCACTCGATTTGGGTATCCCCGTTTACGCCGAGTTCGAAGCGCATTTCTTCGACAAACGTGCTTGTCAAATGGATAATGATATTATTAGGATCGCCATCGTCCGTATGAATGACAATATCGCACTGAACCTGGAGATTAACGCTTGCGCCCGTGTACCCCGGAAAATGCTGCAGTGTCTTGCTCACGGAAGGAACGACGGTCAGATTCTCCACGCTAACTTGTACACCCTCGTCCGCCGCAGCCGCTAATGCGCTCACTCCGTAATTCTGTTTGAACGTATCGGTTTGCAGGGCCACCGCCGACAGATAATTAGCCGCTTCTTGCACGAATCCGCTCTTTACCGCTTCCCGCTTGATTTGCCCTTCCAGAGCAGCGACATCCGCATCTGACAATAACTCATCGTCATCGATTTGTCGTTTTTGATAGAAATCGAGCGCGTTCGTTATTTGCTTCGATGTTACATCCGTATAGGCGATGACATCCATTCCTCCATCATGAGAGATGGACGTAATTCGGGCGTATCCTGCGGTAGTAGATTCGCTGCCGAATTCACCATTATAGAAGGCGATAAAGTCGCCGTCATGCACAACCGTAAGCTCACTCAAACCTAAAGGTGCAAACTTACTATCCTTGAAGTTCATCGTTTCATGATTGACCGTAATGGAATGATTTGTCTGGTCCCCGTCCGTATCCGCCGCCATGCTAACCGGTAGAACGTTGGGCTTCGCTAACACATCCTCGGCATTGGCATTGGTATAGGTGTAGGTGCTGCCGCTTATCGCGGTAATCTGTACATAGGCTATATCGCCGTTATCAGCATCGCTTGTATCCGCCGTACGCTGATCCGGCCGAATTCCCTCATAGATGGCGACGGTATCGCCAACTTGAATGCTCGTACCTCCATTGTATGTAAAGGTTCCGCTCGTGACATCGGCAGCGTCTAAAGCTGTACCACTGTCTCCTAAGCTCGCAGATAGTACAGAGATCGAAACAGAAGCAACCTGCGTACCATTGCGAGTCATATTTGATACGTCCGCGAACGGTACATAGATCATGCTGGCATTAAGCGGTACGTTTACGACTTCTTGCTTTGCAATACTAAAAATAAAGATCGTGGTTGTTTGGTCTTGTCCTGCAAAAGAAAGGTTGGTGTCCGTCAACGTTACTCGGTAAGTATTACCCTCTTCAAACGCCCCGCCTTTAGCAGCTACGGTAAAATGACTATCGGAGCCCGTTACCTCCATACCGGCAAACTGAGGGTCAGCTAGAGATTCAACCTGCATTCCCGATTTCACTTGAGCTGTCGTCATGCTGCCGGTAGCATCGATGACTTCGATCGTGAAGTTCGGTGCTTGATCAAGTGCCGTAATACTAGGAATACGTTGTACAGCATCGTCGGCGCTTTCAATATATTTGGCATACAGCGTCAAGTTGCCGGTCACCGCATCATCATTAAGCACTACTTCTGTAAGATGACTATCTTTATACCAGCCTTGAAAAATAAACCCTGACTTGAACGGCACCGGAAGATCATTCAGCGGTTTACCCTGTTGTCGCTTAAGGCTAGCAATCGCCGAGCCGCCATTGGTCTCGAACGTAATGGTATACGTTCTAATGGAATTACCGCTCGAGCCACTGTCTCCTGTCGTTGGCGTCGTTGGCGTCGATGGCGCCGATGGCTCGGTAGTTGTATTCGTTAGATCTGGGTTTGCCCCCGCCTTCACAACCTCGTTGCTGCGCATACAGAACGTGGCTGCTTCAGCGCGTGTTGCACTGGCGCGTGGTTTGTAATTACCGTTGGCATCTCCAGTAAGCAACCCTGCCTGCCACAGCTTGACGATCGCATCGACCGCCCAGGGAGAAATATCGGATAAGTCATTTGGTTTAGTGGTTAGGCCGGCGTTCGTCTGGTAGGGGATGTTGTACACTTCAAAAAACCTCAAAGTAAATGTCGCCATCTGCTCTCTGGTTATCGCCGTGTCAGGCGAAAAAATATGGTCACCGACACCACTTGTAATGCCTTTGTCGACGGCCCATTGCACATATGGCGCATACCAAGCAGCCGTTTGCACATCTGTAAATGAATCAGCTGTATATTGACTGGCATCAACTCCCGCCATACGCCCAAGCACAGTGACATACATCGCACGAGTCATTGTACCGCCGGGCGAGAAGCTTTTGTTACCTGTGCCGCCGAATAATCCATTTTGCTCGGCATACGTAACAGCACGATAGAACCAGTCCGTTGGTTTAACGTCGGCAAAAGGAGCCGGAGCTGCTTGCTCTTCATCCGAACCGTTCCCGGCGGCTACCGCTATGTCCTGCGACTGGTCTTGCCAATTGATGCTCGAAGGCAATCGGGCAGTTTGAGATTCAGCAGCGAAGATGTCAGCTGGAACTAAGGATACGAGAATAACGAATGATAGCAATAAACTGATTAACCGTTTATACAAAGTGTATTCCTCCTACGATTTTCATCAAAATCAACGATTACTCGTCAATTTCCGAGCCATTTACCTCACCGTAACGCAGCCAGTCTAAACAAATCCTCAACAAGCCGCGGTTTATGAAGAATCTCGTCGATTTTTCAAATCAAAAAGGGAGCATCCCTCCGTCATCTTCGATGACCGAGGAATGCTCCCTTCTTGGAACAAATGTATTAATTCATACGCAAATGGCTCCTACCTTCGAAATCCAGCAACCTCCTGACCCATTCTTTCGGCTCAATCCTGAATTCAGTCAGCAGCATCATTCTTAGTACCTCATATTGCTTGAACGCCGAAATGCGATCATCCGCCAACACGAAAACGCGAATGAGCAATTCATGGATGGACTCGTTCAGCGGATCGTGCGCAAGCGCCTTCCCCAGCAGTTCAGCAGCGGCATCATATTGCCCCAGCTCCTTCTCTCGTTCATGAAGGCGAAGCAGCAACGCGACGTATTCGCTTTCCAGGCGAACTCGCATCGGCAATGCCCATTCATATGAAGTGCCTGCCAAATACCCGTCGCCATAGCATTGAACAGCCTCACCGGCATAGTCATGTAACATGATGTGATCGAGCTTCGCACCGCTTAATAGCAAGCGATTCCACTCGTCAAGATCACAATCCAATTGGCTCCAATCAACACGGTAACCGCCCTCCACATGCTGAAGAACATCATCAAATCCGATTTGGCTTAAAGCCTTTCGCAAGTAGTAAGTCGTTGTATGAAACTGGGCCCCTGCACGATCAGCCTCCACCTCTCCCCACAAAGAGTCGAGAATGCGGTCTCTGCTCACCGCCTCGCCGCGGTGGTGAACAAGAAATGCCATCAACTCCTCGGATTTGGATGTCCGCCACTTAATCGCAGCGCCCTTCTCCGACACTACGCTGAGCCGCCCAAAACATCGGATTTGCATTCTCGGGAGCTCGTAATACCCATCGAACGCTTGCAGGATGAAGCGCGCATAATTCGCCTCATCCGTCGATCCAACTCCCTTGTTTTCATTAGACCGCACATACGCAGACAACAGCTCCGATATCACCGAGCCTTCGTCCACGAAGCTGCGGATGAATCCTTGTGGTTTAGCAAGACGCAAAGCGGTAGCCAGCTTAACAAGCGCCTGCTCGGCCTGGCCGCCGCGGTACAACGCCGTACTTTGCAAGATCAGAACCTGAATGCTATCGCGCAAACGCTCTTCCTTGCTCAATAGATGATACAGCCGCTCTGCAAGAGTCAACGCCGGTTCGAATTGCCCACAGGCAGCCAGCACGCGAACAAGCGCCAACTGCTCGGAAGCTTTGTCCAGCGTCGCCTCATCCAAATGCGACATTCCACATTGCTCCATCCACCGCCGGGCAGACTCCATATCGCCTTGACGCATGGCCAAGCTTGCCTGCTCCGCTTCTATTTTACGCATGAATATATCATAGTCAGGTGAATCAATCTTCAGCTTGAGCTGTTCGAGCAACATCGTTGCTTCCAAGGGGTTCCCCTTTGCTTGCTGAATTCTCGAAGCCGCTAAGTAAAGTTGATACCGATTGCGAGGAACCGGCGCGAATCTAACTGCATGCATAATGCCATCTATCCATTCCTGCGCTTCCTCCAGCCGATTCCACTCGTACAATACCTTGGCATAGGAAGCGTACATTGGCGTTGCATACGGATGGTTCACGCGATCCCGCCAATACGCGATCATCCTCATGAAAAATTGTGCTGCACCATGATAATCGTTAATGTAACTTAGATGATCATCAAACTCTTCGACCGAATAGTGCTTATTGTTGCCGCCTTGTATAAACAAACTTTGCTCGGGTGCATATGCATCCCCGCGGATAAAATAATCACCCGTACCGGAAAGGTCTCGATTCAAATAGGCTGCAACACTGCAAATATAGTAGATGTCTCCCATCGTCAAGCGCCACACGTCAGCGTCCAAGCCATCCTTCATCGCTTCGAAACGGATTCGAAGCCGCTTCGCTCGATCCGGAATGTTACGAAACTGCCGAATGCCGACCATCACTAGCAAATAGAACAGCTCGACATGCGGCCTGCTCGCTACATAGGACTCAGGCACTTGCATCACCCAACGGGCAACGGTGGTGTTCTTACCCCCTATAAGTTCGTATAGATGTGCTTCAATCAGCCGAACGACATCCTCATACTGCCGTCCCGCCAAATAATGCTCGGCCGCTTCTACGATAAACCCGTTATGCTCGAACCATTGCGCGGCACGCGTATGGACCTGAACCCACAGCTCAGGGGATGTTCGAGCAAGCATCGACTGTAGGAAATCAGACAACAGATGGTGATAACGATACCAGTTGCGTTGATCGTCCAGCGGAAGGATGAATAGCTGATGCTGTTCCAGCTGCTCGAGCTGCTGCTGACCTCTCGCTTGACCGGTTACCGCCTCGCACAATGCATAATTCATCTGGCTTAATACGGAAGTTTGCATCAAAAAATCGCGCATTGCCTCCGGCAGATCGCGAATAACTTCCTCAAGTAAGTAATCAGATATGTGCTGCTGATGGCCGCTGAATTGACGAATCGATTCTGTTATATCTCCGCTTCGTTTCAGTGAGATTGCCGCAAGCCGCAGGCCGCAAATCCATCCCTCCGTTTGATCATACAGCATATGGAGCTGCTCCGCCGATAGTTGCAACTGCGTTGTCTCGCGGAAAAACTCGTTAGCTTCATCTAGTCGGAACCGCAATTGCTCGATCGTAATTCGTCGCATCTCACCTTTCGCGAACAATCTTGCTGTCGGAAAGGGAAGGTCGTTGCGGCTTGCAATATATAAATGAATATGGTTTGGGAGATGCTCCAGTAAGTAACTCACTGACTTCTGGATTGCTGGCATCGTCGCCAGATGATAATCGTCGAACATGACGACCAGCTCGCTCGGCAGTTTACTTAACTCATTTAACAGCGCAGTCATCGCCGGCTCCATCGATGCTGAAGAGGCAGATGGCCCCTCCGCCAGCAGTGGCACGACGGTTTGGCCAAAGGCCTCGACATGATTCCGAATCGAAGCGATGACCATGTTCCAGAAGGTGATCCAATCATCGTCCTGCCTGCTCATCGACACCCATGCGACGAGCTTGCCGCATTGTTTGGCCCATTCGCTTAGCGCCGTTGTTTTCCCATAACCAGATGGGGCAAATAAGAGTGTCAGCTTCGCGTCCATGCCCTCATCAAGCAGAGTAAGCAGCTCCGTACGAGCAACCAAGGTATGCCGTTCATAGGGGATGAGTATCTTTGTTGCGGCAATCATCCAAAGCCCTCCATCATACAGAAAATCAGTAATTAGGAGTAGCTTCGACATTCTATTGGTAAATTCCTGTGCATTAGACTTTGCTTCAATCTATAATAATCAGACCACTGTAAACGCTGGAAACAATCCCGACCAAAGAAGCGTCAAGGGCATTGAATTTGTCTTTGACGCTTTAATTAACGATGACTTTGTGCTTACTTATGGTTCAGTCAGTTTACTGAAAACGAGTCTATCGGTGAAAATAAGCTAAAGCGCTTTGAATTCATTTATGGTACGGTTCCCCCCGGTTAATCTTCACCGCCCGGTACACCTGCTCCAGCAGCACGAGCCGCATCAGCTGGTGCGGCAAGGTCATGCGCCCGAAGCTGAGCTTCTGCTGGGCGCGCTTCAGCACGGCGGGCGCGAGACCGGTGCTCCCGCCAATGACAAAAGCCACGTGGCTCCGCCCATACGTGGCTAACGAATCGAGCTGGCCGGCGAGGTCCTCGCTCGACCAGAGCTCCCCGTCCAACGCCAGCGCGACGACATGCGCGTCCGGCTTGATCTGCGCGAGCAGCCGCTCGCCCTCGCGCTCGCGGACTTGGGCCTCCTCGGCGGCGCTCATCGTCTCGGGCGCCCGCTCGTCGGCGACCTCCGTGAGCGTGAGCCTCACGTAGGGACCAAGTCGCTTCGCGTATTCGGCGATCCCGAGCACCAGGTATTTCTCCTTCAGCTTCCCGACCGCGGCGATTTGAATATGCATCCGCTACACCACCAAATATTCCGCTATATGATCGCACTGCCCCATCTCGCAGGTTGCCGGCGCTTCCCACTCGGCGAACTTCGTCTTCACGAGATCCACGATATCCGGTGCGTCCTCGTACTCGTCCACGAACTTATCGATGGCCAATTCCACATGCTCTTTACATACACAATACATGAAAAGGTTTCCTCCAGCTTCCACTCTGATCTGCATTTGCACTTCGTCTAGCCGTTAACCGCTACTGCCCATTTTACGCGAAAAAATCAGCCCGTCAAACGCAGGTCCCGCTTCCGGGCGCTGCACGAGCTGATCCGCCTGCATGATGATAGTCCTTAGTCTTCCGTCTTCTCCTCCAGCTTAAACGTAGTCGTTTGCTTCTGCCCGTCGCGGTAGAAGGTGACCTTGATGTCGTCGCCGATTTTCTTCTTGCCGTACAGGTACTGGCGCAGATCCATCGTGCTGGTAATCGACTGATTGTCCAGCTTCACGATGACGTCGTTGAACGCCAGTCCCGCTACCTGAGCCGGCCCAACGGCCTGAAGCACGATAACGCCATCCTGCACATCGGCTGGAAGCTTCAGATCGCTTCGCGGCACGACAATGGTATCGTCGTCTCCCGCGCCAGGCAGCGTACCGTCTTCGCCCGCTTCAGGCGCTTTCGCCCCCGGACCTTCCGTTGCTGCGCCGCCGTCATCATTGCCTTTCGAGCCACTGCTGCCGCTACCATCGCTGCTGCCCTCGCTACCGCCATCCGGAGTACTGCCGACGCTATCATCCTCGGCTGCGGACTGCTGGGCGAAATACTGCGCCAAATCCATCGTATACACACCTAGGTACGGTCGTTTCACTTTGCCGTATTCCAGCAAGCTCTTCACGATCGGAAGCGCTTCGTGAGACGGAATCGCGAACCCGACGCCCTCAACGCCGTAATCCGCGATCTTCATGCTGTTGATGCCGACGACATTGCCGTCGAGGTCGATCAAGGGGCCGCCGCTGTTGCCCTGGTTAATCGAAGCGTCGATCTGGATGACTTCCTGCTGCCAGTCGTAGTTGCCGTCCTGGCTGAGCGACACCGGAATGATCCGTTTCGTCTTGCTGACGATCCCCATGGACAGCGAGTCGCTTAAGCCTAATGGATTGCCGATGGCCATGACCCATTGCCCCGCGCGCAGATCGTCGGATTCCCCGAAGGACGCCACCGTATCGATGCCGCGGTCATCGATCTCCAGCACCGCAAGATCGGTAATCTCATCCTTGCCGATGATTTTGGCATCGCGCGTGTCCCCGTTGCTGAGCACGGCTTTCACGGCCACCGCGTCCGCGATGACGTGATTGTTCGTCAGAATATGCGCCTTGCCTTTGACTTTCTCGAAAATAAACCCGGATCCCAGGGCGGCCTGCTCCAGCCCCGACCCATCCCCGGACCCCGGCGCCGCGCCCTCGGGCAAGGCCTGCTCGTTGATAATGCTCACGACAGCGGGCCGTACCTTGGCCGCGGCGGAGATGGTTTTCTCCAGCGGATTGTTATCGTTCAAGCCTACCTTCGTCACGCCGGCCACCGCGCTGACCGGGTTGTCGCTGTGATCGAATCCGGTGAAGAGCGCGAATACGATTACCACCGCAACCGCGCTGATGACCGATGAGGTCATCGCCACCTTCAGCGGCGTCCAGCGAATTCTGCGGCGCTTGAACGAGGCGTCCTTCTGTGCCTGGAACGTGACGCGCGCCCGCCGCGATATCCGCGTCGAGTAAAAATCATCATCGAATAAGCTCATCTATAATCGCTCCTCTCGACGCCCGGGGGACATCAAGATCATTATTTTACGAATCTAGGAATGATATCGGTAGATTGGACTACAATGGTAATAGACAGGATGAACCGTTAGCGGAGGTAATTGCCGCTCGGATCATCCGATAGGAAGAACCGCTAGTGGGGAATCTCACCACTCGAATCTTCCCACAGGATGAACCGCTTAACTCTCTCACCCCAAAGGAGGACTACCCTATGGCCCACAAAGCCGCTATCGCGCTGGAACAGCTCAATCTCGCCGCCAAGCTGGCCGATTTGAAGGAAGACCATTACCGCACGCTGCTGACGATCAGTGCCGTCACGGAGCTGCTCATCGACAAAGGCATCATCGCCCCGGACGAGCTGGAACGGAAGATCCAATCGCTCGACTCCGAACTGGACGAGCTTATTTCCGCCTCACTTCATCCCATGCCGTAGGCCGGTCATGGTACGTTTCCCGCAGCGGATGCTCATCCCGTTTGAAGAAGAAGCCATTGCTCTCTAGTACTTCATTCACCGTCATGCGCGCCAAATCTATCAAATTGTGGTCCAGGCTCAAGTGAGCCAAATAGACCCGCTTCGTCCGGTCCGTCATCAGCTGGCAGAGCGCTTCCCCCGCCGCCTCATTCGACAAATGCCCGACATCGCTCAAGATGCGCCGCTTGATGTTCCATGGGTAGCGCCCCATGCGCAGCATGTTCACGTCATGATTCGACTCTAGCACGAGTACGTCGGAATCTTCTATCATCAGCCGCACTTTATCGCTCACGTACCCGAGATCGGTCGCGAGGCTCAGCTTCAGCCCATCTTCCTCGAACACATAACCGACCGGCTCGGCCGCATCATGCGAGATCGCATACGACGTTGCCCGAAGCATGCCGAAGTCCAAGCTCTCCCCCGTCTCGAAGACGACGCGCAGCTCGCTGCCGAGCTGGCCGACATGCCGCTCCAGCGCACCCCAGGTGGCCTCGTTGGCATAGATCGGGACGTTGAATTTTCGGGCAAAAGCACCCAATCCCTTAATATGATCGGAATGCTCGTGCGTCACTACGATTGCATCGATCTCATGGCCGGAGACGCCCTGTTCCCGCATCAGCTCATCGAGCCGCTTGGCACTCAAGCCCGCATCGACCAGCACCGTGGCGTCCTGCCCCTTCACGACCGTCGCATTCCCCGTCGAACCGCTTCCCAGTACCGTAAATCGCATTCCCATGCTCCCCAAACCTGTCCTTTCCCACTGCCGCCCGCCGGCCCATGCCCGCGAGCAGCCTCCCCTAAATCCGCTTATTCCGTTACGACTTCCCCGCTGATGGCATTCATGTAATACTGTCCGCCATCCTCCAGCAGCACGCGCCACGTCGGCGCCGAAACCTGGATATCCGAGTTGAAAATCTGCCCGTGATAGCCCAGCTTGATTTCTTTGATCACCGCGCCGTTATGCATCAAATTCTTGTTCTCGATCAAGCTCGCGACCACCTTCGTCGCCGGCAGCACCGACTGCGGCGCCGCTTTCCCCGAAGGCAGCAGCTCGATGAGATCCTGCTTGTAGGCGACGATTTTCAAATTGCTGTAGAAGAGCTCCAGCTTCGCGTCGAACATCGGACGGCCATCGACCATCCGATAGAAGACGAACTCGCTGTCGCGGTCCTCGCCGAACGTATATTGATCCAAGTCCGGAATGATGCCCCCCAGACTCGCCTGAAATTCTTTCTTGTCCGTATAGACCACTTTGCTGTCCACCGGCTTCGCGAGCTCATGCCGCACGCCCTGCCCCAGCTTCGTCTGGACGCGGAAGGTCAGATCTTTCAGCTCCGGCGTCTCCGACGGGATGCTCGTCCCGATCTTGATTCGCTTCTCTTTCATGATCTGCTGCGTTTCCGGCCGCAAATCGCTCACGTCCGCGCTCGAGTTCAGCCCCTCCCGGATATTGGACCAGAGCTGGTAGCCAAGCACGAGATTCAGCAGCAAGAACGCGATGATCAGCACACTCTTCGCCCTGCCCCAGTCCATTCCGACAACGCCTCCACCTGAGCATCTATACATGTACCTCGGCCATCGAGCAGGGTCGTCCGCCTATTCCTGCGCGACCCCGCCCTGTCCGTAAAGGTTGACCATCGCCGTGCCGCCGCCCAGACCTGAGCCCGTGCCCAGGCCCGAGTTGCCGCTCCCCGCGTCCTTCGCGGCGAGCGGTGCCCCGCCCGGCTCGCCCGGCAGCGGCTTGTAACCGCCCGGGATCGCGTCCAGGAGCTTCTCTTGCGTATCGTCGCTGAACCGGACCGCCCAGATCGGATCCAGCGCAAGCGTGTTGTCTCCGGACGGCGTGACGAGCAGCGCCGGATAGACCGCCACGACCTCCGCCCTGCGCGCATAGTTCGCGAACGCGTCCGCAAGCAGTTCTCCACCCGGCAGCCAGCGAATGCTACGCTGCTCCGGCTTCTTCTTGAGCGTCAGCATCGACCGCTCGTATTCCGAGACGGTACCGTCCTGCAGGCGCAGCTTCATATTGCCGAACAAGAACGGATTCATGGGCACGAGCGGGAACGAGCCGTAATATTGCTGGAACTTCAACACCTGCGCATCCCCGAACTGATCGGCGTACACGAACCGGTGCAGGCCGTCCCATCCGCCGTGTTGATTGACGAACTGAATGGCCGTATAAACATTCTCGCTCTCGTTGTCGCCTTGCCCTTGGGCCGCCACGGAATCGGTATAACTGAGCCAGCGACCGTTCTGTTCAATCTGCAGGCCGCGCTTGCCGTCCGTATAGATCTGCGAGCCGTTACGGTCGCTGATCGCCCGCGTTACGCCTGGATCGAGGAAGAGATAGCTTTGCATCGTTTCCGGCGTATAGCTGTCGAACCCGACAATGGTCGCACTTGATTCCACCGGTCCTTCCGGCAGATAAATATCATTGCCAAGCCGCTTGTAATTCACCTGATACTCGCCGTAGCCAACGTACATCTGCACGTCCTGCGCGGTCAGATCGGCCTTGACCGATTCGTAGACCGTCAGCTTGTCGGCGCTGAAGAAATACGTCCTTACCTCGTCGCGATCGCTGCTCTTATAGATCCAGATGCGGTTCACCACGTCATTCATGAACGGCGCATCGCCTTCCAGCTTCAGCACCTTGCTGAGCAGCTCCATCGGAACGCCGCGGCCGAAACGAAGCTCGAGCCCCTGATCGCGGTCGCGAATCTCGTCCCAATCCACCGAAGCGGATGTCATCCGCTGGAAGCCTTTGAACTCGCGGCTCTTGATTTTGCCGAAGATCAGATTATAGAAATTCGATGCCGGATATAGCACCGTATGCTTGGATTTGCCTAAGTGGAGAACCATATCCTCCGGAAAAATCACGTTCTCCGCCTTGCCCTCTTGTCCTATCGGCTCCGAGGGCAGATAGCCCTCCTGCTGCGGCGATCTCGTAACGCCGAGACCCGGCATGCTGTACGCGAGCAGATAGCTCTGCACGAGGCTCAGGACGACCAGTGCGGTGAGCAGCAGCGTCTTCGCTTTATCGATCATGCCGTCTCACCTCCGGTAATCAGAGGAAGAACGACCGTGACCGTCGTGCCTTCATTCAGCTCGGAATCGAGCGTGATGGATCCGCCGTGAGCCTTGACGATTTCCCGGGCAATGGAAAGCCCGAGACCCGTGCCGCCCATGCTCCGCGAGCGGGCCTTGTCCACCCGGTAGAACCGGTCGAATATCCGGCCCAGATCCCGCTTCGGAATGCCGATGCCGGTATCCTTCACGCTGATCGCGATCGATGACGGCCCTTGCCTCCCCTGGTCGCCAGCTTCGCTGACTGCTCGGGTATGCATCCTACGCGCCGCGATCTCGATGCGCCCCCCGTCCAGCGTATACTTGATCGCATTGGACACGAGATTATCGAGCACTTGATCGATTTGGTCGCGGTCGAGCCAGACCGTCGTAATGCCGTCCTCTACATGCACGGCCGCACGAATCGCCTTCTTGCGCATTTGGAAGGAGAAGCGATCCGCCACCTCTTCCAGCATTTCCGGCACGTTCGTCTGCTGCCTGCGAAGCAGCCCTTGGTTGGAATCGAGCCGCGACAGATGCAGCAGATCGGTCACGAGCCGAATCATCCGTTCCGTCTCGTTGCGAATGACGCCGACGAACCGCTGTCCGAGCTCCCGCTCGTCCATCGCGCCTTCATCGAGCGCCTCCGCATAGCTCTTGATCGTCGTGAGCGGCGTGCGCAGCTCATGCGAGACGTTCGCCACGAACTCGCGCCGCGATTGCTCCAACCGCTCCTGCTCGGTAATATCCTGCAGCACCGCGATCGTACCGGAAATGCCGTGCTCCCGGCGATGGATCGGCGTCAGCGTCACCCGCAGCAGCTCGTCCTCTTCGCCCTCGGACTGCACATGGTAGATTACAGCCGGCTGATCGCTTCCTTTGGGCAGCGACGCTATCGGCGACTCTTCCATCTGAAACAGCTCGCTCAGCCGCAAACCCTCGCAATCGTCCCGGCGCAGCATCTCCCGCGCCCGGCGATTCGAAATAATCACGATGCCCCGTTCATCCGCCGCCACGACGCCATCGCTCATGTTGGAGAGAATCGAAGCGATCTTCTCCTTCTCCTCCTCATTGGCCGATAGCGCGTCGCGCAGCCGCATCGTCATATTGTTGAACACCTCGGAGAGGCGCCCGATCTCGTCATCTCCAAGCACGGGCACCTGCTGATCGAACCGCCCTTCGGCCACGCCGGCAGCCTGCCTCGTGAGCGCCTTGATCGGATTCGTGATCGTATGCGCCAGCAGGATGCCAAGCACGCCCGTAAGCCCCAGCGCAAACAGCATCCCGGACATGAAGATCCGGTTAATGCGGTCTACCGTGCGGTATAAGTCCTTCATGGATGCGATCAGATAAACCGCGCCCACGATTTTATCGCTATATACGACCGGCTTTGCAATAATCTTCTTGCGCTGCCCGTCATCGTCGATGATTTCCTCTTCGTTGTCCGGAATGCCCTGCAGCGCGCGGCTGACCGCGAGCGAGGTATTCTTCTTCCCAATATAGGATTGATGAGATTGTGAAGACGTCGCCAGCACTTTGCCGCTCACGTCCATCACCTGGATCTCCGCTTCGTTAATGCTAAACAGGTTGCTGACCAGCATACCGAGGTACTCTTCGCGCGTCTGTTCGCCGGGATTGCCCGGCTTCTCCGGCTGGTTGGACAGCGTCTGCGCCGCGATATCGGTCAACAGGTTGGCCTGCTCGTTCATATTGTTCGTGAACGTCGACGTCAGCGACGTTTTCATCGTGCTAATAAAGTACACGCCGATCAGCTGCATCGCAATCAGGATCAGCAGCACGTAGATAATGATCAGCTTGACTTGAATGGTGCGGAAAAAGCGTATGCCCCCGTTCATCCGAAGCCGAAACCTCCGGATTTCGGATTGCGCATGAGATAGCCCAAACCGCGGCGGGTCAAAATATATTCCGGACGGCTCGGATCATCCTCGATCTTCTCGCGAAGCCGCCGAATCGTCACGTCCACGGTACGCACATCGCCGAAATATTCGAATCCCCAGACGGCCTGCAGCAAATGCTCGCGCGTCATGACCTTGCCGTTATTGCGCGCCAGGTAGTACACGAGCTCATACTCGCGGTGGGTC
Organism: Paenibacillus sp. J31P316; assembly: GCF_056269105.1. NCBI lineage: Bacteria > Bacillati > Bacillota > Bacilli > Caryophanales > Paenibacillaceae > Paenibacillus > Paenibacillus sp. J31P316. The sequence continues at coordinate 38,655 of NZ_JBWDNI010000014.1, read as the reverse complement.
AAATCAAGCGGTTCGTTGTCCTTGTAGACGACATACATATCCGTATCGATAAACAAATTGAATATCGCGAGACCTTGCTTGTCCGCTCCGGCCGTATCCGTGCTTGAGGTATTTCCGGCAGAGGCTGCTGTCGCAGCCTCGTTCTTCGTCCGGCGTAAATGCGCTTTCACCCTTGCCAGCAGCTCCCGCGTGCCGAACGGCTTCGTCACGTAATCGTCGGCACCGAGCTCGAGACCCAGCACCTTATCCAGCTCCGTGTCTTTGGCCGTCAGCATGATGATCGGCGTCTGCAGCCGGGTGCGCACCTCGCGGCACACATCCATGCCGTCCTTAACGGGCAGCATCAGGTCAAGCAATATCAAATCGGGTAATTCCTCGAATGCCAGCCGCACCGCTTCTCCGCCGTCGAACGCGCAGATCACCTGGTAGCCTTCCTTTTCGAGGTTGAATTTTATAATATCCGCAATCGGTTGTTCGTCGTCGACCACTAGTATTTTCCCGTGCATCGCTACACCGCCATTCGATTAAGCAATCTGCCTCTATTCTACCATAGGAGGCATGCGCGTTCCCAATGAAAGTTCCCTCATATCAGGGGAGATTTAGGCGAATAACGGCGAATTCGCGCCTTTTCGGCACTTCCATCCGTTTATATAACAAAACACCGCCGCGGCCAAGGAGCCGGGCGGTGTTTCAATGATAACCTTTCCAGATTATAGATATTTAAGCGGGTTTTGCAATTGGCCGTTCTTGTGTACTTCGAAATGCAAATGCGTGCCGAAGGAATGGCCGGTATTGCCCATGATGCCGATGGTTGAACCTTGGCTGACGGTCTGGCCCTTCTTGACCGAAATCTTGCTCAAGTGGCCGTACCAGGTCTCGTACCCGTTCTTATGGTCGATAATGATGCAATTGCCGAGCCCCGGGCGCGTACCCGTAAAGGTAACAACCCCGTTGTCCGCTGCCATGATGGTATGACTGCCGACCATATCCACGCCGCGATGCAGCGCGCCCCAGCGCATGCCGAAGAAGCTGGTCAAGCGGTGGCCGGTGACCGGCCAAGCGAATTGTCCGGTGCCCTCGCTGAGGTTTACCTTCGTGCCCTTCATGATGATCGCCGGCACGGATGGCTCGAGCACGACTTCGCTGATCAGCTCTTCGCTCATCAGGTAGCCGTTCTCCTTCACCAGCCGGTAGACAAGCTGCTTCTTGCCGCTCTGCCCTTGGCGGATGATCTTCTGCTCGCCCGACTTCATGTTGCTGTTCTTTTGGAAGACCGTCTTCGGTTCGATCGATTCCGTTTCCGTCACGTTCTCGACCGTCTGGACCGTCACTTCCGGCTGCAGCACGGTCAGATCGAGCACATCGCCGACCTTGATCATGTCATCCTTGATCCATTTGTTTCGTTCATAGATCACCTGCGGTGAAATATTGAACTTCTGCGCGACGCAGCCGACGCAGTCGCCTTCTTGCACGGTATACGACTTCGGCTTTACCGTTCCTTTAATCAGTTGCAGATAGAGCTGCTCCGGATCGGCAATATCCGTCGGTTGAACGTCGGCTTCATTCGTTGCGATCTTCTCGACGAATTTCACCGATTTGAGCGCCGTCTTCGATTTCATGCTGCCGTCAGCCGAATAGGAGAGCGCCGTCACTTCCGTCTTCGCGGACTTCGTCTTCGGCGCGTATTTGCCTTGTACCCGATTGAGCAGCGCGGTCGCGGTCGCCTTGTCCTTCACCACGCCGACTTGCTTGCCGTCGACGACCAGCGCGACGCCCGTCGCGTGCGTAACGAACAACCCTTCAAGCTTCTGCAATGTCGCCGTCGTCTGCGGATGCGCGTTGTAAGCGCTTTTATCCCCATATGTGATCTTACCCGTATCGAGTACCATATGTAGGCCTGGATGGTCCGTCTCCAGCTTCTTCTGCACGTTGCCGATCAGCTCCGTTACCTGCTCCTTGGAACTGACCTCACCGATCAAACTGCCGTTCTGGAATACCTCGAGATAGTCTACTGTATGTGCCTTCACGTAGTGCGTACCGCTTAATGCGGCGGCGACAAGCACGACGGCTGCGCCTCCCGTAAGCAGAAGCGGTTTCTTTCGCAACCCGCGTGCTTGCGTGGATGAATGATGCTCTATATCAGTCTGCGAATGAATGTGTGTGGGCCCTACGCGCCGAAAAGTCTGCCGGAATGAATTCCATGCTTTTCGGAATCGACCCTTGTCCGTAAAAAAGGTCATGATCGTCTCCTTTTCGCGTTATGCTTCCTTAAAGTGAGCGGATCCGACAATGAAAATTCTACATTATCAGGCCACGATTTCTACTTTAACATAACGCGATAGGCGGGTTCAACCGGACGCCCTTTTACATGACATTAATATTTGCTCAGAATTGACGACATCTTATCGTACTCTTCCCGATCCAAATATTGCGCCATCAGCTGATTCACCTTGGTCATTTCTTCGGCCGTCAGCCCTTCCTCCATCATCGCCGATATCTGCTGCCACGCGTCCTGCGGGAGCTTCTTCAAGTCGTTGAACAGCAGCTCCTTGTCCGCCTCGCTCAATTGCGACTTGGTCGCATTGATCTCGTCCGTCGACATGGCCACTTCGTCCTTCGACGACGATCCGCTTGTCCCCGTGGTACCCGTACCGCTCTCCGTACCTGCGCTGTTCTCTTGTCCGGCAGCCGCGCTGCTGTTGCCCTTCGGACCTGTTCCGCCGCCGATGTCGCTCAATTGCCCGTTCGACAGATCGCTGAACGCGTCTTCCGAATCGTCGCTGTTCCCGCTTCCGCCAGTCCCTTCCGATGTCGTTCCTTGACTGCCGCCTGTTCCGCCGCTGCTGTCCGCAGACGAATCGCCCGACGTATCGTTGTTCGAAGAATCATCTTTGTTCGAGGAATCATCCTTGCTGGACGAGTTATCCGCCGTATTCGATTGCGAATCCTTCTCCTGCTTGGCAACGGGATCTGCCCCCCACATCTCGCCCCATAAGCCGCTGAGCGCGAATGGCTGCTCCTCCATCGGGATATGAAACTGCTTCAGCAGCGTCTCCACGTAACTGTTCACGACATAGCCCGTCGTCCAAATCGACAGAAAACTGATGAGCAGCGCTGCCGCGACGAGCTTCCCGAAGGCCGCCGCTACTTTCCCTGTTATCTTCCACATTTCTATCACCCTTTGCTGCTGCCGCCTATCAAATGCTGAATGCTGCCATTGCGTCTCGCGACGCAAAAGCAAATCTGTCAGCTTAGGCGACTAGATTGGCAAGGGCATTTCGCCCATACTTCTTAGTATGGGCATCGAGCCGACGAAGCATTCATCAATTCCCCGTTAAAAATCAAAAGAGGAGGGCGATTGCTCGCCCTCCTCTCAAACATGCGTGAATTAGATATAAATCGGCGCTACCGGGTTCGTCTGCTCGCGGTTGCGGCCGACGGAGAAGATCGCGATAGGAATGCCCGTCAGCTCGGATACGCGCTCCACGTAACGGCGCGTGTTTTCCGGCAGGTCCGCCAGCGTCTTCGCGTTCGAGATGTCTTCGCTCCAGCCCGGAAGCTCTTCATAGACGGCTTCGCACTCGGAGATCAGCTTGAGGCTGGCCGGATAGTGCTCGATGATTTCGCCGCGCAGCTTGTAGCCGGTGCAGATTTTGACCGTTTCCAAACCGGACAGCACGTCCAGCGAATTCAGGGACAAGCCCGTAATGCCGCTGACACGGCGCGCATGGCGGACGACGACCGTATCGAACCAGCCAACGCGGCGCGGACGGCCGGTTACGGTACCGTATTCATGGCCTTTTTCGCGAATCCAGTCACCGGTTTCGTTGCTCAGCTCCGTTGGGAACGGACCGTCGCCGACACGCGTCGTGTAAGCTTTTGCAACGCCGATGACCTGTTGGATCTTGGAAGGGCCTACGCCGGAACCGATACATACGCCGCCCGCAGTCGGGTTGGACGAAGTAACATACGGGTACGTACCTTGGTCAATATCCAGCATGACGCCTTGCGCGCCTTCGAACAGGACGCGTTGGTTGCTGTCGATCGCATCGTTCAGCACGACGGACGTATCCGTGACGTAAGGACGAAGCGTCTCCGCATAGCCAAGGTACAGGCCCAGGATTTCGTCTGCATCGAGCTTTTCCCCGCCGTAAACCTGTTCGATTACTTGGTTCTTCTCCGTTACGAGACGGCGAAGCTTCATTTCGAATTCTTCGGCATCCAGCAGATCCGCCACGCGAATACCGTTACGAGCTGCTTTATCCATATAGCAAGGGCCGATCCCTTTGCGGGTCGTGCCGATTTTGTTATCGCCTTTGCGTTCTTCTTCCAAACCGTCCAGCACGAGGTGGTACGGCATGATCAGATGAGCGCGGTCGCTGATTTTCAAGTTTTCCGTAGAGAACCCGTTATCATGTATATAATTGATTTCGTCGATGAGTGCGGATGGATTGATGACCATGCCGTTGCCAATGACGCATACTTTATTTTCGTTAAAAATACCGGATGGGATCATCGTGAGTTTATATTTCTTGTTACCGATCATGATGGTGTGGCCTGCGTTGTTACCGCCTTGGTACCGGGCTACAACATCGGCGCCGTCCGCCAAAAAGTCGGTGATTTTACCTTTGCCTTCGTCTCCCCACTGGGTTCCGACTACAACTACCGTTGACATGGATATACCCCCATTACATGTTTTGCGCGCAAACAAACACAACAAATGGCTGCCTGTGCTCGGCAGCATTCTTAGTGTACCGTTTTAGTCCACTAAAGTCAACGAAAAGCGAACAATTGCAGGGTTGCCCCTACAATTGTTCGGAAATAGAAATATGAGGTCGTTCCTCGCTTTAGGAGGCGTGTCCCGGTTCCTGATGCGCCCGATCCAAACCGACGAATTTATTGAAGTTCTTCAAGAAGGCCAGCTCGACCGTTCCTACCGGTCCGTTCCGCTGTTTGGCGATAATGATCTCGATGATATTCTTCTTCTCCGATTCCTTATCGTAGTAATCGTCCCGGTATAGAAACGCTACGATATCGGCATCTTGCTCGATGGAACCGGATTCCCGAAGGTCGGACATCATCGGACGCTTGTCCTGACGCTGCTCGACGCCCCGGCTCAGCTGAGACAGCGCGATTACCGGCACTTCCAGCTCCCGTGCGATTTGCTTCAATGTACGCGAGATTTCGGATACTTCCTGCTGCCGGTTCTCGCCTGCTTTGCCTCGCCCTTGAATGAGCTGCAAGTAATCGATCAGAATCATGCCAAGGCCGCGTTCCTTCTTCAACCGACGGCATTTGGCCCGAATGTCCGCTACCGTGATACCCGGCGTATCGTCGATATAGATTTGGGCCTCGGATAGCGACCCGATCGCCATCGTTAGCTTTTCCCAGTCGTCGCCTATTAATTCCCCTGTCCGCATGCGGCCGGCGTCGACGTTCGATTCGGCACAGATCATCCGCTGCACGAGCTGCGCCGCGGACATCTCGAGACTGAAGATGGCAACCGTTTCGCGGGCGCGGACGCCGACGTTCTGCGCGATATTCAGCGCGAACGCCGTCTTCCCTACAGAAGGACGCGCCGCGACGATGATGAGATCGTTACGCTGGAAACCGGATGTCATTTTATCCAGATCGCTGAAGCCTGACGGAATGCCCGAAGCGCCGCCTTTATTGGAGTATAGATGCTCGACCCGCTCGAACACTTCCATCAGCACGTCGCGGATGGAGATGAAACCGCTGCTGGAGCGCCTGTTCGACAGCTCCATGATGCGTGCTTCCGCATCGCTCAGCATCAAGCCGACATCGTCCGCTGCTGCATAACCATCGGAAACGATATTCGTCGCCGTGCGGATAAGCCGTCGCATCATCGATTTCTCTTCGACGATTTGCGCGTAATAGTCGACATTGGCTGCGGTCGGTACCGCATTGGCCAGCTTCGATAAATAGCTGACGCCGCCGATCTCTTCCAGCTGTTGTCTGTCTTGCAGATAGGACATCAGGGTAACGAGGTCAATGGGCTGACTGGATTCGCCGAGCTCGACCATGGCATCATAGATCAATTGATGCGACGGCAGATAGAAGTCTTCGCTCCGCAGCCGTTCCATTGCTGTGATGAGCGCTTCTGTTTGCAGCAGGACGGCACCCAGTACCGCCTGCTCCGCTTCCATGTTCTGAGGCGGAACGCGGTCAAACATCGTCAGCTCCTCGCTCATGTCTCTGTTGTCTCCCCTGGCTCCTTCGTTATTATTCTTCCGAGGCATGTACGCTCAGCTTCGCTTTCACTTCAGGATGCAGCTTGACCAATACTTGCGTGACGCCAAGCGTGCGAATCGGCTCTTCCAGCTCGATTTTGCGTTTATCGATCTTCACGCCTTGCGATTCCAGCGCTTCAGCGATTTGTTTGCTCGTAATCGCGCCGAACAGACGGCCGCCTTCACCGGCTTTGGTCTTTACGACGACTTTGGTTGCCTCCAGACGGCCGGCAAGCGCCTGCGCATCCGTCTTCTCTTGTTCCTTCTTGCGCTTCTCGGCGGCGTTTTGAGCATCCAACGTTTTCAGGTTGCCGTCCGATGCCGGCTTCGCCAGGTTCTTCGGAAACAGGAAATTGCGCACGTACCCTTCCGATACTTCTTTAATCTCGCCCTTCTTGCCTTGCCCCTTTACGTCCTGCAGAAAAATAACCTTCATTCGAATAGCCCCTCTTCCTTTTCGATTTCTTGCAGCACCTGCTTGAGGCGCTGCGCGACCTCCGTTACGGTGCCTTCAAGCTGTGCGGCCGCGTTGGTCAGATGACCCCCGCCGCCCATCCGCTCCATGACGACCTGTACATTCATATGGCCGAGCGACCGGGCACTGATGCCGATCAAGCCGTCCGGCCGTTCGCCGATCACGAAGGACGCCAAGACGTCCGTCATGTTCAGCAGCGTATCCGCCGTCTGCGCGATGAGCAGCTGGGAATATTGGCGTCCCTGCTCCGTCACGGCAATCGCGATATGTTCATACATGATTTCCGCGAGCTTGATCATCTCTGCCTTCTTGATGTACTCAGCCAGATCTTCCTTCATCATCCGCTGAATAAGCGTCGAATCGGCGCCGTTGCGGCGCAGGAACGACGCGGCCTCGAACGTCCGCGAGCCCGTGCGCAGCGAGAAGCTCTTCGTGTCGACCGTAATGCCGGCCAGCAGCGCCGTCGCTTCCCGCACGTCCAGCAATACCCGGTCGTGAATATATTGAAGCAGCTCCGTAACCAATTCGCATGTGGACGATGCGTAGGGCTCCATGTACACCAGAATCGCATTCGCAATGAACTCTTCGCCGCGGCGATGATGATCCACCACGACGATTTTATCCGTCAGAGAGAGCAGGCGCGGCTCTTTGACCATGGACGCTTTATGCGTATCGACAACGACCGCCAGCGTCTTATTGTCCACGATGCCGAGTGCCTGATCCGGCGTAATGATCCGTTTGATGATACGCTCGTCTTCCCGCAGCATCTCCATCATCTTCTGAATCGCGGGATTTACGCCTTCCAGCACGATATACGCTTCTTTATTAAAGAGCAGCGCCGCTTTGAGCACGCCGATCGAGGCACCGAGCGCGTCCATATCCGGCATCTTATGCCCCATGATGATGATTCGCTCGCTGTCGCGCATCAGATCGCGCAGCGCATGCGCCACGACCCTCGCGCGCACGCGGGTGCGTTTCTCGACCGCGTTGGACTTGCCGCCATAGAACGACTGGCGCTGGCCGACCTTGACCGCCGCCTGATCCCCGCCGCGGCCGAGTGCATAGTCCAGACTCGTCTGCGCCCAATGGCCGAGCTCCACGATGCTTTCCGCGCCTGCTGCGAAGCCGATGCTGAGCGTCATCGGGATTTTGTTCTCCGCGACAATCTCCCTCACCTCGTCGAGCAGCACGAACCGCGACAGTTCCAATTGCTTCAGCGTGCGTTGATCCGTGATGACCAAATACCGGTCCGATGTGAGACGCTTCAAATACACATGGAACTTGCTTGCCCATTCCGTGATCTCGGCCGTGGCTCGGGACAGCAGCGTACTGCGCTGCTGATCGTCCATGCCCTGCGTCACCTCTTCGAGGTTATCCATCATGACGATACCGATCGCCATCTTCTCTTCCTCGTAGCGCTTGGCCAGCTGCCACTGCTTCGTAATGTCTCGCACGTACAGCAGCCGCTCATCGAAGCGAAAGCTCAGCTCGTAGATGGCGTTGCCGATCGTTGCTTCCATCGTGCCTTCGCGCACTTTCGCCTGCGACAAGGCCGGGAAGAGATCGTTCAACGACTCGCCGACGATCGAATCCCGTTCCATCATGTTGGTGATGAACACGTTATGCCACTCGATCGTTTTGTCTTCGTTGTACAGAATGATCCCGAACGGCAGATCGCTGATGACCTCGCGGCCCGCTTTCTTCACGCGATAGGACAACGTGCCGAGGTACATCTTCAAATCCCGGCGAAACGCCCGCTCCGCCATAACGGAATAGACTCCGACGGCACCGGCCAGCACAAGTCCAATGACGCCCAGCTTCCATTCGTACGTCGCTAGCGTAATCGCCATCAACAGCATCAGCACGAGTGCCCACAAATGGTGCATTCCGTGCCATCGTTTAATCAAAAACTTCGGCATGTTCAATTCCGCCCCTGTGTCACGATTTCTTAAACGCTCTTCGGATCGGGAACGCCGCATCCAACACCCCGACCAAGCTTAACGGCGGGAAGATCGCGACAATCACGGACAATATGACCGGGACGGCTTTGTTCCATTTCCGTTCGTGCGCCAGGAAGAAGCAAAAGCCCATCGCCTGGATGGAGAACGCCAGCTTCATCAGCGGCAGCAAGTTGTGGAGCATGACCGTCATGAAGGAGGTTCCTTCGCTCGGCACGGCCATATCCATCAATAGAACGATTAAATAATAAAGGACGAAGAAGCGCGGCAGCATCCAATTGTGCGCCGGCTGCAGCTTGGGAATGGAAAGGCCAGAAGCGCGAAGCGCCCTTCCCGCGATTGCGTGCGCGATGACCGTAAAGACGAACGATACGACGATCAGCGCCATCGGAATGGCATGAATCAAATTCTGAATGTACGATTCCGTAACTTCCGCCGTCCACGTGCCCGGCATCAGTCCCTCGCTGTTCAGATTGTCTATGGTGTCTGTAATCGTGCTGCGGATTTCGTGAATCAAGGAGAAATCAAACCACAGATCGGCAAGCAGGAGCTCCAGCAGCGACTCCCCGAGCAGCGTCAGTATGACGGCAGTCAGCACTTTGCGCGCCGGAACGCCCTTGCGGTAAAGATGCCCCATAACGACGGACGGAATTAAGAAAAACACGCCGATAATCAAGGCGGCCGGCCCGAGGACGACAGTGCCGATCGCGTATACGACAGCCATATGCACGGCAAAGGACCGTCTGGATAACGTCGTATACAAAATGACCGTAGGCACCATCATAACGGCGGCAACAAGCGCATTCACAAGCGGTACGGCGACAGCGAGCAGCAGCAGCAGAGCCGCGGCGCTCCATAGGATAGATTTTACACCGGTCTTCAAACCGTTCACCTCTTGCTCTAGTTACTAGTGCGCAGCCTAAGCTTTACTCCCCATTATATCATAAATCAAGTTCGGGAATACAGGAGACCATGTCCAGCAGAACGCTTCCGAGCCGCTCAATTTTCCTCGTCCTCCGCTTGTTCCTGCTGATCAATGGCGGCTTAGGATGCGACCGGGCTTCTTGGGATACAAAAACGCCGCCCTCTTCCCGAGGACGGCGTCTATTGTCGTTTAAGCGGTTTGCATTCGCCTCAGTGACGGCAGCTGCTTGCCTGCTTACCCTGCTGCCATTTCTTTCTTCGCTTCAATCCCATTTACGATGAGTGCTTCACAATAATCGATAATATCGCTTCGGCGCACAATGCCGATGAACCGGTTCATGTCGTCGACTACCGGCACGAAATTTTGAAGCTTCGCCAGGGACAGGAGGTCTTCCATGTTGGCGTCGATCTGAACGGCTTTATTGGTCAATCGCATCTGTACGTCAGAGAGCTTCACTTTATTCGTCTGATCGAATGAGATTTGCGGGTTATTCTTCATATGCCAGAGCAAATCGCCCTCGGTCAACGTACCGGCATATCCGCCGGCATTGTCTAGAATCGGCACAGCCGTATAACGGTGATGCTCCATCCGCTCCAGTGTTTGCCGCAATGTGGCGTCCATCGTTAACCATACCACTTCTTGCTTCGGTAATAAGAAAAATGCAATATTCATGCGTTTAATGCCCGCCTTCCTTCTTCTTCTTTCGTTTGCAGAAAGAACCTGGGCGTTCGCACTGCCTTACTGCTTCGCGGATGCATCCGCCGGCTTCGCCGATAGGGTTTCCACCGGTTTTTGGACGTTAGGCTTGGTTTGGGCCTCTTCCGGAAGCGGCAGCTCCGCTTTCGTCTTGGCTGGATCCAGCCACGCCGCAATCAGCGCTTTGGTTGTCGCCAAATCCTCTTCGTCCGCAAAATAATACCATGCGCCGTGAGCGACTTTGCGGTGCCCGTTTCCTTTCAGCGTATGACTGTAAATCGTGCGGTTATCGCTTTGAAGCATACTTTTTGCAAGGTCAATCATATGCTCTGGTGTTAAGTCCGTGCTGAAGTTCCCGCCCATGATGTCCATCATTTGCGGAATTTTCGTCCATTGTCCAACGCTGGATGCCTTGTTCATGATCGCGTTCAAGAACACCTGATGGCGTCCCGCGCGGCTTGTATCGCCGCCGGCATCTTCGCGGTAACGAACGTAATTAAGCGCCTCCGTGCCATTGTAAACGTCCTTGCCCGCCTTCACGACGAACTTCTCGTGATCGGCATCGTCGTTAACGAGATCCGCCGTGATCGGCAGCGGAATGCCGCCCATGGCGTCAATGACATCGCGGAAGCCCTTGAAGTTTATTGTAGCATAATGGCCAACCGGTTCGCCAAACAACTTCTCGACCGTTTCGACCGACATCTTCGCACCGCCGAATGCATACGCATGCGTAATCTTGTCTTGCCATTGACGTCCTGCCTTGGTCTGCTTACCGACGATATCGACGTAGGTATCGCGTGGTATGGACACCATCAACATCGCGCCATCGATCGGTCTGACGACCGTATAAATCATCGTGTCGGAGCGGCCGATCTCCTTATCCCGCTGATCGACGCCAAGCAGCAGCAGCGAGAACGGCTGCTCCTTCTTGTAGGCTGCCGCGACCGGGGGTTTGCGTCCCTCGATCGGCTTGTACGAATTCTCCAGCTTCTTCTCTACGCTGCCGGACAGAAACGTATCAAATCCCCATAACGCCAACGCGCTGCGATTGTAATAACCCGCCGCTCCGCCAGCAATGACGAGAATCAGCAATGCTGCCAGCCATTTATTTCTTCGTGCTCTTCTGGGTTTCGTCATGATGCATTCATGCTCCTGTCTTTCAACCATCTATTTAAACGTTCTACCACTAGTCTAAACGATCGTTTTCAGGGGAAAGTTACAATTCGTTAACGAACCATTATTGACAGGATTGGGGATCGTTTACAGGACAAATTCCTGCGATTCCGCATAGTTCGGCTGGCGTTTGAATACATACCTAACATAAGGAAGGGGTGGCTCTACTATGCAAGCACCGCGTTTTGCACCGGATCGTTCATCCACCGGCATCGATTCCAAGATCGTCGGGCTGCTCTGTTATTTGGGCTTCTTCATAACGGGTTTGTTGTTCCTCGCGCTGGAGAAACGAAGCACGTTCGTCAAGTTTCACGCCATGCAGTCCATCCTGCTTTCGGTGGCCTTGTGTGTCCTTAATATTGTACTCGGCTTCCTTCCGTTTATCGGCTGGTTTCTTGGGTTATTGCTAGCACCCCTGACATTTATTTTATGGATTGCCTTAATGCTCCTCGCCCTGCAGGGAAGATGGTTCAAACTTCCGCTCATCGGCGATTTCGCGGAACAGCAGGCGGCCAAATTTTAAGTCCTTACCCTATTGCAAGGCATAAGAAAAAGGCAGCCGATTGGCTGCCTTCTTATCTATACTATTCCGTTGTGTAAGGCAACAGCGCAACTTGACGCGAACGCTTGATAGCGATCGTCAGCAGGCGTTGGTACTTCGCGCTAGTTCCCGTTACACGACGTGGCAAGATTTTGCCGCGCTCGCTGATAAATTTACGAAGCAAGTCCGTATCTTTATAGTCAATGTGTGTAATTTTGTTAGCTGTGAAAAAACATACTTTACGGCGCTTGTTACGGCCTTTACGGCCGCCGAATTTGCGTTCTGGACGCTCGTCGCCACCATCTCTTTGTTTAAAGCTCATGTTCATCCGTCCTTTCGTTTAGAATGGCAAATCATCTTCCGATATATCGATCGGGCGCCCGTCATCCGAGAAAGGATCACGGCCGTTGTTGTTCCGAGGTGTGCCTCCTGAACGTCCGCCTCCGCCTTGAGAGCCGCCGCCTTGGCCTTGGGAACCTCCACCGCCGCCGTAGCCGCCTTGACCGCCACCGCCGAAATTGCCGCCGCCTTCTTCACGCGGGCCATTGTTGTCCCGATTCGCGGATTCCAAGAAACGCACGTTGTCGGCAATAACTTCCGTCACATAGACGCGCTTGCCTTCGTTGTTCTCGTAATTCCGAACCTGGATACGGCCTTCAACCGCTGCTAAGCGGCCTTTGCGCAAATAATTGGCGCACGTCTCAGCCAGCTGCCGCCACGTGACGATCGGAATGAAATCCGCTTCACGTTCGCGTTCTCCGCCTTGGCCGCCGCTCGAAAACGGACGATCCACTGCAAGCGTAAATTGCGTTACCGCAACGCCCGCAGGCGTGTAGCGCATTTCAGGATCCCTTGTTAGTCTACCGATTAGAATAACGCGGTTCAACATCGTTTATCGCCTCCAATCAAAACATCGCTTGCGTTCGATGAGACTAAGCTACATCTTTAGTGATCAAGAAACGGATAACTTCATCCGTAATTTTCATGACGCGGTCAAGTTCATTCACAACTTCTGGAGTTGCGTTGAAATGAACCAGTACGTAGATACCGTCACGAACCTTATTGATCTCATACGCAAGGCGGCGTTTACCCATCACGTCATGCTTCGTGATTTCTCCGCCGTTTCCGATGATTGCTTGGAACTTATCAGTCAGGGCTTGAACCGATTCTTGTTCCACTTCCGGACGAATGATGTACATCACTTCGTATTTGCGCATTTGTTTCACCTCCTCTTGGACTATGCGGCCCCCATATGGGAGCAAGGAGCGAGTATAAAAAGCTATCTCGCATACCTGAATACTATATCAAACTTAGTACCTGCTTGACAAGTAAGGAATCCCTGCTTGTCTTCCCTCATTCTTCCGCTCATGCCCTCGCTGTTTCTGAAGCACACTAGTAGCCGGGGTTTTCTCCCCCTTTTCATGCAGTAATCTTAATGGAGGTGCAGACAGCTATGGGTGAATGGACGGAATTCCGACCGGGCGACCACGCCCCGAATGATGGCACGTACATCGAGATCGGCGAAGCTTCGTTCCACATGGGCGTGAACGATCCGCAGAAGGTTCATTTAAAGAAAGGCGAGCGATTCCCGTCAACGTCGAATTCGGATCGCAAGTGGAAACGAATGCATTAATCTTGGCATACGACACGCATGAAATGTTTTTGGAGTATTGCCGTATAAATCCGCTGCGTGCGGAGCATTATAATTCATGACGGTGAACAAGTGAGAGGTGTGGTTCCATTGAACGTCAATGTGCTTGAACCTCAAGGAGATTTTGTCCACTCAGCATAGAAGCGGAGGGTTGTGCCAAAGACACTTGTCTGTAACACACGCGAACCGAGTCAAATCGGTGAACCAAGGTTTCTTTCCGAAAGCTTTGTGATGACTGTTTTCTACTAAACACCGTCGGGAGAAGGGCTCGCAAGAGCCCTTTTTTCCTGTCCAGCGAAAGTTGTTCATCCACATGCTCATCCACTTACTTGCTCGCTCGTGTCAGGAATCCACTCATTCGCACGCTGCTTAAATGGCCTGAAAATCAAAAAAGCGATCCGTTAGGATCGCTTTGCATGTTAGGGATTATGGCGGAGAGGGTGGGATTCGAACCCACGCACGCTTTGACACGCCTAACTGATTTCGAGTCAGCCCCCTTGGGCCTCTTGGGTACCTCTCCATGTGTGTTTCTCAGTCAGCAAGGATTATATTAACATGCGGCTCGTCCGATTGCAAGCCTTTTATTTAAATTCCTGGCGGAGCGCTTTCTCCCTCTTTTTGCTGTTGATCCGCAGCGGATCGGAGCACCTTTTTCAGGTTTTTTTCGAACTTCGCACGCGGGATCAGCACACTATGCTTGCAGCCTACGCATTTGATGCGAATGTCCATGCCCATACGGATGATTTCCATTTCGTTCGTACCGCAGGGATGCTGTTTCTTCATTTGAACGACATCGCCCAGCTCAAATTGTTTTCTCTCCATTTAGCTCCACTCCTCCTCTTTTTCCCCGCGCCGCTGTCTGTTGTATCTATATGTCGACAGCTTCGTAACGCTCTTCGACTTGCTTGTAGATGCCGCGAATTTCAACGTGTTCCTGTACGATAACCTCTTGAACCGCTACCAAATCTTCTTCCGGAAAATGAATAGATAGCGCGCAGCCTGCCGTAATCTGCTTCGGCGTCGGACAGATATCTATTTCAATCTCCGCATATTCTAATAGCATCTCAGCTCGCAGCGCCTGCTGGGTGGAGTCAAATGCGATCAGCACGTTCTCCGCCTCCTGACTGATTGTAGTGAAGATTTCTCCTTCCGGGCAAGTATAAAATGGTTGTCCCATCCATATACTAGTAACCAAGCGTGAGGGCAGCTCCTCTATTAAATTATGATAGCAGAACTGCGGCTTACCGTGATTATTTATAGCGTTTTTGCGGGAGGGGAATCTATGAAACTGCCAGGGATGAAAGAAACGCCGCTCAAAGTACCTTATACGGAGCCCAACATCACCGGACTTCTGATGAACCGCATGATGTATCTGCTGGACAATGTGGCCCACGATCGCAGAATCGTTGTCGTCTGCGTTGGGACAGACCGCTCTACGGGCGATTCCCTGGGACCGCTTGTGGGTACCTCCCTCAGCAAATACAGAAGTCCATTCTTCGACTTGTACGGAACATTGGAAGAACCAGTTCATGCGATGAATTTAGATGAAACGCTGATTGACATCAACAAGCATATCCGCAAGCCGTTCGTAATCGGCATCGATGCTTGCCTCGGTCAGGCTGCCAGCGTCGGCTGCATCCAAGTCGGCACAGGACCGGTCAGGCCAGGAGCAGGCGTCAATAAAGACCTTCCCCCTGTAGGGGATATCCATATTACCGGCATCGTAAACGTTGGCGGATTTATGGAATATTTCGTTCTCCAAAATACGCGCCTTCATCTTGTCATGCGCATGTCTGAAATTATCGCGCACACGCTTTTCTCTTCCATCATGAAATGCACGCGTTCCGCTACTTATCCTGCCGCAACGCCAGATTGATGGCTTCGATTTCTTCAGGTGTCAGCGTATAGGCCGACTGACCCTCTTTTAACGGTTTGGCATAAACGAAGGTTTCGTCTCGTCCATGGATGCCGCTTAGTACCATGCCGTCCTTCTCGTCATTAATGAGCGCGATGGAAAAACTGAGGTCGCTCCCTCTTTCAGCGAATGCATTATAACGATGAATGCCGATGTTGCCTTTCTTCCTCTTAAGCGTCTCGTTCAGGGTACTAATGGATTGATTCAGGCTGCGTTGATGCTCATCCTGTACACTTAGCCGTTCTTGCATTTGAATTATGATGCCTTCGAGTCCTTCAACGCCTGTCCCGCTCATGAATTGCGTATAGTTCTTCCTCAGCTTCTTCAGTTTGCTGCCCAGCACGAAATTGCGAATAAGAAGTAATAAGACAACTGCAGCCAGCCCAACGGTTACCCAGTCGAACGGCCGTTCAATCCACTGATCCATGATGTGTTTCTCTCCCATTCGTGCTCTCTTAGCTGTAATGTTGAACGATTTCTTTCACAGCCTGGGCGAACGCCTCCACCTCTTGTGAAGTCGTAAAGCACCCCACGCTCGCACGAATCGCCCCTGTCTCCAATGTCCCTGCTGTCCGATGTGCCAACGGTGAACAATGGAAGCCCGTCCGCACCGCCATGTTATAATGCTGATCCAGAATAAAACCGATTTCCGACGGATCCGCGCCTTCGATAACGAAGGACACGATACCCGTCCGTGCTTCGCCAAGCTCAGGCCCGAGAATCCGGACACCCTTCGACTCAAGCAGCTTTTGCATCATGATCTGTGTCAAAGTCCATTCTTTAGTATGGATGTTTTGAACGGTCTCATGCAATACATGCTTGACCCCTTCCCTCAGCCCGTTTATTCCTGCCGTATTTTGCGTACCCGCCTCATAGCGGTCCGGCCTTACCGAAGGCTGCTCAATGGACTCCGACTGACTGCCCGTCCCACCGTGCATGAGAGGCTCCAAATCAATTTCCGGGTGAATATATAGCCCACCGGTCCCCTGGGGCCCTAACAGCCCTTTATGGCCCGGAAACGCGAGCATGTCGATCCCCATTCCTTCTACGTCAATGTCCAGTACTCCTGCGGACTGTGCCGCATCCACGAGCAGCTTCACGCCGCTTTTCCGAGTGACTTCCCCAATATCTCCGATTGGCAATATAGACCCCAGCAGATTCGAGCTGTGATTTACAACCGCCAGCTTCGTATTCTTACGGATAGCAGCCTGTACCTGCTTCGCATCCAGGATTCCCTGCTCATTGAGCTCTACATAGGTAACCTCAATTACCCCGATGTTCTTCAAATACTCTAATGGCCTGCGTACCGAGTTATGCTCGACAGCCGTTGCGATGACATGATCTCCAGGCTTCAAGATCCCCTTTATTCCCGTATTCAATGCCATCGTTGTATTCAATGCAAATGAAATATCATTTGGATTCTTAACGACAAATAGCTTGGCCAGCGATTTGCGCGTTTCGAACAAAATACGGCTCGCCCGCACAGCCATTGCATGACTGCCTCTGCCGGGGTTTGCACCATCGCGTTCCATCGCTTCCGTTACTGCCTCAATAACGGTTGCGGGCTTGGGCCACGATGTCGCAGCGTGATCCAAATATATGAATGGCTTGTCCTGCTTATTATCCAACATCCCATCACCTCTCCCGCTTGATCCTATCCTAACAATAGCATACTTGATCGGCGGCCCTGCTTCAAATCCCGCCAATCAAGTATGCTATTTAGACCGTGCGTATAGTTATGATAATTGCTGGAGCAGTTCGAGCAAGCGTTCAAGGTCTTGCTTGTTGTAATACATCAATTCAATGCGTCCTTTATCCTTCTGTTGCTTGATCTTCACCGTTGTTTTGAAGCGCTCGCGCAGCGACTCTTCCACTTCATTAATATACGGATCTTTTTTCTTGTTGGACGGTGTTTCTTTCGTCTTGGAAGGCGCCTGCTGATCCAGGTTTTTAATCGCTTCCTCCAATTGCCTTACGCTCCACTCATTTGCAACCGTCAGTTCAGCCAGTTCTTTCTTCCGAGCATCTTCTTTCACACCCACTATCGCTCTCGCATGACCCATCGATAATGTTCCACGTGAAACATTTTCTTTGATCTGCTCCGGCAGTGACAGCAGTCTAAGGAAGTTCGCAATATGTGATCTGGATTTGCCAACCTTCATGGATAGCTCTTCTTGCGTAAGATTGAACTTGTCCATCAGCGCTTGGTAGGCTACGGAAAGCTCGATCGCATTCAGATCTTCACGCTGCAGGTTCTCAATCAATGCAATTTCCATGACCTGAAGATCGGAGAAGTTTCGCACGACCGCTGGGATCGTTGTATTGCCGCATAGCTGAGATGCACGGAAACGACGTTCACCAGCAATAATCTCATAGCCTTTAAGAACAGTGCGAACGATAATGGGCTGGATGACGCCATGTTGTTTAATCGACTCCGCCAGTTCTTTAATGGCATCGTCATCAAAGATTTTTCGCGGTTGATAAGGATTCGGTCTAAGCTGCGTAAGCGGCACCTCAACAACTTTATCCTCTTCGCTGACAGCTAGCGATGGAATTAACGCATCAAGCCCTCTACCTAGCCGCTTGCTCATACGTGATCACTTCCTTCGCGAGTTCAAGATACACCTCTGCCCCTTTGGACCTTGGATCATACGTAATGATAGACTGCCCGTGGGAAGGAGCCTCGCTCAAACGAACATTACGCGGAATGATGGTCTGATAAACCTTCTGTTGGAAATACTTCTTGACCTCTTCAATGACCTGAATGCCGAGGTTGGTTCGCGCATCGAACATCGTGAGCAGTACGCCTTCAATTTGAAGGGTCGTATTCAGATGCTTCTGCACAAGACGAACTGTATTTAAGAGCTGGCTCAAGCCTTCCAGCGCGTAATATTCACATTGAATCGGAATGATAACGGAATCCGATGCCGTCAGTGAATTAATCGTCAATATCCCTAGCGAAGGAGGACAATCGATAAGAATATAATCGTATTGATTTTTTACAAGCGAAAGGGACTTCTTCAAACGCTGCTCCCGCGAAATCGTTGGCACAAGCTCGATTTCCGCGCCAGCCAATTGTATGGTAGCTGGAATAATATTCAGTCCATCGATATTCGTCTGACAAGTCGCTTCATTCGGATGCACATCGTTAATAAGCACATCGTAAATACAGTGCGCAACATCCGCTTTATTGATTCCGATCCCGCTTGTCGTATTACCCTGCGGGTCAATATCGACCAACAATACTTTCTTGCCCAGCGAAGCTAGGCAGGCGCCCAGATTCACGGACGTGGTCGTTTTCCCGACACCGCCCTTCTGGTTCGTAATTGCAATCGTTTTAGACAAACTGTTCACCTCTATGCTGATAACTTGGTTGATCCGAATCAAATGCGACTCTATTACGCTGCCGACTCTATCAAATGGACTACATGAATTCCAATAGACAAAATGACGATGCCGTCCCATAAACCGGACGGCTGTCAGCAGTGCTATTATCGTTTAGGAATCTTGATCACGATCTCATAATGATCTTCATAATCCTGTTCATTGGTTTTAATTTGCAAACCTGAGCCCGATACCATATCAATCGATTGACGAATGGTATTCAAGGCAAGCCGTACATCCTTCGTAAAGGATACCCGTTTAGCTTTCTTGGAAGTGCTTGCCACCGCTTCATTATAGAAAGCGACTCTTGCTTCCGTCTGCTTCACATTAAGCTCTTTAGTAATAATATCGTCTAGCACTTTCAGTTGCAACTCTTCGGAATGAAGAGATAACAATGCTCTTGCATGACGCTCCGTAATTTTACGTTCCATCAAGGCATTTTTGACCGTTTCACCAAGCCCTAGCAGCCGAATCTTGTTCGCAATGGTCGACTGGCTCTTACCTAATCGCTGCGCCAAGCTCTCTTGAGTCAGGTTGTGCAGATCGATCAG
Organism: Paenibacillus sp. J31P316; assembly: GCF_056269105.1. Classification (NCBI taxonomy): domain Bacteria; kingdom Bacillati; phylum Bacillota; class Bacilli; order Caryophanales; family Paenibacillaceae; genus Paenibacillus; species Paenibacillus sp. J31P316. Next base: position 19,135 of record NZ_JBWDNI010000014.1, on the reverse strand, counting down.
CTTCTGATAAGCGATCGCTTCTTCGATCGAAGTAAGTCCTTCACGTTGAAGATTTTCGATTAATGCAATGGATGCCGCCTGTGAGTCATTAAACTCCCGAATGATTGCAGGAACTGTGTCGAGGCCCAACTTCTTAACGGCCCTGAATCGGCGTTCGCCGGCAATGATTTCAAATCTGCCATTACGCGCTCGTACGACAATCGGTTGAATTACCCCATGCGTTCGAATCGTTTGGCTAAGTTCTTCGATACGGTCGTCATCGAATACAGTCCGCGGCTGATAGGGGCTAGTGTCCACCTCAGTAATCGGAAGCTGTTTGACTTCATCCTGGTTCTGACTCTTCTGATCACTTAAACCGAATAAACGCGAAAATTGTTCTTTCATAGCGTCAACATACCACCCGATTTCAAAATGCCGAGTTTGTCGTTTCTTTATTATTCGTCGGCTGCAAGCTGATCTCCTGCTTGACAGGACTCCAATTCGAACAAATATACGGTGATATCATTGTTCCACGTGAAACATTTCCAGTATGCTTCTACGTGATCAAATGATTGGCTGCTTGAGCGGCAAACCCGCCTTGCGCGGATATTTAGCTGGTGTTTCTCCAAGCTTGTTGATGACAATAATATGGCGATCCGATTGTTCAAACGGCAGTTTCATATGATGAACTTCCGACAGCTTGCCTTTCAGCTCCGACAAGCTTCGTTTGGCTTCTTGAACTTCTTCGGCAGGATCAGCACCCTTCATAGATGCAAACACGCCGCCTTTCCTTGCAAAAGGAAGACAAAGCTCATTCAATCCGCTTAAGCGCGCAACCGCTCTTGCCGTGACAAGATCGTATTGATCACGATGTGCCGTGAGTCTCCCGATGTCCTCTGCCCGGCCATGGACACAAGTAACATCTTGTAGGCCAAGCTGTTCAACGACATGCTGAAGAAACTGAATGCGTTTATTCAGTGAATCGACGATTGTGACTTTGAGATGAGGGAAACAGATTTTAAGCGGAATACTCGGAAATCCGGCACCGGAACCGATGTCCGCTATAGTTGTAACCTTATCCATATTTAAAAAGAAAGAAAGGGTTGCGGAGTCGTAAAAATGTTTCTCGTATACCGCTTCCCTTTCCGTGATACCCGTTAAGTTCATTTTATCGTTCCACTCGACAAGCAGCTCGTAATACGTTTGGAATTGCTGCAGCTGGAGCGGCGATAACGCCGTCCCCCGCTCCTGAAGCAGCTGTGTAAACCAAGTTTCAGTTGAATTCATGCTTTACCCCCGTGCTGCAACAACTCGATTGTAATGTTCCAAATAAACCAGCAAAATGGAGATGTCGGCAGGCGTTACGCCGCCGATTCTGGAAGCCTGGCCGATCGATAGCGGACGGATGGTGGACAGGTTCTGTTTCGCTTCCTTGGATAGGTTCGTGACGATCGAATAATCGATATCATCCGGAATACGCTTGTTCTCCATTTTGGCAAGCCGTTCGACTTGGAGCTGCTGCTTCTCGATATAACCGGCATACTTGATCTGAATCTCCACTTGCTCCTTCATATCGTCGGTCAACGCCTCCGAGGAAGACGATAAACGTTCAACATGTTCATACGTGAATTCAGGACGACGAAGCAGAGACAACGCATCGGTCACTTGTTGAAGCGGCGCAGTTCCGATTTCCTCGAACATCGCTCGTACATCCTCATCAGGGCGTACCTTCACGGTTTTGAGCCGTTCGATCTCCTGCTCTACCATCGCTTTTTTGATATTGAACTTGTTATACCGCGTTTCAGAGATCAATCCAATCTCGTATCCGGTCGGTGTAAGGCGCAAATCCGCATTGTCATGACGCAGCAGGAGGCGGTATTCCGCACGGGATGTAAGCAGGCGATAAGGTTCAGTCGTCCCCTTGGTCACTAGATCATCGATGAGCACACCGATGTATCCTTGCGAACGGCCGATAATAACCGGCGGCTTATCCTGCACCTTCCGAGCTGCATTAATCCCTGCCATAATGCCTTGTCCAGCCGCTTCTTCATAGCCGGACGTGCCGTTGATTTGACCAGCTGTGAACAACCCTGGGACAAGCTTCGTCTCCAATGATGGCCACAACTGAGTTGGAATAACGGCATCGTATTCGATCGCGTAGCCCGTACGCATCATCTCAACATTTTCCAAACCTGGAATGGAACGGAGAATGTTCAGTTGCACGTCTTCCGGCATGCTCGTTGACAGGCCTTGAACGTAATACTCCGAAGTGTTCTTCCCTTCCGGCTCCAAGAAGATTTGATGCTTCGGCTTATCGGCGAAACGGACGATTTTATCTTCAATGGAAGGGCAATATTTCGGACCTGTACCCTCAATCGCACCAGAGAACATTGGAGCGCGATGCAAATTGTCGCTAATAATCCGATGCGTCTCCTCCGACGTGTACGTCAACCAGCACGGAAGCTGCTCATTATCGGAGGATTCCGTTTCATACGAGAAGAACTTCGGCTTCTCATCCCCCGGTTGAATTTCCGTCTTGGAGAAGTCGATCGTATCCCCGTGCACGCGCGGAGGCGTACCCGTTTTGAACCGTACCAGCTGCAGACCCAATTGGCGCAAGCTCTCCGACAATTTAATGGAAGGCTGCTGATTGTTCGGGCCGCTTTCATAGATCAGCTCGCCCATAATCACTTTGCCGCGCAAATATGTGCCGGTCGTGACAACAACCGCTTTAGCCCGATATTCCGCGCCCGTCTTCGTCACGACACCTACACAAGTGCCATCCTCAATAATGAGATCCTCGACCATTCCTTGACGCAGTGTCAGATGCTCCGTCTCTTCGATCGTCTGCTTCATGAAATGCTGATATAGAAATTTATCGGCTTGCGCTCGCAATGCATGAACAGCTGGGCCTTTACCCGTATTCAACATGCGCATCTGAATAAACGTTTTATCGATATTGCGTCCCATCTCACCGCCGAGTGCATCGATCTCCCTTACCACATGACCTTTAGCCGGACCGCCGATTGACGGATTGCACGGCATAAAAGCAACCATATCCAGGTTGATCGTCAGCAGCAGCGTCTCCGCGCCCATTCGTGCAGAAGCCAAGGCCGCTTCACAGCCGGCATGTCCGGCACCGATAACAATAACGTCAAAATTCCCTGCTTGATAACCCATTCCTCTATCCCTCCTTGCCTTTCAGAACAATTATTTACCTAAACAGAACTGAGAAAAAATTTGATCGATAAGCGACTCCGCTACCGAATCCCCTATCATTTCGCCTAATTGTTCCCACGCCGTTCTGACATCAATTTGCACAATATCAATCGGGATGCCGATTTCTGTCGCCTCAATTGCATCCACCAGCGATTGCTTAGCTTGATTCAGCAGCGAGATATGCCGAACATTGCTGACATACGTCATATCCGCTGACTCTAATTCACCATCGAAGAACATCCGCTTAATGACATGCTCGAGCTCATCAAGCCCCTGTTCATGAAGCACGGATAATCGGACGATCGCTTCCGCAGGGAATCGTGCCTCGATTTCCGTCGCATCCACCATAGTCGGCAAATCCGTCTTATTAAGCAGTACCACCACCGGGCGGCCGCTCAGCGTATCCATCAGTTCACGGTCATCGGGATGAAGCGTCTCCCCCGCATTCAGCACGAGCAAGATTAGATCCGCTTCGTCGAGCGCCGTACGCGATCGTTCGACACCGATCCGTTCCACGACATCAGCTGTTTCGCGAATGCCGGCTGTATCCAGCAAACGCAGCGGCACGCCTCCAAGCGTAATATATTCTTCGATCACATCCCGCGTGGTTCCGGGAATATCGGTCACGATCGCTTTATTTTCTTGAACAAGCGCATTGAGCAACGAGGACTTCCCTACGTTCGGGCGCCCTACGATGGCAGTAACAATACCCTCACGTAATATTTTGCCTTCCGCCGCGGTTTTTAGCAATCGTTCGATTTCGGCACGCGCCTCGCCGCAGCGTTCCCGAATGTAAGCACTCGTCATGGAAGCAACATCATGCTCCGGATAATCAATGTTGACTTCAATATGCGCCAGCAGCTCGATCAGACCATGTCGCAGCGTCTTCACCTTTTTGGAAAGCATGCCTTCCGATTGCTTCAGTGCAACGGAGAATGCCCGGTCCGACTTCGACCGGATTAGATCAATGACCGCCTCGGCTTGCGTCAAGTCAATCCGCCCATTAAGGAAGGCACGCTTCGTGAACTCGCCTGGCTCGGCCAGTCTAATCTCCCCAGCTCGCAGCAGCAGTTCTAGTACACGCTTGACGGCGACTACACCGCCATGGGTACTTAACTCCACCACGTCTTCCGCTGTAAATGATCGCGGCCCCCGCATAATAGTCAGCAGAATCTCTTCAACCGTTTCGCCGGAAGCCGGATCCACGATATGGCCGTAATGTACGGTATGCGAAGCGACATCGGCAATATTCGACTTGGAACGGAAATAACGTGCGCAGGCCGATACGGCCTCAGGTCCACTAACCCGAATAACGGCAATGCCGCCCTCTCCGACAGCTGTCGAAATGGCGGCAATCGTGTCTTGAATCATCATCATCTAGTCCCTCATTACTTGGTTCAAAATAAAAAATGAGCAATGACCGGTAAGAGCCATTGCTTGAATTGAGCAGTATGCATCATGATTTCAGCGTAATAACGACGCGCCGGTTGGGCTCATCGCCTTTGCTGAACGTCTTTACTTTGGCGTGATTCTGCAGCTGCGAATGAATGATCTTCCGCTCATGCGGCGCCATCGGCTCAAGAACGACTTCTTTTCGAGTCCGAATGACATGTCCCGCCAGGCGGTCCGACAAATCCTCGAGCGTCTTACGGCGGCGCTCGCGAAAATCTTCCGCATCAAGCACGATACGCAGATGACTGTTAGAGTAACGGTTGGCCACGATATTGACCAAATATTGCAAAGCATCGAGCGTTTGACCACGGCGTCCGATTAACATGCCGAGATCTCCGCCGCCGGATAAAGCGAGAACCAATCCATCTTTTGAATCGTTACGAGCAATCGTAATGTCAAGCCCCATCGTTCTTGCCACTTCAATAATGAATCGTTCCGTTTCAAGGATTGCATCCTTCGCAGGCGCCGTACTCTTGTCCACCGCAGGGGCTGAACCGGCCGATACGAGAGGCTCAGCTACTGCGACCCGATCAGTTACAGGCATCAGAGTGAGCTCCACTTTGGCGGCACGAACTCCGATCAGGCCGAACAATCCTTTACTCGGCTTCTCTAGTACGGTTACACTCACGCGTTCCGCGGATACTTGCAATTCCGTTAAACCACTCTTTACAGCATCTTCGATCGTTTTACCCGATGCTACGATTTTCTTCATTTCGCAGGGACACTCTCCTTATCTTTCGGTGAGGTGCGCACATAAAGGAAATAATTTTGCACAATGGTATACGTGTTACTGAAAATCCAGTAGAGCGGCAATGCGGCCGGGAACGAGATGGCCATGACGAAGATCAGTACCGGGAAGATCATCATGATCCCCTGCATAGCAGGCATCGTTTTTTGCTGGGACGACATCATTTTGGACTGAACAAACGTCGTGATCGCGGCTAGGATCGGCAGAATATACGTATGATCCTTCTCGCCAAGCTGCAGCCAGAGGAATGTATGCTCACGAATATTTTCATTCATATAAATCGAGTTATAGAGCGCGATAAAAATAGGCATTTGTACAAGCAGCGGCAAACAACCGGCCAGCGGGTTAACTTTGTGCTGCTGGAAGAGCTTCATCGTTTCTTCTTGCTGCTTCTGAGGGTTGTCTTTATGCTTCTCTTTCAGCTTCGCCAGTTCCGGCTGCAGTGCCTGCATCGCTTTCGAGCTGCGGTACTGCTTAATCGTAAGCGGAAGAATCAATGTCCGTACGATAATAACCATCAGCAGAATCGCAATGCCGTACTCGCCGCCAAACCATTTGGCGAAGTGCTCCAGCGCTTGAGAGAAATAATAAACGACGTTCCGCTGCCAGAAGTTGCCGTGCGATAGATCATCCATGGAAACCGGGTGAGACGCTGAAGAACAGCCGCTCAAGAAAAACATGACGGCGATCAAAGCGAAAGCCGTTAACCAGGTTCGTTTCGAAATACGGGACAACATGTAAATCTCCTCTCTGCGTACCATAAGCGCGGACCTTTCACAGGCACACGCACTGCATAATCATTCACGTTAAACTATATCACATTTTATGGCACAAAGAAACAAGCCCGCCTCAGTGGTTAAGCGATTACAAGGGTCATCGATTCTGTTTCAATAACCCTGCTCGCTTCAGCACGTGAAGCATGCTTTTTTCGAGTTCCTTGATGCCAAGCCCGACAGCCGGTTTGCGGACAATAATGATGAAATCGAGCTGCTCGGCGATTCGGTCCGTCTGATGGCGGACAATCTCCTTCACAAGTCTCCTCATCCGATTGCGCACGACGGCATTGCCGATTTTCTTGCTGGCCGAGACGCCGAGCCTGAACGGTTCCGCTTTATGCTGGCGGGACCAGTACACGACGAATTGGCCATTCGCGAATGATTTGCCGTTTCGATAGATCCGGCTGAAATCCTCGCGCTTACGTAATCGCAGTTTTTTTTGCACGGCGCATCTTCACCGAACCTTTATTGCATAGTATGACCCTTATAAATGAAAAAAAGACCACGTAAAGTGGTCTTAAAGTTACGCGCTCAGTACTTTTCTTCCCCGTTGACGACGGGCGCTCAGCACTTTACGTCCATTTGCGGAAGCCATACGTTTACGGAAACCATGAACTTTTTTACGTTTGCTAACATTCGGTCTAAATGTAGGTCTCATTGATCGATGCACCTCCTATCCTTACTTAACTAACTGTACGTACATGCTATTTCTGATCGTCTTCACGATTAGCAATCGTCGGTTTTCCTATTCGAGGATGCTGCAAGGTCGATAAGAACACTCGAACGATGAGCATTCTCCGTAAAAAACGCCTTTTTAAATTAAACCACGCCCCCATGCAAAAGTCAACCTTCACGACTGCTGAACAAGAGAACGAGGGACTGCCAAATTCAAACTGTGGATAAACTAAGATTTAGCCGAACTGTGCGCAAAATTAATAACATGTGGATGAATTTATCGCACATTCCCGAATTTTGTCGAACTGGTAACAAGATATTAACAATATCTAGTGTTGTCGATAAGTTTTGTACACAACCTATTGAATTTGTGGATAAAATGACCGGAATCGTTGAATATCAAGGGTTATTTTGCTATGATAATTATGTTTTCTGTGTGGATGACTTTAATCCCCCGCAACATTATTAACAGCCTGTGGATAACAATGTGAACAACATTCATCCCCTTCTGATAAGTTTATTTTCCATCCCTTAATAATGTGGACACATTATCAACAGCCGAATTCCCCCTTTCGACATTTTCAGCAGGATAGCGCCGTTCTCGGCGATTTTGATAAGGAGTGACCATTTGTGGATAGCCATACGCACGAAATGTGGCAACAGGTGCTGTCTATCATTCAAACCAAGCTTAGTAAGCCGAGCTTCGATACTTGGTTTAAGGCGACGAAAGCTTCGTTCAGCGGAGATTCCGTCGTCGTCGTGACAGCTCCGACGACTTTCGCGGCCGAATGGCTCGAAAGCCGGTATACCAAGCTTGTGCGGACAACGCTGCAGGAATTTATGGGGCGTCAATTCGACATAAAATTCGTCATCGAAGAGAATAAGCCGCCTGAGCCCGCAGAAATTCATCCTATTGTCGTGCCGCAAGTTCAGGTCGGTCCGGAAGAGCCGTATTCGCATATGCTCAATCCCAAATATATGTTCGACACGTTCGTCATCGGCGCCAACAACCGATTTGCTCATGCCGCATCGCTCGCTGTTGCCGAAGCACCTGCCAAAGCCTATAACCCGCTCTTTCTATATGGTGGCGTCGGTCTCGGCAAAACGCATTTGATGCATGCGATCGGGCATTATATTTTAGAACACAATCCCAATACGCGGGTGCTGTACCTGTCTTCGGAGAAATTCACCAATGAATTTATCAACGCCATCCGTGACAACCGCGGTGAATCCTTTCGTAACAAATACCGAAATATCGACGTGCTGCTGATCGACGATATTCAGTTTCTGGCCGGTAAAGAACAGACTCAAGAAGAGTTTTTCCATACGTTCAACGCCCTGCACGAAGAACGCAAGCAAATCGTCATCTCCAGCGATCGGCCGCCCAAAGAAATTCCGACGCTCGAGGAGCGGCTGCGTTCCCGTTTCGAATGGGGGTTGATCACGGATATTCAGCCGCCCGACCTGGAGACGCGGATCGCGATTCTTAGGAAGAAAGCGAAAGCGGAAAACCTGGACATTCCGAACGAAGCCATGGTTTATATCGCAAGCCAGATCGATACGAACATCCGTGAGCTGGAGGGCGCGCTCATCCGTGTCGTAGCCTATTCATCCTTGATTAACGAGGATATTTCGTCTCATTTGGCAGCTGAAGCGTTGAAGGATATTATTCCGACCAGCAGGCCGAAAATGATTACGATGCAGGACATTCAGCAGAAGGTAGGCGAGCTTTACGGCCTGAAGCTGGAGGAGTTTAAAGCGCGCAAGCGAACGAAAGCCGTTGCGTTCCCAAGGCAAATCGCCATGTACTTGTCCCGGGAATTAACCGACCATTCGCTGCCCAAGATCGGGGAAGCCTTCGGAGGGCGCGACCATACGACGGTCATTCACGCTCACGAGAAAATAACGCAGCAGCTTAAGAATGATACCGAGCTGTTCAAGATCATTCAGACGCTTACCGAGAAGGTTAAGAACCATACGTGATATGAATAGGAAGAATCCTGAATAATAAGCGAAAAAGTTATTCACTTCTTCAACATTTAAACAGCAAGCCTATGCACACGCTATACACATGTGGATAGGCTTGCTTTATCCGTGTTATATACACTTATCCACATATTCAGCGCCCCTACTACGACTTCTACTATTCTTTATTAATAAACATCATCAAAATACGGGTGAAAACGACGCCATCTTCTGCAGCCGTGATCCCCTTTCCTTTAGGAGTGACACTTATGAAATTAACGATCCGAAAAGACCAACTGAACGACGCGATTCAACAAGTATCCAAGGCCTCTTCGACACGTCCGGCAATCCCGATTCTGGGAGGCATCAAAATCGACGTCAATCACCAAGGCGTTACGCTGACAGCAAGCGACACGGATATTTCCATCCAAAGCTTCATTCCCGTCGAAAACGGCGAATTTGTCATCGCCAAAGTCGAAAAACCCGGGAGCGTCGTGCTTCCAGCCAAATTCTTCGTTGAAATCGTCAAGAAGCTGCCTTCGGACGAGCTGGAAATCGAAGTCAAAGACCATTTTCAAACGATGATTCGCTCCGGATCCACGGATATCCAAATGGTTGGACTGGATCCAGAAGAATTCCCTGTTCTGCCGACCATCGAACAAAGCGAATCGATTGCGGTTCCAGGCGATTTGCTGAAATCCATGATTCGTCAGACCGTTTTCGCTGCATCCACAAGTGAACAAACCCCGATTTTGACGGGAGCGCTTTGGAATATGACAGAAGGTCAGCTCAAATTCGTTGCTACGGACCGTCACCGGCTTGCCAGCCGAACGGCGACCGTCGAAGCGCCGGAAGGTTATCGATTCTCAAATGTCGTCATTTCGGGTAAAACGCTGAACGAGCTCTCCAAAATCGTTCCGGACGATCATACACATGTGGATATCGTTGTCGCGGAGAATCAAGTCCTATTCAAAGTCGGCAACGTGCTGTTCTACTCCCGTATTTTGGATGGTACTTACCCGGACACTTCTAAGATTATTCCGCAGCATTTCAAAACAGAACTCGTCCTGCCGACAAAAAAATTGACGGACGCGATCGATCGGGCGTATTTGATGTCGCGGGAAGAGAAAACGAACATCGTTCGGCTCGTCACCCAGGAGGACGGAAGCATCGAAATCTCCTCCAGCTCCACGGAGCTCGGCCGCGTAACGGAACAGGTAGAAGTGAAAGAAATGACCGGCGAGCAGCTGCGCATCGCCTTCAACTCCAAATATATGCTGGATACGCTCAAAGTTATCGACAGTGAATATATATTCATCGGATTCACGGGTGCGATGAGCCCGATCATCATCAAGCCGACGGACCATCCGCACAGCTTGCATCTCATTCTTCCATACCGGACGACAGGCTAAATAAGGAGCTATGACCATGAAAGAAATTGGGATATCAACGGAATATATCGCGCTAGGGCAATTTTTGAAGCTTTCAGAGTGCATCGATTCCGGTGGAGCCGCGAAGTTTTTTTTGCAGGAACATGAGGTTAACGTGAACGGGGAGCCCGATAATCGCCGCGGCCGCAAATTGTATGTCGGGGACAAGGTTGACATTAAGGGATACGGCTTGTTCACGATCGTGACACGGTAATGCGGCAGCCTGCTGTTTTTGCAGCCGATGACCGGGGGGCCATACTATGCGATTAAATTCCATTCAGCTGCAAAATTACCGCAATTACGAGCAGATCGAACTGAAGACCGATAGCCAGGTCAATCTGTTCGTCGGGCGCAACGCGCAGGGCAAAACCAATCTGCTGGAGGCTATTCTTGTCCTTGCGTTAACCAAGTCTCACCGCACGAGCAAAGACAAGGAACTGATAGGCTGGCAATCGAACGAAGCACGCATACGAGGAGAAGTGGAGAAGCGTTACGGCAACGTGACGCTTGATCTCATGTTATCGCAGCAAGGGAAGAAGGCTAGAATCAACGGATTGGAACAACGCAAATTAAGCGATTTTGTCGGCTCGCTTAACGTCGTCATGTTCGCTCCGGAGGATCTTGAAATTGTGAAGGGCACGCCGGGCGTGCGCCGCCGGTTTCTCGACATGGAAATCGGACAGGTGCAGCCCGGTTATTTGCATGCGCTCGGCCAATACCATAAAGTGCTGCAGCAGCGGAATAATTACTTGAAAGCCACGCTGCCTGGCAACGCCAATCCGGCGATGTTGGAAGTTTGGAACATGCAGCTTGCAGAGTATGGTGTTAAAATCGTGAAAAAAAGGCAAAACTTCATAGAGAAGCTTCAAAGATGGGCACAGACCATTCACTCGGGCATAACGGCCGGTTCCGAGGAGCTGACGATCGTGTACCGCCCCTCCTTCGAAAGCGACGCCACCGAAGAAGAATCTATTTTATTTGAGCAATTTATGATAAAGTTAACACAAGTAAAGGATCAGGAGCTTCGTCGCGGGATGACGCTCGTTGGTCCTCATCGTGATGACATGGCCTTTTATATTAATGGCAAAGAAGCCTCGGTTTACGGCTCCCAAGGACAGCAGCGAACGACTGCATTGTCGCTTAAACTAGCTGAAATCGAGCTCATTCATGAAGAAATCGGCGAGTATCCGCTGCTGCTGCTCGATGATGTTTTATCCGAGCTTGACCAGCATCGGCAAACGCAGCTGATTGAAACCTTTCAGAGCAAAGTTCAAACGTTTATTACGACCACGGGGCTTGAGAGCGTTAATATCGGCAAACTGCACGACGCCCGAATTTATCAGGTTCAGGACGGAAATGTAGCGCTGTAATCGCAAGTGACGAAGAAACGGAGGGCGGGTTTATGTATATACATTTAGGCGGAGAGAAAATCATTCGCGCCGCGGAGCTCGTGGCGATTTTCGATATTTCGATCGAGCAATCCTCCAAGCTTTCCAAGCAATTCGTCGCGCAAGCCCGTAAGCGGAAAGACGTTGAAGTCATAGGAGAAGAAGAAGCGAAATCGATCGTAGTGACCGAGCATAAAATCTACTATTCGCCCATCTCATCCTCAACGCTGAAGAAGCGTTCGCACCATTTTGCGACTAATTAGAGGGTTAACGGGCTGTCAGTTTGCAAAGTGGCAAGTAGGTTGCAGGCCCAAGCCGCGAACGAAGTTCGCGACCAGGGTAGTTGAGAGGAGCAGTGAAACCCAGCATGTCGTCGAATCAGCATACGTACGATGAAAGCCAGATTCAGGTTCTTGAAGGGTTAGAGGCGGTACGCAAACGCCCCGGGATGTACATCGGTTCCACGAGTGGAAAAGGACTTCACCATCTCGTATGGGAAGTCGTTGACAATAGCATTGACGAAGCACTGGCAGGTTACTGCACGCGCATTCAAGTGATTATTCACGAGGACAACAGCATTACCGTTATCGATAACGGTCGGGGGATCCCTGTCGGGGAGAACGTGAAGCTTAAGAAATCGACGCTTGAGGTCGTTATGACCGTTCTCCACGCCGGCGGTAAATTCGGCGGCGAAGGCTATAAAGTATCCGGAGGTCTTCACGGCGTCGGGATTTCGGTCGTAAATGCCTTGTCCGAATGGGTCCAGGTTACCGTCAAGCGGGAAGGCAAGGTCTACCGCCAAGAATATCGTCGCGGTGCACCACAATATGACTTGAAAGTCATTGGCGACGCTGAAGAGTCCGATACCGGCACGACGACAACCTTCAAACCGGACGTCGAGATTTTCACCGAAACGCTCGTATACGAATACGAAGTGCTCCAATCGCGGATCCGCGAGCTGGCCTTCTTGAATAAAGGCATTGAAATCGCGCTCACAGACGAGCGTACGGGCACGAGCAATTCGTACAAATACGAAGGCGGCATCATCGAATTCGTCAAGTATTTGAATCGCAGCCGGGAAGCGCTGCACGAAGCGCCGATCTACGTCGAAGGCTCCAAGGACAATATTCAGGTCGAGGTTGCGTTGCAATATAACGACAGCTATACCGAGAATATTTACTCCTTCGCCAACAACATCAACACGCATGAAGGCGGTACTCACGAGTCTGGCTTCAAGAGCGCGTTAACAAGAATCATCAACGAGTACTCCCGTAAGATAAACGCCATCAAAGACAGCGACTCTAACCTGTCCGGCGATGACGTGCGTGAAGGATTGACGGCGATTATCTCTGTCAAGATTCCTGAACCGCAATTCGAGGGACAGACGAAGACGAAGCTTGGCAATAGCGAAGTGCGCGGTATCGTCGAATCGTTCTTTGCCGAGAAGTTCCAGGAATTCTTGGATGAGAATCCAGGCGTCTCCAAGAAAATCGTCGAGAAAGGGCTGTCGGCTTCCCGTGCTCGTGAAGCCGCGCGTAAAGCCCGCGAGCTGACACGCCGCAAGAGCGCATTGGAAGTCAGTGCGCTTCCAGGCAAGCTGGCGGACTGCTCTTCCCGCGATGCATCCATAAGCGAAATTTACATCGTCGAAGGAGACTCCGCAGGCGGATCGGCCAAACAAGGGCGCGATCGTCATTACCAAGCGATTTTGCCGCTCAGAGGTAAAATTCTGAACGTCGAGCGCGCGCGTCTCGACCGGATTCTCTCCAATACGGAGATTCGGGCTATCATTACGGCGCTTGGAACGAGCATTGCGGATGACTTCGATCTTGCCAAAGCGCGTTACCACAAAGTTATTATCATGACGGATGCCGACGTCGACGGCGCCCATATCCGTACACTGCTGCTTACGTTCTTCTTCCGCTACATGCGCAAGATCATCGAGGCAGGTTACGTATATATCGCCCAACCGCCGTTGTTCAAGATTGAACGAAATAAAGTCGTCCGTTATGCGCAAAGCGAAAAAGAACGCGATGCGATTATCGCCGAGTTTGGCGAAGGCGCTAAGGTCAACGTGCAGCGGTACAAAGGTCTCGGCGAGATGAACGCATCGCAGCTATGGGAAACGACAATGGATCCGGAGAGCCGGACGATGCTTCAAGTTACCATCGACGATGCCATCGAAGCGGATAATATTTTCGAGACGCTGATGGGCGACAACGTGGAACCACGCCGCGAATTCATTCAAGAGTTCGCGAAATACGTCAAAAACCTTGATGTCTAGCATATGCAGCAAACAAGCCGTCCGAAGTATCGGGCGGCTTGTCGTTATTTCATGCGCCTGTCGTAGGCGAGGCAATACCGGTAAATGCGGCGAAACATCGTCTTATCGTCCAACTTGCGGAAGATGTAGGGGTCCGGAAGTGTGTTAACTTCAAGAATCCAGGGGCGGAGCGACTCGTCTATAGCCACGTCGATCCCGAGCTCCTTCAATCGGGGATAACGCGTTTGCAGCTGCCTCGCGACAGATGTGCCGATTTCCGCGAGCCACATTTTGTAACTATCAATTTGAGGCTGCGATAGATGAGGATCCATCAGCTTGTCGAAGGCCATAGGAACACCGCCGCTATGATAGTTCGTTACGATTTTTTTGGGATGACTGAGCCGTCCGATGATACCGGTGGTTTCCCATTCCTTTTTGGGATTGCACTGCACCATGACGCGGATATCGAAGCGCAGACCCTCATAAGAGAGCAGCGGAATCCCTTGTTGAATCAGGTACTTCCGGCTTCCAATACGGCTTTGAAGCGAAACAGCCATCTTGTCGAATGAAGAGAAATGCTGCAGATGGGTCCCGGACTGATACGTATACGTGCTATCGGCGAGCTTCTCGACTCGAACGACGCCTAGTCCAAAGGTACCTTGATCGGGCTTCACATAGACCATGCTATGCTGCTCGAGCATAGAAGCCAGTTGCGGAATTTGCCATCGCTTCGTTACCGGAATCCGTTCGCGCAGCGGTTCCGAGAGCAGCAATACTTTTGTTTTTGCCCACTTGCTTTTCACGCGTTGGATGGCCAACAGGGCTCCACCTTTCATGTTAGCGTTCGGGTAGCGGGATTACGAGCCTGCAGGAGACAGGGTTATAAATGAATGGTATAATAGAGATAATGCCTATTTTTAGGTTTTTCCAATTTGCGACCCTATTCGACGCCAACATCATGTTAGTTTATGGCGAAAAAACGGGTTTGGAGCGTGTATTAACCTAAGACCAAAAAGTTTTGGGCGCATGGATCGGTTTGTAACAAGTTTCGGGTATGCAAACGTTTAAGGATGGCAAGAATGTGCCGAAACTATAAGGGATTCTAGCAGTGTCTGATGATTTTTTCTGCTTGCCAGCTGCGTTTGTCATTCCAGGGGCAGCGGCCATTGAAGCTTAACATACGCAAAACATTAGGAGGTTTACGATGGCAGAAGAGAAAAGCCTGCAAGTGCGGGACCGCGATATCGGCACCGAGATGCGCGAATCGTTCATGGATTATGCAATGAGTATCATCGTCAGCCGCGCGCTGCCGGATGTCCGCGATGGTTTGAAGCCGGTTCATCGACGGATTTTGTTCGCGATGTCCGAGCTCGGCATGTCGCCGGATAAGCCTTATAAGAAATCGGCTAGAATCGTCGGCGAAGTCATCGGTAAATACCATCCGCATGGTGACTCGGCTGTATACGAGACTATGGTACGGATGGCACAGGACTTCTCGCTCCGCTATATGCTTATTGATGGACACGGCAACTTTGGATCCATCGACGGCGATATGGCCGCTGCAATGCGTTATACGGAAGCACGTCTTTCCAAGATTGCGATGGAAATGCTGCGTGATATCAATAAAGAAACGATCGATTTTGCACCCAACTACGACGGCGAAGAGCATGAACCGACGGTTCTGCCAGCCCGTTTCCCGAATCTGCTCGTCAATGGTTTGACCGGGATTGCGGTAGGGATGGCAACGAACATTCCTCCGCATAACTTGACGGAGGTTATCAATGGCGTTCAGGCGCTTATCCGCCAGCCGGATATTACGCCAATCGAATTGATGGATTATATCAAAGGTCCGGATTTCCCGACTGCCGGTTTCGTCATGGGACGCGAAGGCATGCGTCAAGCGTATACGACGGGCCGCGGCTCCGTAACGATGCGTGCACGTGCAACCATCGAAGAGAATGGCGGCAAAGCGCGTATCATCGTGCATGAATTGCCGTATCAGGTTGTAAAAGCACGGCTTGTCGAGAAAATCGCCGAGCTTGTACGCGAGAAGAAAATCGAGGGCATCACGGATCTCCGCGACGAGTCTGACCGCAACGGTATGCGTGTCGTCATCGAACTTCGCCGCGATGTGACGCCAACAGTTGTGCTGAACAACCTGTATAAGCAAACCCAAATGCAGATGAATTTCGGCTTCAACATGCTGGCGCTCGTCAAAGGAGAACCGCGCACGCTCAATCTGCGTGATATTCTCTATTACTACTTGGAGCATCAAGTCGAGGTTATACGCCGCCGTACGGAATTCGATCTGAAGAAGGCGGAAGCACGTGCGCATATCTTGGAAGGCTTGCGCATCGCGCTCGACAATCTCGATGAAGTCATCCGATTGATCCGTGCCTCGCAAACGACCGAAGAAGCACGAGAAGGATTGATTTCGCGCTTTGGTCTTAGCTTTGATCAAGCTCAGGCGATTTTGGATATGCGTTTACAGCGCCTCACCGGCTTGGAACGCGACAAGATTGAAGCTGAGTATGCCGAGCTGCTTCGCAAAATCACCGAGTACAAAGCGATTTTGGCAGATGAACAGCTTGTGCTTCAAATCATTAACGAAGAGCTGGAAGAAGTGAAAGAAAAATTCGGTGACGAACGTCGTACAGAGCTGATGACAAGTGAAGACGAGATTCTCGATGAGGACCTGATCCCTCGCGAAGACGTGATCATTTCCGTTACTCACTCCGGCTATGTCAAACGGTTGCCGGTTAAGACCTACCGCAGCCAGAAGCGCGGCGGCAAAGGCGTTATCGGGATGGATACGAAGGATACCGACTTCGTCGAGCATCTCTTCGTTTCCAATACCCATCACTTCCTGCTGTTCTTTACGAATAAAGGCAAGGTTTACAGGCTGAAAGCCTACGAGATTCCAGATCTCAGCCGCACCGCGCGGGGAACGCCGATTATCAATCTGATTCAGATCGAGCAAGGCGAGACGGTCAATGCCGTTATTCCGGTCGAATCCTTCGAGCCGGACCGCTTCTTGTTCTTCGCGACCAAGAACGGCATCGTCAAGAAGACGCCGCTGGATGATTACGCGAACATTCGCAAAGTCGGTCTTATTGCGATCAACTTGCGCGAAGACGATGATCTGATCGGCGTGAAGCTGACAGACGGCAACCAGGAGATCATCATGGGAACAAGCCAAGGCATGTCGATTCGATTCCCCGAGCAAGATGTGCGACCGATGGGCCGTTCTGCTACGGGCGTAAAGGGCATCAGTTCGGATGATGAAGATGAAGTTATCGGCATGGACGTTGTGGCACCGGGCAGCGAGATATTGATCGTAACGGCCAACGGATACGGCAAACGGACCCCAGAAAGCGAATACCGGTCTCAGAGCCGCGGCGGCAAAGGAATCAAAACGCTTAACGTTCAGGAGAAGAAGGGTCTTCTCGTCAGCCTGCGCGTCGTGCAGAATGATGAAGATCTGATGATCATGACGTCTTCCGGTACGTTAATGCGTATGAGCATGGCCGATATTTCGACTATGGGACGAAACACGCAAGGGGTCAGACTGATTAATATCCGTGAAGACGATTCTGTTGCGACGGTAACTCGTGTTGCGCGTAACGAAGAGGCGGACGCAGGAGAAGACGCAGAAGGCAACGAGCCCGAGGAGTTAACCTCGGAGGAAGAATAGTTTTGCGTGGTGTGCTCTTGAGGCATTGATGTGGAGGAGAGGCTATGGGCACGGTATCAGTTTCACAGGTTAAGCTTGGGGACAAAATCATTCAAGATGTCCTTACGCCGCTCGGCAGCGTGCTTTTTCATAAAGGAAAGGTCGTTACGCCCCGGGAATATGACATCTTGCAAGCCTTTCTTGTTCCACATGTAACGATCGACGGGCCAGCGGACAAGAAAGAAGCGGAAGAAGCCGCAAGTGAGAATCAATTAGAAGCGCAGGGGAGCCCTCAAGTCAAATCATCGCTTGCGGAGCAGTATGAGCGTACCGTATTGCTTCTGAAGCGTGTATTTAACCAAATGATGAGCGGACAGCCACTGCCGATTCTAGATATTCGCAATCAGCTGGAATCGCTGCTGCAGCAAAGTCAAGATTACAAGATCCTGACTTTCTCACCGCAAAATGTACCGAGCGAGGATTATCTCTTCCACAAAAGCGTGATGTCGGCATTGAGCTGTTATATGATGGCCCAGTGGAACGGACTACCTAAGAAGGATTGGATGCAATCCGCGCTAGCCGGGCTTCTACACGATATAGGCAATGCCAAGATCGACCGCAACATTTTAAATAAGCCAACCAAGCTCTCGCCAGAAGAAGTTGAAGATATGAAGCGGCATACCGTACTCGGATACCAATTGCTCAAGAATGTCGCGGCAGTTAACGAGGGTGTGAAGCTGGCAGCTCTTCAACATCACGAACGATTTGACGGCAGCGGCTATCCGCTTGGGATCAATTCGGAGAAGATTCACCCTTATGCGAAATTCGTAGCCATTTCGGACATTTTCAATGCAATGACGATGAAGCGTTCCTATCGCAAAGCGACTTCCCCTTATTTGGTGTTGGAGCAACTGCATCAAGATTCCTTTGGTAAACTGGATCCTTCGTACGTGCGCATCTTTATTGAGAAGGCAACGCAGTTTCACAACGGTACGATTGTTCGTCTAAGCGACAATCGTCTTGGAGAAATCGTATTCTCGGATCGTAATCATCCAACGCGGCCATGGGTTTCTGTGAACGGTACAATCGTGAATTTGGCGAACGAGAAACAGCTTTACATTGAAGAAGTTCTGCAACGAACAAAAGCTTAAAAGTAATTCAAAAGAAGGCTTGACCCCTCCCTAATAACTGTGATATATTACTCCTTGCCGCTTTTGAGGCAAAGAAATGTATCACAGTTTTTTAGTAAGTAAAATAAAAAAAAGCTTGCATTGAGACAAGCAACTGTGATATATTAATCAAGTCGCCGCTGAGACATTGGGCGAACGACACTTGAATTTGTTCCTTGAAAACTGAACAATGAGCGACCTGTCAAAAGGTCATAAATCGCGAAATTAACGTTTCGCAAGCTAGTATTTTGAATGAGCTAACAAGCGAATTCATACAATGGCTTCGGCCACTTTTATGGAGAGTTTGATCCTGGCTCAGGACGAACGCTGGCGGCGTGCCTAATACATGCAAGTCGAGCGGAGTTATTCCTTCGGGGATAGCTTAGCGGCGGACGGGT
>NZ_JBWDNI010000015.1:0-143712 GCF_056269105.1 Paenibacillus sp. J31P316 | reverse complement strand
AGCAAAACTACATCGGAAGCATACGCTAAGTTTTGCGGCGGAGCCGCGAAGCCGGGGAACCCGGCGAGACAAGCAAAACTACATCGGAAGCATACGCTAAGTTTTGCGGCGGAGCCGCGAAGCCGGGGAACCCGGCGAGACAAGCAAAACTACATCGGAAGCATACGCTAAGTTTTGCGGCGAAGCCGCGAAGCCGGGGGGGACCCGGCGAGAAAGCAAAACTACATCGGAAGCATAAGCTAAGTTTTGCGGCGGAGCCGCGGAGCCGGGAAACCCGGCGAGACAAGCGTTATGGGTGATGCCCGTAGAGGCCATATCTGTGGCCGGGACGTAGGAAAACAAGAAACAAACGCGTACGGTAAAACATTCAGCAAAGCGTTCTTTTCAATACATCTACTATTATGAAGCAGCTACAATTATATATCAAGCTGCTAACAAATAGTTAGTGTGGGAAGGAGACAGACATGCCTTTTTCCCGGAGGTACTTGGTAATGACGTCCATACCCTTCGTCTCCTAGTTTTGCTATAGTTAGGGAATGTTAACCAACTTTCGGGAGGCGTTCAAGCTTTGTCCATCCTTAAGCGTTTGGCTTCCGTATCGATTTTGCCTAAGCTCGTCCTCACCTTCCTTATTACGCTTACCCCGCTCTACATCATTGGCTGGCGAATGAACGAGGTCGGCTCCAATCACGTCCAAAGAGAGATTACAGATTCCCTCGTCTCTCGAACCTCCCTCTATATGAACATGCTGGAATTCGACCTGGACAGCGTCATTCGGCAGCTGCAGGAATACGTCAACGACGACGATCTGCTGAAGCTCTCGTCCGCCTCCGAGTTCATGACCGAGATCGAGAAGATGCAGGCGCAGCTGCGCTTGAAGAATCGGCTCAATCAGCTGAAAAGCTCCAGTAAGTTCGTTGAAAATGCAATCGCTTTCATTCCTCAAATGAACCGGACCGTCTCGGCGAACGACAACGTCATCGGCAGCTTCAATACGGAAGAGTTCGAGGGGCTGAACAAGTCGACGAACCGGTTCGAAGCCCCGTTCCTGGTATGGAACAACCGGATGTTCATCAGTCTTCCGAATCCCGATCCGGCCATAGCCGGCGACCAGGAGCCGGTCTTTCTGCTGGCGGTGGAAATATCTCGAAGCGAGCTGGAACAAGCCCTGCAGAAATTCACGAACGAGGGCGGACGCACGGCGCTGGTCGGCGACGAGCAGCCGTTTATCATTACGGGCGGCGCGACGGCGGTCGACGGGGAACTCGTGCGGGATTTTAAGAAGGCAGGCGAGCATGCGGCGGAGGACCAGCTTCAAGCCGTCGACTGGAAAGGCGAATCGTTTCTTCTCGTGTCCAATCATTCGCAGCGGCTCGATATGACGCTGCTCATGTACGTGCCCGAGAACAAAGTCAACGCCTCGCTGGAGGTGTACCGTTTCTGGTTCTATGTCTTGTCGGTCGTGTCGGTCGTCCTGGTGATTCTGTTCTCATACAGCATCTACCTGATTATTCATATGCCGCTCAAGCGGCTCGTCCGCTCCTTCCGGCGCATCGAACAGGGGCAGTTCAATCAGGAGTTGCATTACCCGCTGCAGGATGAGTTCGGCTATCTGTACGGGCAGTTCAACGGCATGGTGCGCCGGTTGGACGTGCTGGTGCACGAGGTGTACGAACAGCAGTACCGGGCGCGCCTGGCGGAGCTGCGGCATTTGCAGTCGCAGATCAATCCGCATTTTTTGTACAACAGCTACTTCATCCTGTACCGGATGGCGAAGCAGCGGGACCATGACAATGTCATCTATTTCACCAAGCATCTCGGCGAATATTTTCAGTACATCACGCGCGATGGCGCAGGCGAGGTTCCCTTGTCCAGCGAAATCCATCATGCCCGTACGTATGCGGAGATTCAGTCCATCCGTTTCTCCGAGCGTATCGAGGTGGCTTTCGAGGAAGTGCCGGAGAGCATCCGAGACTTTCCCGTGCCGCGGTTGATCGTGCAGCCGATCATCGAGAATGCCTACAACCACGGTCTCGAGAACAAGCGAAAAGGCGGACTCATATCCGTCGGCTTCCGCATTCGGGAGCGCGCGATCGATATCGTCATCGAAGACAACGGCGACGATATGAGCGTGGACAAGCTGCGTCTCCTTCAGGCAAGCCTGCAGGACAAGGCGGAGCCCACGGAGCATACGGGGCTGCTCAACGTCCATCGGCGGATTATCATCCGTTACGGCGGAGGCGGGCTGAAGCTCGACCTGGGCGCCGAACAGGGGCTGAAGGTGACGATCACGATTCCAAGAGAGGGAGGCGGAGAAGATGTATCGCTTATTGATCGTTGACGACGAGCGTTTCACGGTGGACGGTCTTTACGAAATGATCGAGGAGATCGAGGATCTGGAGTTGGACCTGTACCGGGCGTATGCGCCGGAAGAAGCGTTGGAATGGCTGGCGAGGACGAAGATCGACATCGTGCTGAGCGACGTACGGATGCCGGGCATGACGGGTCTGGAGCTGCAGAAGCGAATCGCGGCGCAGTGGCCGCGCTGCAAAATCATTTTCCTGACGGGCATTCATCAGCTGGAAACCGCCCAGCATGCGATTCGTTCCGGCTCCATCGACTATATCCTCAAGACCGAGGGCGACGAGGCCATCGAGCGCAGTATCCGCAAAGCGGTCGCGGCGTTGGATGCGGAATCGGCAAGCGAAGGCTTCCTGCTGCAGGCCCGGCTGCGCATGAGCGAAGCCATGCCCCTGCTTCACCGCGATTGGCTGCAATCGGTGCTGGAGCTGCAGGCGCCGGCCGTTACGGACGAGAAGCTTGCGGAGCTGCGCATCTCGCTGCGAAGCGGATCGACCCTCATACCGCTCATCGGGCGGATCGACTGGCCGGAAGGGGCCGGTTATCGGGATCGGGCATTGATGTACGCGGTGCAAAACATTGCAGCGGAATATTATGCGCCGCTCGCTTTCTTCTCCGTGAGCATGGATATGCATCATTTCATGTGTTTGATGCAGCCGCATGCGGAAGGTGCCGCCACCGGTGCCGAAGGGCCAGAAGGCGAAGGCGGCGATGATTGGCAGCAAACGCAAAGCTTCGTGCAAGGAACCATGGAGTCCGTTCAGCATACCTGCGAGCGGCTGCTGAAGCTGAACGTCTCGCTTGTATGCTGCGTGCAGCCGATTGCCTGGACGGCGCTGTCCGGCGTCTACGAAAGCATGAAGAAGCGGCTTATCGTCGGTCTTGGCTCTCGCGATCGCATGCTGCTGCTGTGGAATCCCGGCGAAGAAGGCGAGAAGCCGGCAGAGCCTTTCCCGATGCCGCCGATGCGCGTGCTGAGCTCGAACCTGGAGCGCCTGCTGGAGGAAGGGAGCGAGGCGGAGTTCGAGGAAGCGGTGCGGCAATATACGTCGCTTCCCGACCGTTATGCCGACTTTGCGATCGCCTATTACGGCATCGCGAGCTTGCTGCTGAGCCAGTTGACGCAGGGACAGAGCGAGCCTGGCGAAGAGGACATCGGCGCGATTAATTCGCTCATGAACCTGACCGCCCACCAGAGCCGGGAGGCGGCGCTCCAGCTGCTCCTGCGCACCGCATCCGGTATCTACGCCAAGCGTAAATCGCTGCAAACGGAGCGGACGCATCAGTTGATCTCGAAGCTGCATCATCACATTCGCGCCCATCTTGGGGGCGACTTGTCGCTTACGCGGCTATCCGAGCTAGTTTACTTGAACCCGGCTTATCTATCCGTGCTGTACAAACAGCAGACGGGCGGGAATTTGTCGGAGTATATCGCGGAGGCGCGGATCGAGAAGGCGAAGGAGCTGCTGGCAACGACGTCGCTGAAGATCCACGAAATTGCCGAACAGGTCGGCTTCGAGACGGCGGGGTATTTCAATCGCTTCTTTAAGAAGAGGCTGCATGTGACGCCTCAGGAATTCCGGTACCGGGAATAGTAAGGGACTGCCGGCCGACACGTGCCGCCGGCACATTCTATACAGGAGAGTAGAAATCTATAGATTGTGCCATAGAGATTGAAAGCGCTGTCTTCTAAACTGAAAGGGAAGGAAGATCGTATCTAAAGGGGGATTCAAGAATGCGAAAGACTGTAAAGTGGACGGCGGCGACTGCGATGGCGTCCTTGCTGATTCTTGCAACCGCTTGCGGCTCCAACAATAACAATGAACCCGACAATGCTTCCACTTCAGGCAATAACGGCAAGGCGCCGGCCAACAATGCGGCGAACGCCGGCAACAACGCGGCGAATGCGCCGAACGACGCGGCCAACGCGCCGGCGGAGGGCGATCCGTTTCTCGGCAAGTACGACCCGCCGATTACGCTCAGCAGCGTGCGGATCATCAACGACACCTATAAATTCATGGAAGGCCAAACGATCGACAACAACATGTGGACCAAGGCGCTCGAAGAGAAGCTCGGCATCAAGATCAA
Source organism: Paenibacillus sp. J31P316 (assembly GCF_056269105.1). Taxonomy (NCBI): domain Bacteria; kingdom Bacillati; phylum Bacillota; class Bacilli; order Caryophanales; family Paenibacillaceae; genus Paenibacillus; species Paenibacillus sp. J31P316. The sequence goes on along the minus strand of NZ_JBWDNI010000015.1, from coordinate 139,263 downwards.
ATACGACTGGGTCGTCAGCGGCGACCAGCCGGGCGGTCAAGGCGAGCAGAAGATGAACGTCTCCATCGCCTCCGGCGATCTGCCGGAAATCATTCCGGTCAACGCGAAGCAGCTGCAGCAGCTGCAGGACGCGGGCGAGCTGGAGGACCTGACGGCGGTCTATGACAAGTACGCTTCGCCTTTCCTCAAGGAGATCTTGAACCAGGACGGCCCGTCCTCGCTGGCGTCGGCAACCTTCGGCGGCAAGCTGATGGCGATTCCGAACACCGGCTCCTCCATGGACGGCGCGGGCATGATCTGGATCCGGACCGATTGGCTCACCAAGTTGGGGCTGGAACCGCCGAAGACGATGGCCGACGTGCTCAAGATTTCGGACGCGTTCACGACGCAGGATCCGGACGGCAACGGCAAAAACGATACGTACGGCATCGCGATGAACAAAGACCTCTACGGCGGCTTCGCCGATATTACCGGTCTTCTGAACGGTTTCCACGCCTATCCGAAGCAATGGATCAAGGACGCGAGCGGCAATATCGTATACGGCAGCATTCAGCCGGAGATGAAGGCCGCGCTCGGCACGCTGCAGGAGCTGTACAAGAAAGGCCAGATCGATAAGGAATTCGGCGTCAAGGACGGCGGGAAGGAAGCCGAGCTGACGTCCTCCGACCGCATCGGCATGGAATTCGGCCAGATGTGGAACCCGCTCTTCCCGCTCGTGGACAACAAGAAGAACAACGCGAACGCGCAGTGGCAATCGTACCCGCTCGTCTCGAACGACGACCAGCCGGTGACGCCGCAGGTCGGCTTTGCGACCGGGCAATATTTTGCCGTGAAGAAAGGCGCCGAGCACCCGGAAGCGGTACTCAAAGCGATCAATCTGTTCGTCGAGACCGCCTGGGGCGAGACCACGACGCCAGAGAACTATGCCGCTTACATCACGGGCGACGGCTTCGAGAAGTTCAAGATGATGCCGTTCCAAGCATGGCCATCGCGTAAAAACTTGGATATCTACCTCCACGTGACGGCGGCGATGGACAGCAAGGATACGTCGAAACTCAATGCCGAGGAGAAGGACAACTACGGCAAGATCGCCGCGTTCCTCGACGGCACGAGCAAAGACGCGCTGGGTTGGGCGTATGAACGGATTTTCGCGAAGGAAGGCTCGTTCAAGGTCATCGACGGCTACGTTAACAACAGCCAGCTCAAGATGCCGGAGTTCTACGGCGCGCCGACGCCGGCGATGGTCGAGAAGGATTCCAACCTGCAGAAGCGCGAGATCGAGACGTTCACGAAGATCATCATGGGCGACTCGCTCGACAATTTCGATAAGTTCGTGACCGAGTGGAAGAAGCTCGGCGGCGATCAGATCACGCAGGAAGTCAACGATTGGGCGAAGAGCAAGTAAGACGCCGGATGCATCGGCGGGCAAGCGGGGGAGGCGTCGACTTCCCCTGCCTTTGCCTTACGAATGAAGCGGAGCAGGGAGGAACAACGCCATGTCATGGAAGAAACGGAGCGAGCGGCTCCCGCTGCACCTGATGATTTTGCCGGGACTGATCCTCATCGTCATTTACTGTTACGGCCCGATGCTGGGGCTCGTCATCGCATTCGAGAAGTTCGTGCCGGCGAGAGGCATCTTCCATTCCAAATGGGCGGGTCTCGATAACTTCCGCTACGTGCTGGAAATGCCGGAATCCAGCCGGATTATCTATAACACCGTACTGATCGCGCTTATGAAAATCGTCGTCGGGCTCGTAGCCCCGATCGTGACGGCGCTGCTGCTGAACGAAGTGCGCAAGGAAGCGTTCAAGCGAGGCATCCAGACGGTCATTTATTTGCCCCATTTTCTGTCGTGGATCATTCTGGGCGGCATTCTGATTGATATCTTGTCGCCGACGGACGGCATCGTCAACCAGGTGCTTGGCTGGGTCGGCATTCAGCCGATTTATTTCCTCGGGGACAACGGCTGGTTCCGCTATGTGCTCGTGGCTACGGATACGTGGAAGGAATTCGGATTCAATACGATCGTGTATCTGGCCGCGTTGACGAGCATTAGCCCGACGTTGTACGAAGCGGCGATCATGGACGGAGCGGGACGCTGGAAGCAGACGCAGCATGTCACGCTGCCCGGCATGATGCCGATCATTATCCTGCTGACGACCCTTAGTCTTGGAAACGTATTAATCGCCGGGTTTGACCAGGTGTTTAATTTATATAGCCCGCAGGTGTACGAGTCGGGTGACATCATCGATACGTTCGTCTACCGCATCGGCTTGGTCGACGCGCAGTTCGGCGTCGCGACGGCGGTGGGCGTATTCAAATCGGTCGTGTCGCTGATCTTCATCTCCGTGTCGTATTATCTGGCCTACCGTTTCGCCAAATACCGCATTTTCTAGAGGAAGGAGCGAAGGGACATGCTGGAGCATTATACGTTTAGCCGAAGGCTGTTTCTAGGATTCAACTACGTCTTCCTCCTGTGTCTGGGAATCGCCTGCATACTGCCCATCATCCACGTGCTGGCGCTGTCCTTCAGCTCGAGCAACGCCGCCCAAGCGGGGTACGTCAAGCTGTGGCCCGTCCAATTCACGCTCAGCTCTTACGACTTCGTGACGCACAAGGCGGCGTTCTGGAAATCCATTATCGTCACGCTGAAACGCGTTGGGGTCGGCGTGCCATTTAATATGCTGATGACGGTGCTCGTCGCCTATCCGCTGGCGAAGGAAGTCGGGAAATTTCCGATGCGCACGCTCTACGCCTGGATCTTCGTCGTCACGATTCTGTTCGGCGGCGGGCTGATCCCGCTCTATATGACGGTCAAGTACACGGGCATCATGGATAGTCTCTGGGCAATGGTGCTGCCGGGCGCCGTGCCGGTGTTCAACGTTATTCTGCTGCTGAACTTCTTCCGCGGCCTGCCAAAGGAACTGGAGGAGGCGGCGTTCATGGACGGAGCCGGCCATTGGACGACGCTATGGCGGATCTTCCTGCCGCTCTCGCTGCCGGCGCTCGCCACGATTACGCTGTTCGCGACGGTCGGCCACTGGAACTCCTGGTTCGACGGCATCATCTACATGAACTCGCCGGACCATTACCCGCTGCAGAGCTATCTGCAGACCGTGGTCATCAACCGCGACCTGACGCTGATGTCCTCCTCGGACATGAAATCGCTCGCGGAGGTCAACGATCGAACCGCCAAAGCCGCGCAAATCTTCCTCGGCGCGCTGCCGATCCTGCTGGTGTACCCGTTCCTGCAGCGATTCTTCATGAAAGGCATCGTGCTGGGAAGCGTAAAAGAATAGGGATGCTTAGGCAGAATCCGCGCGTAGATCGAATCTATGCGCGGGTTTTTTGGTATGTGCCGAGGACGGCGTACTCTAGCACGCATCCCTGGCGACTCTCTCGTTAAATGCGAGACTATGGGAATTAATGCTATTAACAGATAGCCATTTTATGCTAATCTATGAGGGAATATTTAGAAATCGCAGCGAACTGCCGAATAAGATCCTATGCAGGTTTTTCGATTATGGTCCGATTCATTCTCGAGGGGGTGTCTTGGTAAGGATGACAAAGGCGTTGAAAATCATGCTGGCAGGTATGCTCGCTTTGTTCGCCCTCCCCATGCTTCAAGGCGAGAACGCCGAAGCAGCGGCGGCACCTATATGTCCCGGCATGTCGGTGATGACCGATCCGCTCGCGCTGAGCATGGAGGCCGGCAGTACGGTTATTTGGGACGGGGTAAGCCCCGATCTCTTGGAAGCGAAGAAGAAATACGAGCAGCTGCTGAGCGATAGAGGCTGGAAGATTACCTATAACTCGGCCTATAGACCCTTCGAATATCAGCGGCATTTGAAAGAAATCGTGTCTGCTCCGCTGAATGCCTGCAAAGCCGGCGAGAAAGCGAAGCATGTCTTGGGCACGGAAGTAGCTGCCCCAAGCTACGAAGCGCCGCACACGAAAGGCATTGCTTTCGATGCATCGGTCACCGATGAGAAGGGGAACGCGCTCAACGGCATGACTTTCGTGAGTCCCTCGCTCGTGGCCGTAGCCGCGCAGGCAGGGCTGGGGTTTACGCTTCAGTCGACGGACGGCGTCCATCATGAATTGATGCTGGTCGTCGGCTCGCCGAACCCGGCGGCACCGGGGCAGCCTAGCCTGCCCGGGACGAAGATCGGGACGGGCCTGGTCGTGACGTCGAGCGGCAATCTGAATATCCGCAGTCAGGCGTCGACCGGAGGAGCGATCGTCGGCAGCGCAATCAGGGGCTCCACGGTCGATGTCTACAAGATCGAGGGCGCCTGGTATTTGATCCAGACCCGTAATGTGGTTGGCTATGTGAGCAAGGATTACGTGAAGTACGCGCCGGAACCGGTAACTGATTCTCCGAAGGAGCCGGATCTGCCGGCGGCGAAGATCGGGACAGGCACCGTCATTACGGAGAACGCCAATCTCAACATCCGCAGCCGGCCATCGACAGACGGCGCGGTCGTCGGGCGCGTCAGAACAGGCGCTTCGCTGGACGTCTATAAGACCGAACAGGCCTGGTATTTGATCAAAACCGGCACCGTCGTCGGGTACGCAAGCAAAGACTACGTGAAGTTCGTGCCGACGCCGGCCTCGAACGCGAACCAGGCGAAACCGGCAGAACCAGCAGAACCTGCAGCGCCATCGCAGACAGGTCAGCCGGCGGCGAAGATCGGAACGGGCCTGATCGTGACGCAGGGCGCGCTTAATATCCGAAGCAAGGCCTCGAACGAAGGGACCGTGATCAGCAGCGTGAAGAAAGGCGCAACGGTCGATGTCTACAAGATCGAGGGCGATTGGTACTTGATCCATTCCGGCAGCGTGACTGGGTATGTCAGCAAAGCTTATGTGCGATTCGTTACGGACACCGCCGCAACGGCGGGGGCATCTTCCGCGATAAAGCTGGCCAACCAAGCGACCTTCGCCAAAATCTATCGTTTCACGCTGGAGAAGGAAGGCTTGTTGACGAACGATTCCTATGATGCCGGCACCAAAACCAACCGCGGCATCCCTCAGGGCGAATATTCGCAGTACCTCAAGAAGAAGGGACAGCGCGATAAAAGCGTGAAATTAATTCAGGATGCCGAAGCGTCCGACATCTACTACAATGACTATTGGTTAGCCATAAGCTGCAATCGCATGAGCGAGAAGCTGGCCATGGTCATGTTCGACACGCTCGCGAATATGGGGTACGGCAGCAGCGGAGATAAGGGCGGTGCCGTTAAGTTCTTGCAGCAAGCGATAGGCGCAGCAGGGGATGGCGACTGGGGCGCGGCTACGGAGACGGCATTCCTGAAGCAGCCGTTAGCCAACCATGATGCATTGGCGAAGCAGGTTCTCCAGTCGAGGCTGGATTCCCGCTATGCCCGCGTGAAGCAAGACGGCGCGCAGCAGAAGTTTCTCGCAGGCTGGATAAACCGCGATTACGCGTTAAGAGCCTTCGTTGGTTTGAAATGATTCGAAGCGCGTGGAGCAAAAAGAGCTGCCCGAAAGCCAACTGGCTTTCGGGCAGCTCTTTTTATCAGCGGTCAATCGCCCGTCCCGGCGGCGCAGCGCTCTGACCGCCAAGCCGCGATTGCCGTCAAACATGCAGCAGCAGCAATATAATCGAAGACAAGCTCATGCATCCGTTGATCAGATAGAGGAACACGACGACCTGCTTCGGACTGAGGCCCGCGCGCAGCAGACGGTAATGCGCCTGACTGGCATCGGCCTGATAGATGGGCTTGCCCATGAAGAAGCGCTTCACGACGACGAACAGATTATCGAAAATCGGCACGCCGAGCGCCAGGATCGGAATGAAGAGCGAGAGCACCGTCGCCTGCTTGAACGCGCCGTCGAGCGCGATGACGGCCAGGATGAATCCGAGGAACGTCGCGCCCGCATCGCCCATGAACACCTGAGCCGGCGGCTTGTTGTACCGCAGGTACGCGACCGTGACGCCGCATAGGATGATCGCCATCATGGCGGATTCGGACTGCCCCTTGGCCAAAGCGACGACGAAGAGCGTAACGCCGGATATCGCGGACAGGCCGCCGGCCAGCCCGTCCATGCCGTCGGAGAAGTTGATGACGGTCGTGACGCCGAAGATCCAGAGAATCGTCAGGACGAATTGCAGCCATTCCGGCAAATTAACGAAGACGCCGCTAATGGGATTGTAGAAGCCGCTAAACGTGATGCCGGAAGCGTACACGATGACCGCGGCGGAGATTTGCACGAGAAATTTGGGCAAGGTCGGAAAATCCTTGCCGCGCGTCTTGAACCAGTCGTCGACGGTTCCGATCGCCAGCAGCAGCAGCGAGCCCAGGATGATTGCCCCCGTCTGCATCGTGAATCCCTTCATCGCAAACAAATACGTCGCCATGAAGCCGGCGAAGATGGCATAGCTGGCTGTCAGGGGAATCGGCTTGCGGTGGATTTTGCGCTCGACGCCCTGCCTGGGCTTGTCCACGAAATCCAGGCGGAATGCCAGTTTGCCGAGCGGCGGGATGAGGAGATACACGATGAAGAAGGATACGATGAATGCGATGGCGTACGAAATGATCATCAGCCCCTGTCATGATTTGGACGGTCCCCGTCGCTGCTAAGGATGCGCTTTGCTGCCCGTCTTTATTCTATTCTTGAAGACGGACCGGCCTATCAAAATGTTCCAATTTGACGTCAAATGTCGAATCTTTTGTGAACAACATGATAAATGTCTGCCAGTTGTGGGATAATAACCACATTCGACTCGAAAAAGGCATACCGGCAACTGGTATTAATTTCCCGATTGTAATCCCGAGTAAACCGGTATACAATACTGGGAGATTGCTAGACAGCGAGAGAGACAAGAGAGGAAGAGACACCATGCGTAAACGTAAAGGTTTAGTTGGGGTAGTCGTACTGCTGACATTGACACTGCTTCTTAGTGCTTGCGGCAACAGCAATAACAGCAACAATACGGGGAATTCTTCATCCGGCAACACGCCGGCGACCGACAATTCGCAGAATGCCGCAGACGGTCAACCGAAAGACGGCGGAAGCCTGATCATCGCAGTAGGCGCGGATCCGGTCATCTTGAATCCGAATTACGCCGGCGACCGTGTCAGCCTGACGATCGACCAAGCGCTGTACGCGCCTCTGTTCCAAGTGGATAATGGCAAGAAAACCTTCTATCTGGCGGACAGCCTGGAGCTCTCCGCGGATAAATTGACCTATACATTGAAATTGAAGAGCGGACTGACTTGGCATGACGGCGAGAAGCTGACGGCCGACGACGTCGTGTTCACGATCGACAAGATTCTTGACGAGAAGCAAAACAGCTTCCTGCGCGGCAACTTCATCATTAACGGCAAACCGATCCAAGCGGTCAAAGTCGATGATACGACGGTAGAATTCAAGCTGCCGCAAGTGGCCCCGGCATTCGAAGCGACGCTCGTGCAAGTATCGCCGATTCCGAAACATATCTTCGAGAACGAAGCTGACATCGAGAAGAGCACGAAGAACGCTGCCCCGGTCGGCTCCGGCGCGTTCAAGTTCAAAGAATACAAGACAGGCGAATACGTAACGCTGGATCGTTTCGACAACTATGTCGGCGGCAAGCCGCATCTGGATTCCATCACGTACCGTATCGCGAAAGACACGAACGCGGCTAACTTGGCGCTTCAGAACGGCGAGATTAACGTCAAGTACCTCGATCCGCAAGACGTATCGACGATTCAAGCAACGAACAATTTCGATATCCAGCCTTATAGCGAAGGCCGACTGTCCTACCTGCTCTTCAACCAGAACAGCGACACGGGCGTGCTGGCCAAGAAGGAAGTTCGCCAAGCGCTGTCTTACGCGCTGAACCGCGAGGAACTGATTACGACGGCATACGTGTCCGGCGATTATGCCGATCCGGCCAAATCGATCCTTGCTTCCGACAACCTTTACTTCGACAACGACGTGGCTAGCTTCGACAACGATGCGGCCAAAGCCAAAGAAATGCTTCAAGCGGCTGGCGTGAGCAACTTGAAACTTCGTTTCATCACGTCGAGCGGCAACAAAGCACAAGAAGCGATCGCGCTGTACGTACAACAGAAGCTGAAAGCCGTCGGCGTGGACGTTCAAATCAACGCTCTCGACGCTTCCGCGTATGGCACGAAATTCTCGGACCTGAAAGCGACCGACTTCGAATTGGCGGCTGGCGGCTATATCATGGGTTACGACCCTGACGCGTACAGCATTCTCTATACGACGGGCGGAGACGCGAACTACTTCCACTACTCCAACAAAGAAGTGGACGCGCTGTTCCAACAAGGCGCTGCCGAAGGCGATGCGACCAAGCGCGGCGAGATTTACAAGAAGCTGCAAGAACTCGCGGCGGAAGACGCTCCGGTTTATCCGATCGCGTACACGAAAACGATCGTAGCCATCGACAAGAAATACGGCGGTTTGGATCAAGCGATATTGAAACCGGTCGTTATCTTCGAAGATCCATCCAAACTTTATTTGAAATAAGGATGAGCGAGAAAATAAGCTGGTACATCCAGCTTATTTTTTTGCCATATTGACGGGCCCAACGGCCTTACAGCGAGAGAGACTAGGCGTCAAAGGGCGCAACGCGGACGATGCGCGGCGGGCAAGACGCAGCAAGGAGAGCAAGCCAATGAGACAATTGATTATCCGAAGACTCCTGCAAACCATACCGATGATCTTCTTCGTATCGCTGATCTGTTTCGCGCTCGTCAAGGCGGCGCCGGGAGATCCGGTGAAAACATTCCTGCCGCCGAACATCCACCAGGCCGACATCGAACGCATCCGCCATAATCTCGGCTTGGATCAACCGGCCTACGTGCAGTACGGCAAGTGGCTGAAAGAAAGCCTGTCGGGCAATCTGGGCTACTCGCTCGTCAATCATTTGCCGGTATTGAAACAAATCCTGGATCGGCTGCCAGCGACGGCGGGGCTCATGGGTTCGGCGATCGCGCTGGCGGTGCTGCTGGCGATTCCACTCGGCCTCGCGGCGGGCTCGAACCGCAACAAATGGGTCGATAAGCTCGTGAACCTGTTCGCGTACATCGGTATTTCGGTACCGCTGTTTTGGCTCGCTATCTTATTCGTTTATTTCTTCTCCATCAAGATGCATTGGCTGCCGAGCCTGGGCATGCGCACGATCGGCAAGAATAGCGCGCTCGACGTCATCAAGCACGGCATCCTGCCATGCTCGGTGCTGGCGATCAGCTTCTTGTCCACGTACGTGCGGTACATACGTTCCAGCACGATCAGCCAGCTGAAAGAAGATTACGTGCAAATTCAGTACGCGTTCGGCTCCGGCAAGCGGACGATTCTGTTCCGTCATGTCATGAAGCATGTCCTGCTGCCGATCATCACGCTACTCGGGATGTCCATGGGCGAGCTGGTGACCGGGGCGATCGTGACGGAGACCGTCTTCTCCTGGCCGGGCATCGGTTCGCTCGGCATGACGGCGGTGCGGGGAATGGATTATCCCGTGATCCTGGGAATTACGCTGTTCTCTTCCCTCTTGCTGATCATCGGCAACCTGCTCGCGGACATCCTGTACGGCTTTGCCGATCCAAGAATCAAAACAACGAGGTGAGCACATGAATCGGACCAAATGGCGCAATGTCGGCGCGGAGCTGATGTCGAACAAGGCGGGGATCGTCGCGATCCTTGTGCTCGTCGTGTTTGCTTTGGCGGCGGCCTTCGCGTTCCTGTCGTCCAAGGACCCGAACGAAATGAACGTGGTGGAGAAGCTGAAGCCTCCCGGAGCGGCGCATTGGTTCGGCACGGACGATTACGGAAGAGATTATTTCGCGCGTGCGCTGTACGGCGGTCGCGTGTCGCTGACGGTAGGATTTCTGGCGATGATTCTGTCGACGGGCATCGGCGTGACGGTCGGCGTGATCAGCGGGTATTTCGGCGGCTGGATCGACAGCCTGCTCATGCGTTTCGTGGAAATCATCATGTCTATTCCGTCTTTCTTGATCCTGCTGCTGCTCAGCATCTACCTGAGGCCGAGCATCGGCAACCTGATCGTGATCATATCGCTCCTGATGTGGATGAACATCTCGCGTATCGTGCGCGCGGAGACGCTGACGCTCAAGGAGCGGGAGTACGTCCTCTACGCCAAAGCGTCGGGGCAAAGCTCGTTCGGTATTATCCGCCGGCATATTCTGCCGAACCTGGTGTCCGTCATTATCGTCAGCGCGACGAACAACGTCGCATCGGCGATCATGATGGAGTCTTCGCTGAGCTTCCTCGGCTTCGGCGTGCAAGCGCCGAACGCCACGTGGGGCAGCATGCTGAACGGCGCGCAAGGCCTTATGTTTTCTTCGCCGTACTTGGCGATTTTCCCGGGTTTGTTGATTTTCTTGACGGTGCTCAGCTTCAACGTGCTGGGCGATATTCTGCGGGTCGGCTTCGAGCCGAAGCTTGGCAAACGCTGACGCACGGCGACCGATGGGCAAAGGAGTGATGAGACGATGACAGAACAGCTGCTGACGGTCGACAATTTGAGAGTGTCCTTCCATACCCGGGCCGGCGAGAACCAGGCCGTGCGGGGCGTGAGCTTCCGCGTCGGCGCCGGCGATACCTTGGGCATCGTGGGCGAATCGGGGAGCGGCAAGAGCGTCACGGCCAAGGCGATCATGGATCTGATCGCCCCGCCGGGCGAAGTGCTGGGCGGCGAGATTCGTTTCCGGGGCGAGAGCCTGCGCGGGCTGCCGCAGAAGAAATGGCGCCATCTCCGGGGCAACCGGATAGCAATGGTTTTTCAGGATCCGATGACGTCGCTCAACCCGGTCAAGACGATCGGGTTTCAGATCGCGGAGGTGCTTCGCAGGCATAAAGGGTTAGGCAAAGATGCCGCCCTCCGGGAAGCGGTCGAGATGCTGCGCAAGGTCGGCATTAACGAGCCGGAACGCCGCGTGAAGCAGTACCCGCATGAATTCAGCGGCGGCATGCGCCAGCGCGTCATGATTGCGATGGCGCTCTCGTGCAACCCGGAGCTGCTCATCGCGGACGAGCCGACGACGGCGCTGGACGTGACGATCCAAGCGCAGCTGCTCGACCTGCTCTCGCAGCTGAAGGAGCAGTCCGACACCGCGATCGTGCTCATCACGCATGATCTCGGCGTCGTCGCCAAGGTGTGCACCCGCGTCGTCGTCATGTACGCCGGCATGGTCATGGAGGAAGGCAGCGTCGAGGATATTTTCTATCGGACGGGCCACCCGTACACGCAAGGATTGCTTCGGTCGCTGCCGCAGCGCGGAGGCGCGAACCGCGAACGGCTCGTGCCGATCGAGGGATCGCCGCCGGATCTGATCGATCCGGAGCCCGGCTGCCCGTTCAGGGAACGGTGTCCGTACGCATTCGAGAAATGCAAGGAGCTTCCGCCTATGCTCGAGACTGAAGGAGACGAGCATCGCTCGTTATGCTGGCTTCTGGAAGGCGGCAAAGGGACGCTTGCGCAGGCGCTGGCGGAAAGGGGCGAAGCGGTGCTATGAGCGAGATCTTAGTGAACGATAAGGTATCCGGCAGCAATAACGGTGCGGCTCCGAGCGCCAAGAACGATGTGCTGGTGGACGTACGGAACTTGAAGAAGCATTTTACGAAGGGCACGGATATTTGGGGGCGTTCGAAGGACGTGCTGAAGGCGGTCGACGGCGTCAGCTTCCAGATTCGCCGGGGCGAGACATTCGGCCTCGTGGGCGAGTCCGGCAGCGGCAAGTCGACCGTCGGACGCTGCCTCATCCGGCTGTACGACTACACGGCGGGCGAGGTGCTGTTCGACGGGCAGGATCTCTCCAAGCTCGGGGACAAGCAATTGAAGCCGTACCGCAGGCGCATCCAGACGATTTTCCAGGATCCGTATTCGTCGCTCAATCCCGGCATGAACGTGCTGGATCTGATCGGCGAGCCGATGAACATTCACGGCTTGCACAAGGGCGACGAGGAACGGAAGGAAAGCGTCGGCGCTCTGCTGGAGCGGGTAGGGCTGAAACGCGAGCATATGTACAGGTACGCGCATGAATTCAGCGGCGGCCAGCGGCAGCGGATCTCGATCGCGCGCGCGCTGTCCGTGCGGCCGGACTTCGTCGTCTGCGACGAGCCGATCTCGGCGCTCGACGTATCCGTCCAGGCGCAGGTCATCAATATGCTCGAGGATCTGCAGGCTGAATTCGGCCTGACCTACTTGTTCATTGCCCACGACTTGTCCATGGTGCGCCATATTTCCGATCGGATCGGCGTCATGTACGGCGGCCGTCTCGTGGAGGTGGCGGACAGCGACGAGCTGTACGAGAATCCGCTGCATCCCTATACGCAGGCGCTGTTGTCGTCGATTCCGATTCCCGATCCGCGCGCGGCCCGCACGAGCAGCCCGCTGATCTATGATCCGCGAGGCGCCGCGGTCGGCGGGGATCATGAACTGAAAGAAGTAAGCCCGGGCCATTTCGTGGCCGGTTATTGATTGGCTTCGCATGTGCGCATGAATAAAGGCCGATTGGCCCAACAAGGAGGAACCGTCAATGGAAGAGAAGGTCAAGCTGTCCCAGTGGGATGCGCTAATGCTGGAAGGTCTGCGGAGATTGGGCTGGTCGGATGACGAGGTGCTGCGGCGCGTGCGGGAACGCGACGGGCTGCCGGCCGACGAGAGCATCTACCAGTTCGAGTATGGACAGCTGGCGGACTTCGCGGCTGCTCATCCGGAGACGTTCGAACGGGCAGTGCGCGAAGACTACGGCATCAAATACAACACCGTTCGCGGCATCCGTTCCTGGATCAACGTCGCCTTCGCGCAGGAGCCGGAGCTGGTGCTGGAAGCGGGCAACGAAGCCGTCGTTGCATCGCTGACGCCCGCCGAGCATGAACGGCTGCTGTCCGTTCTGTCGTTCGGATGGGCGGTACGCGAGGAGAATCCTGGCGAATCCGGACTGTACCGGATCGAGCCGATTCAGCGTTAAGCGAGAGATCAAGCAAGGGAAGCTTGGGTTTGCCAATCCGTTTGCTTCCCAATATCAGAGGTACAGCCGTCAGAACTTCCTGCGGCTGTACCTTTTTTAATAGGCAGCGGATGTCATGAGCGGCAGCAGATGCCGAAGAACATGTAACTTTACAATTTCTACATTATCTATGTTTTGCAAACCTAATTATGATAGGAAGTGATATTTACGCGGATCGCATACCTCAAAAAACAAGTCTATTCGGCTTTCATGCAAATCGGTGGACTTGTCCGTTTCCAAGTTATGCTAAGATTATCGTTAGAGACGGTACTAATCGGACATAATGGAGGCGGAAACGTGGCAGCGGCGGAGTTGGAGCAGCAGATGGGGTTCTTGATTGAAATCGACAAGCTGAAGACGATTCAGCGCAAAACGAAAATCATGCACGGAGACCGGCTCGAGAACGATGCGGAGCACTCGTGGCATCTGGCCATGATGGCTCTGATTTTGCGGAAGGAAGCGAACGCGGACATCGACCTCTTGAAAGTCATCAAAATGCTGCTCGTCCACGACATCGTCGAAATCGATGCCGGCGATACGTTCGCGTACGACACGAAGGGGCAGGAAGACAAAGCGGATCGGGAGCAGCTTGCGGCCTCGCGAATCTTCGGCCTGCTGCCTATCGAACAGGAACGGGAGCTGCTCGAGCTTTGGCAGGAGTTCGAAGCCAAGGAGACCGCGGAGGCGCGATTCGCGGCATCGCTCGACCGCCTGCAGCCGCTCATTCACAATCACCATAACGATGGCGATTCGTGGCAGCGGTACAAGATTACCGAAGAGATGGTCCTGAAGCGCAATCGGGAGATCGCGAAGGGCTCGGATAATTTGTGGGGCTATGCCCAGGAGCTCATTGGCCGCTCGGTGAAGCGGGGGATTTTGAAGCAAACGTATGAGGACCGAATCGAGGATGGCAGCGCTATTGGGTAATAGAAAAAAGGTAGACCGTCGGCGGTAGCCTGCTGCTCGCCGCAGCTGGCGCGACGGGAAGAACGCATGGGAGGAGAAGTGGGAAGGATGGATATTACGCTCGAGCCGCTCGGCAGCGAAGCGCTGAAGACGCTGTGGAAGACCGCGTTCGAAACACATCGCTTGCACCGTCCTGAAGCCTATTACGACGAGTGCTTGCTCGAAAATGCTGCCGGAACGCGCATTACCTTGCTGGCCTTGGCCGGAGAACAGGTGGTTGGCTGCGCGCACTTGAAATATGCGTCCTCGTATCCGTATTTCAGGGACAAGCATATCCCGGAGATCAATGATATGACCGTATTTCCGGAATTCCGGAAGCGGGGGACGGCCAATAAGCTGATGGATGAATTCGAGCGAATCGTCGGCATGGACCATAATCGAATCGGCATCGGCGTCGGTTTGTACAAGGATTATGGCGCCGCGCAGCGAATTTATTGTCAAAGAGGCTACATTCCGGACGGGAATGGCGTCATGTATCGCGACAGCGAAGTAACGCCCGGCCAGACGGTAAGCGTCGACGACGAGCTGGTGCTTTATTTCGTGAAAGAGTTGGATTACGACTGAGGCCTGCAGGCTGACAAGGCTGCTGGAGAAGAACGCTGGAGAGGCGAAGGCCGTGCAGGGCAATCTCCGCAGCTGCGCATGAACGAAAATCACCGTGACGATACATCGAGAGGAGCTGCCGAATGAAGCATCCGAAATTATTGATCGCCGCGTTATCCGTCGTCATCGTCATTGTAGGCATCGTCCTAATCAACAATATCCGGGCTCGGAGCGACAGCGACGAACGATTGCGCTTCGTGCAGCAAATCGCCGACAATTCCTTTCGCTATCAATTGGGAGAGGTAGCATCGAGCTTCGGCAAGGACATGGACGAGGATGAGGCAAGCTTCCATCAGTGCGTGGCTGCCGTATCCGCGGCTGCTGCGCTGGCTAAGCTGACTTCATTCGAGAAGCAAAACGACAGCATCGACGTCGTGCTCGACGGCTTCGGAAAAAACCTGCTCAACCCGACCAATCGGGCGGCGGTACTCCGCAGCGCGCCGGATCTGCGGGAGATGTTCGTGCAGCTGAACCGGAATCCGGCGGATCAGGAGACAACGAATAAGCTGGCGGCATTCGCGGATTCGCTTCTCTAGCAGCTTCACGTGAACAAG
Source organism: Paenibacillus sp. J31P316 (assembly GCF_056269105.1). Lineage (NCBI taxonomy): Bacteria > Bacillati > Bacillota > Bacilli > Caryophanales > Paenibacillaceae > Paenibacillus > Paenibacillus sp. J31P316. The sequence continues at coordinate 124,133 of NZ_JBWDNI010000015.1, read as the reverse complement.
CGTTGCAAATCGGAGAGGGGGGCAGGCCGGGAGCGGCTTCCTCCCTCTTTTTTTGATGCCTCAGAACCGCCCCCATATTCACCGTACCGTATCTTCCACCCTTCTTACCGTTTTTCTCATCCCTCAAACCGCTTTTAACAGCCTCTTCCGTCATTTGGCTTGGACAATCGAATATATCATGATATATTAGTATAAATTCAAATTGGACGTAAGGAAGACCGTAAAGGCTGAAGCTGGCCTGAATGATTGGAGGTAGTCATGACGAACGAGTCCCTAGCGAAGCCGATGTACGAACGGATATTCGAAGCGCTTCGAGACGAGATCATCGAGCGGAAATACGAGGTAGGCGACCGCGTCCCCTCGGAGAAGGAACTTGGCGACGAGCATGGGGTCAGCCGCATCACGAGCAAGAAGGCGCTGGAGCTGCTGGCGAATGAAGGCTATATTATCCGCCAGCCCGGGCGGGGATCCTTCGTGGCGGACGCGGCCGCGAAGCCGGCAGCCAATGCGGACGTCGGCGCGCACTCGGTTCGCCATCAACCTCGGAGCTTGGACGGCAAGCTGCTGATCGGCCTGGTCATTACGGATTTTGCCGACAGCTACGGTACGGCCTTGATCTATGGGATGGAGGAAGCATCCCGTCTCAGCGACTCCTACCTGGTGCTTCGCCGCTCGTTCGGCAACCCCGCCAACGAAGCGGAAGCGATTCAAGGACTGCTGGAGCTGGGCGTCGACGGGCTTATTATTTTTCCGGCGCAGGGAGAGTACTTCAATGCGGAGATTCTGAAGCTCGTCATTGCGAAGTTCCCGTTCATCCTCATCGATCGGCATTTGAAGGGCGTGGCAGCGGGGTCCATCAGCACGGATAACGTGGGTGCCGCAAAGCAAGGAACGAATTATTTGTTCGAGCTCGGGCATCAGTCGATCGGCTTCCTGACGCCGCCGGTAGACACGACCGCGATCGAGGAGCGTATCGAAGGCTTCATCCAGGCCCACGCGGAGCAGGGCATCAAGGTGGAGCGCGAGCTGTGGCTCGAGAACATCGCTTCTTCGCTGCCGCAGGCCAACGCGGACGAGAACAGGAAGCGGGACATCGCCAAGATCAAGGAGCATCTGACGAAGTATCCGCAAATTACGGCGCTCTTCGCAACTGAATATGATATCGCGCAGCTGGCCTTCCGCGCAGCAAGCGAGCTGGGCTTGTCCGTTCCGGAAGATCTCTCGATCCTTTGCTTCGACAGTCCGGAACACGATGGACCCTTCTCGCTTACGCACTTGAAGCAAGACCAGCAAGGCATGGGCAAGCTTGCCTTCGAGAACGTATTGAAGCTCCGCGAAGGCCATTCGCTTCCGAGCAAGACGCTGCTGGAAGCGACTTTGATCGTCGGCGATTCGACGGGGCCGATGAAGCGGCGCTAAGGCGATTGTGGCGGAGCTAGACCGCGAAGCAGAAGCAAGACCGCAAAGCAGAAGCAAGGCCGCAAAGCAGAAGCAAGACTTCAGATCAGAAGCAAGACCTCCGACAGATTCGCTCCGGAGGTCTTTTTGTTTGCATTCAACAATTGAATGTTATAACAATTAATATAAATGTTATATGTTTTATATTGACATACTATATGGATGCCAATAAAATGTGATTGAAAGTGGGGATGGATAAACTTGCATTAATTTACATTTATTATACATAGGAGAGTGACGGCCATGATGTGGGCAAGTCGCGCGGAAGAAGGGCAGCGGGCATTGGCGAATCTGTACTGGAATCCGTCCATCCGGCTGTATGACATCGAGATCCCTTGTCCGGACGGGGCGTGCAATACGATTTTTCATTATTGGTGGATGGCGCATGCCGTAGACGCGCTCGTCGACGGCTATGAGCGGACGCAGGATCCGCGGTATGCGGAGACGTTGGCTGACCTTCACGAAGGACTGCTTGTCCGCAACGGCGGGGCGTTCCCGAACGAGCTGTACGATGACATGGAATGGATGGCGATCGCTTGGCTGCGCGCCTATGAGGCGCTTGGCGTCGAGACGTACAAAACGACCGCGCTGCTGCTGTGGGCGGACATTCAAACGGGCTGGAACGACCATATGGGCGGTGGCATCGCCTGGCAGAAATCGCAGCTGGATTACAAGAACACGCCGGCCAACGCGCCGGCGGCCATACTGGCCGCGCGGCTCCATAGGGCATTCGGAGATCCGGAGGACCTGGCTTGGGCGCAGCGCATTTACGGCTGGATGAAGGCTCATCTCGTTAATCCCGATACCGGCTTCGTCTGGGACGGCATGAACCGGACCGGCGACGGCTCCATCGACAAGGACTGGAAGTTCACGTACTGCCAAGGTGTCTATATCGGCGCGGGCGTGGAGCTGTTTCGCTTGACGGGCGACCGCGGCTACCTGGCTGACGCGAAGCGGACCGCGGCTATAACTGCGGCCGAACTGACCGATCCGGAGAACGGCCTCCTGCAGGACGAGGGAGATGGCGACGGCGGTCTGTTCAAGGGAATCCTCGTTCGTTATCTCGGCGAGTTGGCCCGTGCCGAGTCAGGCGATACGGTCGCCGTTGCCGGTACGAGCGCCGCCTCCGGTGCCGATGCAATCACGCTGCTCGCGCTCAATGCCTCGGCGTTGTGGACGCAGGGACGCGACCCGGAGCGCTGCGTCTTCAACACGAGTTGGGGCTCCGCGCCTGCAGAGCGCGTGACGCTGAGCACGCAGCTAAGCGGTATTATGCTGCTCGAGCAGTTGGCGCTGCTGGAGCGTCAGGTCGGCGAGTCAGCCCGCGACGAGGCTCCGGAGCGCGAGGCGATCTGAGCCGGTTAGCATAGGAATAAGAAGAAGCCTCCGCGTCGAATGCAAGCGAAGGCTTCTTCCTATTCGTCATGAAGATGCGGTCGTCGACTGCAGCAGTCGCAGCATCAAGACGGCCGCTTCTGCCCGCGTCGCTTCGGCATCCGGCTCGAATCCATTGCCGGTTCTTCCTTGCGCGATAGGGAGAATCGGCGGTGCTTCTCAAAAGGAGGCAGACGTAATAAAATGCAAGTGTACGTGCTCGCGGACGGACAATGACGATGGGTGAACGGGAGGCAAGTCCATGTTGATAATGGATGAACAAATCAAAGCGTCAGAGGTTTTGCTAACGGGACTTGATGGCGAAGATTTAGGCATAGTATCGAGAGAAGAAGCTTTGCGTATGGCAAGAGAACATAAGGTTTCGCTAGTCTGCACGTCCCTGATGAGCAGTCCGCCGCCATGCCGGCTGGTCGCCCGCGGCGCTGCCAAACAGGAAATGAACGCGCAGAAACAGGACGAGAAGCGCAAAGGGCAGCCGCTCAAGTCCAAGGAAATCCGGCTCACGCCGCACATCGAGGAGCATGACTACGACACGAAGCTGAGGCAGATCGAGAAGCTGCTGGAGTCCGGCCACGCCACCTTGCTGACGGTGCGGGCGCAGAGCAAGGAGAGCCAGCAGGCGAAGGCGCTGCTTGAACGGTTCGCGGCCGACCTCAAGGGCCGGGGAAGCAAGGAAACGGGCATTCAGGTAAGCGGCAAAGGAGCTTCCGTCAATATGATTCCTTCGAAATAGGGAGAGACGCACGCTAACGCAGGCTAACGCGGGCTAACGCGGGCTAACGCGGGCTAACGCGAGCTGCGCGGCATGAACTACTCAAGCGGGCGCATGGAGCAGAGGAGATCGCAGAGACGTGCAAAGGGAAGTTTTCCTTATAAAGGAATACTTCCCTTTTTTAGGCGCTTGAGGCTCGTTGACTTTGGGAAATGACTGGCATACACTATAAACCTATCAGATAGGTTGATAGGTAAGGAGGAACGTGTTTACCCATGGGGAAAATTCAAAAGATTTTGGTTCATGAGCAAGTCTCGCAGGCAATTCAGAACTATATTCAAGAGAAAGCATTGTCCGAGGGCGACAAGCTGCCTTCGGTCGAAGAAATGACGCAGATGTTCGGCGTCGGCCGGTCTTCCCTGCGGGAAGCGCTGCGCTATCTTGAAGCGATGGATATCATACAGGTAGAGAATGGCAAGGGAATTTTCGTCGGTGACGTGAATACGTATCGCTTTATGGGAAAAGTTAAGATCGAGCAAGAGCGCAACTTTCTCCTGCATACGCTCGAAGTGCGAAGAGCAATCGAAGGACAGGTCATCCGGCTGGCGTCCAAACGGATCAACGACAAGCAGATCGCGGAGATCGAAGTCTGTCTGGAGGAATATCGCAAGCTGAAGGAAGCCGGCAAAGACACGTCGAAGATCGATCTGGCGTTTCATCAGTTAATCATGAAGGCGGCGGGCAATCCGGTACTCGAGACGGTCATGGATTCTTTCGCCGGACTGTACGAGAAGTTCTTTAACGATCCGCTGGGCAACAAGCAGCTGTTCGACGAGACGTATCCGTTTCACATCACGATGTTCGATGCCATCAAAGCGCATGATACGGAGAATGCCATGGAAGAGTTTTACAAGATGATGGACTGTATCGAAGCCAAAATTAAAAGCGTCTAGAAGCGGCGTTTTTTATATTGACAGTCGATAGCGCTTTCAATATAATCAACCTATCAGACAGGATGACTGTATGATACATCCAGACAGGGGGAAAGAAATATGACAACGCGCAAGAAGGTTTCGGCTTTGGTGTTATGCGGTGCGCTGACTGCCGGATTACTGGCGGGCTGCGGCAGCAGCAAGAACGACTCGACAAACGAAAGTACCGGCGGCGGCGAAAAAGTGACGCTTCGAATGATCGAAAGCTTGACCAGTCCAGGACGGACAGAACTGCTTAAGGCTTCCATTGACAAGTTTGAAGCTGCTAACCCGAACATTAAGGTGGACCTGATTTCGCCCCCTTTCGACCAAGCAGACAATAAGATTCGTACGATGCTCGGGGCCAAAGAAGACCTGGACGTCATCGAAGCACGCGACTTGAACGTCTCCGAATATGTAAATAACGGGTTTATCGACCCACTGAATACGTTTGCCGACTCCTGGTCGGACTATGCTTCGGTCAGCGCAATCGCGAAATCGCTCGGCTCCATCGGAGACAAGCTGTATTTCATACCGAACGGCCTCTACGAGCGCCAGCTGTTCTATCGGGCGGACTGGTTCAAGGAACTGGGCTTGACGCCTCCGAAAACATGGGAAGAACTCTATGAAACGGCGAAGAAATTGACGGATCCGTCCAAGAACCGTTTCGGCTTCTCCTTCCGCGGCGCATCGGGCTCCAACGGCACGACAGACGCGATCGCGCTTGCTTACAACGGCGACAACGTCAACCTGGAAGATTCGATGTTCACGAAGGACGGCAAGAGCATCTATTCCACGCCTGAAGGAAAACAAGCGATGGAGCTGTACCTCAAGCTGTACAAAGACGCTTCCCCTCCGGATTCCGTTAACTGGGGCTTCCAAGAGCAAGTACAAGCGTTCACGTCCGGCGTAACGGGCATGCTGCTGCAGGATCCTGACGTTATCCAATCGCTGACGGAGAAAATGGCCGAAGGCACATGGGCGACGGCTCCGCTGCAAGCAGGTCCTGGCGGCAAAGCGCTGCTGGCAGCCGGCGGCGCGGGCTGGGCGATCCCTTCGGATTCCAAGCACAAAGACGAAGCTTGGAAGCTGATCTCGTTCCTCTCGAGCCCTGCCGAGAACACCGAATTCTCGAAGAAATTCGGTCTCATTCCGATCCATACGTCCGCTACGGAAGACGAATTCTTCAAATCCGGTCCGTACAAGACGCTGCTTGACATGACCAACGATACGGCGCATTTCGTGAACTTCAAACCGCCGTTCCAATATCCGGGCAACGGACAATGGGGCCAGCTGGTGCAGGAGTCCGGTCAATCGTTGCTGCTCGGCCAAACATCCTTGGACGACACCCTGAAGAAATGGTCCGAATTCTGGGAAAAGCAAAAAGCGGAACAGAAGTAGTAAACGCGAGTCAATGAACAAGGAGGGCGGCGCTGGCCGCCCTTACTCCATTCAAGAAGCAAGGCGGTGCATGTATGAACAACAAGAAGGTTTTTATTCTATCGGGGTTGCTCCCCGCCTTGGCGCTAATTCTGGCGTTTACGTATTATCCCTTTCTGAAGGGCATCATCATGGCTTTTCAGGATTACAAGCTGTTCGATCTTCGCAATGTCCATTTTGTCGGCTTCGATAACTTCAAGGCGGCTTTCAAGGATCCGAAATTTTTCACCGCGCTGAAAAACAGCGGTTACTGGGTATTTTGCTCGCTTATCCTCCAATTCGTCTTCGGTCTCGCGCTGGCGCTGCTCCTGAGAAAACCATTCAGAGGCAGAGGGATTTTCCAAGGCTTCGCTTTCTATTCTTGGGCTTTATCGGGCTTCCTGATCGGGATGATCTGGAAGTGGATGTTCAATTCGCAAATCGGCGTCATCAACGATCTTCTGCTGCGCGTCGGCCTCATCGACGAACGGATCGGCTTTCTGTCGAATCCGAAGTGGGCGATGATCTCCGTTATCGTGGCCAATGTCTGGTACGGCATCGCGTTCTTCGCGATCATGCTGCTCGCGGCACTGCAATCGGTGCCGGCGGATCTGTACGAAGCAGCCGACATGGACGGGGCGACGGGTCTTCGCAAGCTGTGGAACGTGACGCTTCCTTATATTCTGCCAACGATCATCGCTACTACGCTGCTGCGGGCGATCTGGATTTTCAACGATCCGAGTCTCATCTATGGATTGACGAACGGCGGTCCGGCCGGCAGCACGCATATCCTGTCTTCCCTGATGCTGGATAAAATCATCTATGCCGGCGATTACGGGGCAGCTTCGGCAATCGGCGTTATCATGATCGCCCTGCTTCTGCTGTACACGATTTTCTTCCTGACCGTCACCAAGGCGGAGAAAGTGGGTGACTTCTAATGAAGCAGCGTTTAGGAACGGGGTTCAAAGTATTGTTTTTGGCCATCTACCTGATCGTTATGGTGTTCCCGCTTTATTGGATCGTCATCACGTCGCTGAAGCCGCAGAAGGACATCTTCACCTTCCCGCTGCGTTACTGGCCGAAGCAGTTCACCATGGACAACTACGTGAATATTTTCAAAATCTCGAAATTCCATATTTACATCGGCAACAGCTTGATCGTGGCCATCGCGGCGGCATTCGTCGTCATCATTATTTCGGTGCTTAGCGCTTATGTACTCGCGCGTTACAAGTTCCGCGGTCACGGGCAGGTCATGCTGGCGTTCTTCCTGACTCAGATGCTGCCGGGCTTCATCTCGCTTGCGCCCCTCTATCTGATGATGAGCCATATGGATCTGTTGAATACGCGCTACTCGCTCGTTCTGATGTATACCGTCGGGCTCATTCCGTTCTCGACGATCATGCTCCGCGGATTCTTCCAACGGATCCCGGGCAGTTTAGAGGAAGCGGCAATGATCGACGGCTGCTCGCGCTGGTCGGCGCTGCTGCGGGTCATCATTCCCGTCATGCTGCCGGGCATTGCGTCGACGTTCATTTTCGCCTTCGTGCAGAACTGGAACGAGCTGTTCCTTGCCGTCATGTTCATCGATGACGAGTCGATGAAGACGCTGCCCGTTGCCATGAATTCATTCATCCTGAAATTCGACGTAGACTGGGGCGCGATGTCGGCAGGAGCGGTGCTGTCCATCATTCCGACCATTTTCATCTTCGCGATCGCGCAGCGCTTCATCGTAGAAGGATTGACGCAAGGAGCAGAAAAAGGATGAGCCAGCCAAACAACAAGAATCAACAGAACGGCAAAGTACCGCTCGAGGAGCGGTTTACCCAAACCGCGTACGATCCAGTGGACACCAGGCATCACGGCGCGATCCATGTGCCGCTTTATCAGAACAGCCTGTTCGCGTTCGAGACGTACGAAGCCTTCGAGAATGCGTTTACCGATTTGATGCACAACCATATTTATTCCCGGGGCAATAATCCGACGGTCTCGTATTTGGAGCGGAAGCTGGCGGAGCTGGAAGGCGCCGAAGAGGCCAAGTGCTTCGCCTCCGGCATGGGCGCGATCTCCGCGGCCATCCTGTCCAGCGTCGGGCATGGCGATCATATCGTCTGCGTCGATCAAGCGTACGGTCCGACGAGGGAGCTGCTCTCCGTCTATATGACGCGATTCGGCGTGGAAACGACCTTCGTCGACGGCCGTTTCATCGATAACATTCGCGAAGCGACTCGTCCCAACACGAAGCTGATCTACCTGGAAAGCCCGACGACGATGTATTTCGAGCTGCAGGACTTGCAAGCGTGCGCGGCATTCGCGCGGAGCATCGGCGCCCGGACGATCATCGACGGCACATGGGCGACGCCTTTGTACCAGAGCCCGCTGGCGCTCGGCGTCGATCTCGTCGTGCATTCCATTACCAAATACATCGGCGGCCACAGCGACTGCGTCGGCGGCGTCATCCTTGGCTCTCGCGAGCTGGTCGAACGGATCGGCAACTCGGAATACATGCTGCTTGGAGCGATCATGACGCCGCAAACCGCTGCGCTGGTGTCCAAGGGGCTGCGCACGCTGCCGCTTCGCATGGAGCGCCACGAATCGAGCGGCCTTGCCGTCGCGGAATATATCCGTACGCTGCCGTTCGTTCGCCGCGTCAATCATCCCGGCCTGCCGTCCCATCCGCAGCATGACTTGGCCGTCAGCCAAATGTCCGGCAGCAGCAGCCTCTTCTCGTTCGTCGCGGATGCGCCGCTGCAGACGATGAAAGCTTGGGCCGATCAGCTGAAGTATTTCAAGATCGGCGTCAGCTGGGGCGGGTTCGAAAGCCTCGTGACCGTCAATTCGGTAAGCGATCGGTCGGAAGACGGCTGCATCGTCCGCCTGTATGTCGGGCTCGAGAGTCCGCAGGATCTGATCGCCGATATCAATCGTGCGGCCGAAGCGCTCTCGCTGAACGCGGTATCTTCTTAACAACGCACAACAAACCGCCCTCCGCAAGCCAAAAAGCTTGAAGCGGAGGGCGGTTTGCTGCGTATTAATAGGAATGCCGGTCGTAACGCTGCTGCAGATCCGTCGAATCGTCTGGATGGTCGGGTTCTTCCGCCTCGTCCAGTTCGTCCGTCGCGTCGCTGCGTTCATGGCCGTCAAATGTATGCTGGACCTTATCGACGATTTCGCCGACCGCATCGCTGAACATATCGGTGGGTCCGAAGCACTCGTGGTCCTTCGGCGTATTGATGCCAGCCGCGGTGTTCGAGGTCTCGTTGTACATTTCGTCGTAGCCGTCCCTGTTTTTCTTCTTCATGGTTATACCGCCTTTCTGCATCAGTTCATTGGATAACCGTGCCAATGCATCGCTTATATATTACCCCGCAGGCGCGAATTACACTCAGCCGTGCCCTGGCGCTTGCGCGGGTATCCATCATGCGCACGAAATGGCAGCGCTATCAATTGTTCATGAACTTCTGCCAAACTTCGGTCATATCCGGAAGAGGAAGCGCGTATGTTTTACCCACGCCCCAAGTTTTGCAAACGGATACGTGGGATTTTGGTCTTATGCATGTGGCTATGGTATAATCACAGGCAATTCTATTACCGATATCCGGAGGCGATTATGCTCAGTTTCGATCAGAAGCTTGCGATTTTGGAGTCCTTTCCCGAGCTTAGCCGGAAGGACGTGTCGCTTGGCCGCGTCAATTATCAGTACGAGGACAGTCTGTACGATAAGAAGAACGTTGCCTTCCACCTGCATCCCAACGGCAATGGATTCGTCTATGCCGGCACCCTAAGCGGTTACGATACGGATGACAAGGGATTCGTGAATATTCGCGATTACGATGAGGCGGCGCTGCGAGAGCTCGTGGCGAATTCCATCCGTTTGTTGTCCGTCCGCGAGCCGGAGCCGGTTGCCGCTTCAAAAAAGGCGTCTTCCGGCGGAGCAGGCGGCAAAGGAAATGGCAATGCATCGGTATGGCACGGCGCCGATAAACAGACGCTGACCTTGAAGCACGAGGATGATCTGTGGTACGTGTATGCAGGGCCTAACCTTGAGATGGTGCTCGAAACGTATGAGGAAGCGGAGCAGTATTTGCACGAAGAAGGGTTCTTCTTGGTGTAATAGCAGACGCGCGCCTCGCCAAAGCCCGGTTTCCCGTTCAATGATGAACGAGGAAACCGGGCTTTTTGCGTAATGCGAGGCTGGTTGGCTCCATGTGCGCGGGTATCGCTTTTTTGTGTGATTTTGAACCCCATAACGCATGGCCTGGCTGCTGTAGCGATCGGTCTCCCGCGGTATAATGGGTGTATTCCCAAGCTGGAGAGAGGATGGAATGCACACCATGGATGCCAAACAAATCGATTTCTTCAACACGTTCGGATTCATTAAATTCCCTGCGCTGCTGAAGGAGGACATCGGCTGGATTCAAGATGAATTCGAGCAGGTGTTTCCCATGTTTCCGAAGCAAAAGCACGACGGAAGCAAACGCACGATGATCGTGCCGTTCATCGACCAACGGGAGAAGCTGAGCGGTCTGCTGGATCATCCCGCGATCCGCGATATTTTGACCAGCCTTCTTGGCAGCGATTACAACTATATGGGCAGCGACGGCAATTATTATTCCGGCGACACGCCCTGGCATCCGGACGGCAGGGAGCAGAGCCGCCAGCATATCAAGATCGCTTTCTACCTCGATCCGCTCACCGCGGACAACGGCGCGCTGCGGGTCATTCCAGGCAGTCATCGGTTCGGGGACCGGTTCGCCGAGGACGTGTTGGGCAAGGTGCAGCAGAGCCGGCAGGCATGGGAGATCTCCGGCAGCGAAGTGCCGGCGGTTGCGCTCGACGTCGTTCCCGGGGACGTGCTCGTGTTCAAGCACGAAACCTTCCACGCGTCATGGGGCGGAAGCGGGTACCGGCGGATGTTTACCATCAACGCCTCGGAGCGGTTCCAAGGCGAGCAGGGGCTGAGCGAGCTGCAGTCGCAGTGCCTGATGCATTATCATTATTCGCGCGATCATTACTATGGCAAAGCCATGCGCGAGAGCGCCGGCCCCGAGCGGCTGAAGAACCTGGAGCAGGTACTGTCGTTGGAAGCCGATTGGTCGGACCTGACGAAGCATTTGCCGGTTCTATGATAGCAGGAATGAATGAAGCCGCGGTCGAATCGGAGCTGAGGCAGGATGGTTATTTCCCGCCGCATGTCGTGCTGGCGCATCAATTCGTCGCAAGCGAGAGCTGGTACATGCCCGAACGGATTCTGAAATATCATCAGTTTCATTACATGACGGAGGGTGAGGGCAGCATTCAGGTCGAAGCGCATGTCTACGACGTCAAGCAGGGCGATTTCCTCTACATTCCTCCGCATGTGCCGCATTCGTCGTGGAAGCGTCCGGCATCGCCGTTCGCCTGCATCTCGGTATCCTTCCACTTCGGTGACGCGCAGGAGCCGCCGATGGCTTTTCTGAAAAGGACCGCGCTATTCGCCGGGGTTGCGGAGCTGCCCGTTCACCGGCGTCTGCGCAGGCTCGTTGCCTTCAAGCATCAGCCCGGCTTGGCATCCATTATGGAGTGCCAGGCCGAGCTGCTGGGCATTCTGGCTGAGCTCTCACGGCTCGACGCCGAAGGAGAAGCCGGTAACCATGAGCGCAAGGGCAATGCCGGAGCGGTGCTGCAAATCAAGAACCATCTGTTGGAGAACTACCGGGAGCCGCTGCGTCTCGAGGACCTGGAGAAGCTGACCGGCTTCTCGCCGAATTACGTCATTCGGCTGTTCAAGGACGCGACGGGCATGACGCCGTTTCAATACGTGCGTTGGGCACGGCTGCAGAAGGCGCTGGAGCTGGCCTTCCATACGCCGATGACCGTCGGGGAAATCGCCGCCCACGTCGGGTACGCGGACGTTCATGCCTTCGGCAAGATGTTCAAGAAGAGTATGGGGAGTACCCTCAGCGCTTATCGGGACGGTATGTTTTTGTAGCGCGAGCGGTGGACGTGGCGAAAACAGCAAAAAGCTGCCCAAGAGGCAGCTTTTTGCTGTTTGATCCCAATTCCTAATTCCAATTCCCAAATCCCAATCCCGTCAAAGCGCTCGCGTCGGATGCTCGTTCGATTCCGGTCCGCCGAGGACGGTTACTGTTCGTCGGTCGGCAGTTTCTTGCGCAGCTGCTCCAGCTGTTCGTCGACGAGCGAGCCCTTGGACGCGTTCGGCGCGCTGCCATAAGAACCGTTGTATCCATACGGAGAGTAAGGGCTGCGGGAGGCTTGGATGCCGGCTTCCCATTGCGCGATTTTCTCTTCCATGCGCTGGAATCCGCGGGAGGCATTGCCGCCCTCCAGAATCGAGCTTCCCTTGCTGAAGCTTGGCATCGCCGTACGGGATTGCGCCGCCGCTTGCTGCATGCGCTGGATGAGCTCATCCCGTTTCTTGATCAGCTGCGGCAGCTCGGCCTTGGCCGTCTCCAGACGGAGCGTGAGTTCTGCGATTTGGCGCTTCGCATTGTCGCTCCACGCGCCGTATTCCTTCGCTTTCTCTTCGTAGTGCAGCTTCGCCGTCAATGCTTCGCGAGCATGGGCTTCATGGCCGGCTCTCATCGCTTCCAGCGCTTTGGCCTCGCTTTGCTCCGCCAGGATAGATGCTTCGTTCGCCTGCTGCTGCAAGCCTTTCGCGAGCGCTTCCTGCTTCAGCAGCTCATGCTGCGCGTTCGTGATTTCTTCCTGCATGCCGCGGACGTATTGATTCATCATCATCGCCGGATCTTCCAGCTTATCCAGCAGCTCGTTGGCCGCAGCCTGCGTAATGTTAAACAAGCGGTTCAGAATTCCCATTTGCTTCATCTCCTATAGTTGAGTGTTGATATTGTGCGAGACTGGACGACGGTTAGCCGTAGTAATGGAACGGTTGATCGGGCGTCAGTACTTCAAACGGCGCTTTCGGTACCAGCACGCTGGCGACGATGTACAAGAGCAGCGTCGTGCCTAGGCTGAACACGCCGGAAATAAGAAGGATCAGACGGATAATCGTAGGGTCGATACCGAAACGTTGGCCAATCCCGCCGGCAAGGCCTGTCAATTTGCGGTCCAAAGTAGAGCGGTAAAGTTTTTTCATTGTAATCCTCTCCTCATCATCGTTTGTATGGGATTAATCTTCATATCCGTCGGCTCGTATGTGTCGCTGCGTCTGTTGTTTACTCGATATCCTTAGTGTAAAGGGAGAGGGACGTCGCCGAAACCGTCCAGCGGCGGTTCTGAAATCCAGCCTTAAGGCGGGGAAGGACTACGACCTAAGACGGCCCGGAATCGATGGATGCGATGCTGCCTGACTGGGGCAAATGAATCTACGCACGAACTTGGCAGGTATCTGCGCAGCTGCCTGAACCATTTTATGTATATTCCTCAATAAGAATATTCCTTGACAGGAATATTCAATTCAATGTATATTCATATCAACAACAAGATGACTCGCGTGAGGAGGGAGATGAACGTATACCGGGAGACCATCACTTAACGGGGTGAATGACATGACAGCGGACAATCCGGGTATAGACTTGACGACGCTGAGTGCATTGGCTGATCCGAATCGCGTTCTGATCGTCGAGCTCCTGCGCGACGGCCCGCTGACCGTGGGGGAAATCGCCGAACGGTTAGGGCTTCGCCAGCCCCAAGCCTCGAAGCATTTGAAGGTGCTTAGCGATAACGGGATATTGGACGTGAAGGCCGAAGCCAACCGTCGGATCTACAAGCTCCGTCCCGAGCCTTTTCAAGCGCTGGATGCTTGGTTGAAGTCGTTCCGACACGTCATGGAAGACAGATTCGACAATTTGGAGGGTTACTTGCGGGAGCTGCAAAACAAGCCAAATCATGAAATTTAAATTAGGAGGAATGGAAATGTCAAACGCAATGATTTCGAGGGTAGAGGGCGAACGGGTACTGGTGCTGGAGCGTGTCTTCGAGGCACCGCGGGAGCTCGTGTTCAAGATGTTTAAAGAGGCTGAGCATTTGAAGCATTGGTGGGGCCCCAAAGGCTGGGAGATTCCGGTCTGCCATGTCGATTTCAGGCCGGGCGGCGTGTGGCATTACTGCATGAAGTGCGTCGATGAGAACCAAGGACATTTCTATGGCATGGAATCTTGGGGTAAAGGCGTATACGAGGAAATCGTCGAACCGGAGAAAATCGTCTACACCGACTATTTCTCGGATGCCGAAGGCAACGTCAACGAGACGATGCCCTCGACCGATATTACGTTGACGTTCATCGATCTGGGCGGCAGGACGAAGCTGGTCAACCGTGCGATCTATGCGTCGGCGGAGAACCTCAAGACAGTGATGGACATGGGCATGCTGGAGGGCATCACCCAGACGTGGAATCGTCTCGAAGATCGTTTGAACGAACTCAAATAGGGAATACGAAGGTTAACGAGCAACGGGTTGGATGGCTTTCATGATATTTCCGAAGAGAACGACGGTCAAGGAATAATGGCCTATTCATGATTACAGGCGGCTGACAGAAATGTCGGCCGCCCTTTGTGTTTCCGTCTTTAAAGCAGCTTCACGATATCGAAGTTATCCTCCAACAGCAGCCAATTCTGCGGAAAGCTGAGCCCTAGCTTCCAATAGCTGATCCCGCGCAAGCGCAGCTGCTTCATCAAGTTGAACTTGGCTTGAATCGACCTTGCATCCTCGAACCAGACCCGGTGTTCCTTGCGGTTGTCGTCCCAATACGTGAAGTGCGGCGCTTGAGCCGTCGCGTCGTAGAGAATCTCGGCGTTCCGCTGTCTCGCCAGCGCGATAGCCGCCTGGGGACTGAGCGCCTTGGCATAGGCGCCGCCAGGTACATAGGGCAAAGTCCAGTCGTAGCCGTACAAGTTCTGGCCCATCATGATTTTGCCGGCCGGCATTTCAGTGAGCGCATATTCCAGCACGGTACGGACGGGACCGATCGGGGAGACGGGCATCGGCGGTCCGCCGCTGTAGCCCCACTCGTACGTCATGATGATGACGAAATCCGCGATCGCGCCATGCGCCTTGTAGTCATGCGCGGAGTACCAAGCCCCTTCTTGGGTCGCGCTGGTCTTGGGCGCAAGGGCGGTCGACATCGAGAGACCGGCGGCATGAATGGGGATGACCGCCTTGCGCAAGAATCGATTGTAAGGCTCCCGGTCCGATGGCAGCAGATGCTCCAGATCGAAATGGACATCCTTGTAATTCAAATCCTTCGCCGTCTTCAAGATGTTCGCGATCAGCTTATCCTGCAGGGCGGCATCGCTCAGAATGAGATGGCCCAAATCGGAGCTGAACTGATCGCCCTCGAGGTTGGTAACGGTCAACATCATCGCTGTCCGCTGCTTCGCCGCAATGCTGCCCAAATCGCCGAGCGGCGGCAGCGCAAGCGTGCCGTCGCGCTGAATGCGGAAGCTGGACGGAGCCAGGTACGTCAGATGCGGAGCCGCCTGCCTGGCAGCCTCGGTCAGCGCGGGCGACACCGCCGTGCCGCTCGGAGCGATATACGCGTTCACGTAAGCGCGCCGCTTCGGCATCGGCGGTATATACAGCCTTGTTCCTACGTTCAGCGGAGCGTTCAAATCGATTCCGTTGACGGAAGCGAGCCTGGCTGCGGTCGTGCCGAATTTGGCGGCGATCGCTGTCAATGTATCACCGGACGCCACGTAATAATATTGGCCCACGATGGGGATGACAAGCGCCTGTCCGATCACCAGCGTTTGGCTCGGCAATATTTCATTGGCTGCCGTAATCGCGTCTATCGGAACGCCGTAAGCCTGCGAGATCCGGTAGAGCGACTGTCCCGCCTGCACGACATGAATCTGCATCGCCTGCTCCCTCCCATATGCCTGTCTTATGAATCCCGCGAAAAGGCTCTCTTCCTAAACTATTCGGGCATTCTTCCGCACATGTCAGGCTTCTGACGATGGCAGGGGCAGCGGAGCTCGTCGTTACCGGGTCGGAATCTGTGCGCTGACTTGGTTAATGATGGCCGTGATCTTGTTCTCATGCTCGATGACGCGGGTTTTCTGATCGATGATGCTCCTCGACAGCGTGACAAGCGAAGAGAGAGATTGCAGCGTTCCCGCGTGCGAACCGCTCTTCACGCAGGCGTTCAGCGTCTTGACGACGCCGGGGATGGTCTTCTTCGTCCCGGATACGGAGGCAAACGCGACCTTGGATTGCGCATGGATGGGCGTGATGGCCGCCAGGATGGTCTTGAGCGACTTAACCGTCTTGGCTGTCGCCGCCTTAGCCGCCGAGAGCGCGTCCTCCCGGATCCGGATGTCCGCCCGCGCCAGCTGCACGGCCGGCTTGAGCATATCCGCCTGCCGTTTCAGAATGGCCGTCAATTCCTTCAGTTTAAAGGCCCGAGCATCGGCAATCTGCTTATTGACCGTGGTATAGAGCGTGAAGAGCGGCTGGTACTTATTGCGCAGCGCGCTCAGATCGTTGGCCATCCGACTCAGCTTGTCCGCGTCGATGAGCTTGATGCGCTGGTTCACGGCATCGAGCGCTTTGGCGTTGTTCGCGTGCAGCGTGCCGTAACGGTCATCAAGGCTCGTCTCCTGCCGTTGTACGGCTTGAAGGCTGACCGTCTGCGCGTTCAGCTTGTCCTTCAAGGCCGCCGGAGCGGCTGCGATGTGCTTGCCGAGCGCGGACTGCGCGGTCTGAGAGAGCGAGACCGAAGCTGCGGCAGCCGTGTTCGGAACGAGCAGCAGGAAGGCAAGCCAAGCAAGCAGCATGGATGAAAACGCAGTCAACCTCATAGACTTTAACATAGACAAATGTCCTCCTTTGCCGCGGATCACCGCCGGAAAACGCAAAAAACCCGCAAGAAAGGCATGATGAGCCTTTACTTACGGGTGCTTCCGACGCAAGTGAACCGCGAACATATGTTTTTATAAAATATATCCGATCGTTTCGAAATAGTCAAGCCGTGCAAGGTTTGGATATTGCTGGCATTTCGTGACATGCGGTATAATTGCTATAAACAGTGCTGGGATACGAAGAATGCCGACGAATATCAGACTCGCAGAATGACGATCGCCAATCGACCGATTTCAGGAGGCTGAGACGATGAACGAACAGCTGGATCGCAAGCTGATTTTCGTATTTACGGGTCCGGACGGCTCCGGACGCAAGACAGTTGCCGACAGCGTCGGCGCCACGCTTGGCATTGCCAAGGTGATTTCGTACGCGACCCGCAAGCCGCGTCCCGGCGAAGCGAACGGCCAGGATTACCATTTCATATCGCCGGAGCTGTACGAACAATTCGACCGCGCGGGCGACTTCATCGAGAGCATCTGCATGAACGGCAATCACTACGGGGTACGCGGCATGGATATTGAACAAAGCCTGCTGCAGAACGGAAGCGTTTTCCTCATTCTCAACACCGAAGGGGCTCAGCTGCTGAAGGAGCGGTATGGCGACGAGGTCGTCCGATTGTTCATCTACGCCGACAGGCGGACGGTACAGGAACGCCAGCAGGAAGCGGGAGTCGATCCCGATCTCGTCCGATTCCGAATGGATCAGTACGAGACGGCGATCGCGTACCAGACACGCTGCGAGCATGCCTTCGAGAATTACGATCTTGCGCATACGGTGTTCGATATTTCCAATACGCTGGAGCATTATCTGCAGCGTAATTTGGTCGAACGCGACTGAAGCGACTGCCCTTCTTGCGGGGCATCGCTATAGAATAACAGCCCGCCCTTCCAAGACCGGAGGGCGGGCTGTTTGATTAGGAGCCAAGCGCCCCCGTGACAAATGCTTTCCTAGACGTTGTCCAGAAGCGGTTCGACTTTAATGAGCTTGCCCGTGCCTTCATCGATCCATTGTCCGTCTTCCGTCTTGCGGAAGGTTACGGCCATGAAGACCCGGCTGTTCGGATAATCCGGACCCTTGACCTTCTCGATCGTCTGGATGACGTAAATGACGGCCTCGGTGTCCGTGTAATCGACGATGCGAGACAACTCGGTCGTGTATTTGAGATCGTACGCGTCGAATAATTGCTTGACCGTATCCATCGATTGGTCTAAATTCGGCGCCTTCGGATCGATCGTCGCCCGATAAGCATCGAGATCCTCGGCGGTGGAAGCCAACGACTGCTTGTCGATCAGCGCCAGAATCGCGGCCTTATCGTCCGCCGGAACGTCCGCCTCATGGCTCAGGACGTCATCCGTGTTCACGTAATCGAACTGAAGCAAGCCGATCGAGCGAACCTTCCACTGCTTATCTTGACCGCGCTGCAGTCCCAACTGGATGACGCTGTCGTTGTCCAGGTAGAAGCCGCCGCTTACTTTGGCCGCGTGCTGGCTGACCGTGATGTTCGCCGAGTACGGCGTGAAGTCCTGAATGTCCAGCAGTTTCGACGTCGTGCGGACGATGGGGTCTCCGGCTTTCGGCGCTCCCTGCAATTTAACCGCCTCGTAGATCGGGGAGTCCGGAACGAGCAGCGAGAGGAAACCGTTCAGATCGCCGTTCGAGTCGAAGCTGTCCATTTGCGCGAGCAAAGTCTGCAGATCCTTTACTTCGGCTGCGGACGGCGCTTTGGCGCTGATCGTGATCTTCCGGGCGGCGGCGTTCCAATCCACGTTCATGCCCGTCGCTTCCCCGACGTAGCGAAGCGGCACGAGCGTGCGGCCTTCCTTCACGATCAGCTTGACGGGCTTCGGCGAAGCTTGTCCGTTCACGGAGGCGGCTCCGGTCGCGGCGTTCAAGACCAGGGAGACGCCGATCGACGAGCCTGTGATCGTCTTGCTCTTCGCATCGTAGGCGACTTCGAAGCCGAGCGCCTTGAACAAGGCTTTGAACTCGACATAGGTGGTGCCGTTCGCCGTCAGAGGCGGCGCGTTGAACGTGATCTTCTGGCTGCCGATCCATACGGTAATGGGCGGTTTCGACGCGGTTGCGGCGGAAGCCATGCCCGAGAAAGCCGTCAGGAGCAGCAGGGCTGCAAGAATAAGCGCACTGATTTTCTTCAAACTAACACTCCTCACAAATAATGGGAATAATGACATGGATACTACTATATCAAGATTCCCATGGGCTGCATAGAGCAATTGGGAGGGTTTTGCGCCTGCCTGCCGTGTCCAGCGTAACCGCTGCCTCATCTGGAAATGCTACCCCATCTGCGAACGGTACATCGTCGGCGCGGCATCCGTGAATTTCTTGAACAGCCGAGAGAAATAGAACATGTCGGAATAGCCGAGCAGTCCGGCGATTTCCATCACCGTCTTGTCGGTATTCAGCAGCAGCTTCTTCGCCTCCGCGATCTTCAGGCGATGAACGAATTCGCCGAGCGGGTAGCCGGTGTAATCATGCACGATCCGCCGCAGGGTAGGGACGGAGATATGGTGCCTGACGGCGATTTCGCCGGCGCTGGGCTTGCCGTACACGGTGGCTCCCAGGTCGTCGAGCAGCTGGTGGATGAACAGCGTCCTGCTGCTGCTCGTTTCCGGCTGGCGGAAGCGCAGCGACATATCGAAGAGCATCGATTCCAATGCCAGCGCGGCACGATCCTGATTGGCCGGAACGCCGCTTCCGAGCAGCCCGAAGATCAGCTCGATTTTGCTGAAGAAGCTTTCTTCCGTCCCGACGTGCTTGACGGTCTCCGGCTGCTCGTACCAGCTCGCCAGCCACTCCTGAATTCTTGCGCCCTCCAGCGAGAAATAATACTCGTCCCAGAAGCCCTCGTCCTCCGGGCCGTATTGGAACACCTCGCCCGGATACAGACAGAACAACGATCCGGCTTCCACCGTCTGCCGCTGGCCGTCGCCCGCCTGAAAATAACCCCGTCCCGCGCCGATGTAGACGAACGCCCAATAATCGAATTTCGCGTCCTTGCGCTGCATGATGCGGCCGGGCAAATGGCCCGCGCCCCGAAGGAGGAGGGACTGCACCCGGAGCTTCTTCAAATCGATGACATTGTCATAGAGACGAATCGGAAGGGGACTGATCATATAATCCATATAGGTTGGCATGATGTGCATTCACCCCTTGGTATCATCATGATAAGGTATAGAAAGGTTTAATTATAATTGTCATGCAAGGCCATTATATCGGGCATAGCGCCCAAAGGGAAGGGAGCTTTTTTATCATGTCGACAGAGGGAAAGAAGCTGCGCATCGGCGTCATTGGAGCAGGGTCGATTTCCGGCCTGCATTTGGAGGCGTACAAGCAATGTTCGGATACGGTAATCGCGGCGATTTGCGACTTGAACGAGGAGCGGGCGAAGGCAGCCGCGGCCAAGTACGGCGCGGAGCAAGTATACACGAATTATCGGGAGCTGCTGGCGGATCCGAGCATCGACGCGGTCAGCATCTGCACGTGGAATAACACCCATGCCGAGATCAGCATCGCGGCGCTGGAAGCCGGCAAGCATGTGCTGTGCGAGAAGCCGATGTGCAAAACGGTCGAGGAAGCAGAGCGGGTGCAGGAGGCCGTGCGTCGTTCGGGCAAAATCCTGCAGGTCGGCTTCGTAAGACGTTACGCCGGCAGCGTGGACGTATTGAAGCGGTTCATCGACGCGGGCGAGCTCGGCGAGATTTATTATGCCAAAGCTTCCTGCCTTCGCCGGCTCGGCAATCCGGGCGGCTGGTTCTCGGACTCGAGCCGTTCCGGCGGCGGACCGTTGATCGATCTCGGCGTACATATTATCGATCTATGCTGGTACCTGATGGGTCGTCCGAAGGTAAAGAGCATCAGCGGAAACACGTATCGGAACCTCGGCAACCGCGCGCATATCCAGAATCTCTCCTTCTATAAAGCGGCTGACTACGATGCGTCGCGCAACGATGTAGAGGACGCGGCAAACGCGGTCATCCGGTTCGAGAACGGCGCGTCGCTGCTCGTCGACGTCAGCTTCACGCTGCATGCGGCGAAGGATGAGCTGTCCATTAAGCTGTACGGCGACAAAGGCGGCGCGGAGGTCGAGCCGGCGCTCGTCGTCATGTCCGAGAAATACGATACGATCGTCAACTCGACGCCTCAAATCGACCATGCGAGCTTCGACGCGAACGAGGCGTTCGGCAGGGAGATCGCGCATTTCGCCGGCAGCTGTCTCGGCCGCGTCGAGACGCTCAGTCCCGTGGAAGACGGGCTGGAAGTGACGCGCATGCTGAGCGCGATTTACGAATCGGCGGCGAAGGGCACGGAAATTCATTTTGATTAATTGATGTAGGTTGATCGATAGTTTCATTATGATTCAAGCCGGCAGCCCTGGCGGTGGATGCGGACTGGGAATAGCAGGACGTTTGTTTCCGGCGGGGCGCGGGTAATTCGAGAATAAGGAAGGTTGAGAGGCATGAGCAATCCATTGATCAATAAAATCGGCGTTATCGTGGACAGCTTCGGCGTCGGCGTGCGCGAAGGACTGCTGAAGGCGAAGGACGTCGGCGCGGAAGGCGTGCAGATCTACGCGGTGTCGGGCGAGATGGACCCGGCGAATCTGGATCAAGCGGCTCGCAAGGAGCTGCGCGGCTACATTAGCGGATTGGGTCTGGAGATCGCGGCGCTCTGCGGCGATCTCGGCGGCCATGGCTTCCAGGACGCGGCGGCGAATCCGGCCAAGATCGAGAAATCGAAACGGATCCTCGATCTTGCGGTAGAGCTCGGTACATCCGTCGTGACGACGCATATCGGCATCGTTCCGGATGACCGGAACAGCGCCGTCTATGCTGCCATGCAGAGCGCTTGCGAGGAACTCAGCCAATATGCGAAGAGCATGAACGCTTATTTCGCGATCGAGACGGGACCGGAGCCTGCGGCGCATCTGAAGAGCTTCCTCGATACGCTCGGCACGAACGGCGTGTCCGTCAATTTCGATCCGGCGAACATGGTTATGGTGACCGGCGATGATCCCGTGCAAGGCGTAATTACATTGAAGGATTATATCGTGCATACGCACGTTAAGGACGGCAAGCGGCTGCGCATCGTGGATCCGCGACAAGTATACGGATTCCTCGGCTACGAGAAAATGTCGCATGAGCATATCGCCGAGATGGCATCCGGCGGACCTGATTTCGCGGAGGTGCCGCTTGGCGAAGGCGGCGTCGATTTCGACGCGTATTTCGCGGCGCTGCAGAGCATTGGATATAAAGGCTATTTGACGATCGAGCGTGAAGTCGGCAACCAGCCGGAGGAAGATATTCGCAAGGCGGTAGCATTCATTAAACGGTACCGTTAAGGTGCCAGGAGAGGCGGAACAAGCGATGAAGATTGCGGTAAGCGTATGGAGCTGCCACAAGTATGTGCAGGACGGTTCATGGAGCAATGCGGATTTTATCGATTATGCGGCAAGCATCGGCGCGCAGGGCATCGAGCTGCTGAGCGCGTTCTGGAAGCCTGAAACCGACGTGCCGGAGGTTCGGGAGGCGCTCGCGAGAACGGGTCTGAAGCTGGCCTGCTTCGGCGCCTGCAACGATTTCGCCCGCGTGTCGAAGGAAGAGCGGACGGCTGCGCTCGAGGATATCAAGAAGTCGGTCGATGCAGCGGCGCTGCTGGGCGCGCGGGTCGTTCGCGTGTTTGCCGGCGACGCCAAGGACGGCATCAGCTACGAGCAAGGCAAGGTATGGATCGTGGAAGGCCTGCTGGAAGCGGCGGCTTATGCCCAAAGCAGGGAGATTATCCTCTGCCTGGAAAACCACGGCGTATTCGCGGGCAGAAGCGAGCAGGTGAAGGAGCTGATCGAGCAGGTCGATTCGCCGGCGCTTCGGAGCACGTTCGACATGGGCAATTTCCTGCTCGTCGACCAGGAACCTGGACCTTCTTTCCAAGAGCTTGGCCCGTACATCTCGCATGTGCATGCGAAAGACTTCAAGCTTGCCGAAACTGGCGAAGCCGGTTCATATGGTACGCTGAGCGGCAAAGCTTCCTATTTCGGCGTCGTTCCGACGGAAGGCGATGCCGGCGTGGCCGATATCGTGTCCCGTCTGGACGCCATTGGCTATATGGGCTGGATGAGCGTCGAGTACGAAGGACTGGAAGAGCAGAAGGCCGGCACGGCGAGAGCGGTAGAACTGCTGCACGGTATCGTGCCCGGTCCGAAGAAGCACGTGTAAGTTTGACCGAATAGGGGTAATGCATGGGTAGGCAGCGCGAAACGAACCTATAGACGAAAGCGGGGGAAGCCCATGAAGCCGCTCATCAAGAATGGCCTGATCGGCGTGATGCACTATGTCCGGGATCTGGATCATGCCAGCGCCTGGTATTGCGAGAAGCTCGGCCTGGAGCTGAGAGGTTACGGCCAGAACGATTTCGTCGAGCTCGGTCTCGACGGCCACTATGTCATGCACCTGTTCAAAGACGAGGCTGCGCAGCCGGCGGAGCGCGCGACGTTCGCGTTCGATACGCCGGACATCGAAGCCGCGCACGCGATGCTCGGGGACCGCGGCGTGGCGGTCGGTCCGTTGGAGCTGTACGGCGATCATCGGTCGTTTACGTTCAGGGACTCCGACGGCAACGCGCTCATGATGTGCCAATATAATTAAGCGATTCGAAGCGGCAGGTCCGCAGCGGCTCGCGCCGGAAGCCGATCGGGCTTGCGGCGGGGCTGCTGCGGATTTTTTTGTGCCGCCGCGCTGCATTCGGACGTTCGCAAGCCGCGGGGCGCAACCTTTTGCGCAGCGGAAACGTCAACGATAGCAACAAGCAAAGTATCGATCAAAAGCATCAATTAAAGCACCAATCAAAGCAGCAGCTAAGAGACGGCACGCGGAACAAAATGATTCGGGAGGCGAACGAATGAAACGTCGGCGATCATCGAGGCTGCTGCTTGCGGCTGCGCTGCTGCTCGCCTCAAGCGATGCGGCTATTCAGACCGCGCGGGCCGCAGGACCTGCGGAACAGGCCATTCCCGCAGGTCCGACAGCCGGGGAGGCCGGGAGCCGAACCGCCAATTCGGCACTGTCCGGCAATGCCGCGGCACCGGCTGCAGCAGCTGGGACAAGCGCAACCGAACGGGCGATGCTGGATCCGGGTTTCGGTTATTTCTCGCATTTCACGCATGATTTGGCGATGAGCCTGCTGGCGGACAGCCCGGTGACCGCGTATTTGCCGACTCGGCTGCCTGACGCGGGCTGGCAATATTATGGCCTGAAGAGCGCGCTTAGCGAGAGAGGCTATTCAGTCACGGCCTTCCGTACAACGAAAGCGCAGGCGGCCTCGGAGACGCTGCCTGGGACCGACAAGGGAGCAGCGGTCGATCCCGCAGCCGTGCTGTACCTGCTGAAGGCGGGCTCGCAGGCAGAAGCGAAGGTGACCGTGCCGCAGGGAGCGAAGCAGCTGCAAAGCGCCGGCGGCTGGACCTATTGGGCGGACGGAGACGCAGATGCCGCGGCGCTGGCGAAAACCTTCGCCGCGATGGCCAAACCCGGAGCGCCGGTGACTGGCGCAAGCGGAACCGTGCTTGCAGCGGGAAGCGGGAGCAAGGCGGTCTATTCTGCCAGCTGGACGGTAGACGGCAGCACGTATTACTCGTTTGTCAGCCATGGTTCCTTGGCGGATTTCACCTCCATGCTGACGAGCTTCCGGCCCGTGGCGAATCTGCTCCGGTCCGCGGACGTCGTGCTGCTTCCGAAAGAGCTGCAGTTGAGGCTTCAGGTGGGCCGCGGGCAATTGTTTGAGCCCTACGAGAACCAGTTCATTTCCCTTACCCAATCCCCGGCCGTGCATGGCGGCTCCGTCTATCTGCCGCTTCGCGATATCGCGACCGTGATCGGCGGGGAAATTCAATATGTCGGCAAGGAAGGCGCCGTTTACGTATCGCAGAACGGCTATGACAACGAGCTGAAGCTGAATTTGCGGACGGGCGCGGTCACTCGGGACGCCAAGAAGCTTGGCACCGTCAAGCCGGTCGTACAAGACGGCACGACGCTGGTGCCGCTGCGATTCATGACGGAGCAATTCGGACTGCCGGTGGACTACGACGCGGCTTCGAAAGCCGTGACGGTGCATGCGAGCAAGTGGGCCGAGAATTATAATCCGCTGCAGACGAGCGGCGAAGCGGATTTGAACGTGAAGGTGTTCACGATCAACGGGCCGCCGTTTCTGTACGAGAACGAGAGGGCAGGCATTAACGCCTACCATGCTTATACGAACCTGAAGTCGCCGCAAGGCTATAACGGGTTGAAATACGTCACGTACGAGGTCGGAATCCCGCTCATTCCGGGGGATAACGAGCTGGTGCTGCGGGATATGCAGAACAGCCGCGTCATCGACGCCATTCCGATCGGCGGAACGGTGAAGCCGGAGAACGTGCCGTTTCGCTACAGCGGTCTGACGTGGTTCGACGGCTTGGATCTGAAGATGAAGCTGACATCCGGCAATGGCCGATCCTGGCCGGCCGGCTATGCCGAGACGGACAGCGCGGTGGATTTGACGAGCGATGCGAATTTTAAGGCGTTTGCCTTCACATCCTTGAAGGTGGGCTATCAAATAGGGACGACGATGAGCAGCATCGTATCCGTGCCGATCAAGGACGGCAAGTTCGCTTACCGGCTGCAGTTGAATAAGGGACCCGGTACGTACGTCGTGACCGTCTACGCGCCCAATTCCTATCCCATGACGGATTTAGCGGCGATCCTAAGCTTCATTGTCGTCGTGCCCAAGGCGGGCTAATGTCGGGAGCGGGAGACAGCCGGATAGCGCAACGAATTGATTCGTTCAAACAGAGAGGAGTTTCAAGCCATGGCATTCCGATTCAAAAGCGTTCTGCTTGCAGCCTTGGCGGCAAGTATGCTTCCTTGCGGGGCCGCAGCGACGGCTGCGCCCGTCGCCGCTTCGCAGCCAGCAGTTCGTTCAGCGGCTAACGTCGCCCCGGCGACTGCCGGGACGGCGTTCAAGCAAATCGCCGCCGGCACTTATTATTCCGTCGCCCTGCGCGCGGACGGCACGGTGTGGACCTGGGGCCGCAATTTGTGGGGCGAGCTCGGCGTGCTGAAGGATAACGCCGTCACCGCTCTTGCGGCGCCTGTCCGCCTGCCAAGTTTGTCGGGCATCACCGCCATATCGACCAACGGCACCGGCATGCAGGTCGGGCTCAAGAAGGACGGCACCGTTTGGGAATGGGGGGCTATCGCGGGCCTCAAGTCATCCCCTCGCGACTCGGAGCTGCCGAAGCAGGTCGCAGGACTTACGGCCGTGAAGGCAGCGGCGGCATTCGGCGCCGGCGGAGGCGTCGCGCTGCAAGGGGACGGCAAGCTGTTCGTATGGACGCATGACGCCGCTGACGGAGAGCTTCGTGTGAGTCAGGTGCCCGGCGCCTACAACTGGAGGAGCGTGACCTCCGGAGGGAATATCGTAACCGCGCTGGATGCGCAAGGGAATGTTTGGGGAATCCGGGCCGGTCAGGAAACGGACGGAAGCACGTCCGTTCCGAAGCCTTTTCGCATGACGGGTTTGCCGGCCATGAAGCAGGTATCGGGAAGCAACGCTTATCTATATGGCAAGCTTTACGGCGTAGATCGCAAGGGAGGCGCCTGGACGTGGGCGTTGAATCCGACTGCGCCTGCCGCCGGTAATGGAGAAACCCAGGCTGCTATTCCCGTCAAAGCGACGCGCGTGCATGCCGAGCTGAAGGTGAAGGAGATTCAGGGAGGCTTCTACGGGATGCTGCTGACCGAGAGCGGCGAAGTGTGGTCGCTCGATAAAGGCACGACCGGCAAGTCCGGCAAGGTTGGCGGGCTCTCCGGCATCGTCTCGGTCGCAGGCGGTTACCGCCATGATCTAGCGCTGGACAATAAAGGGCGGATATGGGGCTGGGGAGGCGACAAATGGTACGAAGGCGGCAGCCTGGCGTCGTCCCCGGACGGCATGCTGTATGCGCCGACGCCGGTACAGCCGGCCATCAACGTCTACGTGAACGGCCAGCTGCTCGTCTCGACGTTTCCTGCCCGGATCGACAGCGGCAGCGTGTCGGTTCCCATGAAGGCAGCGCTGCAGGCATTGGGCGGCACCTTCGTCAGCAATCCGGCGGATAACACG
Organism: Paenibacillus sp. J31P316; assembly: GCF_056269105.1. Taxonomy (NCBI): domain Bacteria; kingdom Bacillati; phylum Bacillota; class Bacilli; order Caryophanales; family Paenibacillaceae; genus Paenibacillus; species Paenibacillus sp. J31P316. The sequence goes on along the minus strand of NZ_JBWDNI010000015.1, from coordinate 97,205 downwards.
ACGATGTTCGCGTATAAACAAAAGACGGCCATGCTGCATGCGGACGGCAAGGGAGTCAGGGTGAACGACACGCAGGAGGTATCGCTTCCAGCCGTTAAGCGTGGATTCTCCGGGGTGACCATGATTCCCGTCTTTCTTCTGAAGCTTCTCGGCGTTCAGGCGACCTGGGATGCGAAGCTCGGGGAACTGCGACTGGACGGGAACGAATGAACGCGGCGGGTGGATTCCATACATGAACGGGACGGTTAGCATGCCAAAAGAAGCATTAAGCAATTATATAGCCAATATGCAGCTGCAGCTGTCGGAAGCGGCGTATTTTCACTGCACGGCGAGCTGGCATCACATGGACGTATTGTCGGATTTCAATCGGCTTTATTATTTTCTGGGTGAGGGCGGCCATCTCCGAATCGGGGAGGAAGAGCTATACCCGAAACGCGGTCAGCTGGTCGTGCTGCCGGCTGGCACGATGCTGTCGGTGCGGGCGATGGAGGGCAGGGAGTTCGCCAAGTATTTCTGCCACTTCCAGGCAAAAAGCGGCGACCAGGAACTGTTCCAGCTGCTGGAGACGCCGAGCTGCGTCGATGCGGCGGACCCGGAGGCGACGGCGCGGACGTTCGGCGAACTGGTGCGGCATTACCGCGGCGGCGAGCTGACATCCATGCTGCGCGCGAAGCTGCTGCTCCAAGAGCTGCTGTGCCAGTTCATTGAACGGGGCGGACATACGAAGCTGCGGCAGCCGGCAAACGAACATGTCGATAAGGTCAGCCGGGTACTGGCGTATATCGACCATCACTTGGCGGATGGCGTCACGCTGGAGCAGCTGGCGGAGCTGGCGCATTTTCATCCGAACTATTTTATCCGTTTCTTCAAATCGGCGACGGGGCGTTCGCCCGTGCAGTATATGAACCAGCGGCGGATGGAGAAGGCGAAGTCATGGATGGCCGTTACCGATATTTCGGTCTCGGAAGCCGCTGAACGCATCGGCAGCTCGCTCTATCAATTCTCCAAAATGTTTAAACAGTATACGGGTACCAGTCCCAGCGAATACCGCAAAATGATGCGGATCCAGCAGTCGCGGGAGCTGCAGGAGGAGCGGGGGATGCAAGGCTAGCGGGATTCCGTACATAGCGATACAACAGAACAATGGGAGCCGCCCTGGAAGCAATCGCTTCGGGGGCAGCTCCCATTGTTTTATAAATGGAGCGGGATAGCGGGATGACGATCCTCAAATCCCCATCCGCGTCAACGCGCCTTCGAACGACACGTCCACGCTGTCGTCTCCGGTCACGTAGCGCCACAGCTTGGCGCGCTGCATGTGGTCGAGCCGATCCTCGTTGCCCTGCCAGCGCTGGTAGCCCTGTCCGATAATGCGGCGGACCTCCGGGCTATCGTAGCCGTCCAGATTGAACAGGCCGCGCTGCTCCTGCCCCGGGCGGAGGCGCAGCTTGAAGACGTACCGCGTGCGGTCCGTTGCGTTCGGCTGCGCGCAGTGCCAGATGCCGTGATGGAGAATGGCGAGCGTGCCCGCCTTGCCGGCAAGCTGGCGCTGTCCGACGATGTTTTTGTAGCGGGCGAGGCTGAACGTATTGATTTTACGAAGATGCGAGCCGGGAAGGATGAGGGTCGGGCCCATCTCCGGCGGCGCGTCATGGGAGAAATAGAAGAGCTGGATGTCGAAGGCATGCGGCCTTACGTCGATGATGGAATCTCCGTGCCAGTCCTGCGCTACGGGATAGTTGTCCGGAACGATGTGCAGGAACGAGTGGTCATAGACCGGCTGGCGGCCGACGAGGCTGTGAATAATGCCTTGCACCTCCGGCAGCTCGAATACTTCGCGGATCGCCGCAGACGTCTGCCAAAACGTATGTCCTTGTCCCCCGGTGCGCTGTTCCTCGTATACCCGTTCGTTCAGATGCTGCGGCACGAACGCATCCAGAAGAAGAAAACCGTCCGTCACGAACCGGGCCATCTGTTCCGCGCCCAGCAGCTGCCCGCGATCGACTTCGGTCATATTCAGCTTGCTCATGCAATCGCCACCTTTCTTTCGAGCACGTATTCATAGGGCAAGTGGCCGGTATCATGCTCTTGGCCGGCTGGATAGCTGGACAGCGCCGGGACCTGCATGACGTTCCATCCGTCGCGCATGGCATGCAGCACCGAAGCATACGGCGGCACCGAAGCGTCTCCGGTATTCATTTGCAGCGCATCTTCCGGTGCGGCGCCGTCATACAGCGACCAGGCAATGACCGGCGACTTGAGATCGGGTGTCGTTAGATTCAGAAACAGGATTTGCTGTCTGGTTTCGCTCAAGCGAAGAACCCTCCTTTGAATAAGCGGCGTTGGAACCGCTTGCATGCCCTCATTTTATCGGGAAGCGCCGTTTCTTGGGATATGCAGAATTAAGGACGATTTGTGTTAAATTAAGGTTATTATCATTGGGTGTAACCTTTTGCGCGTTGTCGTCGTCTACATACCAACAAACAACGGAGAGGGGTGCCGACATGCGATTTCTTCAAAAGGCTGCGATGGTGATTGCACTGACTATGCTTGGAGGTGCGACGACGGTATTGGCGGACAGCATGGGCGGGCATACCTCTTATATCGGAAACAACTTGGACAATCCCGTTCAAGTGCCGGATGCGCAGACGGTATGGTCGCAGGCGATGGATAAGCCCGACGTCGACTACATGATGGGCGAAGGTACGGCGGCCACGGACGGGGAGCGGGTCTTTTTCCTGCAGAACGGCAAACTTACGGCGGTACAGGCTAGCACGGGCAAGAAGCTGTGGGCGTATGGGGGAAATCTGAAGGCTCCGCTGCTGGCTGACGGCGGACGGGTGTTCGCGATGTCCGGGGACGGCAGGCCGGTGTCGGTGGATGCCAAGTCGGGCAGTAAGCTATGGGCGTCCAAGACGACGGTGAAGGATGCGCGCAAGCTGTATGCAGACGGCGGACGGTTGTACGTGCAAAGCGACGGCGTAACGGCGTTCCGGATCGCGGACGGCGCGTATTTGTGGAAGCAGGGAGACTATTACGGGGACTTGGTGTTCAAAGGCAACTACATGCTGGCGGCGAGCGTGGTGTCGGGCGCATACAGCTATGACGTGCTCCATGCGGTCGACTGCAGGACCGGCAAGCAGGCGTGGGAACTGGCGAACGAAAGCTTGCCCATCGATATTCGCGGCGGCGTCATCCTATCCGAGCGGCAAAGGACGATTTTCAATCACGTGCTGCTGACGACGCTGGATTCCATCGATATCGCAACGGGCAAAATCGTCAAGACGCGCGTGTACAATCCGGAACGCGTGGACGTCTCGAAGATCGACTTCTACGGTCCGGGGCAGGCTTGGGTTCAGGGGGATGACGTGTTCATCGCGTACGGAAACACCGTCTATCGGTATTCCCTCTTGGAAGATCCGGCTACGGCTGGGCGCGACAGCTACACGGCGCAGCAAGGCGTAGACCTGCGCTATGCAGCGGGCCCGTACGACGGGCGGTTGTTCTATTCGAACGGAGACGGCGTCTATGGCGTGAAGCTGGCGAACAAGTATCCCGTGTTTTACAATGGCGGCATGTCTAACCCCGTAGCCCGTTTCGATCTGATCGGACACGGGATGTACGTCGCTCAAACCGACGGCAGGCTGATCGCGATGGATTTGATCAAGGCGGAGCCGGTCGTGCGGCTGAATACGGGAGCGCGCGTCTTCGGACCGACGTTGAAGGCGGGCTCCATGATCGTCGTGCAGGCCCAAGGCAAGCTGATCGCGTTCAAAGAGCCGGCGCAGCTGGCGATGAAATAAACGGCTGGGATGAAAAGAGCGCGGAGAAGAAATAAGCAGCAGCGGTAGGTGCGTCGTCCAGCTTGGGCGGTGCATTTGCTGTTTTTACGCATGCTTCCGTGGGAGAAGGCCGAGAATAAGCGATACGCGCTCTTTTCAAATGACGTTTAATTGTTTAAAATAATATTGTGTAAAATTAAAATGAGGTGATTCGCGATGAGTGTTTATGATTTCACAGTTCACACGTCCCGAGGCGAGGAGAAGCCGCTTTCCGATTACCGCGGCAAGGTGCTGCTGATCGTGAACACCGCGACGAAATGCGGCCTCGCTCCGCAGTTCAAGGGGCTGGAGCAGCTGCATCAGAAATACAAGGATGAAGGGCTTGCCGTGCTTGGTTTCCCGTGCAACCAATTTAGGGACCAGGAGCCGGTCAAGGACAGCGAGATGCAGGAGACCTGCCAAATCAACTTCGGCGTCACCTTCCCTCTGCTTGGCAAGATCGACGTTAACGGGGAGAATGCCGACCCGCTGTACAAGTATTTGAAGAAGGAAGCATCGGGCTTCCTGAGCTCGTCCATCAAGTGGAACTTCACCAAATTTCTCGTGGATGCGGAAGGCAATGTCGTGAAGCGGTTCTCGCCGACAACCAAGCCGCTCAAGATCGAAGGGCAGATCCGGAAGCTGCTCGAAGGCGCGAAGACCGAAACGCCGGTTGGGTAAAGCGGGATGGACCGAGCAAGAAGCTAGTCGTGCGCAGTTAATCGCAAGCAAGCAGCGAATCGTGGAATTTAGGTGACGAAGTGAAGCGAAGAACCCTGGAAGCTGCTATCTGGCAGCGGTCTCTAGGGTTCTTTTGGTTTGTGTGTGTGGTGGAATGCGCAGGTGGCCAAGCAGATTGAAATTCGGGGAAAGAGTTGCACTCAGTACACTACATACAGCCAAATCGCGAAATTCTCTGGACACCAAAAGAACCTTCCCTTCCCCATTTGCGGAAGGTAGGTTCTTCTTGTGCAATGGTCAGGCTATAACTCCATCTACGTGAGGTTCCCTCGACGGCATGCCGCCGGGCCGGAAGACGGACGCTCTGAATGGACTCCCACCCGCCTCTGGAGCAGTTTCAGCTTCAGCTTCAGTTTTGGCATTGGCTCCGGCCGCCGCTCCGCCAGCTGCTTCCGCCTCCACGACGGGAAGCCAGGTTTCGTAGTGCGTTCCCGTCATGCCTGCGCTAGCAAAATCGCAGAGCACGATCTCTTCCCCTCCTGGCGCGGATGCTTTCACTAGAAGCCACGGCTGCGGCCAGCTGGCGGACATATTCACCGACTGCAAACGCAGGCTCGCCGGATCCAGACGGGGAATCCCACCGCAATCGGCCGCATTAAATCGCTGATCGAAGGCAAGCAGCACGGGCCCGCGATAGATCGACGCTCTGCCGGCCGCTTCGCGTTCTCCGATCCATAGATGCGGCGTCATGTCGAGCGCCAGCCGGATGCGGTCTCCCTGACTCCACTCGCGATGCAGACGGAGGTATGTACCGGGCGCGGCGCCGTTTACGGCTTCCCCGTTGATGCTGACGGAGGTATTGTTCGACCAAGAAGGAACACGCAGCCAGAGCGCGAAGGACTGCGCTTCTGCCAAGTCCCCGACCTCCAGCTCAATCTCGCCATCGGCAGGATAGGACGTGTGCTGCGTTAGATGAAGCGTATTGCCCGAAGGCAGCTTCACGCTGAGCGAGGAAGGACCGTAGTAATTAAGGACGGCACCGTCGTTGCGCTGCAGGATCGCCCATTCTCCGAACATGCCGAGCCCCCGCGGACCGTTGACGGAGCAGCAGTTTAACTCCGGGCTTCCTTGGATGCACTGAAAGACGATTTCGTGCGCGGATGCCTTCTTAACCCCATGGACAGGCGTGCTGTAGGTCCACCATCTGCCTGATGGGGACTGGGCGCCGAGCATGCCGTTAAATGCGCTTAATTCCAACTCGTCCGCCACGTAGGGATCGTCGGTCATCCGGAGCATATCGATGCCGAGCGCCATCCAAGCGATCGTGCAGCAGGTCTCGATGGCGCCTTCTTCGTACGGATTGCCGCAGGCTTTCTCGTTCGTGCTGAAGCCGCCGGTGTTATGGCGATCATGCTGCGAGATTGATCGCCACACTTGTTCGACGGCTTGCTTGAGCGTCGGATCCCCGGTCAGCCGATGCAGGGCCGCGATTCCCTGAACGGCATGCAGGCTTTCCCAGCGCGGCTTGCGGGTTTCGAAGAACGCCTTGCCGGCAAGGCTGTCGCGCAAGTAATCGCCGCCGTCCTCGTGTTCCCAGCTGCGCATGATGCTCTGGATCATCGCCATGTAGGGTTCCCGCGCCGTCTGCTCATAGAGTAGACAGAAGATATGGATGACGGCCGTATTCATCTCCGACCAGCCCGCCTCCAATATATCGCGGCCGCGCCCGACGAATTCTGCCGCTATGTAATCGGCTGTCCGCGTCAGCAAGCTCCAGGCCCGGGCATCTTCCGTCGCCTGGTGCCATAGATAGAGCCCCAGCATGATATGGTAATGTCCCCATACGTCCCACAGCTTATCCGATCCGTCGGCCGTTCTGCCGACCAAGCGCTCCGACAATGGATGCGGACCCAGATAGCCTTCGGGCGACTGCGCTACTTCCAGCGCGTCGATCACGGCTTCGATGGATTGCCGCACTTCTTCATCATGCGACATGTTCCAGGCAAGCACGGCGGATGTTAAGTATTTTCCGGGGAATTCGCCATACCAAGGTACCAATGCGACCCGCGGCTGCCGATCGCGCATATGCAGCATTTCCAGCATCGCGGGATTCGCGAGCGGGGCCGGAATCAGCCACTGCTTGATGTTGTTGCGCATGCGCTCTCCAACGAACCCGTCCATCCGCACGCGGACGCGATCCGGATGGGCTTCCATCTGCCAGCTCATACTTGAATCCTCCTTAAAATGCTCGCCGTATCGTTCGTGAAACGTCCTCATCGGTATCGTTCGTGAAACGTCCTCATCCGTATCGTCGTGAAACGTCCTCATTCGAGTTGGCCGCTCGGTTCTTCCTCGACAATCCGCTCCCCATGCGTGTAGACGTTCATTTCATGTCCCCGGATGAAGCCGACGCAGGTGATGCCGAGATCATCCGCGAGCTTCAGGGCAAGATCCGTCGGCGCGGACTTGGAGAGGAGGATGCCGACGCCGATTTTGGCGGCTTTCAGGACGACCTCCGAGGAGAGGCGGCCGCTGAAGGCGATGATTTTGTCCGTCACTGCCAGGCGCTGGCCCAGGGCAAAGCCGAACAGCTTGTCGAGCGCGTTGTGCCGGCCGATGTCCGTGCGCACGGCGATCAGCTCCGACGCCGTGCAGAGCGCGGCGTTGTGCACGCCTCCCGTCAGCTGGAAGTCGGCGGAGCTGCGCTGCAGCAACCGCATGAGCGCCATGCACTGCGCGGGCGTCACCGTCATGCGGCTCATCGACGTCCGGGCCGTGCGCGCATCGCTGCGAAAATAAAACTGCCGGCTCTTCCCGCAGCACGAGCCGATGAACCGCTTCGCGTAATCGTCCTTCCCGGTCGACTGCGGCCGATGCAGCTCCGCATAGATATAGCCGCGCTCCTCGTCGATCCGCAGCTCCTTCAAGTCGCGGGCTTCCCGGATGACGCCCTCCGAGGCCAGGAAACCGATCGCCAGCTCCGACAGATCCGTCGGCGAGCAGACGATCGTCGCGAACTCCTCGCCGTCGAGCTCCACGGTCAGCGGATATTCGGACGCGATGTCGTCCTCGCGCAGGGAAGCGGCGCCGTCCGTATATTTACGAATCGGCCAGGTTGTCGTCACGTGGGGCAGCATGCTGGAACTCCTCCTTTATGAACGTCACTAGTGCTTTCCAGTACTCGCGCGCGTATCGGCTGGCTATCCTTCCAAACGGCACTCATTTCACGATGGGATGATCCTCGTCTTCCGACTCAAGGTCCAGCTCCGCGATGCGCTTCTCCACGTATCGGGAATCCTTCAGCGCATGGAACGTATCCGCGCGCTCCATCACGACTGCCGTATTGTATTCCGGAATGCCGGCATGGGGTTCGTAGACCTTCTTCGGCAGCAGCGCATTGCACTCCGGCCAGTACAGCTCCAGGTTGCCGGAGGCGATGGAGGCGAACCTCGCTCTGCCGTGGAACGTGCCGCAGCTATTGTAGAGCACGACGGCGTCGCCTTCCTTGATGTCGTGCTTCACGCCGTCGTTCGGATGCATAAGTACATCGTAACGGTCGGCTGCATTGAACGGATCCTTCGCGCTGTAGATCATGGAGTTGAACTGCTTGCCGCGCCGGGAGGTGATATAGAAATGCCCTTCCGGCTTGCGCAGCTCCGGCAGCTCGATCGGCAGCAGGCGTCCGCGGCCGTCCTTCGTCGGGCATACACCGCCTTCGCACAGCCAGGCGCCGCCCCATTGAAACACGTCGCCCTTGTTCTTCAGGAACTGAACGCCTTCGTAATTCGGCGCGGCAAGCGCGATCTCCGAGCGCAGCGCGTAGGCGCTCTTGAACGCGATGACATTGGCGCGGTCCGGGTAAACCCGCGCAGCCAAGTCGCAGTAGATCTGCCACTCCGCGCGGGCTTCTTCGATGCGCGGGCCCTCGATCTCCGGCGAGAAATAGACCATCCGCTCCGTCGAGGTGGACGTACCGCCGCCGGGCTGCTCGTAACGCGTCATGGCGGGCAGCACGATGACCGCTTCGCGGGCGTCGGCGAGCGTCGACGTGTTCAGGACGATATCCTGATGGACGCGAATGTCGACGGCTTCCAAGCAGGTTCGGACGAAGGTCGGATCCGGCATCGTCTCCAGGAAATTGCCGCCGGAGGTGTAGAACAGCTTCAGCTTCCGCTCATGATCGTCCGGCAGCACCGCGTTCTCCAGCGTGACGCCCACGATGTCGCCCTGCCACTTCGGCAGCGGGAAGCCCCAGATACCCTCGATGCGCGGAATGTCCATTCCTTTGAACTCCCCGCCCGGCAGGCTGAACGGATCCGCGCCCATCTCGCCGGAGCCCTGTACGCCGCTGTGGCCGCGGATCGGCATGAGGCCGCAGTGCTCGCGGCCGAGGAAGCCGCGCAGCAAAGCCAAATTGGCGACCTGCGAGATGTTGTCCGTGCCGAAGCGGTGCTGCGTCAGCCCCATGCTCCAGACGAAGACGCCGGATTTCGAGGCAGCGAGCAGCTCGGCGAATTCGGTCATCCGCGCGCGGGATAAGCCGGAGGAACGTTCCAGCTGCGCCCAGTCCTGCCGCAGCACATGCGCGCGAAGCGCTTCGTAGCCGCCGGCATGCTCGCGCACGAAGGCATGGTCGATCGCGGAGCCCGGCTGCGCCGCTTCCATGTCGAACCAATGCTTCATGACGCCGTGCATGAAGGCGATATCGCCGCCGATGTTGACCTGGTAGAAGTCGTCGGCGATCTTCGTGCCGAACAAAGCCGACTCCGCGATCGACGGCACCCAGTAACCGTCCATCGCCGGCTCGCGGTACGGGTTGATCACGATGATGCGGGTCCCTTTGCGTTTGGCGGCATACATGTATTTGGTCGAGACCGGCTGGTTGTTCGCGGCGACGCTGCCCCAGAAGACGAGCACGTCGGTGCCGATCCAATCCTTGTAGCTGCAGCTCGAAGCGCCGATGCCGACGGACTGCTTCAGCGCCGTCTTGGACGGGGAGTGGCAGATGCGGGACGCGTTGTCGATATTGTTCGTGCCGAGGAAGCGGGCGACCTTGGCCGCGGCGTAATACGATTCGTTCGTGATGCCGCGCGCCGTTAAATAAAAGGCCAGCTGCTTCGGATCGATGGCCCGGATGCGCGCCGCGATCATATCCAACGCCTCGTCCCAGGATAGCCGGCTGAACGAGCGCTCTCCCTTGCGCCGAATGAGCGGATAGGGAAGGCGGCCGAGCTTCCGCAGCGCCGCGCTGTCCATCCGGCGCAGCTCGTCGATATCCGCGTGCAGCACGGCGGGCTTGATGGCCGGCATCGTGTTCAGGCGCAGCAGATTCAGGCGCGTCGTGCACACATGCGGCCCGGCAAGCGTCTGATCGTATAGACCGGACACGCCGAGCGCGCAGCCGTCGCAAACGCCTTGAGTCAGGATGCGATACGCGTAGGGCAGATTATCTCGATTCTCCGCCATCACCTTCAGCGTGTCGCGGATGTGATGCGGCTTTACCTTGCCGAGTCCGAACGGCATTTTGCTCACCCACAGCTTGGGATCCGGACGGGAGGGCAGCTTGATCGGCCCCGTATGTTTCGTTTTCCCCATGGAACGTACCTCCTCCGATTCGCGGGACGCCCGCAGCTTAAAGGGCCGTGAGAAACAAAAAACCGCGCAGAGACGGATTTTTCTTCCATATGAAACCTGATGCGGCCCCTGTTCGGGAAAGCCGGCGTTTCATAAGCCAAGAAAAAATCGTCTCGTACGCGGTTAGTCTCTCGCAGGCTCGCTGCCAAGCGCCAACACGTTTACACCATCAGCGGCCGCTGCCGAATTTGCGCTCGATATCTTGATCGAACACGAAGATCGACATGCCGAAGTCTTTATCGATATCGATATCCACGAACAGCTCGACGTATTGCGCGCCGAGCAGCGCCTCCATCTCGAGCGGGGGGTGGCTGCGGTAAATTTCCTTCACCCACTGCGTGCGCGCTTCGCGCAGCATCTGCTTCCCGTCGTTCGCCGTCGCGATGAACTTCTCCACCGGCGACAGATTGCCTTCCATCTCGCAGATCGCCCAGTTCTTGCAGAACGTCGTCGTAATGCGGCCGGGACCTTTGCCCATATGCCGCTTGCGGTAAGCTTTGACCAAATTGCTGAATTCCGCCTCGGCCTTGTTCATGCCACGCACCTCGTTTGACCGCAGAACCGGTGACAGGAGCGCTGTTCCGTATCGTGCGGAATTGCCTATAAGCCTAGCTTCGTCTAAGCGTCTTCTTCGTTTCATCTTAGCAAGAAAGCGCAATCATGGCAATGAAAAGGCTGCAAGTATCCCGCAAGGATAGGCGTTACGGGCGAATTATGATACGATTTGGGCAAAAGAGAGTCGTCTAGGGGGATTAGGCAACATGTCCGCACTAAATTCACTATCCAACGCGTTGCTCAGCATGCTGACGCGGAAGCCATGCACGGGCTACGAGCTGACGAAGCTGCTGCAGCTCTTCTGGCAGGCGCAGCACAGCCAGATCTATCCGCTGCTCGGCAAGCTGGAGCAGGCCGGCTTGGTGACGTTCGAGCTGATTTGCCAGACGGGGAAGCCGGACAAGAAGGTGTACAGCATCACGGATGCAGGCACCGCCAAGCTCCAGCAATGGATTAAAGATCAGCCGCCCATGGAGTATCAGGAGCGTGACGAGTTTCTCATTAAAGTATATGCCATCGGCCTCATGGATCCCGAGACGGGGAGCAGGCTGCTCCTGGAAAGGCGAGAAGCGCTGAACGCGCGGCTTGCCCGCTTGGAGGGCCAAATCAAGCTGATGGACGAGGAGCAGGGCATTCCCGTAACCGATCACGCCTCCAAGCAATTCGGGCGTTACCTGCTCTACCAGCGCAAGGTACGCACGATCAGGGCAGAGATGGATTGGGTCGAATGGTCGCTTCCCTTATTCGCGTCTTCCGCGATAATAGACTGAATCGCCCGAGCTGCAAGCCGTGTTACGACTGCTTCGCCGCTGCCCGAGTCACGGGATATCTCAGAATCGTTCGCATGGCAGCGGGATCGACTTTGCGGAAATCCGACAAGTAAACCTCATGATGCTTGCCGCCGATGGCAAGCCCTTCGCGATTCATGTACGCTTCCATCTGCGCGAGCGTCTCCGGTTCGCTGCTGAAAGGACCGATATGGAGCATCTGCACGCATAAGCCTTCCTCGCGCGTCTCGAACAGGACCGCTTGCAGCCGCTCGTTTCGCTTCTTCTTCAATGCAGCTTGTTTGGCAGCTTCGAAGATCGCATCCGTCACGAAATCCGGCAGTCGGATCAACAGCGTCCACTGCCATTCTTCCCTTGGCGTGCTCAGCGGGTCCTGGTTCCCATTCACCCACCATAACCCTTCGAGCTTCGCGACCGTGAACAGGAGGTCTTCGCCCTCCGCTTTGCAAATCGCCCGTATGCTGTAAGCGACCGTATAGATTGCCTCCGTCGAGGCCGCGAACGCCTCGCTCTCCGGGGAGCCTTCGCCCGTCAACTGCAAGTAGGGCAGCGAGGGGAGCGTAATCGTTTCGGGCTTCGCTTTCGCGCCGTAATAAATCTTGTCCGCTTTCGTCAAATCCAGATTTGCCATCGATTTATCCTCCTGTCCGATTGTCATGACGCCCCTTAGTATACGCCCTCTTCCTTGACAACTATAGACAGCGAAACCGTCCCGGGGGACGCCGATTTATTTATATTGTAATTCCGTTCGGAATCCTGCAAACTGAGGTCGGACCATAGAAACGACAATTATTGGAATGGGGAACCGATGACCAATGAAGCAGGAGCGCAAATGGATGTATTATATCGGATTGGCGGTCTGCGCCGCGGTCTGGGGAGCGAATTTCGGCGTATCGCGCAAAGGAATGGAGACGTTCGATCCGGTTTTGTTCTCTTTTCTGCGCTTCTCGCTGGCGCTGCCGTTCTTCTTCCTGATTCTGAAGCTGAAGGAAGGCAGAATCGGTCTCCCGCTTAAGATGGTGCCGCGTCTCGCCATTTTGGGGCTGGTGGGCATAACCGGGCTTGAGATTATGGTGATGTATTCCATCAAATATACGACGCTTGCGAATGCGTCGCTGCTGAACGTAGCGCCTTGGCCGATCTTCGCCGCGCTGTTCGGGCCGTTCTTCCTGCGCGAGCGGATCACGTCCCGTCTGGCGGTGGGCGGAATCGCAGCGATGGTCGGCGTATGCTTCATTATATTGGGCGGCGGGGCAGGCTTCGACGTCTCCTCGGACAACATGGTCGGCAATTTGCTCGCGTTTGCCGTAAGCATCATCGGCGCCTTGTTCAATCTCGCCTGCATGCCGCTCATGCGGCAGTTTTCCCCCTTGTTCGTCAGCACGTGGTACACGACATTCGGGGTGTTGTTCATGCTTCCGCTGACGATTCCGTCTTGGGGGAAGGTGGGTTGGGCCGCGCTCGGCGGAGACGAGTACACCGCCATCGCGTTCAACGTGTTTGTCTGCACCGTCTTCGCGTTCATCGCATGGAACGCGAGCATGCTCCGGATCGGCGCGACGCGCGCGAACTTCTTCCGTTACTTGGTGCCGGCTTTCGCCGTGGCGGCAGGCTATTTGTTCTTCGACGAATCGTTCAGTGGCTGGCAGCTGGCTGGCGGGGTATTCATGGCCGCGGGTCTGGTATGGATCAGCATGGAGCGAGGAGACGGGACAACGATTTTGCAGAAACCCGTTTAAAGAAGAAGCATGCGTAAACTAGAAGGTCGCGTAAATGAAGCTCGTTTAAGGAAGCGGCTTCTATAAAAAGCCTCTATAAATTGGACGACCCCCGCTTCATCCCGAAGCGGGGGTCTATTGTGTAAGCGGGGCCTAGTGCCGGTATTCTTGCAGCACTGCCCTGTATAATAAGCGTAACCGCCAATGTCTTCCTGCGTTCATGTTACATCATGCACGAAAGCAACGAAAGCCCTAACCTCTCTAACGTCCTTGCGGTTCCTCGACCGCGCCAGTGTGAATCCGTGTTCCTTCAAGCAGCCGTGTTTAAAAGGAATAACTGTGGTGATTCATGGAGGGTAAATCACAATCAATCTGAGGAAAAAACTAGAGGTTACACTCGATATAACTACAGATTATACACGCTTAAATGTAACCTGTCAAGTTACAGTTCTCCTTCCGCGGCGTTCCGCCGAAATGACATTTGTCATACGAAACGCATTACATTCATGCATACCGAGCGCCGGCTCCGCCAAGTACAATGTAAATATAAGTCAGACGACAGGAGTGAACGGCATGAAAGCAGCGATTCAGTTAAACGGCGTAAGCAAGATTTATAAGGATAAGAAGGCCGTAGACAACTTGACGTTGTCCATCGCGGAAGGCACGGTCGTGGCGCTGCTCGGTCCGAACGGAGCAGGCAAGACGACGACGGTATCCATGATTCTCGGCCTGCATAAGCCGACGAAAGGAACCGTGAAGCTGCTCGGCGGCGACCCCGGCGATGCCCGCGTTCGCGACCGCATCGGCGCGATGCTGCAGGACGTGAGCGTCATCGACGGCCTGAAGGTCGGCGAGAGCATCAATCTGTTCCGCAGCTACTACGAGCGTCCGCTGGATCTGGATTACTTGCTGAAGGTATCCAACCTGGATTCCGAGCGGAATAAAATGGCCTCGTCGCTTTCCGGCGGGCAGCAGCGCCGCCTCAACTTCGCGCTGGCCCTTGCGGGCGATCCGGACGTTATCTTCCTCGACGAGCCGACGGTCGGCATGGACGTCACGTCCCGCCAACTGTTCTGGGATACGGTGCGCGAGATGGCGGGCAAGGGCAGGACGATCGTGCTGACGACCCATTACCTGGATGAAGCGGACGGCGTCGCGGACCGCATCGTCGTCATCAACAACGGCAAGATTATCGCCGACGGCACGCCGGGCGAGATTAAATCGGAGACGACGGGCCGCATGATCACGTTCGTGGCGGGACCGACGGTCACGACGGACGCGCTGCACAGGCTTCCGGGCGTCACCGACGTGGAATGGAGCGGGCGCCAGGTGAAGGTGTTCAGCAGCGATACCGATGCGCTCATTAAAGCGCTCGTACTCGGAAACTTCGACATGCGCGACATCGAAATCTCGACCGGCGGCCTGGAAGACGCGTTCCAAGCCCTTGTTCAGCAAGCGAATTAAGCTAATGAAGCGAGCGGATAAACCGCATATACCATTATGAATTAGGGGATGAATACGAAATGAATCAAACAATGCTTCGGGCAACGATTGCCCAATGCAAAGCGGAATTGCTGCGGACGATCCGCAATCGGCGGTTTGTTGTTTTCTCGGTAATCATGCCGGTTATCTTCTTCTTCCTGTTCTCCAGCGCGGTCGGCGGCGAGAAGGTCGACGGCGTGGATTTCACGTCCTACTATCTGATGTCCATGACCTGCTACGGCATTATCGGCGCGAGCTTCACGACCTTCAGCCAGCGGCTGTCCCGCGAGCGTTCCCAAGGCTGGATTCGGCTGTTGAAGATTACCCCGCTCCCTTCGTGGGCGTACATCGTATCCAAAATCGGCGCGCAGGCGGTCATTAATCTTTTCATCGTTATCATGATGTTCCTCATCGGCGGCATCGGCAAGAATATCGATCTGCCTGTCTCCACTTGGCTGTCGTGCGGCGCGTGGATTTGGATCGGCGGCATGTCGTTCATGGCGCTCGGCACCTTGTTCGGCTCGATGCGCAACCCTGATGCGGTTCAGGTCATCGGCATGATCGTGTATATGGGAATGTCTGTCCTTGGCGGCTTGTGGATGCCCATCTCGACCATGTCGTCGACGATGCAGGATATCGCTAAAGTGCTGCCGACCTACCGCCTCGGCCAAGGCGCTTGGAATATGCTTGGCGGAGGGGCGCTCGATTGGTCCGGAATCGGAATTTTGGCTGCATACGTGGTCGTGTTCATGGTAATCTCTTCATATATCATGAGAAAGCAGGAAGCGGTGTAACTCCATGCGCAAATGGAATAGGCGGTCCGTACAGGGGCCGCCTCTCGTTTTTTCGTTAGTTTGGCTGGTGTATCTCGCGTTTCCGCTCACGGCGTTATTGGAGCTTCCGACGATTCAGCTGATCGAAGGGCTGTTCGTCATGGCGTTGTTCATCGCGATTTATGTGAGCGGGTATATGTTTCAACGCGGGCGGTTGGCTGCGGTAATCGGACTGCTGATCATCGTGCTTGCGTTCTGCCTGACCTTCGACGCCAGCGGAATCTACATGACCTTCTATGCCGCCCCGCTTATCGGCCTGTTGAGACCGCGTTGGGAGATTTATGCGGGTTATTGCGCGATGCTCGGGTTGATGGCATTCGATGTCGTCTATTGGCGGATATACGCCGACCATGATCTGCTGGTGCAGTTGTTCCCCGCCATGGTGGTCATGCTGATCATCCCGGTCGGCATGCAGCTGGGCCAGCGGTCGAAGGAGATGCGCAAGCGGTTGACGCTCGCGAACGAGGAGATCGCGCGGCTGTCCAAGAACGAGGAACGGCAGCGCATATCGCGGGATCTGCACGATACGCTGGGACATACGCTGTCGCTCATTACGCTGAAGAGCGAATTGGCCGAGAAGCTGATCGCCAAGCATCCGGAGCGCGCCGTGCAGGAGGTCAAGGATATTCAAGCGACGTCGCGCGCCGCGCTCAAGCAGGTGCGGGAGCTCGTGTCGGGCATGAACGCGGTCACGGTCCGCCTGGAGGTCGACCACGCCAAGCAGATACTGGCCGCGGCAGGCATCGTGCTCGAGCAGCGCGGGGACCTCGACAGCGCGGTTCCTTCGCCGCTCATCGATAATATACTCGGCATGTGCCTGCGAGAGTCGGTGACGAACGTGGTGAAACACAGCAAAGCCCGTTTATGCACGGTGGAGTTGGAGCGGGGGCCGGGCAGCATTCGTCTCACGGTCGAAGATAACGGCGTCGGCCTGCAGCGGAAGACGGAACAAGCCGAGGCAGGCAGCTGTAACGGCATGAAAGGCATGCGCGATCGGCTGAAATTAATCGAAGGCGAGATGACGGCGGAAACGACGGAGCCGGGGCAAGGAACGCGGCTTGTATTTACGGTGCCGATCATTGTGTCTGGTAAAGCCGAGTAGCATGCTTCGGGAAGAAGCAGAGAAGGAGGGGCGAAACGATGAAGGTCGTCGTAGCGGAAGATCAAGGGATGCTGCGGGGCGCACTGAGCGCATTGCTCGATTTGGAAGACGATATCGAAGTCGTGGCGCAGGCGGCTGACGGGCTTCAGGCGCTGGATTGCATCGAACGGTTGCAGCCGGATATCTGCGTTATGGATATCGAAATGCCGCATATGAGCGGATTGGACGTCGCGGAGAAGCTCAAAGAGATGAACCATGCGTGCAAAGTCGTGATTCTGACGACGTTCTCGCGCTCGGGGTATTTTCAACGCGCGCTCAAGGCCGGCGCACGCGGCTTCCTGCTCAAGGATTCGCCGATCGATGAGCTGGGCGCTGCATTGCGCACGGTATACAAGGGCGGCAGAGCGGTCAGCCCCGAGCTGGCCATGTCGCTGTTCGACAGCGAGAATCCGCTGTCCGAGCGGGAACGCGAGGTGCTGCGGCTGGCGGCCGAAGGACTGTCCGCCGGCGACATCGCAGGGAGACTCTACTTGTCGGCGGGCACGGTGCGCAACTACTTGTCCGAGGCGATTCAGAAGCTGGAGGCCAAGAATCGGATCGATGCGATCAGCATTGCGGAGAAGAGCGGCTGGCTCTGAAGGACGACGACGACGACGTGCAAGTCTTCTAAGACGAAGATGCCAAGATTGATGTTTCCTAGGATCAAACCTCGACAAAACCGGATTTCCGGTCGGTTCGAGGTTTTTTTTGCATGCTGCCAAGCAACTTTCGTCTATCGGAAGCGTCTCTATACGGGGATGGAAAACGATTCAAGATAATGTAAAAAGTGTACATGATTATGTTAAAGTTATGTTTTAATAGAGCCGATAGCTTCATAGATTGAACTGAATCTAGAGTTAGAGAATCATAGAGTAGAGCGTTAAAGAGCCATAGGGTAAAGGATACATAGCGAGCGTCAGCCGGGAGGATCAGAAAACAGGATGCGGAAATCATGGATTGCATTAGTCGTAGTTTTTACGTTGCTGGCAGGTCAGATGGGTTGGATGACGCAGCCGGCCAAGGCGGCGGCGCTGGGGGCGCCGAGCGCTTGGGCTAAACAGGAGATCGATGCGGCGATCTCGAGCGGATTGATTCCGCACGGACTTACCGACAGCTATCAACTCGCGCTGACGCGGCAGGAATTCAGCGATATGGCGGTACAGCTGTACGAGGTGCTGACCGACGAGAAGGCCGGGCTGCCGGGCGCCAATCCGTTCAAGGACACGAGCAGCCCCGCCGTACTGAAGGCTTACGCGCTCGGTATCGTGAAAGGAACGGGGGCAGGAACCTTCTCTCCCAAAGCGACGATCACCCGGGAGCAGCTGGCGCTGATGCTTTATAATACGCTTGCCAAAGCCGGCTTCGGGGATGAGCTGTCCGCGGGCCGGGGCAAGACTCCCGTCTTCGCCGATGCGAATAAGCTGGCCGCCTGGTCGGCCCAGGCTGTCGGCCTGCTGACCGCGAACGGTCTCATGAAAGGCGACGGCACGGGTACATACGCAAGGTTTTTGCCGAAGGCGACGACGACGCGGGAGCAGTCCATCGTGCTCGTCTATCGGATTTATGAACAGTTTGGCCGCTACTTCGTCCGGAACGAATCCGATCTGCTCAGCGCTGCGCTCCAGACCAAACCGGTCGTCATCAAGGATGAGCGGGCGAGGATGGTCGACGAGCAGGCGAAGGCCATCTTGGCGGCGATTATTCAGCCCGGCATGACGGATTACGAGCGCGAGCTGGCTATTCATGATTATCTCGTGCTGCACACCGCTTATGATTACGTCAATTTCCAAAGAGGGACGGTTCCGGCCGATTCCTATACGATGTACGGGCTGCTTACGAACGGGATCGCGGTGTGCCAGGGATATGCTTATACGGCCCAGCTGCTGCTGCGCATGGCGGGCATCGAAGCCTATTACGTCAGAGGCTCCGCCAATGACGGGCCGCATGCCTGGAACAAAGTGAAGATCGGGGGCGCCTATTACAATCTGGACGTGACCTGGGATGATCCCGTGCCGGATGAAGAGGGCAGGCTCACGTACGGATATTTCAACGTGACGGACGAGGAGCTTCGGCGCGATCATGTGTGGACCGATAAACTGCCGCAGGCGACCGCGCGAACGTTCAATTACCATACGTTTAACGGCTTGACCGTAGACAGCCCGGCCGCTTTGGAAGCCATGGTCGGCGCTGCGATCGACGCGGGCAAGGAATCGCTTTCGCTTAAGCGCACATACAAGGATACCGCGGGGAAAGACGCATGGAACGATTTGATCGCGAGCTATCCGAATACCCGAATCGTGATTTCGACGGACAGCAGCCAGGTTCTGAATTTCACGTTCACCTATCCGGAGTAGCAGGCATTCAGCTCGTCGTACGCGCTTAGCGCCGAATTTCATCATGCGGAAGTGATTGTGCTAAAATGATTGTGAATCAATGATACGAAGAAGACGGAGCGCCTGCCTTATGATACGAATTCTAGCCGTAACGAACGAACATCAAGTTCTGCAATTGTCTTCGCTGGACGACTTGGCGGGCCATAAAATCAGATGGTATTGGGCGGATTTCAGCTCGCCTTCATCCGCCGAAGCGAAGCTGCTGGACGACTATTTTCATTTCCATCCGCTTGCGATCGAGGACTGCCTGTTTTATTTGCAGCGTCCCAAGATGGATCACTACGACGACGTGCATTTCCTCGTCCTTCATTCCATGTCCCAGGACACGCTGGTAGCGCAGGAAGTCGACTTATTCATCGGACCGAACTATTTGGTCAGCTATCACCATCATCCGCGAATCGAGCTGGATCGCGCCTGGGAGAAGGTTCTCAACAAGCCGCACAAGGAAGCGCACGGCTGTCTGCATGCCGCCTACACGGTCATCGACGAGTTGGTCGATGAATATTTCCCGACCGCCCAAGCGATCGAGGATCAGATTTTGGAATTCGAGACCGGTCCTCAGGAGCAGGGCACCCAGCAGAAGCTGGCTCAGGTTTTCGAGATCCGCAACAAGCTGCTCAAGCTGCGCAAGACGGTCATCCCGATGCGGGAGCTGTTGTACCGCGTGCTCAATACGCAGCGGATCGAGGACCTGCGTCACTATCAGCTGTTTTTTACCGATATTTACGATCATTTGCTGAAATTGTCCGAAATCATTGATTCCAACCGCGAAATGACCTCGGACCTGCGCGATCATTACATGTCCCTCAGCGCCAATCGGATGAATACGATTATGAAGACGCTGACGGTCATTACGGTTATTTTCATGCCATTGACGTTTATCGCAGGCATTTACGGCATGAATTTCAATTATATGCCCGAGCTGACGTGGCATGGCGGCTACTTCGGCGTGCTGTTCGTCATGGCGGGGCTGGCTGTCTTGATGTATGCCTGGTTTAAAGTGAAAGGCTGGTTCGACTAACGGCTGTCGGCCGCTGATCAAACGGGAGTCCGGATCGGCTATGGGCCACTGCATAACTTCGCCTTCGTTCGGGGAACGTACTCGTAGACAGTCTCGAGGAGGCGATGGCAGATGGCAAGACGCAGTCGGAGGAAACATCTCGTCCCGGGCGCGGGTGATGCGATGAGCGCGTTCAAGGCGGAAGTGATGCGGCGGGAAGGATTCGTCGTCAATCCCGGCCGGCCGGATGACGTGAAATACGAAGTGGCGCAGTCGCTCGGCATTCCGCTGGAGCACGGCTATAACGGCCATGCATCCACGGAGTCGATGGGTCAGATCGGCGGACAAATCGGCGGCGCGATGGTCAAGGAACTCGTGCGCATGGCGCAAGAGAAGCTGGCGAACGGTGCGGGTCGGCAGGAGTAAGACTGCTTTCAAGGATGCGTTCCCTTTTTGATGAATATGATATGGATTTTGGAATATGGCCATCTGCGGTCCGGCAGATGGTTTTTTTGCTGTATTTTCCGCCGTTTTCATCTCATTTTCAGATTCGTTTCAGTTCGGTTTCAGAATCGTGGGCTACACTTAGGCTAACTAATTCAATGGGGGTTGTTTGCTTATGCCCGCGGCTATTCTTGTCATCGAGGACGATCACTATATTCAGGAACTCATCGCGGAGTTTCTGCGAGCCCAACCGTATGAAGTCGACGTGGCGGGGGACGGGCTGGAAGGCTGGCAGATGTTTCAAGCCGGTACATACGATCTCGTCATTCTCGATTTAATGCTGCCAACGATGGACGGCTATTCGGTTTGCAGGCGGATCCGCGAGAAAGGGAACACGCCCGTCATCGTGCTGACCGCGCTCGGCGAGGAGAAGGACCAACTGCGGGCGTTCGAGGAAGAGGCGGACGATTATATTACGAAGCCGTTTTCGTTTCACGTGCTGATGAAGCGGGTAGAGGCGGTGCTGCGGCGCTCGCGCAGCGTGCATGCCGGGGAGCAGTTGTTCGACGGACGGCTGAGGCTGGATGCGGACGCGTACAAGGTTTTCGTCGACGGGAAGATCGTGGAGACGACGACCAAGGAGTTCGACATTCTGCACACGCTCATTCATAACGCCGGCCGTATCATGACGCGCGACATGCTGCTGGACAAAGTATGGGGCTACGATTATTACGGGGATTCCCGGATCGTGGACGCGCATATCAAGAACATCCGCAAGAAGCTCGGCATCTCCATTATCCGTACCGTTAAAGGCGTGGGCTACTCGCTCGAGTCGGAGCTCGCAGGGGTAGGCGGATGATTCGGCGCAGGGGCATAAGATTCAAAATCTTTCTCGTTACGACGGCGCTGCTTGTCGTCTCGTCCTTGCTCATCTATCTGACGCTCTATTTCATGCTTCCGGGCTATTATAAGACGATCAAGCAGTCTCGGCTGGAGAGCGGGATGAACGAGCTGGTACACAGCGTGGACGGGCTGCCGGCAGAACAGGCGCTGCCGCTGATCGCCCAGTTCGGCCAGGAGCATAACGCCGCCATGATGCTCCGCGATAAGGACGGAGGCGGCTATTACATCCCGCCGAATTTCCGCTCCTTCAAGGGCTGGCTCTCCGAAGGCGCGGGAGCGGGCGATTATCCGCTGCTGCGCAAGCAAGCGGAAACCGGCCGGTTCGTCGACGGGCGTGACGGGACGGTGGTCCGCGGCATGCCGGTGGCGGGAGGCAGTCAGCGGGATATTCTGAGCGCGGAGCGGAAGATATCGTTCGCCGAGAGCGACGAATCGTTCACGTTGTACGTGGATGCGCCGCTGCAGCCGATCGGGGAAGCGGCAGGCGTCATTCTGCTGTTCCTGCCTTATATGCTCATTCCGATTCTGCTGATCGCGATCGGAGGCGCATTTATCTATGCCCGGCTGATCGCTAGGCCTTTGTTGTCGCTGAACGGCGTCGCGCATCGATTGGCGAAGCTGGACTTCACGGCGACGGAGCCGGCGCTGAAGTCCAGCGACGAGCTCGGCGAGCTGTCGCTCAGCTTGAGCAAGCTGGCGGTCAACTTGCAGTCGACGATGGGCGAGCTGCAGGACGCCAACGCGCAGCTCAAGAGCGACATCGAGCGGGAGCGCGAGCAGGAGGCGAAACGGCGCGAGTTCGTGGCGACGATCTCGCATGAGCTGAAGACGCCGATCACGGCGGTCAGCGGCCAGCTCGAGGCGATGATCGGCAATGTCGGTCCGTTCCGGGACCGCGACACGTATTTGCGCAAGTCCTATACGATCATGCAGGATATGGACAAGCTTGTTCATGAGATTTTGGAGCTGTCGAAGCTGGAGAGCCGCGATTTCCGGCCGCTGATGCGGAAGGTGGATCTGACGGAGCTGGTGCGCGAAGCAATGAACAACATGAGCTATCTCGCCGGCGTCAAGCATATGGAGCTCGCCTGCGAGCTGCCGGAGGAAGCGATGATCGTCGCCGACGAGCGGCTGATTGCGAAAGCCGTATCGAATATTATTACGAATGCGGTGCAGTATTCGGGGGACGGCGAGCGGGTATACGTGCGTCTCGTGGAGGAGCGGCTGGAAAACGAGGGAGTAGAACGTATCGGCCACGATTTGGGAGAAGCGACTGCGGCGAAGCGGGCGGCATTCGACAGCTCGAATCCGGACGGCGAAGCGTATGCGCAGCTGGCGGGCAGCGGGTTCGTGGAGGAAGATGGGTTGGAGGCACCATTGCTGCGGTACAGGCTGGAGGTGCTGAACACCGGCGTGCAGCTGGATGAGTCGAAGCTCCCCCGCTTGTTCGAGCCGTTCTTCCGCGAGGAGCAGTCGCGCAGCCGTTCGACGGGCGGCAGCGGGCTCGGGCTGTACATCGTGAGCAAGGTGCTGGATGCCCACGGCGCCAAGTACCGGATCGGCAATACGCCGGAGGGCGTGAGGTTCAGCGTGCTGCTGCAGGGCGCGGCTTGAGCGCCAATCCTGGGATTCCCCTTTACTTAAGGACCATCCGAGAACTAAGGACCATCCGAGAACTAAGGAACGTCCGAGAACGATCCATTCCGGCGCAACTCAGAAGAGATCGTAGGATTACTCCATGAACTCGAGCCGATTGCCGAAGGGATCGTTCAAGAAGAAGCGGCGGACGCCTTCGGTATCCCTGGCATCGTCCATCGTTATGGCGATACCGCGCTCTTCGAGATGCTGGATGAGCCCGTCGAGGCTGCGTACGACAAAAGCGGGATGCGCCTTCGTCGCCGGAACGAAGTCCCGCTGCACGCCGACGTGGACCTGCTGCGCCCCGCATTGGAACCAGGCTCCGCCGCGAAGCAGAAGCGGTTCCGGCTTCGGTATTTCCGGCCATCCCAGCACGCTGCCGAAGAACTCCCTTGCTGCGGCCTCGCAGCCTTCCGGAGCGGCAAGCTGTACATGGTCAATTCCGATGAATGAGAAGCTCATAGGCGATTCCCCTCTCCGATACAAAGCGTTATTCGATTAGTCGGCGGCGTACGTGCTAGTCGTTGGTTTCACTGAGTGGAACTTGGTTTCACAAACAATTATACGCCTCTCAATATCCTGAAATCCACTCCGATTTTACGGCGAAACAGCACAAAGCCCGGCGCTCCTGCACCGGGCTCTTCAACATCCAACCATCTTAACTGGCAATAAGCCAAGATCAGGCCAGCCTAATGCAAGCAACAAGCACCATCAAGCCAGCCTCACGCCACCATCTAGCCACGCTTTAAGCCAGCGAGTACCAAGCCCTTATTTATGCACCATCAAGCCAGCTTCAAGCGAATCACGTTCCACGAAGCCTTGCCGAGCAGCGCTTGAACGGAGCTGCCATCGGCTGCGGCATTGCCGCCGGAATGCGGCGCGACGCGATTCGGCGCCTTCTCGGTATTGGCCGCTTTGAGATCGTCGCTCTCCAGCACGAGGTGTTCCAGAACGCGGAAGTCGCCGAAGCTCCGAAGGTCGACGTCGAGCGGCAGCGATTCGCTGAGATGGCGGTTGACCGCGAAGACGATCACTTCGCCAGCTTCCTCATTATGTACCGCCACGGCATCCAGATACGGAACGTCGGTGTAGTCCTTGGCGTCATATTTCGGCGATGTCACAAGCGGTACCAGAACCGTCCCCCGGCCGTAGATGCTGGCATGCATATACGGATAATAGATCGTCTGCTTCCACGCGCCGCCGCCGTTCGACGTCATGATCGGGGCAATGACGTTTACGAGCTGCGCCATGCAGGCCATCCGTACCCGATCCGCACGTTTCAAGAGGCTGATCAGCATGCTGCCGACGAGCAGCGCATCCTCGTGATTGTAGACGTCCTCGAGCTGAGGAGGGGCGATCGACCATGGTTCGATGCGGGAATCGGCGTCGTTGGAATGGTACCAGACGTTCCACTCGTCGAAGGAGAGGTGAATCCGCTTCTTGCTCCGTTTCTTCGCCTGCATATAATCGCAGGTCGCGATGACGGTATGGATGAAGCTGTCCATGCCCATGGATTGCGCCAGGAAGTTCGCCGTATCTTTATCACGGTTGCCATAATACTGATGCAGCGACAAATAATCGATCTCGTCGTAGCAATTATCGAGCACCGTGCGCTCCCATTCCGGGAACGTGGACATATGGAGGTTGGAGCTGCCGCAGGCGACCAGCTCGATGGAGGGGTCGACCCAGCGCATGACTTTGGCGCTTTCGGCAGCGATCCGACCATACTCCACGGCGGTTTTGGCGCCGATTTGCCAAGGGCCGTCCATTTCGTTGCCGAGGCACCAGGTTTTGATCCCATGGGGCTGCTTATAGCCATGCTGTGCACGCAGGTCGCTCCAGTAGGAGCCTGAAGGATGATTGCTGTATTCCACGAGCTGGCGGGCCTCTTCGGGTCCGCGCGTTCCCAGGTTGACCGCCATCATCGGCGCCGTATTCGCTTTGCGGCACCAGTCCACGAACTCGTTCAGGCCGATCAGATTCGGCTCCACGGTGCGCCATGCCAGCTCCAGCCGCTTCGGACGCAGCTCGACCGGGCCGATCCCGTCCTCCCAATTGTAACCGGAGACGAAGTTGCCGCCCGGATAACGAACGATCGGCACATCGATGCCTTTGACCAGCTCCAGCACGTCGCCCCGAAAACCTTGCTCATCGGCCGACGGATGCTCCGGCTCATAGATGCCGCCGTAAACCGCACGTCCCAAATGCTCGATGAACGAGCCGTAAATTCGCTTATCGACTTCGCCGATCGTAAAATCCTTATCCACGATCATTTTTGCTTTCATTGACATCATCGTTCACCTCGTAGTTAAATTAATATTATTATTAATTAATTAACATATTGACGATTACAAACTTATTAAACCGTATGTCTGCGTCCGCGTGCAAGCTTTTCTTTCTTTAAGGATTGAATTAATATAAATGTTAACCAACTTGGACGGAAAACGGAGTGAAGCGGATGATACGCGCGAATTTGGATCGGCAATGGCTCCCGCTCTACGAAGCGCTCGCGAGCGACGTGCGCCTGCGCATACTGGAGCTGCTGTCGGAGCAGCCGATGAACGTGAAGGAGCTTGCGGCGGCGCTCGGACTCAGCAGCGCGATCGTGACGATGCATACGAAGAAGCTGGAGAAGGGCGGCTTGATTCAGACGAAGCTTGTCCGCCGCGGCGGCGGCACGCACAAGATCTGCTCGCTGGCCGTCAGCGGAGTCGAGCTGTCCATCCCTCAGGCCGTGGCGGAGAGGCGGGAGTATCAAGAGGTGTCTTTGCCGGTCGGCCACTACACGGACTTCGAGGTATTTCCGACCTGCGGGCTTGCTTCGACGGAACGGATCATCGGACAGTTCGACGACCCCCGGTATTTCATGGAGCCGGAGCGCATGCATGCGCAGATCCTCTGGTTCGGCAAGGGGTACGTCGAATATCGGATCCCCAATTACGTGCTGAACGGCCAAACGCTGGAGGAGATCGAGATCTCGTTCGAAATCGGGTCGGAAGCCCCCGGCGTGCGGGCGGATTGGCCATCGGATATTCATTTTTATTTGAACGACACCCTGCTCGGCGTATGGACGAGTCCCGGCGATTCCGGCGAAGGCCGGGGAAGACTCACGCCGGCTTGGTGGACCGTCAATCAGTACGGCTGGCTGAAGGTCGTCCGCATTACGGGCGCGGGTACCTTCCTCGACGGCCAGCGGCTGTCCGGCGTGACGCTGCAGGATATCGTCATGTCGCGCAACGACTGGACGCTTCGTCTTGCCGTTCCCGAGCATGCGGAACATGTCGGCGGCTTGACCATCTATGGCGAAGGCTTCGGCAATTACAACCAATCCATCCTCTTTCGAACCTATCGAAACATGGGAAACTAGTGGGTGGGAATATGCAAATTATAGAAAACGGAATATATCTCTATCCGGCTGCTTCGCATGAAGACGAACAGCAATTATTCGACATGGAAATGCGTGCCTTATTCGGCGTCGAAGCGGAATCCGGTTGTGTGATTATCGATAAAAATGTCGATCCCAGCCGAAGCCCGTTCCTTCGCGGCAGGCTGGAGGTGCTGCTGACGGCGGATACGCCCGCCGGCATTGCCGGCCAAGCGGGAAACGCCGTCCGGCTATCCGGCGCAACGTTTAAAATAATGTTCGTCTGCGGCGGACTGGATTACGAGCAACAGCGGGCCGTTGAGAAAGAGATCGGCTGGGCGATCCATGGGAAAGCGGAGATGCGCCGGCCTGACCGGCTGTTCGGCGTCGCTTTCGTACGGGGGCAATATTGGTTCGGCGAATATACCGCAAGCGAGCCACTTTGGCTGAAGCATAATGCCAAACCGCAGCCGTATTCCACGGCACTCGGCACGCGGCTCGCGCGGGCGGTGACGAACATCGCGGTTCCCGACATTGATGAAGGCGTACGCGCCATCGATCCCTGCTGCGGCATCGGCACGGTACTGATCGAGGCGCTATCGATGGGCATCGACATCGTCGGGTACGACCTGAACCCGCTAGCCTTGAAGGGTGCACGCGTCAATCTGGCGCATTTCGGCATGCCGGACGTCGTGCGGCGCGCGGACATGACGACGCTGGAGCCGGGGGATAAGGGGCCGTTCCATGCGGCGATTCTCGACCTGCCGTATAATTTGTGCTCCGTATTGCCTGACGAGGAGCGCCTCGCCATGCTTCGCAGTGCGGGACGCTTGGCACGCAGGATCGTCATCGTCACGACGGAGACGATCGACGATGCCATCGCCGAGGCTGGCCTGCGCATTGCGGACCGGTGCGTCGTGCGCAAAGGGAAGTTCGAGCGGCAAATTATATCCTGCGAGGGCGCGTGAACCTGGATCCGAAGCACCACGCCCCCCGGCCATGCACGGTGATGGAGGATGAACTTGTCGCCGCGAAAGCCCAAATGGGCTTTCCGGTAAGCGAGGAGGATCGAAAAGTGTAGAATTATCGCGATAACCTATGAAAAAACCAGCCATTTCCAAGCAATGCCTTGTCGATTTCTCGGGACAGCAGTACACTGGAACTAGACTATCATAGTTGTTACTTACTGGCACCGATAATGGGCAGGAGGATCGCAACGTGTACAAATTGCTAATCGTAGATGACGAGAAAGAGATTCGCGAAGGCCTTGCTTCGTGGGCCTGGAATGATGTCGGTATCGAGGTGGCAGGTATTTGCTCGCACGGATTGGAAGCGCTTCAATTCGTTGAGGAGCATCCTGTGGACCTCGTTGTCACGGACATTCGCATGCCGTTCATGGATGGCATCGAGCTGATGAACGCGCTGAACGTGCGCTATCCGTTTATCCGCGTCGTCATTCTTTCCGGTTATAGCGATTTTGAATATGCGCAGAAGGCGCTCCAGTTCGGCGCGATCGATTATTTGCTCAAACCGCTTCAATTCCAAATGCTGCACGATACGTTTACCCGGGCAGTGGGACGCCTTCGCGAAGAGAAGCAGGCGGAATTCCGCGTGTCGGTTCTGAAGCGCAAGGCGGAAATGCTCACGCGGGTGCTTCGCGTCGATTTTCTGCGCCGCTTGTTTCAGGAGCGTCTCACGGAGGTGGACTTGGAGCAGGGCTGTTCCGACGGTGAGGTGCTGCTGGAGGGAGAGCGCTACTCGGTGGCCGTGTTCCGCCCGAATCGTTTGGCGACACCGGGGGCAGTAATCGGAGACAGGGAGAAGAAGCTGCTCGTCTTCTCGATCGACAATATTTTGACCGACCTCTGGGAAGGCAAGGAGCTTGGCTATCACTGGGTGAACGCGCAGACGGGCGATGCGTACGTGCTGTCCATGAAGCCGGATGCGGAAACGCATTTCGCCGAGCTGCTGCCGCAGTGGCGTAAATATAGAGGGTTATTCAAATCGGCTTTCTCCGGCGGCTCCGGCCATCCGGTAGGATCACCTGCCGATATTTATTTATCCGCTCAGACGGCATCCGCGGCGCTGGCCGCAAGCACGGAAGAGGGCACGCTTGCGATCGGCCGGCAGGACGCCTTGCCGAGCCGTTCTATTCCGGCTGTTCTCGCGAGCAAGGAACAGAACGCCGTGACAGCCGTTGCCGAGAGCGTCCGCGAATCCGGCGAGGAGCCGGTCAGCATGCTCCTCGTGCAGGCCAGACAGTATATCCGGGAACATTTCGACCGCAGCTTGACCTTGAAAGAGGTCGCGGACCAAGTCCATATCTCCGGCAGCCATCTATTCGCGCTGTTCAAAAACTCGGGACAGACCTTCCTCAGCTATCTCACTTCCATCCGACTGCAGCGGGCAATGGAGCTGCTCGGCGGCACGAATCTCAAAATTTATGAAATCGTCGAACAAGTCGGTTATTCCGATCCGGCGTACTTTACGGAAGTGTTCAAGAAATACACCGGCAAGACGCCGCACGAATATCGCAGCAAAACGAGGTAACCGCGGAGGGAGACGGCATGCTTAAACGGTTTGGACCGACGCTGAGGCGGATCGTTATTCTCTCGGCGGCGCTTACCCTGGTTACGCAGCTCGCGCTGGCTTATATCGGGCTGACCTACATGAACACCATCGATAAGTCGCTGCACGAGAAGCGTTCGCAGGATATCCTGTATCAATTTCAGCAAAACGTGATCGTTCAACTGAACGATATCGATAATTTGATGCTGCTCCTCCAGACGCCGGAGTTCAGCGACTATTATAAGAATCTCATGCGGCTTCGCGACGATGACGTCGCGGCCTTGGGCATGCGGCAGCTGCAGGAGAAATTCAATACGCTGGATCTCTCGACCGAATCGGTGCAGGCGGTGTATTTTCTGTCGCAAAGCTTCGTTCAGCGTTCCCTGGTGCAGAAAATCCAATCCGCCTCGTTCATGGACCTGCCGATGCTGGATCAAGACCGGCTGCATTATTCCAGGCTGGACAAGCTGATTTTGCCTGACCGCGAGCAGCTGACGAAGTATTCGAAGACGGACTTTGCGAAGTGCTTCACCACCGACAATCCGATGCTCGAGAAGGCGGACATCAAGCAATTAAAGGCGTTCATGGCGGAAATTCAAGATCGGCTTGTCTTCTCGAACGGCAACGAGAACGGCGTCCTTACGATGATCGTGCTGAGCGACCGTTTCTTTCAGCAGGCCATTCCCGACAAGTCGCCGGAAGGGACCTATTACTCCGTCATCGGCAAGGACAATCGTTTGCTGTGGACGACGGCGCCTTCGAATCCGCTCAAGCTGACGGAACAGAACGATGCTGCTTCTCCGGGGGACAAGGAACAGAAACCGTCTGCCTCGTACAACAATGTGATCAAAGAGCTGCTTCCGTTCAACCTGAGCATCGTATACACCGACAAGGCGGCCGGAGCCAGCACGCTGCGCGACGAGCGCATTTATCAGATGGCGGTTCTATCGGTCCTGACGCTGCTCGTCACGGTGCTGTTCAGCTACTTCTATTTGAAACAGGTGTTCAAGCCGTTCCGCATGATTTCCAAACAGATCAAGAACTTCACCCTCAGCAGCGAGTGGCTGCTGAACTCCCTGCCGGAGGACCTGATCAAGAAGGGCTTTCATGCCGTTTCGATGCGCAACAAAATCATTCTCGTCTTGATCCTGGCTGTCGGCATCCCCGCCGTGGCGGACGGAATTCTGTACAGCTGGATATCGAAGCACGACATTCAGCGCGAGGTGAAGGCCTCCGTCGACGTGACGGGGCGATTCTCCGAAGTCAGCATCCGCAACCGGCTGCAGTTTACGGAAACGATCCTGAAGGAAATATCCGCGAGCCGGCAGCTGCAGGACTACGTCACGAACAATTATACGACTCCGCTGCTCATGGGAGGGCTTACGACGAATCTGCTCATGTTTCCGGGGTTGAACGATATCTCGTACTTCGTCCTGCTCGACGAGAACGGGAATTGTATCTATTCGTCGATCTTCTCCAACAACAAGAGCGCATTCAATACCGACAAAGCCTTCTTGACGGACCGGTCAGAACCTTATTGGATTACGAATTACAATAACGTCTTCAATCCGCTGTCGATGGCGCTCGTGAAAAGGCTGGATGGACCGGGAGTCAACGGGGAAGCGACGTATCTCCTCATGGTTCCGAAGCAGTCGATATTCGAGAATATCGATTCGGGATTGATTAATACATCGTACGTGATTTCCGACGCCAAGAGCCATCCGATTTATGAGTCGCGCCTGCGCACCATCAGCGAAGCACCCGGACAGCATTATTTTGCAAGCAGCATTCCGAACACGGATTGGAAGCTGACGATCGGCTTCGTCTTCAATGACGTGCTCGAGAAGAATCGGGAATACCAGGAGCAATTCCTGCTCTTCACGTCCATCGTTCTGCTGCTGTCGGTCGTGGTGGCGGTCGCGATCGCGATCCAATTGGTCAAGCCGATCCATCGGCTGAAGGAGACGATGCTGCGGGTCGGCGAAGGAGATCTGTCCTTGCGCTTGGATGACTTCGATCATACGGAGATCGGCGGCATCGTGCGCAGCTACAACCGGATGATCGATCAACTGGACCGCGTCATGCGAGAAGAAAACGAGCTGATCGCCATGAAGACACGGGCGGAGCTCGATATGCTGCAGGCCCAGATCAATCCGCATTTTCTGTACAACACGTTGGAAGTTATCAATATGCGCAGCATGAAAAGCGGCAATCTCGAGGTGAGCGCCATCGTCGGCGCGCTGGCGGACTTGTTCCGCTACAGCATCGCCAAAGGCTCGGGGATCGTGGAGCTGGAGAAGGAGCTGGCGCATGTCGCCAATTACGTGACCATTCAGCAAATCCGCTTCGGGCACAGCTTCGAGGTGAACTACGAGGTGCCGGATGAACTGCGGGGCAAGCCGATCGTGAGATTCGTGCTCCAGCCGATCATCGAGAATGCGATCAAGCATGGCTTCCAGGGGTGGGAAGAGGGCGGTCTCATCGTCGTCTCGGCATCGGAGGAGAACGGCTATCTGAAGGTGAGAATCGCCGATAACGGCATCGGCATGGACAAAGAAACGCTGGAGCATGTGAGAACGGACCTGCAGCGGGAATACGGCAAAGAGCAAAGCGACGAGAACGGCATCGGGCTGCGCAACGTCTACCAGCGGCTCAGGCTGATCTACAAGGAACAGATGTCCATGACGATCGAAAGCAGCGAGATGAGAGGGACGGCAATCACGCTGAGCGTGCCCTTGCAAAGTCCATAGGAAATACCGTACAAATCGGAAGATCGCCATATTATACGCTACCAGCCCCTGTGATATCCTGAATGCGAGTTCGGTTTCTAGGAGGGGGTGACCGCGAAATCAGGTACCATTGTAAACCCATTCTTTCGAAGAGGAGATGGAAATTGCAATGCGATTAAGCGGAAAGAAAGCGATGGTGAAATTGCTGTTAATTGCTCTGCTCTTGTCCGTGCTGCCGATCGCCTACGGCGTCGCGGAAGCTTCGCCGCTGCCGACCGGCTGGTCGAACGCGGACATCGGCACGACGGGAGTGGCGGGAAGCTCGGATTACAACACGACGAACGGAACGTTTACGGTAAAAGGCGCCGGCAGCGACGTATGGGGCAAGAACGATTCGTTCCAATTCGCCTCCACGCCGCTCAGCGGCGACGGCAGCATTATTGCCAAGGTCGCAACGATGCAGTATACCCAATCCTGGGCCAAAACCGGCATCATGATTCGCAATGACAATTCCACGGGCTCCGTCCAATTCTCGATTTTCTCGACGATGAACGGACTGCTCATGGTTTACCGGAACGCAGCCGGCACGGATGCGCAAGGCGTGCAGGTAGGCGGCGTATTCTCGCCGGTCTGGCTGAAGATCACGCGCGCGGGTAACGTGTTCACGGGCTATTATTCGACGAACGGCACGAGCTGGACGCAGATCGGCACCCCGCAGACGATCGCGATGGGTACCAATACGCTCAAGGGGCTGGCCGTAACCTCGACGGATACGACGCAGCTGAACACGTCCACGTTCACGGACGTCGACGGCACGTCGACGACGACGCCTCCGCCGACGGGCACGACGTATTACAAAATCCCGAGCCGCTGGCTGTCGACCCAGTATCTCTACGACGGCGGCACGCGGGTGAATTACGGAACGGGCAGCGGCGATACGTACCTCTGGAGCCTCGAGGACGTGTCCGGCGGCTACTACCGGATCAAGAACAAATCGACCGGCAAGTACATGGAGATCAGCGGCGGCGCGACGCAGGTCGTCTGTTCCAACATCGCGTCGACCAACACGACGAGCCACTGGGCGATCAACGTGGTAGCCGGGCAATTCTTATCGATCATGAACCGATCCAATAACGGGTTCCTCAACGTAGAAGATCAGTTCGGGTACCCGACGGCCAATCGGACATCGGTTCCAAGCGACAGCAACTGGTGGTCGGAACAGTGGAAGCTCCAGTATGACAGCGGTCCGACGCCGCCGGCGTTCTATCCGCAGAATATGGTGTCCGTCACTTCGCCGGCATACGGCGCGAACGTCAGCGGCAATACCACGATCAACATCGTGGCGCCGGGACTCACGACAGCGACCGCGAAGAGCTGGCTCCCCGGCGGCACGTACGGCTCCGACAGCACGGTCGCGACGGTGACGCTGGACGCTTCGGGTCACGGCTCGTTCGTCTTCCCGGCGAACAGCTATCCGCATGGTCCGATTTCGGTGCGCATCACGGGCACGAACGGCAGCGTGTCGGACACGAGCTACCTGCAGCTGTATAATACGGGCGGCGTGACCTGGAACGAAGGCATGCCGTCGGCGGCGCCGGCGCAGGCGAGCGGCATGTCGCTCGTGTTCTCGGACGACTTCAATACGATGCCTTCGATTTCGAGCAACGGCAGCGGCGCGACGTATGCCGCGCATAAGCCGGGCGGCGGCGACTTCGGTCTCATTCCGTTCGCCGATCCGACGGGCACGGGCAATCCGTTCTCCCAAGTCGGCACGTACCTGCGCATCCGCGCGGACGCCAACAAGAACACGGCAGGCTTGATCTCCTCGCTCAAGCTCGACGGCACGGGCATTACCGCCCAAGCGCCGGCGTACTTCGAAGCGCGCTTGATCGGTCCCTCCGCGCCAGGCAGCTGGCCGGCGTTCTGGCTCATGACGAAGAACACGTACCAAGGACTGTCCGTACCCGCGGATGAACTGGACACGATCGAAGCTTACGGCGGGGGCGGAGCCGGCAATCCGAACCAGGATTACGGCTACTGGACGTCCTCGCATACGTGGAACTATACCAGTACGGTTACGGGCGGCATCTATCAGCAGCAGCCGATGAACACGATCGGCGGCGGCGGAGGATGGGCCATGACGCCGCATGTGTACGGAACGAAGATTACGCTGACCGACACGATCTACTATCTGGACGGTATCGAGGTCGGCCGCCATCCGACGACGGATCTATCCAAGACGCAGCCGATGTTCTTCATGCTGAATCTGGCAGCCGGCGGCAACGGCTGGCCGATGGATCTATCCCGCTATAACGGCACGATCGATATGTACGTGGACTACGTCAGGGTTTATAAGCAATAACGCAAAGCTGCCGGCAGGCTTGCAAGATCTGCCGGCAGTCTTTTTTTGAGCGGATACCGGTTAAATTCTACCGGCGATCGCTGTCCGGAACACCATACGATTACCCCGTAAAATTGGAGGATCATCTTATACAAACGCTTACATTTCGCATGGTATCCTTAGTTCAGCAACAAATTATCAAGAGCTTCTCCAAGGGGGATAAGAAGTTGAGAAAATGGTCTATTATGCTGACGGCGGTTACAGCCGCTGCAGTGGTGTTATCCGGTTGCGGAAGCAACAACAACAACGGCGGAAATACGGCTGAGAACAATGGCGCCAATGCACCGGCAACGAACAACGGCGGCAACGCTCCTGCCAACAATGCAGGCACAGACAATGGCGGAGACAAGCCGGCAAGCGGGGAAGTCGTTACGATCCGCACGAGCATTTCCGACGGCGAGCTGTCCAAAGAGCAAATCGCCGAGTTCGAGAAAGAGCATCCGAACATCAAGATCCAAATCGATGCGGTCGACGCAACGAAATTGGCTGCGCAATTAGCAACGGGCGACGCGCCTGACGTTATCCGTCTGTCCGGGGTATTCGATCTTCCGGGCTATGTAATCAAAGGCATCGCGCTTGACCTGACGGACCGCATGAACACGAGCACCATCATCAAGCAGGACGATCTGCTTCCGATCTCGAACGTATACCGTTTCGACGGCAAGACGGTCGGCACGGGCCCGGTATACGGCTTGCCGAAAGACTGGTCCAACGACTATGCCATCTTCTATAACAAGAAATTGTTCGACGCTGCCGGCGTACCGGTACCGGATGCATCGAAGCCGCTGACGTGGCCTGAAGTGATGGATCTGGCGAAGAAGCTGACGATCAAAGACGGCGACAAAATCAAGCAATACGGTCTGGCTGCCAACGAATGGGGCAAAACGGAACCGAACTTCAATAACTTGCTCCAATACCTGCTTAGCGCAGGCGTGAACATCAGCTCGGACGACAACAGCTCCGTTGACTTCAACAAACCGGAAGTCAAAGACTACATCAACATGTGGGTAGACGCAGTGAAGAGCAACGTCGGACCGAACTCCGTCAACAATGACCAAACATCCGGCGGCGACCTCTTCTTCAAGGATCAAGTGGCCATGATCATCGACGGCTACTGGTACAGCGGCGCGATCCGCAACAACGAAGGCGCCAAAACGCATCTGCAAGACTACGGCATGCTGCCGACGCCGATCGCTCCAAACGGAGCTCGCGTAGCACCGACGGGCGGCGCAACAGGCGCTGTCATCAACAAAGCTACTAAACATCCGGACGAAGCATGGACATTCTACGAATGGTTCTTCGGCGGCAAACCTGCCGACGATCGTGCCTCGACAGGCTGGGGTCTCCCGGCGTTCAAGAGCAAAATGGAACTGCTGCCGAAGGTATCCGACTTCGACAAGCAAGTGAACACGGTGCTCCAAGACGAGCAAAACTACACAGGCCAATACCTGAACGTGAACCCGTACCTTGCGGGCGGCGGCTGGGCAATCTTCGATAAATACGTACAACCGCTCTACTTCGGCAAATCGAATATCGACGACGCGGTCGCTGGCATGACCAAAGACGCGAACGTTGCGATCCAAGAAGCGAAAGACGCAGTCGACAGCCAGTAAAACCTTCGACAACGAGTAAAGACTACCGGGGAGGGTTCCCAGCAGAACTCTCCCCTTCTTTGTCCATAAAGGAGTGGAATTATGAAGGAGAAGACGAAGCGTACAATCGCGTTCTATTCGATGATATCGCCGTGGTTCGTTGTTTTTATCATATTTGGTTTGTTTCCGATGCTGTACGGGCTTTATCTGAGCTTCACCAATTACTACGGATTTAATATCAAGCATCTGAAATGGACAGGGTTCCATAATTACCACAAGGTATTTACGGATTCCGATGCGATGTACTCGCTCGGCAGAACGTTGTACGTCACGGCCTTCAACGTACCATTGCAGGTGTTGATCGGACTCGGACTTGCGATGCTGCTGAGCAGACAGGTGAAAGGCGTAGGCATTTACCGGACGATTTTCTATCTGCCGTCCATCGTACCGCCCTTGGCCAGCGTCATCATGTGGAAGTTTATTTTCTCCAGCAACAACGGTATTTTGAACGGTATTTTGGATATGTTCGGTTTGCCGGCGGTGAACTGGCTTGGCTATGACTATGCCACAATGTCCCTGATTACCATGCTTATGTGGGGAGCGGGCGGCGGAGTGTTGGTTAATTTGGCGGGGTTGAAGGGCATTCCGCGCGATCTTTACGAAGCGGCTTCGATTGACGGCGCGACAACGTTCAGGCGGACAATCCACTTGACCATTCCGCTGATGACGCCGGTTATTTTCTTCAACGTTATCATGGGTATCATCGGCTCCTTGCAAATTTACATGCAGCCGATCTTGCTGAACGGTGCGGAGCTTCTCGCTCGTCCGATTCAACCGAACTACTTGTACTTCGTACACGCCTTCCAGCAAGTTTTCGCGTTCCAACGGTTTGCTTACGGCATGGCGCTGCTGTGGATTCTGTTCTTGGCTATTCTTGCACTGACGATTATCGTCTTCACGACGAGTAAATATTGGGTTCACTACGAAACGGATCAGGAGTGATAATGCCGTGAATACTTCAAACCCATCCCAAAAGGGAAGCCTTCCGTTATACGCGGCGTTGATTTTTTTCTCCATCATTTTCATATTCCCGTTATATATTGCACTGGCTAACGCTTTCAGTGATTGGAATACGACGCCGGGCTTGGTGCCTTCGGGCTTTAACCCGGAGAATTTCAAGTATGCGACGACGATGATCGATTTCTGGCATTTTTTCAAAAATTCAGTCATTCTTTGCCTTATCCCGCTCTGCACGTCCACGTTGACAAGCGGACTCGTCGGGTACGCCTTCGCGCGGATCAACGCTCCGGGACGCAGCTTGCTATTCATGATCGTGCTGTCGACGATGATGCTGCCCGGCATCATTACGCAAATTCCGCAGTACATTTTGTTTCATAACTACGGTTTGATCGATACATTTTGGCCTTGGATATTCTGGGGAATCGGGGGTAACGCGTTCTTCATCTTCCTGTATCGTCAGTTCTTCTCCGCGATTCCGAAGGAGCTGGAGGATGCGGCGAAAATCGATGGCTGCTCCATCTTCCGTACGTACTGGAACATCTTCCTGCCGATGTCGCTGCCTGTTATCGCGACCGTCTCGATCCTGACGTTCCAAGGTGCGTGGGGCGACTTCATGGGGCCGTTCATGTTCCTGAAGCAGGATCATTATCCGCTTGCCACCGCGCTCAGTACGATCAACTATACGGCTGAGGGCACGAAGCTGATCATCCAGCCGGTTGCCACGGCGGCGGCGATCATACTCATTATTCCTGTATTGATCACGTTCTTCCTTGGTCAACGTTATATCGTCGAAGGTATCGTAACGACGGGCGTAAAAGGTTAGGCCGGACATACGGCCGTACAAGGCGTGCACTGGGGTAACCGGTGCGCGCCTTGCGGTTTCGATGCGGCAGCATCGGATTAAGTAGGACCTATGCATTCATACAGTCGTGTAGGAGGATGAGTGATTTATGCACATTGATTTGACGAAGATGTCTTTCAGCCGTCCGGGCGCATGGCTTGAAATCGTGCGCAGGGACGGCTTTTATACGGCTGGCGGGCCGGGCATCTTTATGAGCACGCTGCAGAGTGACGCCAACCCGCGAGAGGCGTTCCAAGTGATTCCGCTCGATGGCGGCGGACAGCCGATGCCGTTCGAGGAAGAAGTTGTGCCAGCTAACGTAACGCTGCGCACGCAGGACGGCAAGGTGGAGCTATTGCTGGATGCGGAGGGGAATCTTCGGATTCGCGGAACGGCTGCAGGCTTCCGTCTGTACCGTCGAGAGCCGAACGACCGCGGCTACAAGGCCGATTATCCGTTCTTCTGCGGAGAGAACCGCATACAGGTCAATGCGTTCCGCTCGCGCAAGCAATATATGATCACGACGCTGCAGGGAAGCACCGGCATCGACGCGCCATGGGACGGCATTACGTGCGAGTCGATGACGCTTGATTTTCTTCCGGATGCGGCGAGCGGCACGGCCGAGATCGTGCTGGAACCGTTCGATACGAGCTGGCGCGAACGGAATTATCCGCAGAGCTTCGACGAATGCCTCGCCGAGTCGGAGCTGTCGTTCCGGGATTGGCTGGCGCTGTGCCCGACCGAGGATGCGGGTCATCCCAAGCTGCGCGAGCTGGCTGCGTATACGCAGTACGTACCGATCGTGTCTCCCTCGGGGCTGCTGACACGGAGGACGATGTTGATTTCGCCGGGATTCAACGGCGTTTGGAGCTGGGACCATTGCTTCAATGCCATGGCGCTTGCAAGGCTGCAGCCGGATTTCGCTTGGGATCAGCTGATGGTTCCGTTCGATTATCAGGACGAGAATGGCGCCATTCCGGATTTCGTGAAGAATCGGGAAATCGTCTGGAATTATACGAAGCCGCCCGTTCACGGCTGGGCGCTTCGGTACATGCTGGAGCACACGGATGGCATTACGAATGAACAGCTGGAGATGTTCTATCCGAAGTTGTCGGCTTGGACGGAATGGTGGTTCGCATCGCGCGATTACGACGGTAACGGCATTCCGCAATACAATCACGGCAACGACAGCGGCTGGGACAATTCGACGGTGTTCAGTAAAGCCGGCGCGGTGGAGAGTCCGGACTTGTCCGCCTTCCTCGTCATTCAGATGGAGGTGCTCTCGGAGGTCGCGGCCCGGATCGGCAAGCCGGATGAAGCGTCGGCATGGAAGGTACGTTCCGAGACCTTCCTTGCGCGGATGATCGATTACTTCTGGAACGGCGATAAGTTCATCGCGAAGCACTGCGCGGACGGCGAGACCATCGATACGGGAAGCCTTCTCCACTGGATGCCTGTCATTCTAGGCGCGCGGCTCCCGCAGCCGATCCTACAGCGGATGGCGGCCGAGCTTGGACCGGAAGGTCCGTTCCTGACGGAATGGGGACTGGCGACGCAGCGGCCGGACAGTCCGCACTACAGACCGGACGGGTATTGGCGCGGGCCTATTTGGGCGCCGACCGTGTTTATTATCGCGGACGGCTTGCGCCATGCGGGCGAGACAGTGTTGTCTAGCGAAATCGCGCGGCGTTTCGTCGCGCTATGCGCGAAGAGCGGCATGGCCGAGAACTTCGATGCGCTGAGCGGCGACGGATTGCGCGACCGGTTCCACACCTGGCCGGCCAGCGTCTATCAAATGTTTGCCGTTGATTTCGTGTAGGGAAAGACCGAATCGGCAGATCGAAGCGGCAATCGAAGTGACAGCACTCTTATTCAAATTCAGGAAAATTTACCCTGGTCAATCGGGGGCCTTGCTTCCATAATGACGATGTAATGATCGAAACGGAGAACGAATTGTTCGGCGCAAGCCGCTACTACGGAAAGGATGATTACAGCATGATCGCAATCGAACGTTATTGGGAAAATCCGGAGAAGCTTCAAGTCAATCGCGAGGCACCTCGTGCGTATTACGTACCTTATCAGGACGCCGCTTCGGCGAAGCGCCGCAAACGGGGGCATTCCCCGTTCTATCGGACCTTGAACGGCAATTGGAAGTTTCAATATCATGCATCGGTGCAAAACGTCGAGGAGCGTTTCTGGGAAGAAGCCACGGACATCGCCGCCTGGGATGACCTGATCGTCCCTTCCTGCTGGCAGACGAACGGATACGACCAAATGCATTACACGAACGTGGCCTATCCGATTCCGTGCGATCCGCCCTATGTGCCGGACCAAAATCCCGCAGGTCTGTATGTCCGCGAGTTCCAGCTCGGAGACGATTGGAACGGCAAAGAGCAATATGCCGTATTCGAAGGCGTCAACTCCTGTTTCTATGTCTGGGTGAACGGCGAATTCGTCGGATACAGCCAAGGCAGCCGCGTGCCGGCGGAGTTTCTCATTACGCCTCATGTGCGTCCGGGCCGCAACCGGATGGCGGTCATGGTATTGAAATGGTGCGACGGCACGTATATCGAGGACCAGGATTTGTGGCGGTATACCGGCATTTTCCGGGATGTGTATCTGCTCGCTCGGGACAAAGCGCATATCCGCGACGTATTTAACCGTCAGTCGTTCGAGGAAGGCTTCGGCCGCGCTTCGCTTGACGTCGAGATCGAAGCAACGGGCGATGTGCGCGCGAAAGCGGAACTTCGCGATGCCGGCGGCAGCCTGATTGCCGAAGGGACGGCCGATATCTCAGGTCAAGGGACGATTACGCTGAACGTGGACAAGCCGCTGCTGTGGACGGCGGAGACGCCGTACCTATACGATCTGGCGCTGCATTGCGGCGAGGAAACCTTGCTGTTCCCGGTCGGCTTCAAGACGGTCACGACGGACGGCGGCGTATTCCGGATCAATGGACAGGCGGTGAAGCTGAAGGGCGTTAACCGCCACGACTCTCACCCGAGCCTCGGCCAGACGATTCCGGTCGCGCATATGATCGAGGATTTGAACCTGATGAAGCGCCATAACGTGAACACGATCCGTACCTCTCATTACCCGAACGATCCTCGGTTCCTGGAACTGTGCAACGAATACGGCTTCTATGTCGTCGACGAAGCCGATCTGGAATGCCACGGCATCGGCATGGCGGAGGATTGGAAGGATGGCGCGTTCCATCGCTTATCCAACGATCCGGCCTGGAAGGCCGCGTTCGTCGAGCGCGCTTCCCGGATGGTGGAGCGGGACAAGAACCAGCCGTGCGTCGTCATGTGGTCGATGGGCAACGAGTCCGGCTACGGCCATAACCATATTGCCATGGCGGAATGGACGCGTAACCGCGATGCCTCGCGTCCTGTTCATTACGAGGGTGCGACCGTCGGCTATAAGGGCAGCGAGGACACGAGCAGCCTTGACGTCGAGAGCCGGATGTACGCTTCGCTGCAGGACATGGAGCGGTACGGGCAGGATCCTGCTCAAATCAAGCCGGTATTCCTCTGCGAATACAGCCATGCCATGGGGAACGGACCAGGCGATCTGCAGGATTATTGGGACATCATCTATCGCTACCCGAACCTGATGGGCGGCTGCGTTTGGGAATGGTGCGATCACGGCATTCCGCAGATCGCGGAGAACGGGCAGTCTTATTTTGCCTACGGCGGCGATTTCGGAGATAAGCCGAATGACGGCAACTTCTGCATCGACGGCCTTGTATCGCCGGACCGCAATCCGCATACGGGATTGCTGGAGCTCAAGAAAGTTATCGCTCCCGTACGCTTCGAGGCGGAGGATGCCGCGAGCGGCTTGGTGAAAGTGACGAACCTGCAGGACTTCATCGGCCTCTCCCAGTTCTCGCTGCATTGGAAGCTGGAGCGGGATGGCGAGCTGCTGCGCCAAGGCTGGGTCGACGGGCTTGAAGCCGCACCGCATGCCTCGCAGGTGATCGAACTGCCTTGCGGATGGGACGAATCAGCGGACGGCGCATGCGATCTTACGCTCTCCTGCCGCTTGAACCGAGAGACGGCGTGGGCGGAAGCGGGCTATGAGGTGACGTTCGAGCAATTCCGGCTCGGCACGATATCCGCTACTGCTCCTGCTACCGCGCTAGCCGGATCGAAAGCAACCGCAAGCGGCGCGGCTGCGTTGTCGGCCGAGGA
The DNA here is from genome assembly GCF_056269105.1 of Paenibacillus sp. J31P316. Taxonomy (NCBI): domain Bacteria; kingdom Bacillati; phylum Bacillota; class Bacilli; order Caryophanales; family Paenibacillaceae; genus Paenibacillus; species Paenibacillus sp. J31P316. Next base: position 55,469 of record NZ_JBWDNI010000015.1, on the reverse strand, counting down.
GGACGGCAGCACGTTGAAGCTGAGCGGCCTTGATTTCAACCATATCTTCGATCTGCGTCAAGGGACGTTCACGGCGATTACGAAGAATGGCGTGAAGCTGATCTCGGAGCCGCTGCGTTTCCAAATTTGGCGCGCGCCGACGGACAACGACCGGGGCATTCGCACGGCTTGGGAGAACGAAGGCTTCCAGCGCGCGGAGATGAAGGTGTACGATTCCGCTTGGGAGCGCGGGGCCGACGGTACGGCTGCGATTCGCGTCCGTTTCTCGCTGGGCGGCTACATCCGGACTCCGATTCTGCAGGGCGAAGCGCTGTGGACCGTGGATGCGGCAGGCGTTATCCGCCTCCGCGCAGATATGCAAGTGAAGAACAGCGCAACCCATCTGCCGCGCTTCGGGCTTGAGCTCGTCATGCCAGCGGGCAGCGAAGCGGTGGAATACGTGGGCAACGGGCCGCATGAAAACTATATCGACAAGCGCCGCAGCGTTCGCCGGGGCAAGTATCGGACGACCGTGGACGGCATGTTCGAGTCGTACGTGAAGCCGCAGGAGAACGGCTCGCGCTACGGCACGGAGTGGGCGACCGTCACCAACGCGCTCGGCATGGGGCTGCGCCTGGAAGCGGCGGATACGTTCTCGTTCCAAGCGTCGCATTTTACGGCGCGGGACTTGACCGAAGCGACCCATACGCATATGCTTCGGCCGCGGAAAGAGACGATCGTGAACGCGGACTACCGCATGGGCGGCATCGGTTCGAACTCCTGCGGACCGGAGCTTAACGAACGTTACCGCTTCGACGAGAAGTCGTTCGCGTTCGAGCTGACCGTTCGTCCGGTGTTCGCGGAGGACGAATAAGAGGAGTAACGGACGAGCGTATCCGACGAGGGAGTTCAATTGGTAATAGAACTCGTCAAGAGTAATCGAATAGAGAGATCGATTCGAGACTGAAAATAGAAAAAGGGCCATCCCCGAAGCGCGTGCCGCTTCTTGGGGATGGCCCTTTTTGGATTCGAGTAGAGGAAATCGCGCGATGGAAAGCCGAGCATACGATTGCCGGGATCGGAATTATTGTTCAAGCACTACGCGGCCAGCCTAGCGCCGCCCGCACAGCTCCGAGAGCTCGGCAAGCTCGCGCAGCTCGTCCGGATGGAGCGCGAAGGTCATCGCGCGGACGTTCTCTTCCGCGTGATGAGGCTTGGATGCGCCGGGGATGGCAAAGACCGTCTCGCCGTTGGCATGAATCAGCCAGTTCAGCGCGACTTGGCTTGGCGACGCGCTGTATTTTCCGGCGAGATCGTCCAGGCGGTCGATCAGCGGCTGCGTCCGCTGCAGGCTCGCGGGCTTGAAGCTGCCCGAGAATTTGCGGGGACCTGCGATGCCTTTGACCAGCTCCGGATTCTTATGGAACTTGCCGCTCAGCAAGCCTTGCTCGAGCGGCGAATAAGCGATGATGGCGACGCCGAGCTCCTTGGCCGTATCCAAGATGCCGTTGCGCTCGATGCGCCGATCCAGCAGGCTGTATTTGACCTGATTGGACGTCAGTCGGAGTCCGTGCGCGCGCAGCGCCTTGTCCGCTTCGCGCATCTTCGCCGCGGAGAAATTGCTGACGCCGACATTGCGGATGAGTCCGGCCTTCGCCAGCTTCGCCATCTCGTTCATTTCGGCGCTCGCCGAGGAGAAGGAGTACGGCTGGTGCACCTGGTACAGATCGATCGGCCAGCCCTTCAGACGGCGGAGCCGCTCATCGATCGTGCGCGGAATGCTGCGTGCGGTTCGCATGATCGGCCACCATTTGGTCGCGACGCGGACGTTGCGGGGATTAGCTCCGGCTTCGTTCAGCGCCTTGGCCAGCGCTTCCTCGGATTGGCCGCCGCCGTAGACTTCCGCGGTATCGAACCAATTGATGCCGCCGGCCAGACTGATCCGCACGATCGAGACGATGTCGGCATCGTTCAGGACCGGCCAAAATTTGCCGACCAGCCCGCTGCCCTTGCTGAACTGCCAGCAGCCGAGGCCAAGGGGAGAGAGCTCCAAATCCGAGCTGCCCATCCGCCTTAGCGCTGCCCGCCCCGGGGCATTCGCCTGCGAGCTGTCCGCCTTATCCCAAGTTAGCTCCGTCTGGCCGGTTTGACCATGCTGCACCGCGTCCGTCTGCTCCGGTTCGATTGGTTCCGTTTGCTCCATGTCCGAATCTCCCTCTTTCCTCCATAGCTTCTTGCTGCCGCGAGCGCGGCGCACTGACCGTCATTTCCGACCAAGCCTACGTAAGCGAGTTGTCGATGCGACGAGGCTGCCGGTTAGCGGGAGAATCCGATGACCAGCTCAAGCGCCAGCTGTCCGCCGGACGCAAGCTCCGGCAGCTCGTCCCGCGTGTTCAAGGCGCTGTTCAAGGCCATCCACGGCTCCACGCATACGAATGGCGAACCGTTCACCTGCCAAAGCACCACGTATTTGAACGCGTCGCTGTAGGACAAGGTGATGGTGCCGCCTTCCGGCCCCGGAAAAGCAATGCGGCGCGCCGATGCGTCGAGAAGCGCAACGGATTCCTTAAGCCCCTCAAGCGAGATGCTGCCTTCGATCGGTTTGACGACATTGTCGTTGTAATCGAGGTATTTCGTCGCATCGGTGTCGTAGACGAGGTTCTTGCTTTCCGCGCGGAAGTACGGGTGGAAGCCCGCGTAGAACGGCATGCTGCGAATCGACAGGTTGCGGTAGAATTGGCGGATCCGCAGTTCGCCGTCAACCAGCGCATACGTGAAGAGCAGCTCGAACGCAAACGGATATTCCGCCAGCGTGCTGTCGTCATTGCGCAGGCGAACGGTCAGCGACGCTTCGCCGTCTTGGGAGACGGATACGACTTCCCAAGGACGATTGCGCGCGACGCCATGATTCCGCATCGCGTACGTTTCGCCTTTCCATTCGTACTGCCCGTCTACCAGCTGGCCGCAAATCGGGAACAGCACGGGATTGCCGCCCCGAATGTTCGTTTGCGGGTCGACGAACGTCGCCCGGTCGAAGTAGAACAGCTCTTCGCCATGCAGCTTGCAGCTGATCGCGATGGCGCCGCGCTCCGGACAGATCGTGACGGAGGAGCTTGTCTCCGCATCCTTCAGGGTATATAGAGGATATACGTCCTCATGCTGCGTAACTTCATATCGTTGGTGAGTCATTATGGTTGGCCTCCATCATTTTCAATTGAGATGAGAAAATCATACCATATTGTACGGTTCCGACTAAAGTGCCGGCAGAACAGGATGATTTTTTTAATCCACTATATTGCAATGATGAATAGCTGGTGATATAGTATAGCTAACAGAGCGATCGGCTCTTTATTTTTTAGCCAGCTATTCAACTATGATGAATACTCAACGATAACTAATAGGGGCGCTGCGAATGAATGTGCAATTTAAGAAGGGCGTGCTCGATCTGTGCGTGCTGGCCTTGACGGCTTGGGAGGACCGGTACGGCTACGAGCTCGCAGTGACGATGTCGTCGAAATTCGAGGTCGCGGTCGGCAGTGTCTATCCCCTGCTGAACCGACTGACGGTGGAGGGCTACTTCTCCACGTACCTCCAGGAATCGAGCGGGGGGCCGCCGCGCAAATATTACAAGCTGACGCCGCAAGGCCATGCCCATCTCATGGAGCTGATTCGCGAATGGCGAACGTTCTCCGTCGCGGTTGACGAACTCATTAAGGAAGGTGTAGAGCGATGATCAGAGAGCAGTATTTGGGTCACTTGTGGGAGCTGCTAGCGCCCGTGCCGGAGAAGCTGCGCCGGGAATGGATGTACGATTACGAAGAACATTTTCGCGTCGCGGCCGAGCTTGGACGCAGCGAAGAAGAGGCGGCAAGCGAGCTTGGCGATCCGAGGCTGATCGCGAAGGAGATGCTGCTGAATTACCGCGTCGACCAGGCGGGCACCAAGAGCGGCAGCATTACCCTTGTGTCTAGAGCGGTGTTCGCGGCCGTCAGCCTCGGATTTTTCAATTTGATTTTCGTACTTGGACCGTTCGTCGCGATACTCGGCGTGTTGATTGCGCTTTGGGCAACGGCGGTGGCAGTGGCATTCTCGTCCCTCATGGTCATGTACGAAGGCATATTCGGCTCTGCCGTTACCAGTGTGCAGGCGTCGTTCATCGCGCTGGCGCTGATCGGACTCGGCATGCTGATGGGGGCCGGCGTACACTGGCTGACAAAGGCTTTCGCCAAACTGACGCTGCAATACTTGAAATTCAATACTAAAGTGATAAGGGTGAAAAAAGGATGAGAAACTGGATCGTAGTCGGCCTCATTCTGTTCGTGATCGGACTGATCGGCGCCGCAGGCACGCTTGCCTACAACGGGGATTTCTCCTTCGGGACGGAGAAGGTCGAGAAGCAGCAATCGATCGCGGCGGACGGCATTCGCAACATCGACGTCAAGACCGGCAGCGTCGACTTGACGATCGTGCCCGGAGATGGCAATGAAGTGAAAGCGAGCCTGACGGGCCGCGCGAGCAAGAAGTATTTGAACAAATTGGACATTATACTCAAGAAGGACGGCGATACGCTCAAGGTCAGCCTCAAGGAACATTTCGGCTTCCAATTCGGTCTCAACATCATGAACGTCGATCTGAAGCTGGAAGTACCGCAGCAGCAATACGGCAAGCTGAAGCTGGACTCCGGCAGCGGCGACAATGCGATCGCAGCGCTCAAGACGGAAACCTTGGAGCTGGACGGAGGTTCAGGCGACGTGGACATCAACGGTCTTCAGAGCGGATCGATTACCGTAGTGATCGGCAGCGGCAACGTTGCGCTCCATGATGTAACCGCCGAGGACAATGTGACGCTCAAAGCTGGATCAGGCGACATGTCGGCAAACGGGCTCACGGCGAAACGATTGGATGTGGCTGTGAGCAGCGGAGACGTAGAGCTCGCGGATGCCGAGGCAGAGCTGTCGGTTAAGACCGGCAGCGGCGACATCTCGGTAGAAGGCAAGAAGCTGGATCATCCGGCTTCGCTCAAGACCGGCAGCGGAGACGTGGAAATTATGACCGACGAGAAGCCGGAAGATGTCGAGATCACTCACGACAGCGGCTCCGGAAATCTCGACAACGATTGGGACGGGGCCAAAAGCTCCACGGACGATGACGATGTCCGCCATCTCCTGTTCGGCAGCGGTTCGGTGCATGTGGATGTTCATACGGGCTCCGGAGATCTCGACGTCGGCAACCGGTAAATTCATTATGAGGGCTTTGCAAGGCCATTCCGGCTTGCGAAGCCTTTTTTTGCGACCACAGCACTACATTTTGGCTGCCGCACTGCCGATATTTTTAATGGAAGAACTATTTTTCACCGAAAGCTCTCATGTCTCGCGGCCGCTCCGCATACACTTCGTTGGTTATGACCAAGGGGGGATGGCGGAATGGTGGAATCACCGGATGTGCCGCTTTTGCCTTATGCGCTTCATCATGGCGTCAAGTGCTTCGAGCTGATCGCGCAGCCCGTTCGCCAGGAGCTGCTACCGGGTTTGTTCATGCAAGGCTACGGATATAACGGTTCGATCCCGGGACCGACGATCGTCGTGGAGCCGGGCGACAGGGTACGGATTCGCGTCGTCAATCTGCTGCCGGAAGCGACCAGCGTGCATTGGCACGGCCTTGACGTGCCGAACGCGATGGACGGCGTTCCGGGCATTGAGGCGACACCGCTCATTCAGCCGGGCTATTATGCGGACTATGCCTTTACGATCATTAATCCTCCAGGTACTCACATGTACCACAGCCATTACGAAACGATTCGCCAAGAGATGATGGGGCTGGGCGGTCTATTCATTATTCAGGACGCTAAGGAACTGGGTGTTGATCGCGATTACGCCTTCATGCTGCAGGAATTCGCGGTGGCCGGACTGCCGAAAGGCCAGCTGATACCGGGTACATACGCGGTGGATCCCTTATCCGACGGGTTTAATTTCTTCACGATGAACGGCCGCTGCTTCCCGAGCACGTCGCCGCTTCATGCCCGTCAGGGAGACGCGGTGCGGATCCGAATGGCCAACCTCGGCATGCAGGGGCATCCCATGCACCTTCACGGGGTACAGATGCTGGTCACCGCGCTTGACGGGAATGAGCTGCCGCCATGGGGCCGGCTTCTCAAGAGCACGGTGCTCGTATCGCCCGGCGAAACCCGCGACGTGCGATTTTCGGCTTGGAATCCGGGAAACTGGCCGTTTCACTGCCATATTCCGCATCATAACGCCAACAACTTCACGCTGCCGACAGGCGGCATGTTCACCACGATTCAAGTCAGCCAGGCGGGAACGATTACATGAGGGATGAAGGGGAGAATTCTGGTTATGCAGGTACGACGCAGCATCATTGGCCCAATACTGGCCGTCGCTCTTCCGATTGCCCTGTTCGAATGGTTCCGTTCGGACCAAGCTGCCGATATTACGCTGAAGGCGCCGCAGGGCCATTTTATTTTCGTTACCCTGGTGGCGGCGCTGGCTACGGTCGTGGCGGTAGCCGTCGGCATCACGGGGCAGCGGCTGCGCAACATTAAGGTCGGCTTCATGTCGCTTGCTTACCTATCGCTGGCAGGCGTCTTCTTGCTGCACGGATTGACGACGCCGGGCTTCGTCATTCATTCCGGCAATATGCCGGCCATGTTCGCGCAGCTGAGCATTCTGCTAACCTCCCTGTGGCTGTGTTTATCGTCCGTATCCTCGGATCATTGGCTTATTCGAAGGTTGTCCGCATGGCGGCAATGGCTCCTTCCCGGGTGGCTGCTGCTGCTGGTGCTGCTAGGCATGTATACGTTCTGGATGCCGCACGAGATGGGCATGCTGCCGATCAACAGCAACCCGTACAAATGGGTGGCGGTCATCATTACATGCTCGGCTTGCCTATGGACGATGTACCGCTATTGGCAGTCCTATCAGCATGCCGGATTTCCGCTGCAGCGCGCCATCGTCTACAGCGTGAGTCTCATTCTCGCGGCTCAATATATTATCGTGGAAGGCACTTCCTGGCATCTCAGCTGGTGGCTGTACCACCTGCTGCTGCTGGGCTCCATGCTGATCATGCTCGTCGGGCTGGTCCGGCAGTACTTCTCTCAAGGCTCCTTCAGCTCGTCGCTGCGCGTGCTGTTCCAATCCGATCCGCGCGCTTGGCTGGAGGCATGCAAGACGCCGAGCGTGAAGGCGCTGATCATGGCCACGGAGGCGCGGGACGCCTACACCGCCGGACACAATAACCGCGTGGCGCTATACGCCCTTCGCCTCGGCGAGGAGATGAAGCTGACCAAGGACGAGCTGCGCGCCATCGCCCAAGGCGGCGTCGTTCACGACGTGGGCAAGCTGAAGGTGCCGGACGCGATTCTGAACAAAGCCGGCAAGCTGACGCAGGAAGAACGCCTTATCATCGAACGTCATCCCGTGTCGGGCTACGACATGTGCAAGCAGCTCGGATTTCTGGGCGACGAGCTGTCCGTCATCCGTTCGCATCATGAGAAATGGGACGGCACCGGCTATCCCGACCGTCTGAGCGGATTGACGATTCCGCTGCTCGCGCGCGTCACGGCCGTCGCCGACGTCTATGATGCACTTACGTCTTCTCGTTCCTACCGGCAGGCGATGTCGCATGAGGAAGCCATGGCCATCATCGTCGAAGGCAGCGGTGTTCATTTCTGTCCGACATGCGTGAAGGCTTGGCAGCGTCTTGCTGCCGTGGATGCCGATTTCTTTGCCGAAATCGCCGCAAGCAGCCGCTCGCTCCGACTGGTGCATCGCGCGGTGCAATAACAAGGCAACAGGGAAACGGCAGAGGAAATAGCAAGTTTGTGTAGAACACAAGGCAGCAAACACCAACAAATGCAACGTAATAGCGAGGCTGTACCGCAAACCTATTTTATGCCGCGGTACCGGCAACTCGTCGTCCCGCGAATCAACGCTTTAATGCTGAATCCCATGAACCAAGCAACGCTGTAATGCTTAATCCCATAAACCGAGCAACGCTGTAATGCTGAATCCCATAAACCGGGGAACGCTTTAACGCACTAAACCGCGGAGACGCAAGTTTCCGCGGTTTTGCCGATTCAGCGATTATTTTGCTTTTCAGGGCCAAATATCCTGGGGCGAAACCTTTAACGCGTTTGCGATGAGCAGTGCCGTTTGACGTTGGGGGCGATTGATTTTGCCGTTGCGGAGCTTGGAGATGGTTTGCATCGATATTCCGGTTTCGGACGATAGCTGCTGGGCAGACATATAGCTTCGCGCCATCAGCACTTTCAAGGTAACGGAGGAATCAACGGGGGCTGTCTCGAATCCGGCAACCGGTTGAATATGCGATACGACGAAGGCGATGTTCTTCAGACTGCCGTCCCCATGGTAGAACGGCCGATACGTGACATGCAGTTCCAACTGGCCGGAGCCGGTTAGATCCTTGGTGCGGACAATGATGTGATCCGTGCTGCGGTTCTGAACGGTCTGCCTCAACAGGGAGAAAATGCGTTCCCTTTCGTCGTCCTGCACGTAATCGTTAATAAAGGCTTCTACGGGGAACAGGGGATCGAAGACGGGCGCCGGGTAGTACTTGAAGTAACGTTCGATGATGAATCTGTCGTTCAAGATACCGGTTATCAACACTTCGCGAGCTTCGCTCATACGATCGATCCAGCATTTGGCGCTGATATCCTCGACCGTCAGCAGGAAGGCGGCATCGTCGGTATCCCCCAGCGCCTCACAGGTCAATCGAAGGCGCAGCGGATCATCGCCGGCCAAGTGCTGAAGCAGGGAGGTCTCTTGCTGATCGAGCGACAGCAGCGTGCTTCGGTCCCATTCGGTGAATAGCCGGTCCGGCGGCAAACCTTCCAGCATTTCGCCGGAGAAGCCGACCAGTCTGGAGAAGGCTTTGTTCGCGAGATTAAAGTGACAATCGTCGTCTTGTCCGACGACGACAACGGCTAGCGGCGTCTTTAAGTTCTGAAAAACAACGGTAGAAAGCGTCATGCGGCGTTCCCCTCGCAATCTATTGCTAGTCTAGCTTATAGAACAGTATAAGAGCGGAACTCCTACTTTTCAACCAGAAACAATGAATAAAGGTCGCGATATTGAATGCGGCCTGGATATTTAGACCCGCAGGAGGGTTAATTTTGGTTAAATTCTCGCTTCGAACGAAAGCGCTGGTCCTTATTTTGCTGGTGACCGCTGGCGCGCAGTCCATTGTCGGCTATGGGAATTACTCTGCTGCCAAAAGCACGATCATCGATACGACGATCGATAAAGCCAGCACGAAAGTGCAGAACACGGCGGACAAGCTGGCGGCCTGGATCGCTACCCGCCGCGCGGAGGCGGAGGTGATGAGCCGTACCGAGAAGGTGCGGTTCGGCACTGGACCCGAGCGGCTCGCTTATTTTCGCGGCGAGCTCGAACGCTCCGGTTCCCCATTCGTTACGATCGGCTTCGCCGATCCCGCCGGGCGCGCGGAGCTGAGCAGCGGAGAAGTCATAGCGATCGCCGGCGAGCCGTCCTTTGCCGCCGCGATGCAAGGCAAAGTCGAGGTGACCGATCCGTTCGTTCGCCAATCCGGGGGCGCCAGCATCATCGTCATCCAGGTGCCCGTCTATGGGAAGGACAACGGGATTATCGGCGTCCTGGATGCCGTGATGTCCGCGGAGCGCATATTCAAAGAGCAGCTGCATGTCCGCATAGGCGAGAGCGACGGCGTGTTTCTGTACAATAACGGGTCGTCGATGATCGGGCAAGGCGGCCAGCTGGAAGAATCGGATTCGTTGTTATCCCCGGACCTGTCTCCGTCGACGCTGGAGGAAATGCGTACGAAGCTAAGCGGCTATGCCAGATTGAAAGGGGAATCCGGCGACTCCTTCCTCTTCTACGGGGCGGTGGAAGGGACGGCATGGCATATCGCCCTGAACGTGCCGCTGCATGAGATCGAAGCGCCGCTGTCTGGAATCAAGCGGCATTCGATTCTGTCCATCGCGATCGCGGAGGCCGTGCTGACCCTGCTGTTCTTCCTGTTCTCGCAGCCGATCATTTCGCGCATCAAACGAATTCTCAGCGTGACGGAGGCGGCGGCAGCCGGGCGCTTCGACGTCAATAACGTGCCCGACGAGGGCGGGGACGAGCTGTCCCAGCTGTCGAATTCCGTGAACCAAATGAAGCTCCACCTGAGCGGGATGTTCGGCCAGATGGACGCCATGATCAACCAAAATCAATTCATGTTCATCGTACTGGACAGCGATTATCGCGTCACCTACTTCAGCAAAACGGCGGAACAGCTGCTCGGTTACAAGGCGGAGGAAATGCTGCATAAGGCTACGGCGCTGACCTTCATCGACCCGCAGGACATTGCCAAGGAAGCAAGACGGCTCAGCGGCAAATACGGCCGGCATATTCCGCCGGACATTACGGTGTTCGAGTTGCTGCGCAAGGAGCAGTTCACCTACGAGCGCGAGTGGAATTATATCCGCAAGGACGGCACGCGATTGCCGGTCGCCCACAGCTCGAATGGCATGCGGGACCGGGAAGGGCGATTTATCGGCATAGCGGGCATCGCGCGCGATATTACGGAGCAGAAGCAGGCCGAGAATGTCCGCAACCGGCAGCTGAAGGTAATGGGCGCGGCCAAGGATTTGATTGCCACGTTCGACGAGCAAGGCCAGATGCTCTACATCAATGAGGCGGGCAGGACGCTGCTCGGGATGAAAACCTTCGGGACGAAGGACATGGACGAGGTACCGAAGCGCACGATCGCCGAGCTGCTTGACGGCATCGAGGATGCGCGCGCCATCGGCTATCAGGAGAAAGAGGCGCTGCTTCGCACGCTGCAGGGGGCCTTCATTCCCGTGTCCAAAATCTTGGTCGTCCACCGCGACGATCTTACGGGGGAAGTGTTCTACTCGTGCATCGCCAGGGATATCTCCGAAGCGAAGCGCGTGCAGTTCGAGCTCGAGCAGGCCAAGCGCGAAGCGGAGAGCGCGAACGTCGCGAAGAGCCACTTTCTGGCGCAGATCAGCCACGAGATCCGGACGCCGCTTGCCGGCATCATCGGCCTGACGGGACTGATGCAGAAGACGGAGCTGACGCCTCTTCAACTGGACTACTTGCATAAAACGCGGGATTCGTCCGAGGCGCTGCTGGCGATCATCAACGATATTTTGGACTTCTCGAAGGTTGAAGCGGGCCGGATCGAGCTCAATGAAATGCCGTTCGATCCGTATAGTCTCATTCAGCGGCTGACGGAGCTGCTCGGCGTATTCGTCGGCGGCAAGGAGCAGTTCCAGTTTATTGCCGAGACGCCGAAGCTGCTGCCGCAATTGTTGATTGGCGACTGGCTGCGTATCGAGCAGATTTTGCTCAATCTCTGCATCAATGCCATCAAGTTCACGGAGAGCGGCTATGTCCGGCTGCGGCTGCAGGCGCTGCCCGGCGAGGAGGGGGACGGAAGCCGCGCCAGCATTGCCTTCACCGTCGAGGATACGGGAATCGGCATGACGGAGGAGCAGCAGAGCAGGTTGTTCAAGCCGTTCGTGCAGGCAAACGCGGAGACGAACCGCAAATACGGCGGCACTGGGCTCGGCCTGGTCATCGTCAAGCGGCTGGTCGAACTCATGGGCGGCACCATTCAAGTAAGCAGCGAGATCGGCAAGGGCAGCGTGTTCTCCTTTACGCTGGATATGGCTGTCGCCGAGCCGCCGCTTCCGAACCGATTCGTCATTGAATCAGGCAGCGAGTGCTCCGTGTGGGTCGTCGAGAACCATGCGCTTATGAGCGAGCGCCTCTGTACCGTCCTCGAGGACAGCGGGCTGCTGCCGATTCCGCTGTGGTCCTGGAAATCCGCTCATGAGCGGCTGACCAGGTCCGGTATCGGCGTCCGGCCGTTCGCGATGCTGCTGGATTTCGAGATGCCGGATATGTACGCGGAGGAAACCTGGTACGCGATGCATGAGACCGCGAAGGAAGCAGGGGTCAAAACGATTGCCCTCACGACCGCGTACGGCCGAGAGGAGCTGCTGAAGCTGCCTGCGGAGAACCGGCCGGATGCAATCCTCGTCAAGCCTGCCACGCGCATCAGTTTATACCAATCCCTGTTGACCTTGTTCGACCGGACGGAGCCCGAGGCCGCGGCCGGATTGGAGGAAACGGTCTCCGCGGCCGTCATGCCGGAGCGCTTGGACGGCACGATTCTGCTTGCCGAGGACAACATCATCAATCAGCTCGTTGCGGTCGAGCAGCTGCGGGAGTGGGGCCTCGGCGTCGATGTCGCGGAAAGCGGAACCGAGGTGCTTCGCATGCTGACCGCCAAGCGCTACGATCTGATTCTGATGGACATCCATATGCCGGAAATGGACGGCGATGAAGCGGCCCGCATGATCCGCCTGGACTCCAAGTACGACCGTATTCCCATCATCGCGCTGACGGCGAATATTATGCAGGAGGACCACGACCGCTATATGCAGCTGGGCATGAACGACGTGTTGACGAAGCCGGTCGACCCCGCCATGCTGATGCGGGCAATGGTCAAATGGCTCCGATACGGCAAGGAGCCGCGCATCGACGCGGCGAAGAGCAAGCCAAACGAGACGGCCAAGGGCAAGCTGAAGGAACGGGAGACGGCCAGCACGGTCTATGTGCCGGTTCCTGCGGAAGGCGAAGATTGGCTCGAACAGGGCATCCCGGGCTTGCGGCTGGACGAAGCGCTGCAGCGAGTGAACGGCAAGCGGGATATTTTGGCCCATATGCTGAAGCTCTTCGTCAAGGACTACCGAACCTTCGGGGAGCGTCTGCAGGAGGCGCTGCAGGCTGGCGATTATGCGGCTGCCCGCCGGATGGCGCATACGCTGAAAGGCGTCGCGGGCAATTTGTCCGCGGATGCGTTGTCCGCAGCCGCGCAGCAGCTGGAGCGGGTGTTGAAGGCTGCTGGCGAAGATCGGCCCATGCCCGAGCTTTCGGCTGCGGCAGCCGAGGCGGAGGAAGCGCTGCGGCGGCTTTTGGAAGAAATCGCGGCTGTCCCGGCCATTTCCGATATCGTTCCCTAACAATTTTCTAACATTCTATTGTTGGGTAGATCTTCCTATTGTATATTTAAATCAATAGAACGCGCCTGGCTGGTTCTCCGCGTTTGAGTTGAAATCGATGAATTCCTTCAAGAGGTGAAATTCTGTCATGTACAAGCTCTTAGTTATCGAAGACGATGTGATGATGAGCGATATGCTTTCCATGTACATGTCCGGCGAGGGATATGAAATCAAACAGGCGGAGAATGGTGAGAAAGGCCTGCAATTATTAGAAGAGTTTGTTCCGGATGTTCTGCTGCTCGATCTCATGCTTCCCGACTGGGACGGGACCGAGCTGTGCGCCCGGATGCGCGAGCATTCCTCCGTGCCGATCATGATCGTCTCCACGAAGTCGGAGGTTTCGGAACGCGTTCAGGCACTGCGCGCCGGAGCGGATGATTATTTATGCAAACCATTCAGCATGCACGAGCTTAGCGCCCGCGTCGAAGCCCTCATTCGAAGATCCCGTCTTATGCAGGCAAGCGCGGCCAAGAGCCGACAGACGGAAGGCGAAATTTCGGCCGAGAAGGAAATCAAGCTGGATGCGGAGCGCAGGCTGCTGCTCGTGCGCGGCACTTTCGTCGAGACGACGTTCTCCGAATTTGAAATCATGAAGCTGTTTCTGACCCATCCGGGCAAAGTATTCAGCCGCGAGGATTTAATCAACGCGATCCGCGGGTATGACTCGTTCGTCACGGACCGCGCCATCGATGTGCACATCGTCAACCTGCGCCGCAAAGTGGAGAAGAATCCGAAGGAACCCCATCACATCCGCACCGTATGGGGCGTTGGCTACAAATACGCGCCGGAGGATGTGCCTGCACCGCAGTAATTCATATAGGAACGGATCGGCACGCTGCCGCAAACCCTTCGTTTGCGGCAGCGTGCTTTTTTGCGTTGCGCCGGCTCATTCGGCCGCTCCCTTGAAATCTAACATGCACCTCATAGATCTCTGCTTCTTTTCTAATCGTTTTATGGGACAATTTGCCTATTGGCAAGGATCGAACCATTCGATTAAAGGCGGTGCGACATAATAGATGAAAAAGACAGAATGCCGTTCAGAAGCGCGAACAGAAAGCTCCCGACGAAAGGAAACGATGCCACGCGAAGAAGTATACGATTTCCTGACGGGACTGCCTGGACGTAGAGCGGCATTCGCCATGCTGGCGAGGACGGTCACGCTCGCGAGAAGAACGGGCCGGACCGTGCTTGCGGCGCTCGTTGACGTCGATCGCTTCCATCTTATCAATGAGTCGAAGGGGACGGCGTTCGGCGACGAAACGCTCCGTCAGCTCGCGGCAAGAGTCCGGCATCCGAAGCCATGGTCTTGCCAGGCCCATCGGCTCGGCGGGAATGCGTTTCTGCTGTTCGGATTGGCGGACGGCGAGAGCGGCCAGGATCAGTGCGAGACGTGGATCAAAGAGCTCAAGCAGTCGGTCGAAGAGGCGCTGCCCGTAAGAGGCCAGAACCAGTACCTCAGCTGCAGCATCGGCGTAGGCCGTTATCCGGAGCATGGCGAGACGGCGGAGCTGCTCATCCGGCATGCGGATACGGCGCTTCGACAAGCGAAGACGGCCGGCGGCAATCGCATCATGGTCTACACGGAGGCGGGCACGGCGCGGATCAGCCGGTTGGAGAAGCTGCGCTGCTCCCTTCGGACCATCCTGTCCGACAATGCGCTTTCGCTGTACTATCAGCCGTTATACGAAGCGTCGGGGACGCTCCGCGGCTTCGAAGCGTTGCTTCGCTGGCGGCATCCCGAGCTTGGAGAGGTGTCGCCTGCCGAATTTATTCCGCTTGCGGAGGAGAGCGGCATGATCGTGAAGATCGGCGAATGGGTGCTTGGGGAGGCCTGCCGGATGCTTCGGCGCACGCAGGCGAAGGGAATGGCCCAGCTCGTCATGTCCGTGAATATATCTCCGCTGCAGCTTCGCGTGCCCGACTTCGCCTCCGTGCTGCAGCGCATTCTCAGGCAGACGGAGACAAGGCCGGAATGCCTGGAGCTGGAGATTACGGAAAGCAAGATGATCGATGTCGACAGCGAGAATACGGTCATGTATCAGCTCCGCGGCATGGGCGTGCGCATTGCGCTGGACGACTTCGGCGTTGGCTACGCCTCGCTGACCTATCTGCGGAAGCTGCCCTTGCATACGCTGAAGCTGGACCGTTCCTTCATTCGCTGCATCGGCGAGAAGAGCGCGGAGCAGGCGATCGTTCGGGCGATGATCGCGCTTGTCCACCAACTGGGCCTTGAGGTCGTGGCCGAAGGCGTGGAGACGGAAGCGCAGCTTCGCCTGCTTCGCGAATGGAACTGCGATTATTATCAAGGGTATCTGTTATCGCAGCCTATGGCAGAGCAAGCGGTGGGGGTTCCGCTGCTGTATGCAGCCCGCGACCTCTTCGAAGCCGCCAATGAGGACAGGGCAGTGGTTCTGTAGAGCCGGATAGGTGATATTTCGCCTCGTTCTTAGCCTCGTTCTTAGCCTCGTTCTCTGCTCCATTCCCCGCACTGAATAAGAAAGGCAGCCTGCTTATCGCGCGAACCGCGGCTGGAATGGCCGGGTCGGAACGATATGCAGGCTGCCTGATTGGGATAGAATAGGACGGAAAAGCTTACGCTCGCTGCCTCAGCAGACCTCCAAGTAGAGCTTGGTGCCGTCGCTGTATTGAAGAATGGCCACGTCGCGAATCATCTCGACGGACTTGATCCGTTTCCACTTCTTGCGGAAATCAAAGTTGTATTCCATTTCCTGCAATTTATTTTGGAGCAGTTCCATGTAGGACAGCTGCTCGGAAGGATAATGTACCGGGACAGACCGATTTTTGAAGGTGATCACTTTGGTCATTCGAATAGTACCTCCGTTTCTTGATACTGCCAGTGTACCAGGTGAATTTTAGTCCCTTATAAAATGAACATGAGCCGTCTGTTTGATTTGCTTACCCTTTTCTAACATCTTCGAAAACCGTACCGTCCGGCAGAGGTTAAGGGTAGTATGCGCTTGAATCAGATGGAATTATCCGCCTCTGCTTCAAATTCGGCGGAAGCGGGTAATGTCCTGGAGATAAAAGGCGCGGGAGGATTATGAGTTGACATTTGAATTCGCAAAATCGTTATTCGCCAACATCAGTCTGCTGATTGCGTTGGCTTATATGTTCGATCTAGGGTACCGGTACCTGTTTCAATATGCGCCGAGCCGCGTCAAATACGCGATCACGGTTGCCTTCTTCATCATCGGCGGATGGCTGGCCATGGCGTTCGGGCTTCGCGTGGACGGCTTGCTCGTGCTGGATTTGCGCTTTCTGCCGCTCATTATTGCCGTGCTCGTCTTCCCGAGCCTGCCTGCCATTGCGCTGATTGGCTTCGGGATCGGACTCGGACGATGGTTCATGGGCATGGACAACGCCGCGATGCTGGCCGGCGTCAACATGACCGTGCTCGGTCTTATTTGTACGTGGTTATCCGCCTGGATGCGCAAGAAGCCATGGAGCTTTCTGCACAAGAGCCTCGTGACCCTCGTCTTGGTGAACGTGATCTTCGCCCTGAACGCGACGGCCGTCGTGGCTATCGGCGGACAGATGTCCCTTCGGACGTTTTGGCTGGATTATGGCGTCTACTCCTTCCCGCTGCGGCTGCTGCTCAGCGGACTGCTGATCTTCACGATCCGCGACTTTCAGAAGGAGCAGCAGCGCGTGGATGAGCTGCGCAAAATGAACATGCTGCTGCGGCGGCAGACGCGCGAGCTCCGGGCGGCCAAACGCGAGGTGGAGCAGAAGGCGCGCGAGCTCATGCTGGCCAACAAGTACAAATCAGAGTTTCTGGCGAATATGTCGCATGAGCTGAAGACGCCGCTCAACAGCATCATCATGCTGTCGCAGCTTATGAAGGAAAGCGAGGAAGAACGAAGCAGCGGCGAGGATGAAGTCCAGTATGCGGGGCTGATCAACGGAGCAGGCAACGATCTGCTGCAACTGATCAACGACATTCTGGATCTCTCCAAGGTGGAGGCCGGCAAAATGGACATCAGCGTGGAACAGCATTCCACCTCCGAGCTGGTTCAAACGCTGTATCAGCAGTTCCTTCCCGTGGCTGCCCAGAAGAACCTGACGTTCGAGACGGAAATTGCGCCGCAGGTGCCGGAGGCTATCTATACGGATGCGCTGCGGATCAATCAGATCTTGCGCAATTTGCTCGCGAATGCGTTCAAATTCACGGAGACCGGCGCCGTTCGTCTCGTGGTCAAGGCAGAGGGCGGCGTGCCGATCGAGCCCGCCGCGCTGAAGAAGCGCCGGCTGCGCAACTGGAATCCTGCCGCGTGGGGTCGTCCGGCCGTGCGAATGATTACCCCGATCCGGGTATCGTTCTCCATCGTGGATACGGGAATCGGGATCGAGCCGGAGAAGCAGCAGCTGATCTTCGAAGCGTTCCGCCAGGAAGACGGCTCGATCAACCGGAAATACGGCGGAACGGGGCTGGGCCTATCGATCAGCCTGCAGCTTGCCCGCCTGCTTGGCGGAACGCTCTCGCTAGAGAGTCAGAAGGGCGAGGGCAGCAAGTTTACGCTGCGGCTGCCGGTGACGGCCCATGCCGGCGGCGAACCTGAAGGAAGCGGCGACGCCGGAAACTCCACCGCTAGAGCCGTTCCGGCTGGAACAAGGTCGCCGCGGAAGGACGCGTGAAGGAGCTTTGTCGAATTTTATAAAAAAGCATTGACTCCAACGCCACAATGCAGTATATTATAAAAGTCGCCTCGGCGACATTGGAGCAAGACAAGCTGGTGTAGCTCAGGGGTAGAGCAACGCACTCGTAATGCGTAGGCCGGGGGTTCAATTCCCTTCACCAGCACCATTTAAATCCTATAACGGCGCGGTTTCCGGAGATTTCGGAGATCGCGCTTTTTTGATTTTTTTGGCGCGATTAGGGTTTCGAATGCTAAGTATGGCGCGCCTGTCAACGGGCGCGCAGCAAGCCTTATGAAGCTGAACCAGCGTTCGTTAGGTCACTATCGTCGGCGGTGGCGGTGGAGGTGGTGGCGGCGGTTCGACATTTACGATCTGCTGCTGCTGCTGCGACTCGAGTTGATTTTGCATCTGCTGAAGCTGCTGCTGCTGCAGTTGTATATGGGCTTGCAGCAGCGCGAATAATTGCAGCTGCGTTTGCTGTTGGGACTGCTCGAAGGCCTGCACCTGGGTTTGCACTTGCGTTTCGAAATTCACTTCATCTTGAACTTGCGCGTTAAACTGCGTTTGGAGCTGCGTCTGGAACTGGAGCTGGGCCTGCAATTGCGCTTGCGTTTGCGCCTGGAGCTGAAGCTGGGCTTGCAATTGCGCTTGTAATTGCGCCTGTGCCTGTTGGATCGTTTGCAAAATGGCCAGCTGCAGACGATTGCCGGGTTTCGCGCACGTTCTCGCGGCTTTGCGCATGCGTCTTCTATGGCAATGTTTCGCGGAAGCTGTCTTCATATTCGGAAATGCACCCCTTACCCTCTAGAATGTGACATCCCATTATGAATATGATTTGGCGATTTTTTTGGACAAGGCGAATGGCAGGGAATATTCGCGTATTTTGTGGGGATAAGCCTGGATCGATTAGGCTATAGATCGGGCGCCTGTACTCCGGCTATTCGTCCGCTTGACTTGAATGCAGGATCGTTTGCGGTATATGCTAGTCATATCGGTTAGAGTTAGGTCGAAGTCAGTGAGGTTGGTTGACCGGTTTACGACATCGCTTGGGGGAGGAATATCGGTGTATACCATCAACGAAGTCGCGGAGCTATGCGATCTGTCGGCGCATACGATTCGCTATTACGATAAGGAAGGCCTGCTTCCGTTCATAACGCGCAGCAAGACCGGCAACCGGGAGTTCTCGGAGCAGAGCTTGGAGCTGGTCCGGCTCATCTGCTGCTTGAAGAATACGGGCATGCCGATCAAGGAAATCAAGCAGTACATCGATTTGCTCATGGAGGGATCGCATACATCCGACGTGCGCAGGCGCGTGATGGTCGATCATCGCAAGGAAGTGCTTCGGCAGATGAACGAGCTGAAGAAGAACCTGAATCTGATCGACTTGAAAATCAGTCACTACGACAGTAAGCATACGCATAACGAGAGTAAACATAAGCATTGAAGCAGACCAGGCAAGGCGGAGCGAAAGCTCGCCAGCCTGGTTTTTTGATGATGATAGGGCCAGTTTGACTTGGAGTCTTCTCGAAGTGATACATTACTAGTACCACCCCTTGCGGTACTGGTGGCAACTTACTATAAGGGAGAGTTATCCATGGAACAACAACCGAAAGTCGCGCTCATTACCGGAGGAAGCCGAGGCTTGGGAAGAAACGCAGCCCTTGCTCTAGCCCATAAAGGAAACGACATCATCGTCACGTACCATAGCCAGCAGGCACAGGCCGAGTCCCTCGTGCAGGAGGTACGGGCATTGGGGCGGCAAGCGGCCGCGATCCAGCTGGATGCCGGACAAACGGCTTCGTTCGACGGCTTCAAGGACGAGCTGTTGAAGGTGCTTCGGGATAACTGGCAGCGGGAAAATTTCGATTATCTCATCAACAACGCGGGGTTCGGGTTCTATGCCTCCATTGCCGAGACGACGGAAGCGCAATTCGATGATCTGATGAACGTGCACGTGAAAGGCGTGTTCTTCTTGACGCAGAAGCTGATGCCTCATCTGGCGGATCATGGCGCGATCATCAACGTCTCCTCCGGCTTGACGCGATTCACGATCGTCGGCAGCGCCGCCTATGCCGCGATGAAAGGCGCCGTGGAAGTGCTGACGAGATATATGGCCAAGGAACTGGGCGCTCGAGGCATTCGCGTCAACACGATTGCTCCGGGAGCCATCGCGACCGAATTCGGCGGCGGCAGACTGAAGAGCAGCCAAGAGATGCAGGCGTTCATCTCCGGTCAAACCGCGCTCGGCAGAACCGGAGAAGCCGACGATATCGGCGGCGTCATCGCGGCGCTCTGCGCAAATGAGATGGGTTGGGTCAATGCGCAGCGAATCGAGGCTTCCGGCGGCATGTTTCTGTAAGCAAACCAACAAAAAGAGGTTGACGCCGAGCCCCATGGGGCTTCCGTCAACCTCTTTTTCTTATGTTTCTTGGATTAGACTCGTGCCCCGTGGTCATCCCCCGTTAATAATGGCGCTTGGAATTTCTGAATATCGCCGGCTCCCATAAATAACAGAATGGAATCGCTATAGGAAGACATAGCAGCCGTAAAGTCATCGGAAACCAGGCGGGCATTAGGAATGCGCATAGCCAGGTCGCCAATGGAGACGTTGCCGGCAGCTTCTCTGGCCGAGCCGAATATCGGGCAGAGGAACACGTCGTCGGCTTCTTTCAATGCATCGGCGAAAGCATCGATCAGTTTCTCCAAGCGACTGTAGGTATGCGGCTGGAATATAGCGACCACTTGCCGTCCGGGATACTTGCTTCTGGCGGCTTCAATGGTGGCTGTGATCTCGGCTGGATGATGCGCATAATCATCGATCATCACATTACTGCCCCAGATCCGCTCCGTGAATCTTCGTTTAACCCCTGCAAAAGTACTTAGCTGCATGTTGACGCGTTTCAAGTCTCGGTCTAACGTGAGCGCGACGCCAATCGTAGCTAAGGCATTCAGCACATTATGCTTGCCGAACGCAGGAATGCTGAAACGATCCACCATCGCGTCCTTATAATAGACATCGAAATAAGTGGCGTCACGTTCAACCGTAGGATTGGAAGCTCGCAGTGTATTGCTCGTTTCGAATCCATACAGTAGCGTGTCGGTCTCCGTCTTCAGCTTACGTACCTGTGGATCATCTCCGCAGGCCACAATGAGCGTCGTGGTTAAAGAAGCCATCTGTTCGAAGGCATTCCTAACGTCGTCGATATCCGCGAAATAATCCGGATGATCGAAATCAATATTGGTGATGACCGCTATATTCGGCCGATAAGCCAAGAAATGACGTTTGTACTCGCAGCTTTCGAATACAAATTGCGTCGCGCCCGGATAACCTTGACCGGTTCCGTCTCCGATCAGACTGTTGGGCGGATCGTCGGCATGCAACGCATGGACGAGCATCCCGGTCGTTGTCGTTTTCCCGTGGGCGCCGGTAACGGCAATACTCGTATATCCCTTAATGAGCTCGCCGAGGAAGTGATGATAGCGTTGAACAGGGATGCCCAGCTGCCTGCACTTGAGAAGGGAGGGATGCTGCTCGTCGAATGCATTCGAGGCAATCACCGTCATGTCCGTGGACAACGGCGCTTCTCCGAAAGCGAAGAGCGGTATGTCTCTTGATTCCAAAGCGATCTGCGTAAACAAAAAAGACGCCACGTCTTCTCCCTGAACGCGATGGTTTAAATCATGCAAAATTTGCGCCAATGCGCTCATGCCGCTGCCCTTAATGCCGATAAAGTGGAACGTGCTCATAGTAAACCTCCGATCGTAAAGGAAACGTATAGGTACGTAAAGCGATTATGCCATATTCTGCATCACGAGTGTACAAGCTATGCCAGCGTTTTGCGCATGCGGGTCGATTGCCGGGTGAGGCGCCTGCCTATGCGTCAATGCTGGCGGACAGCTTGGGTTTTTGATGGTGGAATCTTGTCTTATACAAGGATGTCTCTCCTCACATAGAGTATCTTAGCTCTCTTGGAAGGAGGAATTCAGGTGTCCGCTAAAGTTCAGGTGAAGAATGTCAAAGCCGTTCGTACTGGCAAATCCCGCAAAGCACGCGTCTCGCATGAAAGCGTAGGAGGTGCCCGTTCGAGCAGTTGCTGCAACAAAGGCCGCGACGGTGCCGTCGAAGGCATTCAAGAGGCAGGCGCAGATCTGAGCGATCTGTTCTGTCAATTGAAAAACCCTGTGGTCGCCGCGAAGCTTGTTCGCGCGATCCGCTGCAGAAACCGCAAAGTCATCGAAGAATTGATTGGTTCCAACTGTAATGTTGTCTGTTTCTTCCATCAAGGCCGTTATGCCTGTGTTCGTATCGCATGCGTATTCGGCAACTGCTGCGACGTCCGTATCAGCTTCGACATTTGCGTCTCCATGGGCAATTGCAACAACTTCTGATGACCTTTCACGACTCGGTTTAAAAGCTTGTCGGCCGTCCTCGCATCCCAGTGAGGACGGCTTGTTGTGTGTAAAAGGATGCGCTTCGGCAAGAAACTCAAAAGAACCTGGACGGAGTGGGTGCGGCACCTACTCCGTCCAGGTTCTTTGCTCTGATAGGGGAATCCTAGACCGTCAGCTTACGCCTCGCGCAGCCAGGCGTTGGCGAGCAGCAGCGCGCCTCGTGCCGACGCCGTGTCCGACAGCTCGTTCAGCATGACGAAGTCATGGATGATGCCTTGGAAGCGCGCCGCCGTGACGCGTACGCCGGCTTCCCGAAGCTTCGCGGCATAGGCCTCGCCCTCGTCGCGGAGCACGTCGGCTTCGCCCGTGATGATCAACGCCGGCGGCAGGTCCTTCAATTGTTCCGTCGACGCCCGCAGCGGCGATGCCGTAACCTGGGCACGCTCCTTCGGGTCGGCGGTATATTGATTCCAGAACCACTGCATGCCCTCCCGGCTCAGGAAATAGCCTTCCGCGAACTGCTCGTACGACTCCGTATCGAAGGCCGCGTCCGTCACCGGATAGAACAGCAATTGCTTGGCGATCCGGGGACCGCCTCGCTCCTTGGC
Source organism: Paenibacillus sp. J31P316 (assembly GCF_056269105.1). Lineage (NCBI taxonomy): Bacteria > Bacillati > Bacillota > Bacilli > Caryophanales > Paenibacillaceae > Paenibacillus > Paenibacillus sp. J31P316. The sequence continues at coordinate 32,738 of NZ_JBWDNI010000015.1, read as the reverse complement.
CATCAGCGTCACGGCTGCGGTCATATTGCCGCCGACGCTGTCGCCGGCCACGGTCAGCCGCGAAACATCGGCACCGAGCTCCTTGGCGTTCTCGGCGGCCCACTTTACGATTGCGTAGATCTCTTCAATCGCAGTCGGATATTTTGCTTCCGGCGATAGGCTGTACTCCGGGAATACGACGATCGATCCCGAACCGACGGCAAGCTCGCGGACCAGCCGGTCATGCGTGTGCGCGTTGCCGAACACCCAACCGGCACCGTGAATATAGACGATTAAGCCCGGCGTTCCTGTGATCTCCTTCGGCGTGACGATCGTAACCGGCACTTCGCCTTTGGGCCCGACGGGTACGGACCGTATCGCGATCGTGGCTGCAGGCTTCGCAATCGGTCCGGACTGTACCTTGTTCACTTGCTCGCGGCCTTTCTCGGGCCCCAGCTCATACAGAAAGGGCGGCTTGGACGTCTTCTCTACGAACTGCTGCGCTTCTTTCTCCAGCACGACTTTGTTCGTGGTTGTTTTGCTTCGCATACGCAGAACTCCTTCCGTGAATAAAGTTGCATGACTGTTTCTTTACTTACACGCCGCGCTCGAAAGCGAAACCGAAACCTCTGCCTGATGGGTCTCTGCATGCTAGCGGCATTCGCCTGGATCTTGAAGCAGCGGGCGGCTGCCGGGTATCCGAACCGTTGGCGGGCGCGCGGCATAAGCTGAGCATATAGCTTGGAAAGGGAGGGACAGGTATGCCGTACATTCCGAATTTCCCGCAGTCGCTGCTGGAAGAGCATATGCGCTGGCATCATGCGAACCACTATGACGATCCTTCGCAGCTGCCGCCGGGCTACGGACAGAACTTTTTGAATTTTCACCGCCAGTTTATCAATAAAGTGTATCAATGGTACGGCCAGCAAGGCTACGATCCGCAGCAGATTGCCGGCTGGCAGGGCGTGCCGGAAGCCATCCGCAATACGTCATGCTATAACCGCGCGGCCGAGGCGCGCGTCTTGAACAATCCGCAGTCGTTCGCGACGGCCGACCAACTGGGGCTGTTTATCGAGGGCTCGAACCTGCACGGCTGCATCCATCAGGAAGCGGCGCGAATCTTCGGCGAGACTGCGCTCAACGACTTCGACGAAGCGCCGAGAACGACGATGTTCTACAACATTCATGGGATGATCGACCAGTGGTATAGGAATTGGGAGCGGGCTGCAGGCATCGCGAGAGGAGCCGCGAACAAGTCGTCCGCAGGCGGGCCGCGAGGCAGAAGCGGCAGTGCATCGAGAGGCGCCGCGAGAGCAGCGGCCAAAGCGAGACGGAGCACATCGTCGATGCCGCAGCCGCATAAACCGTCCGTCAGCGGGGCAGCGCAAAAAGGACCGCTGCGCAGCGGTCCCCCAAATATGCCGGCTATGCCGCTTATACATGAAGCAGCAAGGCACGGAACGTTTCCGTATAGTAAGAAGCCGGGCGCGGGACGAAATCGGAAGCCGTAACCCGTACCTCGGCAGCCGCGGGCGCGCCGTCCTCGCCGAGGCGAAAGCCCGTGCCGCGGACGTGGTCCAGCCGGCCTTCGAACAGCGCGATCATCGCTTCGAGTTCGGCCTCGTAGACGCCGGACACTTCCTCTTGCTGCAGGGTCAGCGAGGTAAGCGGCCCGGAATAGACGAAGCCGTACACGCCGCTGATTTCCCGGTCGAAGAACGCCGTCCCCTTCGCGATGCCGGCTATTTCCTTGCGGGCTTCGCCGAGATGCAGGAGCGATTCGAAAGGGATCGCGGCGCCGAGCTCTTCCTCGATCTCGCGTGCCGCGTCCCGCATCGACTCGCCGGCGGCCAGATGGCCCGCGGCTGTAATATCGAATTGACCCGGGAACGTGTCCTTTCCCGGCGACCGTTGCTGGAACAGGACGAGCCTGCGCCCGTCCTCGCGGCGCGCCAGCCAGCAGTGGATGGAACGATGCCACAGACCCCGGGCATGCACCTCGCTTCGAGGCGCCGTGCCGAGCCACTTGCCGTCTTCGTCATAGTAGTCGAAGCGCTCCTCGCCGCCGACTTGCCTCTGCTCGCTCATGGGCTAGGACAAGCCTCCCTCAAGCTCCGACTCCGGCTCCGCCTCGAGATGGGAGGTGCAGTGGGAGCAGCGCGTCGCTTTGATCGGGATTTTGGATAGGCAGTACGGGCAGTTCTTGTCCGTGGGCTCCGACGGCGCGGCAGGATCCGGCTGGCCCAGGCGGCGCAGCGCGTTCGCCCCCTTGACGATCATGAAGATACAGAATGCGACGATCGTGAAATCGAGCAATACGTTCAGAAAGTTACCGTATGCGATGACGGCCGCGGAATCTTCCTTCGCTTTGACCAGGGTCGCCGGATTTTTGTCGCTGGATAAATTAATGAACCGATCGACTAAATTAACTCTGCCGAGCAGAATGCTGATCGGCGGCATGATGATGTCGTTGACGAGCGAGGTGACGATTTTGCCGAAAGCGCCGCCGATGATAACGCCGACCGCGAGGTCGAGCACATTGCCGCGGACGGCGAATTCTTTGAACTCTTTTAAAATTTTAACCATGAATGATTCCTCTCCTTCCAGTACTATATTATATCCGACGAGAAGCCTACTTCAACTAGGAAGTACGGGCGCCCGTCGAGGAATGGAAGGCTTTGTCGCGAAAAAAAGGATTTTTTGGAAAAATGTCGAAATGGATGGGGACTATCAATCGACCCCAAGCGGGAAAACGGAGAATCGCGATGATTGAACCTTTGTTCGGCGATCAATGGATCATGCTCGTGCTCGCGCTGGCGATCCAGTTATTCGCTTCCATTACCATCTACAGCATGATCGGACATCTCAAGCTGAGGCGCGCCAAGCAGCATTTTTGGCTGCTGAGCGGGGCGCTAGTCTATGCCCTGGGCCTTTGGGTGAGCCATCTCATCATCGTCCTGTCATCCAATTACATGATGGTGATCGATTGGACGATTCTCGTCAAGCTGTTCGGCATCATGGTCTGCACCTACGGATCGTTCCGTCTGTTGGGATCCCGAACGCCGTATGCCGTCCGCCTGCTCGGAAGCAGCACGCTCATGGCCTTCGGGGCGAACCTCGTCGTCTACCTGTTCCTGCTGAGCAGCGAGATGGAATCGTTCCGCTTCGACGCGGGCTTTGCCTGCGTTGCTTTTCTCTTCAGCCTGATCGGAAACGCGGGCTCCTTCTATCTGTTCGAACGAAGGAGAGGCTCGATCCTTCTCCCTGGCTTGCTGCTCGGCGTCTCCGGCATTATTATGCAGCTGTTCGGATTAGGGACGATTACGGACATCGAAAGCGGCGTCGTATTGACCGCCGACCGGTTGAACGACTATATGCAGCTGCTGTCCATCGTGCTTGGGCTGGCCACGATCGCGATATTCGCCTTCAGTCTCGTCGCCCGTTACGTGGACCGCAGGTACGCTTCGATGAACGAGCGGTACAAGCTGCTGGTGGAGAATTCCATCGATATGATCGCGGTCATTCAAGACGAGCGCTGGGACTATATTAACCGCTCGGGCCTGCGGATGTTCGAAGCGGCCGGCGAGCGGGATTTGATCGGCAGAAGCATTTATCTGCATTTGCAGCCGAAGGACCATGCGGTGATGAAGCAGCTGCTGCAGGGATCCCGGAAGAAGGAGCGTCAAACCCCTGTCGAGATGGAATGGTTCACGCTGCAGGGCGGGACGCTTCATACGGAAGTGATCGAATCCAGCACGAAGCTGTCGGGCAAGCCGGTCATTCAGATCATTATCCGGGACATCTCGGAGCGGAAGAAGAACGAGGAACTGCTTATCAACTCCGAGAAGCTGTATGTCGCCGGTCAGCTGGCCGCCGGCATCGCGCACGAAATCCGCAATCCGTTGACGTCGCTGAAAGGCTTCCTGCAGCTGATCGTCTCGGGCAGGAGCAGTAAAAACTACTACGATATCATGAAATCGGAACTGACCCGCATCGAGTCCATCGTGAGCGAGCTGCTCATGCTGTCCAAGCCGCAGATTTACGATCTTGCGCACCAGGACATTCGGCTCATCATGTCGGATACCGTCACGCTGCTGGATGCGCAGGCGAACCTGCACGACATCGCCATCGAGACGAATCTGGGCGAAGAGCCGCTATGGGTATTCGGCGTGGAAAATCAGCTGAAGCAGGTGTTCATCAACGTCATCAAGAACGCGATCGAGGTGATGATGGACGGCGGCGTAATCAAGGTCGTCTGTCTGCGGGACGAGAAGGGCCGCAACGTCGTACGGATCGCGGACCGCGGGCCGGGCATCGCGCAGGAGCAGCTGTCGAAGATCGGGCAGCCTTTCTATACGACGAAGGAGAAAGGAACGGGTCTCGGGCTGATGGTGACGTATAAAATCGTCGACAACCACCAAGGCAGCGTCGAGGTGAGCAGCTGCCTCGGGGAGGGCACGACGTTCGATATCGTGCTGCCGTACGAGGCGCCGAAGGGCGCGGAAGAATCGGAACGCGGCAAGGTCGTGCCGATTCACCGCTACCGCGAGGATAACGAGAGTGCTTCCTAGAAATTAGATGGGCGCAGCCGGCCGTTTACCGCAGCACTTCGATGCGGTTGCCGGCCGTTTCTGCGTGCAGCGGCAGGTTGCCCGTGAACTCGCCGTCCCCGTAAACGGCGATTGCGGGCTTCGCCGGATCACTGTCTATATCTTCGACGGCTACGGCTTGTCCGCTGAACAGCGTCACGTAGGGCAGTCGGGTGTGTTTGCCCGACAGGATCAAAGGAAACAAGCGGAGAAGCTGCAAGGGCGTGCACGAATGGACGACGCAGACGTTCAGCATGCCGTCGTCCGGCTTGGCGTCCGGACAGATGCGCAATCCGCCGCCGTAGGCAGGCGCATTGCACACGGCAGCCATCCAACCCTGCCGGAAGCGATGGGTTTCGCCGTCCACGGTCACCGCGATCGGCCGCGGACGGAACGTCAGCAGCACGTGGATCAGCCCGATGACGTAGGCGAATGACCCGGCGCCGATCAGATTGCACAGCTTCTTGTAAACGGACCGATTAACGGCTGCCGAGATGGCGGAATCGAAGCCTGCAGCGAGCGCGGTCAGCACCGGGCGGAAGCCGCCTTCCGCTTCCGGATCGCGCAGGGCGATGATATCCGCGGGATGCGCCTGCCCCTGCAGCGCGAGCCGAAGCGCATCCAGCGGTCGCCGCGGAATGCCGAACGCCCTGGAAGTGTCGTTGCCCGATCCGGCGGGGATAATGCCGAGCGGCACGCCGCTGCCGTACAACGCCGGCAGGATGCCGTGAATGGTGCCGTCGCCACCAACTATTGTAATCGCTTTCAATACCTTGCCCGGCACTCCATCCTTCACGCTACCGTTATGGTCCCGAAGCAGACGGGTAATATCTCTACGGGCTGCTTCCGGCGTATCGCTCAGCACGGCGGTATAATCGACATCGAGCCGTCTCAGCTCCGCTTCGACCTTTCGCCATACTTTGAGCCCTCGGCCGCCGCCGGACTTGCCGTTAATTACGAATATCCACATCTCGGACCCCTCATTTCTCTATGGGTCCCATTATAATGGGGAACGGAAGCCGTGAAAACTTCTTTTTGCGTGGGGGGATGGTCTATAATAGCGGAAGGAGGCGAGAGAAGAATATGCCTGAACCATTAAAAGCGATGTACAACCTGCCGTTTCTCCGGCAGTTTGCGGCGCGCGTTGCATCCGTATGGCCCGCCTTCCCCGAGGAGCGGTTCGTCCAGCTGACGATGAGCGCCGGCTGGGAAGCGCTGGAGCTGAAGGGCCGCATGAGGCGTATTACGACCTCGCTGGGGGATGTATTGCCCCCGAATTATCCCGAGGCGCTTGAGGTGCTGGCGGCCGTAAGCGGCCAATGCAGCGGATTTCCTTATTTATTTTTCCCGGATTTCGTCGAGGTGTATGGACTCGCGGATTGGGAACGGTCCATGGACGCGCTGGAGGTATTCACGGTACAGTCCTCGGCGGAGTTCGCGATCCGGCCGTTCATCCTGCAGCACCCCGAGCGGACGATGGCACGCATGACGGAATGGTCGCGGCATGAGAACGAGCATGTGCGGCGGCTGTCGAGCGAAGGCTGCAGGCCGCGGCTTCCGTGGGCGCCCGCGCTGCCGATGTTCAAGCGCGATCCTGCGCCGATCCTGCCGATTCTGGAGCAGCTGAAGGCAGACCCGTCGCTGTATGTACGCAAAAGCGTAGCCAATAACTTGAACGATATCGCCAAGGATAACCCGGAGGTCGTCAAAGCGATCGCAGGCCGCTGGCTTGGACAGCATGCCCATACGGATTGGATCGTACGGCGCGGCTGCCGCTCTCTTGTCGGCGCGGCCGATGCCGAAGTGCTGGCGCTGTTCGGGTACGAAGGCGAGGCGGCTGCGGACTTCGTCGCCGCAGCGGAGATCGGCGTGCTTCTCCCGGAAGCGGTCATCGGCGGAATAAGCGAGCTGAGCTATCGGCTGCGGCTGAAGGACGGTGCCGGCGAAGCGATCCGGCTAAGGCTGGAGCTGGGCGTCGATTACGTGAAGTCCAACGGCAAAACGTCGCAGAAGCGCTTCTTGCTCGGCGATAAGCGCGTCCTGCCCGGAGCGGGCGTCCAAGGCGCGAAGAAGCTCGACTGGAAGGACTTGTCGACCCGGAAGCATTACGAAGGGCTGCACCGGCTGACGCTGCTCGTCAATGGCGCTGCCGTCGCGGAGACCTCCGTTCAGCTAAGCGCAGGCGCAGCGGGCGGTGCGCAGGAGACTGGCGCCCGAGCGGGGATCGTTGAAGGGGAAGCCATCGTTGGGAGCGATGGTGCATGACGATCGGCGCACGGGTCATTAAGACTGGCCTTGCCGTAGCGCTGGCCGTATACATAAGTTCGCTGTTTGAATTTCCGTCGCCGATTATCGCGGCAGTGGCCTCGATCTTTACCATCCAACCATCCATCTCCCGCTCCTGGCAGCAGGTGGTGGACCAGGTTCAGACGAACGTGCTCGGCGCCCTGCTGGCGCTGGCCGCGGTTCGCTTGTTCGGCCAGACGCCGATCGCGCTTGGCATGGTCTGCATCATCGTCATTCTTATCTGCATCCGTCTGCGAATGGAGAGCAACATCGGACTTACGCTCGTCACGGTCGTTGCCGTGATGGAAGCGAACAATCAGCAGGGCTGGCTGTTTGCGCTCGACCGTCTGCTCATGGTGCTGACGGGCATGGCCGCGGCCTTCGCGGTCAATATTCTCATCTTCCCGCCGCGGCCGCGCAAGCTGTTCATGGATCAGATTCATGAAGCGCATGCGCAGCTCTCCCTGCTGCTGCGCATGGCCATCTCCAACGAAATGAAGGAGAACGTCCACCGCGACGAGAAGGAGAAGTTGCAAGGCACGCTGCGCAAGCTCGACGAAGCCCACCGGCTGTTCGAGGAGGAGAGGCCGTTCCTGCGCAGCCGCAAGCAGGCGGGGGCTCGGCAGCTCATTCTGTCCCGCCATCTCATCAAGGCGCTGCATAGCGGCGTGGATTTGCTGGAAGCGGTGGAGGAGCACTATTTTGCCGTGACCGGCGCTGAAGCGTGGGCGAAGCGGTTCGATCAACAGATCGAGGAGCTGGCCAAGTACCATGAGCATATTCTGCTCAAGCTGGCGGGCAAGATGAAGGCGAACGCCTCGATCGAGCCCGAGGAAGAACGCGAGGGCAGGCTCATCAACCAGCTCGGCGATTATTTGCGTCAAAATCCCGAAGAGTACAAGCGGCTCGTCTTCGTCGCGTCGACGATGCTGGAGTACGCGTACCACCTGCGCCGGCTGGACCGCGTAATCGATCAGGTGCAGCAACGGCGGGAGACGGAAGCGGTGGCCGGCTGACTGTTGTATTGCTGGATAATGAGGGCGGCCGACTGTTGGTGCAGACCGATGGTACGGCCGCGATGCAATGAAACATGAAGCGCCCTTTTGCCGAACTGGCAACCGGGCGCTTGTTCGCGTTCAGCCTTAGCGGCGGCTCGTCAGCATCCTGCTCCTTGGTGGGAAAGGCTGCAGACCCGGCAGCCTCTTGCACCAGATCAGCAGCTCTCAGAGCTCAACAAAGCCTAAAACAGCTAGGAAAGCTGCAGAACAGCAGCTTTCAGAGCCCAACAGAGCCGAGACGGCTGGGAAAGCTGCAGATCAGCAGCTTTCAGAGACAAACAGAGCTGAGACGGCTGGAAAAGCTGCAGAACAGCAGCTTTCAGAGCTCAGTAGAGCCGAGACGGCTGGAAAAGCTGCAGAACAGCAGCATTCAGAGCTCAACAGACCCGAAACAGCTGGGAAAGCTGCAAATCAGCAGCTTTCAGAGCCCAATAGAACCGAGACGGCCGGGAAAGCTGCAGAACAGCAGCTTTCAGAGCTCAACAGAGCCGAGACGGCCGGGAAAGCTGCAGAACGGCAGCTTTCGGAGCCCAACAGACCCGAGACGGCCGGGAAAGCTGCAGAACAGCAGCTTTCAGAGCCCAGTAGAGCCGAGACGGCTGGAAAAGCTGCAGAACAGCAGCATTCAGAGCTCAACAGACCCGAGACGGCCGGAAAAGCTGCAGAACAGCAGCTTTCAGAGCCCAACAGAGCCGAGACGGCTGGAAAAGCTGCAGAACAGCAGCATTCAGAGCTCAACAGACCCGAGACGGCCGGAAAAGCTGCAGAACAGCAGCTTTCAGAGCTCAACAGAGCTGAACGGCCGAAAAAAGCTGCAGCAAGACAGCCTCCCCAGCCTATGCTTCTGCGAAAGCCCCGGTGCAAAAGAGGAACATACAAAAACAACAAAAAACCCGCTGGCCAATCGCCTCTCGCGAAGCGTTGGCCAGCGGGTTTTGAACTGCCGTCGGTCAGTTGTCTTCCTTCGTATCGTCGGGATGACGGCGCGGATGCTGCAGGTGCGCCTCATGCGCGGTCGTATCCTTCTTCGGCACGAGCCGGGAATCGGTCTTGCCTTCGTGATGGTTATCGAAATCAAGCTGCACGAGATCCCATTCCGTCGTGCCAAGCTGCGGATCTGCAGGGAAAACGTCGCCGCGGTTCAGCTTCTCCTCGCGTCCCCACTCGTTCTTGTAAACGCCGTCCACTTCGACGGGCTCGCCGGATAGAGGCTCCATTTCAAAATGCTCTTGTTTTTCGCTCATAACGATCTCCTCCTGATGGGTTCGAAGCGCTGCCGGCTACAGGCCATGCTTCGGCACGGCGGCGCGGTCGGCCTCGGATTGCGCTTGGCTTGCCGCTGCCTTGCCTTTGCCGGCACGATCCGCTTTGGACTGCGCCCGGCTTGCGTCACGCTGCAAATGGGAAGGGTGTTCGCCTGACATGATGGATCGTCCTCCAGATCGCGATAAGTCATGAGAATCCACCATCAGTGTGCCACGGAGGAGCCAAAACTATGTGCACGGGCTGGACTTGCGGTTCGCTGCCGGCACTTAAACGAGGCGCAGTCCGCAGCCTGGACAATAGGTATCCTCATGTGTCACGGTGTCGCCGCAGGCGGGGCAGGGCTCGTTGAAAGACTCGCCATGCTTCTCGGCGAGCTGTTTGCGAAGCGCGGCTGCCTCGTCATCCTCGGCTGCAGCGGCCTCCTGCCGATTAGAGCTGCCATTGAATATGACCTCCACGAACTGCCGCAGCTGCGAGGCATTGCCGGAATCGTCGGAGGCAAGCTTAAGAATATAAATCATGGCGGCGACGAGCGTGCCGGCTGCGGCCAGGACGATCGTCGTTGCGATCGCATTCATCATGCGGCGAACATCCTCCTCCGAACGGGATAGGATTAAGTTTGATACCGGCTTTCCATTCTTTTGCCTCCGAACCACATAACGGCCAGCAGAACGAGCGCCAATAATATCCGCCAAGGCTGCTCCGTCAGTTCCCCGATATTGAAGCTGAGCAGGGAGACGGTGAAAATCATGACGGCTTTGCCCATCAGGATCGCGAGCACGAACGAGCGAAGCGAAATGCCGCTTAAGCCGGAAATGACATTAATGAGCGCGGACGGGGAGAAAGGGAAGCAGGCGAATAGAAAAATCGGCGTAAAGCCTTTTCGCTCGATATAGCCGAGCAGCTTCGCCGCTTTTGGGAATCTGCGCCGCAGCCAGCCGCCGAAATGGCCGCCGAGCTTGCGGGAGAGCCAGAACAGCAGCAGGGATCCGCTGCAGACGCCGATCCACGAATAGAGCGATCCAAGAAACAGCCCGTATATATTGGCATTGGCCGCCACGAAAACGAGCAGCGGCAGCACGGGGATGAACGACTCCGCGAAAGGAAGCAGAATGCCGGGAAGCGGTCCGAACGCGGAGTAGCTCTCCAGGGTTTTCTGCAAATGCTCCAAGTCCATGCCCTTGATCTGTCGGAGCCAGGTTTCGATTAGATTCAACTCTCACACGTCCTTCTTGTTCAAGACTGGTAACCGGCCTTTGCCGTCATACGCGCGGAACGGTAACCAAGGCTGAACATCTCTTTGCGGAAATACGGTATGCCGCAGGCTAGCGAACCGGTCATGCCGAAGCGTGACGCGCCTTCGCGGCCGGCATAGGCGGAAGGATGTCCTTCTCATTATATGCAAAGCTGGAACATAAATCCAAGCCGATGGTGCCGACCGGCGTCCAGCGCTCGATGACGAGCAACATTTTCCACTTGTTGACAGTCTAATAAGGAAAGCAAGCATACGAATCCGTCAGGGGTGATCATGAGATGAAATGGCGTACGGTTGCTTTCGGCGCTGCTGTTCTTGCCTTGCTCGCAGGGTACTCGGGCGAAATCCCGAACAATCATACGGCTGCGCTATCCCCAAGAACGATTGCGATTGCCCCCGGCGGAGAAGCGGATAGGAAGATTTATAGCCATCTCGAACAAGTCGAAGCCGACGCGACAACCATAATGGAAGTGAAGCTAACCAGCGACAAACCAATCAAGCGTTACCTGACGGGAGCGGATGGGACGATATTGGATAGTTACGTCGTGTCTAGGGTTCAAGTCGCAAAAGTTTTTAAAGGAACGTTCCAAGCAGGCGATATCGTTGAAGTCGCAGAACCGGGCTATATGCAAGGCGACCGTTATATAACCCATGAGGGCTACAAAATAATGGACGCCGGGGGCCGATATCTATTGTTTACCCATACCTCCGATAAAGGCGTTGAAGCGATCGTAGGACTGGATCAAGGGAAATTCGATCTTAACATCACGGAACCTCAGCAGCAGCTGAGTAAGATGACGGAAGCTCAATTTGCAAAGGCAGATTATGTTGGCGATGACGTCAACCATTTTAATCGTTTGAAGGCCGAGGTTTTGGCGAAGTATGGATGAACGCCTCGGTTTGAAACGAATTCGAAAATAGTTCAGGACGAACCCCGCGGGCACTGCGTCCGGCGGGGCTGCTGACGTATCGCTCACGACGGACGGACGTAAGTCCTCTTCGCGACGGGCAATCCTGTACAAAAATCCAAAGCGACGGTAACGGCCGAATCCCGAAAGCGGAATTTGCGCGCACGGATGTTTTGCTGCATGAGAAGGACGGGATCGTGAATGAGTCGGTCGATTTCTTGTGCGAGCTGCTCCGGCGTCTCGGTAATCCGGGCTGCGCCCTTGCCCGCAAGATAGCGCGCATTGTTTCGTTCCTGGCCGGGAACGGGCCGATAAACGAAGATCGGCAGGCCAAGCGAAAGCGATTCGGCAAGCGTGACGCCGCCTGATTTGGTGACGATGCAGGAGGCTTGCGCCATCAACTCATGCATGTCTTCGACATAGCCGAAGACGCGCAGCCTTCCTTCACCGCTGGCTTCACTGAACTGCTCCGGCAGGGCGGAAGCCAGCGCTTCGTTGCGTCCGCAGACGACAGAGACGGTAAGATCAGGATACCCAAATAATGGAGAAATCATAGCCGCGACGCCGGAAACGGATGCCTGTGCCCCTGCCATAATCAGCACGACCGGGCTGCCGCTGCGAAAACCGAATCGCGCGCCTTGTTCCGGATCGACGGAAGCACCGCGAAAGCCGCGCCGGATCGGTATGCCGCTGACGCAAATGCGCCTGCCGGAAATGCCGAGCGCATGGAGCTCCTTCTTCATGTCTTCGGTGGGTACGTAATAGCGGTCGATATCGGGATGGACCCAGCGCCGGTGAAGATCGAAATCCGTCACGACGGTGCAGGTAGGAATGCGGAGGCCGGTGCGTTTCTTAAGGGCGGGCATGGCGAGGAGGGGGAAGGTATGGATAACGGCATCCGGACGTTCCCGCTCCAGAATCCGGCGAAGCCGGCCGCGGCCGAAGGAATGAAGCCAGTTCGCGAAGACGGAGTCGTGCTTCATCGGCTTGGTCCGGTCGTACAGCCAGCCGTACAGGCCGGGAATCAAGGAATAGCTTCTCATATATACCCGTCTGGTTACCGCGTTAATCCAGGGATGAGCTTCGGCAAGCAGGTCCACAAGCAGCGGTTCTCCCAGCCCGCGGTCAACGATGGCTTCGCTTATGGCGCGCGCGGCCTGCAAATGCCCGTCGCCGTAAGAGGCATACAAAATCATGATTTTCATCGCGAAAAACACCTCCTGACGGAAGCATAGCGCGGGAATGTCACTGGGCCGTCAGCAGGTTGTGAAGTGATTGTAAGGGGAAGAGGAGATGCCCGAGAATGAGGCGGTCAGATGATAAAAGGGGAGGCGGTGCACGGGGTCCGAAAGTGACTCAAAAGGCACAAATCCCACCCATTGGAAAGCGAGGTGGTCCCGTAAGCTGCACGAAAGGCACAAATTAGGAGCTCTGGCGGTCAGATGGGTGGGCAAGCTCTGAATTTAATGAACTGGCGTAGCAAAGGTGCATGGGTGCACCTCTTGCTACGTATTCCGCTAATTGGCTGCCCTTGCCCTAAAGCCCTGCCGCAGGCTTTAACGCTCATCCGCTTAGATCAGCAAATTAAACAGCACCGGATGCTTGTTCAGTTCCACGAAGCTAAGTCCCTTCAGGTTCATGCGCTCGACGAGCGGCTCGTAATCCTGCGGATTCTTCAGCTCGATGCCGACCAGGGCCGGGCCGTTGTCCTTGTTATGCTTCTTCGTATACTCGAAGCGGGTGATATCGTCGTCCGGTCCCAGCACCTCGTCGAGGAACTCGCGCAATGCGCCCGCGCGCTGCGGGAAGCTGACCATGAAATAATGCTTCAGCCCCTCGAACACGAGCGATCGTTCCTTGATTTCCTGCATCCGGTCGACGTCGTTGTTGCCGCCGCTCACGACGCAGACGACCGTCTTGCCCGCGATCTGGTCGCGGTACAGATCAAGCGCCGCGATCGGCAGCGCGCCGGCCGGCTCCGCCACGATGGCGTTCTCGTTGTAGAGGTCCAGCATCGTCGTGCACGCTTTGCCTTCCGGCACGAGCACGATATCGTCCAGCAGCTCGCGGCACATGCGGAACGTCAGCTCGCCGACGCGCTTCACCGCCGCGCCGTCGACGAACTTGTCGATCGTCTCGAGCGCGATCACTTCGCCGGCATCGAGCGATATCCGCATCGAAGGCGCGCCTTCCGGCTCCACGCCGATCAGTTTGGTCGAAGGGGAGACCGCTTTGACGTAAGCGGCAACGCCGGCCGCAAGCCCGCCGCCGCCGATCGTGACGAATATGAAATCCGGCGCGGTCTCGATCGCTTCCATGATTTCTTTGCCGATCGTACCGTTGCCGGCAATGATCTTAGGATCGTCGAACGGATGGATGAACGCCAGGTCCTCCTTGCGGCTCGCTTCGACCGCTTCGCGGAAGGCATCGTCGAACGTATCGCCCGTCAAGACGACTTCCACGTTGGGGCCGCCGAAGAACGCCACTTGGTTCACCTTCTGGCGCGGCGTCGTGCTCGGCATGAAGATTTTGCCCGGAATGCCGAGCGTCTGGCAGGAGTAAGCGACGCCCTGCGCATGATTGCCGGCGCTCGCGCATACGACGCCGCGCATCAGACGCTCCTCCGGCAGCGATTTGATGAGATGGTAGGCGCCGCGCAGCTTGAAGGAGCGGACGACTTGCAAGTCCTCGCGCTTCAGCAGGACATTGCAGCCGTAGCGTTCCGATAACACGCGGTTCTGCTGCAGGGGCGTGCGCGCCGATACTTCCTTCACATGCATTTGAGCCTGCGCGATTTCCGTCAGGCCCACCGTAAGCGCCTCATAGTTTCTTTCGTTCCCCATTGCGTTCCAGCTCCCTTTTGCCGATAAGTTCAAACACCGGTATGCACAAAAAAATCCCGTCCCTGTAAGGGACGAGATCACTCTCGCGTTACCACCCTAGTTTCGCTCCAGCGGGCTGCCATGCTGCCTCGCCAAGAACGACTCTCCGCCGCGTACCATCATACGCGCTCCGTGTAACGGCGGATACCGTCCATGCTTACTGCGCGATCGGATGCGGAGCTCCGACGGTTCGGCATGGCTTCTCAGGGAGGATGCGGCGTACGCGGGCAAACGTCGGCTTTCAGCGGGCGCCGACTCTCTGGGGATTGCCTGTTGCATCACGCGCGTGTTCCCATCAACGAGGTTGAATGTTCGGTTGACTATTATCTTTGTTATACTCCTGCGCTCATAGAATGTCAACGCCTCGTTGTCCGTGCTGCTGCCTATCTTTCGACGTAAAGTTTACCATTCGAGGCCAAGCCAAATAAAGAAAGCGGATGCATAGGGAATCGTCTCTCCCATGCACCCGCTTCGCTAATAATGACACTGCCTAGCCTGTCGATCAATTGTCTTGTGCTTCGTCCAAGCCGGCAGCCGTCCGGAACGGAGCCATGTCCACCTCGGGGTAGGACAGGTCGAGACCGTCAAGCGCCGATTCCACGATGCGCAGCACCAGATAGTCCCGGAACCAGCGATTGTTCGCCGGCACGATATACCACGGGCTGCGTTTGGTCGAGGTCGCTTTGAACGCCTGCTCGTACGCCTTCGTATAATCCTTCCAGTACCGCCGCTCCTCGAGGTCGTTCGGATCGAATTTCCACAGCTTCTCGGGGTTTTCCATCCGCTCCTTGATTTTGCCAAGCTGGAAGTCCGGCGAAATGTGCAGGAAAATCTTGACGATCGTGATGCCGCTGTCGCTCAGCATTTTCTCGAAATGACTAATATGCTTCAGCCGCTTGGCGGCTTCCTTCCCGTCGATCAGGTCGTGGACCCGCGTAATGAGCACGTCCTCGTAATACGACCGGTTGAACGCGACGATTGCACCCTTGGCCGGGGCGACCCGATGCGTCCGCCATAGAAAATCATGCGCCGATTCGTCCGTCGTGGGCTTCTTGAAGCTTTCCGCCCGGAAACCCTGAGGGTTGAGGCCCGCGAGCACCTTCTTGATGACGCCGTCCTTGCCGCTGCAGTCCATGCCTTGGAAGAGGATGAGCAGGCCGTTCGTTTTGCCTGCGTACAGCTTCTCCTGATGCTCCTTCAGCTTGTCCTTCAAATCATCGAACGCTTCGGCAATCTCGTCTTTGCCGCTGATGCCTGCCGTATCCTCCGGGTCGAAATCCCCCAGAGACACACTACGTTTCTCGTTCAGCCGATATTTCTCCAGCATATGGAGCCTCCTTTGACGCATGCGCTTGGAATAGGAATCACTAACCGGTTAGCATGGCTTCTGAATCGCGGATTATTCATGGCCCGTCCCTGCCTGGCGCGATGAAAAAAACGGCGTCATCTGTCGCAACTGATGTGTTACTATGGATTATACTAGAAATCAGTTTGCCGCGCTTAGGCGAAAGGAGGACAGGCCTTGCAAACGACCGTGCTGCTTATTCGTCATGCCGAATCGTCCGTCCATCTCGGCGAGGAGCGTACGAGGGGATTGACGGCGCAAGGGCAGGAGGATGTGCTTCGGTTGACGGAACAGCTTCGGCAAACGCCTATAGATGCCATCGTTTCCAGCCCGTATACGCGTGCGGTCCTGACCGTGCAGGGTATCGCCGATGACCGTGGCTTGCCGGTGTTAACCGTCGAAGACTGGCGGGAGAGGCGGCTGCACGGCGGGGAAGCTCCCCTGTCGAAGGAGGCGTTCCTGGCTGCGATCGAGCGGTCGTTCGCTGACCCGGACGCGGCGCTGCCCGGCGGAGAGTCGTTTCGCGAGGCGCAGGCTATGGGGTTGCGGGCCTTACTGGAGCTGCTGCGGGACTATCGCGGCAGAACGATTGCCGTCGGCACGC
This sequence comes from Paenibacillus sp. J31P316, assembly GCF_056269105.1. NCBI lineage: Bacteria > Bacillati > Bacillota > Bacilli > Caryophanales > Paenibacillaceae > Paenibacillus > Paenibacillus sp. J31P316. The sequence continues at coordinate 16,566 of NZ_JBWDNI010000015.1, read as the reverse complement.
ATGGCAACTTGTTGGCGATGCTGCTGCAGGCGTTCGACGAGCGGTACGACTACTCGTTCTGGCAGCGCCTGTCGATGCCGGACGTTTATCGGCTCACGTTTGAAGAAGACAAGCTTCTGGGAGTGGAACGACAATGGAGTTGACGTACCTTGAAATGACGATCGACGATTACGAGGCCAGTTATGCGCTGTGGGCGTCAACGGAGGGCATGGTGCTGAGCAGCTCGGACTCCAGGGAAGAGATCGCGCGCTTCCTGGAACGCAATCCGGGCTGCAGCTTCGTCTGCAACGAGGGAGATCGCCTGCTTGGCACGCTGCTGGCCGGGCATGACGGCAGGCGCGGCTTCTTGTACCACGTGGCGGTCGCGCCGGGCCAGCGCGGCCGAGGGATCGGCGGCACGCTCGTGAAGCTTGGGCTGGCGAAGCTCCGCGAAGCGGGCATCGCCAAATGCCATCTGTTCGTTCTCGCGAGCAACGAAATCGGCAGCGGCTTCTGGGCAAGGTCGGGCTGGGAGGAGCGGGACGGCATTTTGCTGTTCTCGCGGGATACGTAGGAAGCCGGAATAACGCTGAGGATATAGATCGTAATCCTTGCGATTTGAGGGTAATAGACCATTAACAGGAGGATGATGAGGATGGGACAAATTCAACATATGGTGATTTTCAACTTGAAGCATGAGGTAGGGTCGGAAGCGGCGGATACCTTCCTGCGGGACGGCGAGCGTCTGCTGACCTCGATTCCCGTCGTGAAGAACTTCAGCGTGTTCAAGCAAGTGAGCCCGAAGAACGACTATGATTATGGATTCTCGATGCAATTCGCCGATCAAGCCGAATACGAGGCCTACAATGCCCATCCGGTCCATGTGGATTTCGTGCAAACCCGTTGGGAAGTAGAAGTATCGCGGTTTTTGGAAATCGATTTTAAGAATTACGGCGCGTAAACCGGCGGAGTTGTCTGCCGCCTATTCCCGTTAACCGGAGAGGAGACTGCCGATGACACTTTTATCGCGTTCGTTTGAAGCTTCCGTTGCGATTCAAGCCGAGATCGGATACAAGCTGTTCGTACCGGATCATTACGACGGAAGCCGGCCTTGGCCGATCATCGTCTTCCTGCACGGCATCAAGAAACGCGGCTCGGACATCGGCCTGCTGGACGATTACGGACTGCTGAAGACTGCGGCCGACACGAAAGGCTTTAAATTTCTCATCCTGGCGCCTCAATGTCCGGCGCATTCGTATTGGCCCGCCGTCCGGCATGAAGTGCTGGCCCTGCTCGACGGCGTGATGAGCGAATACAATGTCGATCCTGCCGCCGTTTATTTGACGGGCTTCAGCATGGGCGGTAACGGTGCTTGGGATTACGCTGTGCGGGATAACGGGCGGTTCGCGGCCGTGGCTCCGCTTGCGGGCTGGCACGAAACGGAAGCGATGCGCAGCGTCAAGCTGCCGGTGTGGACGTTCCACGGCATCGAGGACGATCAAGTGCCGATCGAGCGGTCGATCGAATTAATCGAATCACTGCGGCGGACGAACGCGGAGGTGCTCTTTACCCGGTATCCGGGACTTTCTCATCAGATCATGGAACAGACGTACGCCAATCCGGAGCTGTTCCGGTGGCTGCTTAGCCATAAGCGGTCGAGTTGAGCGATGCGGGAGTGCGCCGGGGAACCGGCAAAATGGCAAGAAGCGAAGCAACCATGTAAAGCGAGTGACGATAAATGAAAATCGGGAGCATCAATCATCTGCTCTTTTCGGTGTCGGACTTGGAGCGCTCAATCGTTTTCTATCAGGAGGCATTCGGGGCGAAGCTGCAGGTCCGTGGCCGCAGCCTGGCCTACTTCGACTTGAATGGACTATGGCTGGCGCTGAACGAGGAGAAGGATATCCCCCGGAATGAGATTCGGCAATCGTATACCCATCTGGCGTTTACGGTCGAGGATGCGGACTTCGATGATGCCGTTGGACGGCTGAAGGCGATAGGCGCCACGATCCTCCCGGGCCGCGAACGGGATGAACGCGACAAGCGCTCCGTTTATTTTGCGGATCCCGATGGACATAAGTTCGAATTCCATACCGGTTCGCTGGCAGACAGGCTGTCCTACTATAAGGCCGAGAAGCCGCATATGATCTTCTATGAGGAGTAAGCTTCATTCGTAGAAGGGAGCGGCGGGTATGCGTCATACGGAGGACGAGCAGCGGAGCTTGACGGAGCCAAGAGGGCCGAAGAAACCTTCATTTGGCTTGATCCTGATCGCGTTGGCTGTCATCGCACTGATTATTGTAACGAGCTTTGCGCTGGCGCACGCCGTGGTCGGCGAAGCGTTTCGCAGGCTTGGGGGATGAGCAAAGCCGGATGGGCAAACGAGGCAGGGCGAGAGATGCAAGGTAACTGATGCAAAGGCAGCAGATGCAAGGTAACTAATGCAAAGGCAACAAAGGCAATAAAGGCAACAGAGGCATCAAAGGCAAGGCATTACAGGCCTAGAAAAGCAGATAGCAGAACAATTACCGTTGGCCGGCCGTCAAAAGCCCCGGCGTCCTTGATCGGCTTAGCCGGAAGGGGCGCACGGGGCTTTTGACGTTTACCAAAACAAAAAAGTTGACTTCGAGCCTACTCGAAGCCGTAAACTATCTCTTAAGCTCAGGCGCGTTGAAGGATTGGAATGCAGAATAGGAGATTAGCTTAATCATGACGATCAAGAAAGAACAAAACGTATTTGGATTAGCGTTGCTGCTCGGTTTGTTTTCGACGTTGGGACCTTTTACCATCGATATGTATTTGCCGGCGTTTCCGGAAATCGTGAAGCAGTTCGACACGACGGCCTCGCTGGTTCAGCTTAGCTTGACCGCTTGTTTGCTCGGTCTCGGCATCGGCCAGCTCGTCATGGGGTCGCTGAGCGACGTCTATGGAAGACGAAATCCGCTGCTGATCTCCATGGCCATGTATGTCGCCTCTTCGATTGCGTGCGCGATATCGCCCCATATCGGGATGCTGATCGTATTCCGGTTCGTGCAAGGCTTTGCCGCTTCCGCGGGGATCGTGATTTCCCGCGCGATCGCACGCGACCTGTACAGCGGCCATGAATTGACTAAATTTTTCTCGCTGCTCTTGCTGGTCGGAAATCTCGGTCCGCTCGTCGCGCCGGTCAGCGGCAGCGGGGTTCTTGCCATTACTGCTTGGACCGGCGTGTTTGTCGCGCTGGCACTGCTCGGCATCTACTTGCTGGCGATGACAAAATGGAAGCTGCGGGAGACGCTGCCCGCTGAACGCCGCAAGCCAAGCAATTTCATGGAGCAGCTGCGGAACTACGGCTCGCTCTTGCGCGATCGCCAGTTTACCGGTTACATGCTGGCACAGGGTATTATGATCGCGGGGGTCTTCGCTTATGTTTCGGGCACGCCCTTTATTTACCAGAACATTTACGGGGTATCTCCTACGGTATTCGCGATTCTGTTCGCTTCGAACGGCGTGAGCCTGATCATCGGTTCCACGCTGGTCGGCAAGATGGCGCATCGCGTATCCGAGCACACCTTCCTGTTGGTTGGCCTTGTGACAGCCTGTGTGGCGGGAGCCGTCGTCTTGGTCGTTGCCATCGTTCATGGCCCGCTGTTCGCCCTAGTGATTCCGTTGTTTTTCTTCGTCTCGTCACTCGGCATTACGTCCACGGCGGCCTTTCCGCTTGCGATGGAGAGCCAAGGCCATATGGCGGGCAGCGCGGCAGCTCTTCTCGGGGTCATTCCCTTCTTGCTCGGCGCGGTCGTCTCTCCGCTGGTCGGCATCGCGGGCGAAGACACCGCCGTTCCGATGGGCATTATCTTGCTATGCACGAGCGCCGCGGCGATGTTGTCTTACTTCTTGTTAGTAAAAAAAGCGCCCACTATGAAGAACGAAGATAAGGAACTAACCGAGAACGCGAGTTAAAAATAAACAGCATCAGCCAAGGACGAGAATGAACGTCCTTGGCTGATGCTGTTTTTTGGGGGAAATTCAAGCATCCCATCGCCGTCATGCATCAGCCGGTCTTGTTGAACAGCGTTTGAAACCGCTGCGTCAGCAGCGGCACGACCTCGAACAAGTCCCCGACGATCCCGTAATCGGCCACGCCGAATATGGGCGCTTCGGGGTCTTTGTTGATCGCGACGATGACGCGGGATTGGCTCATGCCGGCGAGATGCTGGATGGCGCCGCTGATGCCGCAGGCGATGTAGAGCTTCGGCGTGACGGTCTTGCCGGTCTGGCCGATTTGGAGCGTGTAGTCGCAGTAGCCGGCGTCGCATGCGCCGCGCGAGGCTCCGACCGCGCCGCCGAGCACCTCGGCCAGCGCGGCCAGCGGCGCGAAGCCCTCCGCGCTGCGCACGCCTCTGCCGCCGGCGACGATGACGTCCGCCTCGGCGAGGTCGACCGTGCCGCCGGCTTTGCGCACGATGCCGCGGACGACGGTCCAGAGCGGCGGCGCCTGATACGGCAGCGCCGTGATCCGGCCCTCGCTGCCGGGCGCGACCGGCTCCGCGACGGGCAAGTTATTGGGGCGCACGGTGATGACCTGCGGCGCCCCGGGAAGAAACCGCCGCTGCTCGAACGCCTTGCCGGCGTAGAGCGGGCGGGTCAAGAGCGCGGCAGCGCCGCCATCGCCGGCAGGCTCGATGGCGGTCACGTCCGCGACGTGGCCGCCGCCGACGCCGGCGGCCACGCGGGGCGCGAGTTCGCGCCCCGCCGCGGTGTGGCCGAGCACGATGATGCTCGGCTGCACCGCGGCAATGGCGGCGCCGATGGCGGCGGCGTACGCCTCCGGCGCGTAGCCGGCCAGGGCGGGGTCGTCGACGACGTGGACGACCCCCGCCCCCCGGGCGGCGAGCTCGGCGGCGGCCTCTCGCAGCGCCGCCCCGGGCCCGCCGCCGACGAGGACGGCGTGCACGACGCCGCCGTCCCCGGCGAGCAGCCGCGCGGCGCCGAGCGCCTCCAGCGCCACGCGGCGCAGCTTGCCGTCCAGGCACTCGGCGTACACGAGTGCCTTCACTTGCGTTGTATCGGTCATTGCTCCTTGACCTCCTCTCTTAGAACAGCTTCGCTTCGCGCTGCAGCAGCTCCGCGAGCTGCTCGGCCTGCTCCGCGGGCGTGCCGCTCAGCTTGCGGCCGGCCGCGCGAGCCGGCGGCGGCAGGAGCGCCGCGCGTTCCGTCCGCGGCGCGAGCGCTGCCGCGTCAAGACCGAGCTCCGCGGTGCTGCACTGGCGGAGCGGCTTGCGCTTCGCTTTCATAATGCCCGGCAGCGAAGGGTAACGCGGCTCGTTCAGCCCTTGCTGCGCCGTGATCAGCGCGGGAAGGGGGATCGCGACCGTCTCCACGCCCCATTCCGTGTCCCGCTCGGCGACGGCGATCTTGCCGTCGCCGCCGCCCCAAGGGGCGCCGCTCGCGGCTTGGCCGCCTGGCGCCGAGCCCGCTCCCTTGGCCCCGGCCAGCGAACTCCCGCCGGCTGCGCCACCAGCGCCGCCGTCCTCCACCGACAGCTTCAACACCGCCGACGCGCTCGGCAGTCCGAGCCGCTCCGCTACCTGGAGCGCGATGCTGCCCGCGCCACGGTCCACGGCAAAAAGCCCCGCGAGCACCAGGTCCGGCTTCAGCTCCCGCACCGCGGCGGCGAGCGCGGCCGCGACGGCGCTGCCGTCGTCCGGAAGCCCATCCTGCGCGATCAGCACGGCTTCGTCGGCGCCCATCGCAAGCGCGGTGCGCAGCGTCTCCGTCGCCCGGTCGGTTCCGCAGGAGACGACCGTCACGCTGCCTCCGTGCGCCTCGCGCAGTCGCAGCGCTTCCTCCAGTGCGTATTCGTCGTACGGATTCATAATGAACTTGACGCCGTCCTCGGCGACAGCCCCGTTCGCGAGCTCGATTTTTTCTTCCGTATCGAAGGTTTGTTTGATCAACACCACCAGCTGCATTAGGTCCACTGCACCTCCCGATCGTTCTGTTCCCGCTTGCGGCAGTCATACCGTCCCACGGCCGCCGAATACGATAAAATAAGCCATCCGAAAGCCGCTGCCGCCCCTGTTACCTTATGAACTTGGCCCTCGAAATAGACCCCAGCGGACTGCCGGAACGACACCTTCGCGACATGTTGCCGACCGCCCGGACATATACTGAAAAACACTCCGCGTTTCCGTGGGAAGGAGGGAGCATGGTGGAGGGATTGAGCGCGCACGCGCTGGTTTTGTCGCTGCGATGGTTCTTTTTTGCGCTTTTGACGCTGACGGCATTGGTCTGCTTCTATACCGTGGTCCGCAGACGGGTGGGTTACATGCTGCTGGGCAGGACGGAGCAGCGAAAACCGCCGCCTCCGTTCGATTCGGGCGATCCCGAGAACGATCACCGGGATGAAATGCTCCATATTACTTCGTTCACGGCAAACGCCGAGCTAGCCACTCGCGCTGCGCCATGGTTTGAAAGGCTGACTGCCTGGAGCCTTCAAGTATTCGGCCACCGCAAGCTGCTGAAGGATCTCCGAAGCGGCCTTATGCATGTCGTCCTGTTCTATGGCTTTATCGTGCTGCAATTCGGCGCGGCGGATATCGTGTGGAAAGGGCTCACGGGTTCGGCGCTCCCCTATCCGGCGTACCAAGGGTTTGTGCTGACCCAAGAAATTACCGTGTCGCTCGTGCTGCTGGCGATTCTCTACGGGGCGTTCCGGCGTTACGTCGAGCAGCTGCGGCGGCTGAAGCGCGGCTGGAAGCCGTCGGTCGTGCTGTGGTTCATCGGCGGTCTCATGGTGACGGTGCTGCTGACGCAGGCCTTCGATCGGCTGCATGAAGGGGCGGCGGCGTCGGGCACGAACGCATCGGCTTCGCTCTATGACAGCCATGCTCCGGTCTCCTCGGCACTAGCCGACGGGTTCAAGGACATCGGGTTCTCTGCGGCTGCCGGCAACGTGCTTTATGAAGTGTTTTGGTGGCTGCATCTGGCGGTGCTGCTCGGTTTTCTCGTGTACGTGCCGCAATCGAAGCATTTTCATATCTTCACGGCACCCGTGAATTTGTGGCTTAGCCGCCGCTCTCCGCCGGGCAGGCTGGCGCCGCTTGATTTGGAGGATGAGGAGGCGGAGTCGTTCGGGGTCGGGACGGTGGAGCATTTTACGTCCAAACAGCTCCTCGACCTCTATGCCTGCGTCGAATGTGGCCGCTGCACGAATGTTTGTCCGGCTTCGAGCACGGGCAAGCTGCTGTCTCCGATGCATCTGATCGTCAAGCTGCGCGATCATCTGACCGAGAAGGGCGCCGCGATCACCTCAAAATCACCCTGGGTCCCTGCTTGGGGCGGAAACGTTCAGCCGAGCGCTCACGTGATGTCGGGCGTCATGCCGTTGTGGACCGGGGGAGCGGATGCGGCGCAGACGGATATCGAGCCGACGATGACGGCCCAGAAGCAGGCCTGGCATGTGCAGGCGGATACATCCGTGGCGGACGTGGCGTTGATCGGAGACGTCATGACGGAGGCGGAGCTGTGGTCGTGCACGACGTGCCGGAACTGCGAGGATCAGTGCCCTGTCGGCAACGAGCATGTGGACAAAATCATCGACATGCGCCGCTTCCTCGTCCTGACGGAAGGCCGCGTGCCGTCCGAAGCCCAGCGCGCCATGCAAAATATCGAGCGGCAGGGCAATCCGTGGGGGCTGCCCCGCGCCGAGCGGGCGGCTTGGCTCGCGGCTTATGAAGCGGCGGTGCCGGATGCGCCTCCCGTGCGCACGATGCGGGAAGCCGCCGGGCGCGGCGAACAGCCCGAGCTGCTGCTCTGGGCAGGCACGATGGGCGCGTACGATCAGCGCAGCCGCAAGGTGCTGTTCGCGGTGGTGCGGTTGCTGCAGCAGGCGGGCATCCCGTTCGCGGTGCTCGGCGGCGAGGAGCGTAATTCCGGCGATACCGCGCGTCGACTGGGCAACGAGCTGCTTTTTCAAACGTTGTGCGCCGAGAATGTCGCGACGCTGCAGCGCTACGGCATTCGCCGCGTCGTCACGATCTGTCCGCATACGTTCAATGCGTTGAAGAATGAATACGTCGACTTCGGCCTCGAACGCTCCGTGGCGGTGGAGCATCATACGACGCTGCTTGCCCGACTGCTGGCGAACGGATCGCTGGTACCTGCACATCCGGTCGAAGAACGTGTCGTGTATCACGATTCGTGCTACTTGGGCCGCTACAACGGCATCTACGACGCGCCTCGAGCGCTGCTGCGCGCCATCCCCGGCGTGGAGCTGCTGGAGATGGAGCGAAACCGCTCGAACGGCCTGTGCTGCGGCGCCGGCGGCGGCTTGATGTGGATGGAGGAGCGAGGCGGTACCCGGGTAAACGAAGTCCGCGCGGCGCAGGCGCTTGATACGTCCCCGACGGTCATCGGCTCCGCCTGTCCGTACTGTCTGACGATGATGGAGGACGGCATCAAGCTGCACGACGCCGAGGGTGAGGTCCGTGCCCGCGATGTTGCGGAGCTGCTGGCCGAAAGCGTATTCGGGGGCCGGTAGCGGTGGAGGGAGCAAGCGGTGCACCATGCACCGCATGTACACTAATTAGCTAGCGGAAATTGGAGCAAGAGGGTGATCCAGTAGCCTACTGGAGCCACACCTGGGCGAAATCGCCGCAAGAGGGTGATCCAGTAGCCTACATGTCACCGCACCTGGGCGAAATCGCCGCAAAAAGGTGATCCAGTAGCCTACATGGCACCGCACCTGGGCGAAATCGCGGCAAGAGGGTGATCCAGTAGCCTATATGGAACCGCACCTGGGCGAAATCGCCGCCAGAGGGTGATCGAGTAGCCTACATGGGGCCGCACCTGGGCGAAATCGCCGCAAGAGGGTTCCAGTAGCCTGCATGGCTCCGCGCTTTGGCGGAATCGCCGCAAGAGGGTGATCCAGTAGCCTACATGGCACCGCACCTGGGCGAATTCGCCGCAAGAGGGTGATCCAGTAGCCTACATGGCTCCGCGCTTTGGCGGAATCGCCGCAAGAGGGTGATCCAGTAGCCTACATGGCACCGCACTTGGGCGAATTCGCCGCAAGAGGGTGTTTGAGTAGCCTACTGGAGCCGCACCTGGGCGAATTCGCCGCCAGAGGGTGATCCAGTAGCCTACATGGAGCCGCACCTGGGCGAATTCGCCGCAAGAGGGTGATCCAGTAGCCTACATGGCTCCGCGCTTTGGCGGAATCGCCGCAAGAGGGTGATCCAGTAGCCTACATGGCACCGCACCTGGGCGAAATCGCCGCAAGAGGGTGATCCAGTAGCCTACATGGAGCCGTACTTGGGCGAATTCGCCGTAAGAGGGTGATCCAGTAGCCTACATGGAGCCGCACCTGGGCGAATTCGCCGCAAGAGGGTGATCCAGTAGCCTACATGGAGCCGCACCTTGGCGAATTCGCCGCAAGAGGGTGATCCAGTAGCCTACATGGGGCCGCACCTGGGCGAAATCGCCGCAAGAGGGTTCCAGTAGCCTACATGGAGCCTCGCTTTGGCGGAATCGCCGCAAGAGGGTGATCCAGTAGCCTACATGGCACCGCACTTTTGCGAATTCGCCGCAAGAGGGTGATCCAGTAGCCTACATGGAGCCGTACCTGGGCGAATTCACCGGGCGACTCGCCGACACTCGCCGCCTAAGCGGCAACAAAAACACAGCAAAAGGAGGGAGCGGTGTGGGAGAACGATCGACGCCGACGATACGCCGTGCGGCTGTCATAGGATCGGGGGTGATGGGGGCAGGAATTGCCGCCCATCTCGCCAATGCGGGCATGCAGGTGCTGCTGCTGGATGTGCCGCCGGCCGCGCTGACGGAACAGGAAGAGCGGGCGGGTGCCTCGCTGCAGGACCGGGCCGTCCGCAATCGGCTGGCCGCGGCAAGCGTCGCCAGGCTGGCGAAGCAGGAACCGCCGGCGCTGTACGAGGTATCTTTTGCCCGGCGCATAACGCCGGGAAATCTGGAGGACGATCTCGGCAAGCTGGGCGAGGCGGAATGGATCATCGAAGCCGTCGTCGAGCGGCTGGACATCAAGCGGAGCGTATTCGAACGGATCGAGTCCGTGCTGAAGGCGGGCACGCTCGTCTCGTCCAACACGTCGGGTCTGTCCGTGGCGGCGATGACGGAAGGGCGCGGTCAGCGGTTCCGGGAGCAGTTTGCGGTGACCCATTTCTTCAATCCACCCCGTCATATGAAGCTGGTCGAGATCGTACCCGGACCGGCCACCACCGCAGATACGTTGGACCGGCTGACCGCGGCATGCGAGAAACAGCTCGGCAAAGGCGTCGTCCTCGCGAAGGACACGCCGAATTTTATCGCCAATCGGATCGGCACGTACGGCATGCTGACGACGATCGAGGCGATGCGCAGCTTCGGGCTCGGCATCGACGAGGTCGACGCGCTGACGGGTCCCGCCATGGGCCGGCCCAAGACCGCCACCTTCCGCATGCTGGACCTGGTCGGATTGGATACGCTGCTGCATGTCGTGGACAACGTGCGGGAACGAAGCGAGGACGCCGGGGAGCGCGCGGCTTTCGCAAGACCGCCGGAGCTGGAAGCGCTCGTGGCCAAAGGGTGGATCGGCGAAAAGGCGGGCGGCGGCTTCTATCGCAAAATCAAACGGCCCGGCGGCGGCAGCGACATCGAGACGCTCCAGCTGGACACGATGACCTACGCGCCAAGACGCAGCGTCAATTCGCCGGTCATCGAAGCAGCCAAACAGGCAAAAGGTACCGTCGCCAAAGTCAAAGCGCTGCTTTTCACGGACACGAATGACCGCTACGCCCAGTTCGCCTGGCAAACGATCAAGACGGTGCTGCTCTACTCGGCCCGGCAGCTTGGCGTCGTCGCGGACACGGTGTCCGATATCGACCGCGCGATGGTGTGGGGCTTCAATTGGGAGCTGGGTCCGTTCGAGTTGTGGGACGCGATCGGGCTGGAGCGCGCCGTGCAGCGGATGCGCGCGGAAGGCGACGATATCCCGTCGTGGGTGGAGGATTGGCTCGCCGTCGGCAGCCGGAGCTTTTATAAACAGGAAGGCTTGCAGCGCTTCTACGTCAGCGACGGCGCTTACAGGCTGCAGGAGGAAGAACCGGATGTCATCTCGCTAAAAGCGCTCAAGGATGGCGGCCGCGTCGTGCTCGGCAACAACGGCGCTTCGCTGCTCGACTTGGGCGACGAAGTGGCTGGACTGGTCTTTCATTCTCCGAATAATGCGATTGGCGGAGATATCCTGACCGCGATCCGACAGAGCGCGGAGGAGGTCAGCCGCAACTGGCGCGGGCTCGTCATCGCCAACGAAGGACGCCATTTCTGCGTCGGCGCGAATCTGATGATGCTCCTGCTCGAAGCGCAGAACGGCGATTTCGACGAAATCGACGACATCATCTCCCTTTTTCAAAACAGCATGTTGACGCTGAAGCGACTTGACCGTCCTGTCGTTGCGGCGCCGCATCGAATGACCTTGGGTGGTGGCGTGGAAGCATGCCTGCCGGCGGACCGGATCGTCTACTCCGCGGAAACGTATTTCGGTCTCGTCGAAACGGGCGTCGGCCTGATACCGGCCGGAGGCGGCTGCAAGGAAGCGGCCTCGCTCGCCGACGACAGGGCGGGAGCGGCGGGCGATCTGCAGCCGCAGGTCAACGCGCTGTTCGAGACGATCGCGATGGGCAAAACGTCCACGAGCGGCTACGATGTCGCCCGCATCGGCTTCATGCGGCCGCATGACCGCGTCGTTATCCGCGGCGAGACGCGCACGGCAGAGGCGAAACGGACCGTGCTGGCCATGGACCGCGAAGGCTATACGCCGCCATCGTCGGCGCGGCGGATCCGCGTCGCGGGCCGAGAGGGCCGCGCCGTACTGCAGCTCGCGGTCGAAAACATGCGTCTCGGCGGTCTGGCAAGTCCGCATGACGCGCTCATCGGCCGCAAGCTGGCGCATGTGCTCGCCGGCGGCGACGCGGCGCCCGGCGCGGAAGTGAGCGAGCAGTATTTGCTCGATCTGGAACGCGAGGCGTTCCTCAGCCTCTGCGGCGAGCCGCTGACGCAGGCGCGCATGCGGCATATGCTGACGACCGGAAAGCCGCTGCGCAACTAGGGCGCTGAAAGTTCGAGTAATGTAGTCGAATAGATCGATTGCAGGCGGTGGGAACGCTGGATGTTCGAGTGAAATAGTCGAATAGATCGACTACAGGCGGTGGAAATGCTGCCATCTTCGAGTGAAGTGGTCGAATAGATCGACTTCAGGCATTGGAAACGCTGGATGTTCGAGTGAAATAGTCGAATAGATCGACTACAGGCGGAGGAAACGCTGCATGATCGAGTGAAGTGGTCGAATAGATCGACTTCAGGCATTGGAAACGCTGGATGTTCAAGTGAAGTGGTCGAATAGATCGACTACAGGCGGAGGAAACGCTGGATGTTCAAGTAAACTGGTTGAATAGATCGACTTCAGGCATTGGAAACGCTGCATGATCGAGTGAAGTGGGATAGCCGCTGGCTCTAACATGTATCAGCGGCTCATACGTATCGCTGGCGTGCAGCGCCAAAGGCATGAGCCGCCTGCATTCCACCAATTTAAAGGAGGGAACCGACCATGACCGCGACCAAAAACCCGCGGGATGCCGTGATCGTATCGGCCGTACGCACCGCCGTCGGCAAAGCGAAGAAGGGCAGCCTCGCGGACACGCGCGCGGAGGATCTGGGCCGCGCCGTGCTGCGCGCGGCCGTCGACCGCGTGCCCGGGCTGGACTATGCCGATGTCGAGGACGTCGTCATCGGCTGCGCGATGCCCGAGGGCGAGCAGGGGCTGAATTTTGCCCGCATCATGACGCTGTATGCGGGCTTTCCGGTGACGACCCCGGCCGTCACCGTCAACCGGTTTTGCGCGTCGGGGCTGCAGGCGATCGCCTACGCCGCGGAACGCATTCGGCTCGGCGAGGCGGATATCGTGCTCGCCGGCGGCGTTGAAAGCATGAGCCATGTCCCGATGACCGGCTTCAAGCTTTCGCCGCATCCCGGCATCGCGGACCGCATGCCGGAAGTGTATATGGGCATGGGCCACACGGCCGAGGAGGTGGCCCGGCGCTACGGCATCAGCCGCGAAGCGCAGGATGCTTTTGCCGCGGAGAGCCATCGCAAAGCGGCGCAGGCCATTGCCGCGGGCCGCTTCCGCGACGAAATCGTCCCGGTACATGCCCAGCGGGAAGGCGTCGGCGACGATGGAAGGCCATGGTCCAAGTCGTTTACGTTCGACCAAGACGAAGGCGTGCGCGCGGACACGACCGCGGATGTGCTGGCGAAGCTGAAGCCGTCTTTTGCCCGGGAAGGTACCGTCACTGCGGGCAATGCGTCGCAGATGAGCGACGGCGCCGCGGCAGTTATCGTCATGAGCCGGGAGCGAGCGGAGCAGCTTGGCATCAAGCCGCTGGCGCATTTCCGTGCCTACAGCGTGGCAGGGGTCGCGCCGGAGGTGATGGGCATCGGGCCGATCGAGGCGATTCCCAAAGCGCTCGCCCGAGCGAAACTGACGCTGGAACAGGTGGACGTTTTTGAGTTGAACGAGGCGTTTGCGGCACAATGCCTGCCGATCATCCGGGAGCTCGGCATCGATCCGGCCATCGTCAATGTCAACGGCGGCGCGATCGCCTTGGGTCATCCGCTCGGCTGCACGGGCACGAAGCTGTCTGTTTCGCTGATTCAAGAGCTGCGGCGCAGAGGCGGAGGCACGGGCATCGTCTCCATGTGCGTCGGCGGCGGCATGGGCGCTGCGGGCGTCTTCACGGCGGATGCGTGAGGCGGCAAACGCGCCTGTTGCTGGCAATCCGCTAACGGGCTGCCGGCACGGCACCAACGGCGCAGCCTGATGCAGGAACCGGCGCGAACAGTGCAGGCAGTCACGAGCGGGCTGCCGGCCAATCGTCAACCGGTGCAGCTCGAGCATCTATCGCAATCAGTACTCCATATTTCATCCCCTTGTCATTGTAATGTTCCCCTGATGCATCGCCTGCTTGATTGAGAAAGGAGGCAATGGTATGGCTCAAAACAAAGGTTGGGGCGGCCGTTTCGTCGTCGAGGACATGGCGCCGGAGGACATCGTCACGCCGGAGGATTTCACCGACGAACAGGTGATGATCGGCGCTGCGGCGCGCGCGTTTCTCGAGGGCGAGATTCGTCCCCGCGACGCCGAAATCGAGGCGCTGGATTACAAGCTAACGGTCGAGCTCATGCGCAAGGCCGGGGAGCTCGGCCTGCTTGGCGCGGACGTGCCGGAAGCTTACGGAGGGCTCGGGCTCGACAAGGTCAGCTCGACGCTGTTGGCCGAGACGCTGGCCGAGGCGTCGTCTTTTGCGCTGTCCGTCGGCGCCCACGTCGGCATCGGCACGCTGCCGATCGTCTTCTTCGGGTCGCCGGAGCAGAAGGCGAAGTACCTGCCCGATCTGGCCGCCGGCACGAAGATCGCGGCGTATTGTCTCACGGAGCCATCGTCCGGATCCGACGCGCTGGGCGCCAAGACGAAAGCGCGGCTTAACGCCGAGGGCACGCATTACGTGCTGAACGGCTCCAAGCTCTATATTACGAACTCCGGCTTTGCCGACGTGTTCATCGTTTACGCGAAGGTGAACGGAGATCATTTTACCGCCTTCATCGTGGAACGGGGCTTGCCGGGCTTCAGCATCGGGCCGGAGGAGCACAAGATGGGCATCAAAGGCTCATCGACCTGTCCGATCTTCTTCGACGACACGCCGGTTCCGGTCGAAAACGTGCTCGGCGAGGTGGGCAAAGGGCATCTCATCGCGTTCAATATCCTGAACATCGGGCGCTTCAAGCTCGCCGCGGCCTGCGTCGGCGGGGCGAAGGAGACGGTCGGGCTGGCCGCCAAGTATGCGAACGGACGCAAGCAGTTCGGCCGTCCGATCGCGTCTTTTCCGCTCATCGGGGCGAAGTTGGCGGATATGAATATCGCGGCTTTCGTGACGGAAAGTATGGTGTACCGCACGGCTGGCTGGATCGACGAGATGCTGAGGAACGCCGAAGCCGAGGGAGGCGCTGCAAGCGAAGCCGGAGCCAGGGCGGCAAAAGCGATTTCCGAATATGCCTTGGAGTGCTCCATCAACAAAGTGTTCGCGACGGAAGCGCTGGATTACGCGGCGGACGAAGCGGTGCAAATTCATGGCGGCTACGGCTATATCAAGGAGTATAAAGTCGAGCGGATTTACCGCGACTCCCGCATCAACCGGATATTCGAGGGCACGAACGAAATCAATCGGATGCTTATTCCCGGCACGCTGATGAAAAAGGCGCTCAAAGGCGAGCTGCCGCTCCTGCGCAAAGCGCGCGCCCTCCAGGCGGAGCTGCTGCAGCCGATGCCGCTGCCCCCGTTCGACGAACCGCTCAGCAAAGAAACGTACCGGATCGGGCAGGCCAAGCGAACGTTTCTGGCCATCGGCGGTCTGGCCGTGCAAAAGTACGGGCTTGCGCTGGAGCAGCAGCAGGAGGTGCTCGTCCTGCTGGCGGACATGATGATCCAAACGTTCGCGATGGAGAGCGCCGCGCTCCGAACGCGTAAAATGCTGCGCAAAGCTGCGGAAGACCCCGCCGCAGTAACCCGCGCCCGCAATGCCGTCGAGATGACGGTCGTCTTCGTGCAGGAAGCGATGGAGCGCGTGGAACGGTATGCGAAGACGACGCTGGCTGCCGTGGAGACGGGCGACGCGCTGCAAACGCAGCTCGCCGTGCTGAAGAAGCTGATGCGCGCGCCGCTCGACGATACCATCGCGCTGAAGCGGAGCATTGCGGCCCGGGTTATTCGGAGCCAACAGTATACGCTGTAGCTTGCGGCGGATCAGTACTAGGAGCTGCGTCGGTTTCGGCCTCGTGCGAGCCAGACTGCTGGAAAATGTGCGGAAATGCAGCTTTTGGAGGCTCCAGCGGGTCAAATTTCTGAAATTGTGCGGAAAAGCAGCTTTTAGAGGCACAAGCGAGCTAGACAGCTGAAAATTGTGCAGAACAGCAGCTTTTGGAGGCACAAGTGAGCCAGACTGCTGGAAATCGTGCAAAACGGCAGCTTTTGGAGGCGCAGGCGAGCCAGACTGCTGGAAATTGTGCAGAACAGCAGCTTTTGAAGGAACAAGCGAGCCAGACTTGCTGGAAATTGTGCGAAACGGCAGCTTTTGGAGGCGCAGGCGAGCCAGGACTGCTGCAAATTGTGCAGAACAGCAGCTTTTGAGGCTCAGGCAGCACACGGAAGCGTAATCGAAGACGTTTCGCAAAAACTCAGCGCTATGCTTTCGAAGTGTTTTTTGCTCGCTAAGAAGCGTGATCGAATGATGCTTCGCAAAAACTCAGCCTGTGCTTCCGAAGTGAGTTTTTGCTCGCTAAGAAGCGTAATCGAAGATGCTTCGCAAAAACTCAGCCTATGCTTCCGAAGTATTTTTTGCTCGCATGGAAGCCAAATCAAAGAAGCTTCGCAAAAAAAGCTTATGCTTCCGAAGTGAGTTTTTGCTCGCTAAGAAGCGTGATCGAAGATGCTTCCCAAAAACTCAGCCTATGCTTCCGAAGTATTTTTTGCTCGCATGGAAG
>NZ_JBWDNI010000016.1:0-143622 GCF_056269105.1 Paenibacillus sp. J31P316 | reverse complement strand
CTTTTTAAACTCTTCGTTGAATCTTTTCCGTTGTTCACCCATGTGAACACCTCCTGTTGAAGTTATTATTCACTTTCTCTTAAGAGGTGTCCACTTTCTATTCTAGGCCCAGATAGGCGGAAAGCTGCAAATTAGCAGCTTTTAGGAGCTTGCTAAGGCCTAGAAGGTCGGAAAAGCTGCTGATCAGCAGCTTTCGGGACCTGCTAAGGCCGAAACGGTTGGAAAAGCTGCGAAATGGCAGCTTTCGGTACCTGCCAAGGTCGAAACGGTTGGAAAAGCTGCAGAATGACAGCTTTTGGAGCTAGTCGGGACCAAAACGGCCGGAAAAGCTGCATATTGGCAGTTTTCGGGGAACGCCGAGGCCGAAGAGGCTGGAAAAGCTGCTGATCAGCAGCTTTGAGAGCATATCAGGGCCAAAATGGTTGGAAAAGCTGCGAAATGACAGCTTTCGGAGCTAATCGGGAGCGAAACGGCCGGAAAAGCTGCATATTGGCAGCTTTCGGTACATGCCAAGGTCGAAACGGTTGGAAAAGCTGCAGAATGACAGCTTTTGGAGCTAGTCGGGACCAAAACGGCCGGAAAAGCTGCATATTAGCAGCTTTCGGGGAAGCGCCGAGGCCGAAGAGGCTGGAAAAGCTGCTGATTAGCAGCTTTTGGAGCAAATCAGGGCCAAAACCGTTGGAAAAGCTGCGAAATGGCAGCTTTCGGACCTCGCCAGGAGCGAAACGGCCGGAAAAGCTGCCGATTAGCAGCTTTTGAAGCTCGTGGCAGCTTCGGAGCTCGCCAGGAGTGAAAAGTCCGAAAAAGCTGCATATTGGCAGCTGTTGAAGCTCGTCTGGGCCGAAAAGCCCGGAAAAGCTGCATATTAGCAGCTTTCCCGGCCCATTCGCACCGGACCGCTCGGCAGCCTGCAGTACACGTATGCAGCAGCCTCCCCCCAGCCTCAAGCAAGCTCGGCATTGATCTTCTCCGTCAACGAAGCTACCACGCCGATCAGGTCCTGGTCCTGCTTAATGGTTTTCATGATTTTCTTGTGCGCATGGATGATTGTCGTATGGTCGCGTCCTCCGAAGGCTTCGCCGATTTGCGGAAGCGAATGGTCGGTGAGCTCCCTTGCGAGATACATGGCCACCTGCCGCGGGAAGGCGATCGCTTTCGTTCGTTTGCGCCCTTGCAGATCATCGGAATGCAGGCCATAGCATTGTGCGACGCAGCGTTGAATGACGGGAATGGTAACGGCACGGGGGGAGTCGGAGGGAATGATATTTTTTAACGCTTCCGCGGCATATTGAACGCTATAATCCTGATTAATGAGCGAGGAATAAGCGACGACCCGGATGAGCGCGCCTTCCAGCTCGCGAACGTTGGTCCGAATATGGCTGGCGATGTAGGCCATCACTTCGTCGGGAATATCGAGCTTCTCCGCCTTCGATTTCTTGCGTAAGATGGCAATTCGCGTCTCGAGGTCCGGAGGCTGAATATCCGTAATAAGTCCCCATTCAAAACGGGAACGCAGCCGATCCTCGAGCGTCGGTATCTCTTTGGGCTTGCGGTCACTGGAGATGATAATGGCTTTGCTTGCTTCTTGAAGGGTGTTAAACGTGTGAAAAAACTCCTCTTGGGTCTGTTCCTTGCCGGCGATAAATTGAATGTCGTCAATCAGCAAGACATCAATATTGCGGTATTTATTTCGGAAGGCTTGTCCCCGGTTAGTCATGATCGCTTGTATAAATTCATTGGTAAACTTCTCTGACGTCAAATAGAGCACCTTGGCATTCGGTTTATGTTCCAAGACATAGTGCCCGATCGCATGCATGAGATGGGTCTTGCCTAAGCCAACCCCGCCGTATAGAAAAAGGGGGTTATACGCCTTGCCCGGCGATTCCGCAACGGCAACCGCGGCGGCATGCGCAAACCGATTGCCTGCTCCCACGACGAACGTATCGAAGGTATACTTCCGATTCAGCGTCATTCCCGAAGCTTGTTCGTAATCGATCGGCAATGGCTCTGACGCCGGCGATGTCATTAACGATGGCAACGGAGATGAAGATTGCGATGACCCTGCGGCTGCCTGGGCTTGCGCGGTCTCTTTCTCCACGGTTATGGTGACTTCGACATGACGATGGAAACAATCGTATACGGTAGATTGAATCAATTTGACATAACGGTTCTCTAACCATTCCTGCGCGAATTGGGTGGGTGCGCTTACGACTAGCTGCGCGTCATTAAAGACGACTGCTTTGGATGCGTACAGCCAAGTGTCAAAGCTCGGCTTGCTTATTTTTGCTTTCATCTGATCCAATACCTGCTGCCATAATGCTTCGATCGGAACCGCCACTTTCATTCAACTCCTTCGGATCATGCTCTTCAGGGAACCGACATTCGAATGAAATGCACATCTGCGATCAAGGTGGATTAACTGCTCACTTCGGCGTCCGTTTTTTTGCGAATCGATTCAACCGTATAGTTAAAGGCCTCTGCTGCCCTGTAAGTATCGAGCGCTTTGGAGAGACGGCCGACATGCTGGCTGAACGCGTGCGGCTGCTCGGCGTTCTTGACCATCGATCTTGCGATATGAAGCAGATCCTCTCGGGCTGCATTCACGGCACGGCTGTGCTCCTTCTCAATTAATTGTACTGCCATATGGGTGTAAATGGCGGAAAATTCTTTATCCTCGATATGCTGCTCTCTGGCGGCCAGGTCGCTCTCGCTGATATCCCAATCCCCGGAATCGTTCTTCACGGCCGCCAGCCGGCCATCGTTGATCATGTTCAGGATCGTTTTATAGTGAACGCCAAGCAATATTGATGCTTCCTTTGCATTCAATAGCCTCGCCCCTTATCCTTATTTATCTTTATACTAAATGGCAGATAGGGATATGTAAAGGAAGGGCACGCTAGAAAATCGATTGCGTCTATGAAATGGAAAATGCAACCTTCTGCCCCGCCGGCGAGTCTATAACAAAAACCTCACAGGAGGTCATCGTTATGCCGAGTTTACCGATTCGTATGATTGTTCTCTTATCTCTGGCAATTGCGCTGCTTTCGGGCTGCAAGGAGGGGCGGCCGACGAGCGAGACGCAGTCAACCGTTCATCATGTGCAAGAAACGCAAGCGCGCCCCCAGCCGGATGTCGCTTTACGCTGGAAAGTCGAGGATACCAAGTGGGTGACAATGACGCCGCCGCTTCCATCCGATACGGTCAGTCAGCCGATGTTTCCGGATACGGATGGCGCGCGGATCGGACAATTACTGGCGTGGCTCGAAGCGGCAGTTCCCGATCCAAAATCCGATCTATCCGAGCCGATGAGGAGCAATGCCCTGCATATCGCCATGAAGAACGGCGGGATGATCGACGTTACTCCTGCCTGGAGATGCAGCGATACGAGCGAATCTACCGGGAGCCAGTCAATGACATGCAATGCGGTCCAAGATGAAGTCTATCTAACGATGAAGCAATCGGACGACAATCCAGAAACCGAGCATTACGTTGCTCATTCCTCGTCGTTGTATGCGTTTCTTGACTCGAAGTATAAGGAATGGATGCCGGAGCGAGCCTTTCTCGTCTATCCGCAGACCATTATTGCAGGTGAACCCTTTACCGTCTCGGGCAATGGTTGGGTCGATGGGAGCGTAACGGTGGAGCTCCAGCAGAACAACCAGAAGATCTGGTCCAAGGAAGAAACCACAGATCACGGCGTATTCACGGTAACGGAGGTCATCCCGGACTCGTTAGACATTCCTGCAAAAGACGTTCAGTTGACGATTAGTGGTGCTGCCGGCGGTTCTCGGGGGGTCTCCGTGCAAATCAAGAGCGGTAAGCATCCGTCGTCGGAAGAGCCGGCACAGCTTCTTGGTACCTCCGCTTCCTGCGACAAGCCGCCTGGCGAGTTCCAATGGGCTGGGCGGAACTACGCGTTGACGGCCCAGAAGACGACGCGCGAGCCGGGCATGAAATATGGCTTCGCGATGTGCGAGAAAGGACGATTTTCGATCGGGGACGGGGGACCGGGAACGCTGATCGTTTACAGCGACGGGGATCCGAGGCAGAGCAGCGATCTGATTTTTATCGGCAAATGGGGCGCTGCGTTGTACGCGATTTCCGCTGAAGAGCAGCAGCGCATAGGTGAACGTAAACTTTCCGAGAATAAGTAGGTAATAATAGAAGTAGGCCATGATAGTAGAGAAGGGAGGCTTACCTTGAAGAAAACGCTGTTCGTGACGGTTGAACCGCCCTATACGCTTAATTTTCTCGTCTATCTTCAAAATACCTTTTTAAATCATCATCATACGGACGCCAGGGGAAACAAATTCCCTTTCACGAGTTGGAATGACGGGTTTCTCGCGTATTCGGCTTTCACGAATGCCTTCAAAGAGCTGTGGGACGAAGCCGTCGTTAAGATCAATGAAAACCAACTCCATGATCTTCGCATGTTCCATCATCATGAGGCGAAGGTGTATGAGCGATTGTTTCAGCCTGGCCAATCCGGACGATCGGCGTATCAAGCGTTGTACGATTCGTTCCATGCTTGGTGGGAGAGCTTTGCCGGGAGGTTCGCCCTTGAGGGCTCTATTAGTAACGACGATCATAACGAGGTGTATTCCCGTCTGAAGCAATTCCTTACGGATACGAATACGGAACCGAAACAGACGTTGAAGATCCACTTGGTTTACGATGATTGTCGTCTGGGAGGGCTGGAGAATTTGCCTTATTACGCAGTGGCTACCGTCAGGGAATTTCGTATTCGCCCGGACCGGGAGAAGTTAATAGCGAAACTTAAAACGTGCATAGGAGGAGGATGAAGACATGGTCGAGCAGCAGGTCATTGAACAATTCAAACAGGCGGTAATGAGCAAGGATGCGATCGCGACTAGCCGATGCCTGGACGAGAATCCCACGCTGGCCAAACAAATCAACGAGCCGTGGTTCGCCTTCGATACGCCAGCGATCGTCGCCGCGGCAGCCAACGGAAACCGAGAAGTGGTGGATGTATTGCTTGCGAACGGCGCCGATTTGCATGCGACAAGCAGCTGGTGGGCCGGTGGCTTCGGCGTGCTGCATCATGACCACCAGGAGCTTTCCCGATATTTGATCGAACGGGGAGCGCCCGTCGATATCCATGCGGCTGCGGCGTTAGGTATGCTGGACACCGTGAAAGCGATGATCGAGAGCAACTCCGATGCCGTCAATCAGCGAGGACCCGACGGGCAGGTGCCGCTTCACTTTGCCACGGATCCTGCAATCATCGATTGGCTGCTCGTTCACGGCGCCGATATCGATCGGCGCGACATCGATCATGGCAGCACGCCGGCGCAGTGGGCGATCGACAATGCGGCGAAGTGCAGGTATCTGATTGCGCGCGGCGCGGCGACGGATATTTTTATGGCGATTCAGCTCGGAGATGCGGAGCTGGTCCGCGCGATCCTTCGTACCGATCCCGACAGTCTTCAAGCGCAAGTCGGGCGGGGCGGTTTCACGTCCGGCGATTCGAACGGAGGACATATCTACGCGTATAAGATCGGTGCCAATACGCGGCCGTTCCAGCTTGCGGCGCGTCTTAATAATGCCGAGATTGTGGATTTGATCGCGAAGCATAGTTCGTCCGAACAGCGTCTGCTGCTTGCCTGCATGCAGGCGGACCGGGCGGCCGCGCAGGCTCTGCTCGCGCAGGATTCGAAGCTGGTGCAGTCGCTCTCGCCTGGGGATCTAAGCTTGATTGCCGATGCGGCATGGAACCATGAGCTTGGGGCCGTTCGTATGATGCTCGAAGTCGGCTTCCCTGCGGATTCCCGCCGCGAGGACAAGGATTTCACGGCGCTTCACAATGCGGCCATGCGTGGTAACGCCGAAGTGGTGCAGCTGCTGCTTGCACATGGCGCATCCACCCATGTCACTCATGGGTTCGGCGGGAACGCATTGGACAGCTGCGCGTGGGGATCGGTTCACTTTCGAGATCCGGCCGGCAATTATCCGACGGTGGCGGAGCAGCTTATTCAGGCCGGTTCTCCCTTGCCGGGCCAAGCGTCGGGCAGCGAAGAGGTAAAGGCAGTGTTGGTGCGTCATGGAGTTGGGAAAGGCACGTGAGGCTTAGGGGCATGGCAGCAGGTGGATATTAATGGAAGTAAAATGTAATGGAACTGAAATCTTAATTTCATCTTGTCTTAACAAATCTCGCCTATAATAGAACTCGACCCCCTTTTTAAAATATAAACTTTAGACCCGCAGCCCGTTGCTGCGGGTCTCTTTTTGTCTTGGGAGGATGGGTTGGCTAGCGGACGCCTATTGCTGCATTCGCTACGAGAATATAGGATTGTTCATAGAAGGAGCACGACACTCGAGGAGATGACGGAAACGATGGCGGACGCAGTAGTTGCGCAAGCGGAACGAATTGCCGGCGATTTTCTTCAGGAGCCGGTACAAGCTTCCTATCAGATTCTAGGAAAAGGCTTCGTCAATCAGGTATGCGTCGTCGAAACGAAACACCGGAAAGTCGTCGTTCGCATGAACGAGAGAAGTTCCTACCCTAGCTACGCAAAGGAAAAATGGTGCATCGAGCAAGCCGCCGCCGCCGGCATTCCCGGACCTGAGGTGTTGTCATTGGGTATCGTGGAGGACACCGCCTATATGATTCAATCGTTTGTCGACGGAGACAACGGGTTGGACAGCGCGGTTCCCGCAACCGATATTTGGAGGCGAATCGGCCAGTATGCCGCGCGCATTCATGCCATCCAAGTGAAGGGATTCGGGGAAAACCTGATCGATTCCGTTCAGGGCGAGTTTCATTCTCCTCCTCATGCAGGTTCGGACGGCAGTTGGCTGGGGTACGTGCAGTATAATATCCATAGTTTGACGGAGCAGGATCGGCTCATCGAGCTCGGCGTCATCACGCCGCAGCGATCGCGGCGCGTGCGGGAGATCTTCGAGAAGCTGAAGCAAGCAACGTTCCGCTTCGGTTTAACGCATGGCGACCTGTCCTTGAAGAATACGATTGTCGATCGGACGGGACAAGTCATCGTATTGGATTGGGGCAATGCTGAAGTAAGCGCGGTGCCGCATGGCGACGTAAACGCGGTGATTCAGTCGCAAATGCTGGACAGAAATCCGAATCCGGAGCAATTGGAAGCTTTCCTGGACGGGTACGGCATGCGCGCGGAAGACCTTGTCGAGATGAGACCTGTCATGCTGTTAAAGGCGTTCGATACCCTCAGATGGGCGATCGATCGCAGTCCGGACCGGATCGAAGCGTATGCCGCGTTCGCGAAGCAAGTGGTAGAGCTCGTGGTAATCGAATAATCTAATCCGCTTCAATTACAGGAGGATTCAGCAATGCAACTAAGAACGAATCGCTTACTTATCGAAGCTTTTACCCCGGACAACGTCGAACGGGTATCGCAATCGTATGCAGTCGGAAAACATATCGCGAACTACGTGGACAACCTTAAGAGCGATCCCGACCTGCTGGGCTGGGGCGTATGGTTCGTGTCCTTGGCCGAGAATAACCAAGTGATCGGCGACATCGGCTTTAAAGGGAAGCCTGATTATCAAGGAATGGTTGAAGTCGGATTCGGCCTCATTCCGGAGATGCATAATAAGGGAATGGCGACAGAATCGGTCGGAGCTCTTATGGAATGGGCGTTTTCTACCGGCAAAGTAAATCGGATTACGGCAGAATGTCTGATCGATAATTTACCGTCAGCCCGAGTTCTGGAGAAGCTCGGCATGAAACGAACGGGCATAACGGATGGCATGATCAACTGGGAGCTTCTAGGGCCTCCCGAACGCGTGGAATAGCCGCTATCCATGGTTCGCGCCTGTCGGAAGCGTTTCTTTTTTCTCGCGATTATTTTGCCAAGTCGGTAAATAAGATGTTCTTAGAGGGCTACGCATGGAGAAAAGAATCTGATTCGGCAGGAGGTTGCCATGAAGATTACAGCGGTGAAAACGAAGCTTATTTCAGTGCCGTTTCCGGCGCCCATTCGCGTTTCTACGTTTTCCATTGCGAATAGAGATGCCATCGTCGTGGAAATCGAGACGGATGAAGGGATTACCGGCATGGGGTACTTGCCCATCCTGGGCAGGGGCGGCGAGACGATCAAAACCTGCATGGATCGTGACATTGCCGACTTGCTTATCGGCGAAAACCCGTTATACCGAAACAAAATAGGGGAGAAGCTTTGGTGGGCGCTCAATATGATCGGCCGCAAGGGGGTTGCGATGTACGGGATATCCGCGGTGGATGTCGCGCTATGGGACTTCGCCGGGAAGCTTCAGCATGCGTCGATTCATGCCATGCTCGGGCCTTACGCGGATCGGGTCAAAGCCTATGGAAGCGCTGGATTCATGGCGTTATCGGAGGGGGAACTCGTCCAGGAAGCAGAACGGTTTGTATCTCGCGGATTTAAAGCGTTCAAGATGAAAGCGGGATTCCCGGATCTAAGAATCGACCTTAAACGGGTGGCTGCCGTTAGAAAAGCGTTGGGCGATGAGATCGACATCATGGTGGACGTGAACCAGGGGCTGGATGTTGCAACGGCCATTCAGTTCGGCAGAGAGCTGGAAAAGCTCGGCGTATACTGGTTCGAAGAACCCGTTCCCGCGGATGACATGATCGGTCATGCGGAGGTCGCCAAAGCGCTGGATATTCGGATTACGACAGGCGAGACCGAGTATTCGCGATACGCGTTTCGCGACCTGATCGACAGGAAAGCCGGAGACATTCTGATGATTAACCTCAGGGCAGGGGGAATTAGCGAAGCGGTCCGTATCGCCAACATGGCAAGCGCGCATCGCATTCCGGTGACGCCTCATCTGGCGTGGGAGCTTCAAATTCAGATCTTTGCCGCCATTCCGAACGGTGTCTACATCGAGTACATGGATTGGTACGACGATGTGTTCGAAGAGGTCCCTCAGATCGTGGACGGCATGGTTACGACCTGGAATCGCCCCGGGCATGGGTTGAAATTCCGTGAGGAAATTCTGAGGAAGTGCGTGGTCGACTAGTCATTTATGCGAGCGATAGAGACATTCGGGAATGAACCAATTATGCGCCGCAATTTCTTGTTATTCCCAACTAATGGCTCGTCCTGTATAATTTAGCTAATTCTATCTATCTAAAGGAGCCCCTATCCCCATGAGCACAGCAGAGCGATCGCCAGCCGGAAGCATGATTTATCGTCACCAGTCATCGGACCGTCCGTTTACGCCGGCAAGCGGAGATACGGCTTCCATCGACCTGATATCCGACCATATCGAGAAGCATATCGGACCGATCGAGGCGGTATTCCACGAAATGGTTTCCGATCTGATCCATCTCGATGTTCTGCTCGTCGCTCCCACGGCAGCGCGTAACTACTATACCTTGATTACGTGCGGCATGAGCAATTTACCGATGACGGTTCCCGAGGGAGCCGAGGCTTTTCGATATGCGGAACTGATGATTTGTCTTCCTGCAACGTGGAAGCTGTCCGATGAAAGCTTCAAGAACGAAGACCATTATTGGCCGGTCAGAGCCCTCAAGACGCTTGCCAGACTGCCGCACGAATACAACACTTGGCTGTATGCGGCGCATACGATTCCGAATAAGAACCCTGTCGAACCCTATGCAAGCAATACCAAGCTAACCGGCATGATGGTCACCGTTCCCTCTTCCGTCGAATCCATCAATGAGTTCTTCACGCTTACGGTCTCGCCAGGCAAGGACGTGCATTTCTTCGGCTTAATGCCGCTGTATAACGAAGAAATGAACTTCAAGCTCCAACATGGAGCGGAGGCGCTGCTGGAAAAGCTCGACAAGGCAGGCGTAACCGAAGTCGTCGATCCGAATCGCAAAAATACGTGCAAGAAACGGTTCGGCTTGTTTTAGAAAGCTCAGCCAGGCTCCGGCGGGATACGTCAGTGCCATGAAACAGAAGCAGCCTCGGACTTCTCGTCCAAGGCTGCTTCTGTTTCTATATCTATATCTAGTAAATCTATTCTATGAAGTCTGCAAGCGTTTGGTTTCCAATTGTCTGCTTGCGTCCGCTCGCCCAATGCGCGCAATTCAGAATCAGCCTCCGATAAGACGCGGGTTCGAACGATGGTGCGTGATGCCCAGGCTGCACATAAACGACGTTCCCCAGCCCATAGCTTCGTTCCCAGCCGGCGGGGTGCTGCGCGCCTTCGAATTCGTACGCCAGAAATGCCGTCCGCTCAGCTAGCGGGTCGAGCTCGAATGCATACGGCTCCTCGTCCAGCTCGAAGGCCTCGACGCCGTCCAGCAGCGGGTGACCGCCGAGCGTGACATAGCGGAGCGGCTGGTACGGCGGATGTCCGGTGAAGCGGGCGCCGATGAGCTGCGCCAGCGCGTCGTCGGCCTGCAGCGAGATGCCGTTGTGGATGACGAGCAGTCCGCCGCCTCCCGCAACGTAACGAAGCAGCCCAGCCGTCTGTTCGGGCGCCGGCTTGCGATTCCAGCAGTCCGCGTAGGAGATGCAGAGCGGATACTCGGCCTGATTCAGCCGGCTCAGTTCATCGTAATTCTCCGTCGCGGTCAATTGGAACGCGGGCTCCAGAATGGATTGCAGCGCAGCTCGGGCTGGCTCCAGCGGATGCCATGGAGCATCATTGAAATCACCCAGCAACAGGACGTTTACGGGCAGTCGGGCTTGCGGAGTTGATTCATTCATCGTCATCTCTCCTCACCAAGGCAGCTCGCTGCCGGTATCTGCTTCGATATACAGAGGCAATTCGCGAAGCTCGTCCCGCCGTTCTTCAATGCGGTTCAAGATATTCGCCGCCGCTTCTTGCGGAGTAAACGTGCCGGCGTCGTTCCAGCTGCCGCTCATCGACGTCTTGACCCAGCCGGGGTGGAGCAGCAGCACGCGTCCGCCGTCCTTGCGAATCCGGTTATGGATGATCGTCGAGCCCATGTTCAATGCGGATTTGGCCATGCAATAACCGAACCAGGCTTCGCGCCCGCTGTTGCCGATGCTGCCGGCCTCCGAGGAGATATTCACGATCAGCTTGCCGCCGTTCATGATCGGCGCAAGCAGCGCGTTCGACGTCCGAATCGCGCCGAGCGCCGTGACGTTGTACACCCGCTGCATCTCATCGAAGTCGAGGGCATCCGCGATCGTATGGCCGGTGTCCCCCAGCAGGGCGGCATTGTTGATCAGCATGTCGAGCTCGGGCGTCAGGCTGCGAATCCGCTCCGAGGCCTCCTGCACGCTGGCGTCGCTTCCGACGTCCAGCAGCAAATCGTGAAGCTGTCCCGGATACTGCTCCTTCAGCCGTTCCAGCTCGGGATTCGGGCTCAGGATGCCTCCCGCGTAAACGGTACAGCCGTCCTGCAGCAAGCCTTTGACCAATTCGAGTCCGATCCCGCGATCGGTGCCCGTAATGCAAACCTGTCTCTTCCGTGGCATAAGAAGCTTCCTCCATTTCAGGTGGTCTTTCAGAGGGATGCGGCGTACAGGCTCTATCTGCGCGTCAGCTTCATTATAGTGAAAAGCAAGCTCGATGCCTACGAAATTCGAGACGGTTAACGGACCGGTCCTTCCCTAATCGATCCCCGCTAACTTGTCCCCCGTTACACCTGGAACCGGCTGACGCCGTTATCCAGCTCGCCTGCGAGCGAGCGAAGCTGCAGCGCGGCGCTGGCGACTTCCTCCACGGAGGCAAGCTGCTCCTCCGAAGCGGCCGCCACCTGCTGCGAGTGACTGGATGCGGCTTCGGCAATGCGTTCCGATTCCTCCAGCGAAGCGGCGATCTGCTCGCTGCAGGCCGACATTTGCTGCGAAGCGGCGGATACCTCCTGCACCTGCTCCGATACTTGCTTGACCGAATCCAAAATCGCGCGGAACGACTCGCCGGTCGTACCGGCAAGCTCGGTGCCGATGCGCGCCTGTCGGGCGGACGTCGTCAAAGCGGCGCCGACCTCTTGGGCATGGGAGCCGATGGCATGGAGAATGCCGGAGATCTCCTCCGACGATACCTTGGAGCGTTCGGCCAGCTTGCGGATCTCCTGCGCGACGACGGCGAAGCCTTTGCCATGCTCGCCTGCTCTTGCCGCTTCGATGGAGGCATTCAAGGCCAGCAGGTTCGTCTGATTGGCGACGTCGGCGATGTGCGCGAGAATGTCTCCGATTCGGCCGTTGGACGCATGGAGCTCCTCCATCGTCGAAGCCGCTTGAATGACTTGATCCTCGATCGTCTGCATCTGATCCATGGTGCGGGTAATAATCCGCTCCCCGTTCTCGGCTTGCTCCGTCGTCTCCGCGGCCAAGTCCGACACGGATGACGACGATTCAGCGATACGCTGAATGCCGACGGCCATCTCGGTCATCGCCCGCAGGCATTCTTCCGTGCTCGCCAATTGCGTCTGGGAGCCTTCGGCTACATGCTGGATGGCTTGCGTGATTTCATTCGTGGCCAGCGCGGTTTGGCCGGCGGTTTCCTTCAGGCTGCCGGAGGACGACGCGACCTCGCCGGCGGTCTGCTTGATATGCAGCGTCAGAGCGCGCAGGCTGTCGATCATCTCGTTGAACGAGCTCGCTGCCTGGCCGATTTCGTTCGTGCTGAATGAGGGCATGGCGACGGTCAAGTTGCCTTGGGCCGCGATCTTCGCGGTTTGCGCGAGCAAGCGGAGCGGCTGGACGACGGTGCGGACAAGCAGCAGCACAAGCGCGATCGCGATCATGGCGATCAGCAAGCCGGCGCCGACGGCTTTGGCCAGCATGAGATTCATCTGGTCCTGCACCTTCGCATAATCGTAGTCCAGTCCGAACACGGCGACGGGCTTGCCCACGGCGTCATTGATCGGCGCCATATACGTGATCCAGGTACCGAATTCATCCTCGTACGTCGCGGACAGGACAGACTTTCCGTTAACTGCCGCGTTAAAGGCGTTCAGCAGCTCGCTGATGGCGAGGAAATCGGTGCCGGTGCTCTGGCCCGAGGCGCTGAGCGTCTCGCTGGTCAGCATATTTCGCAGGTAAGTGCCGTCTTCTTTGGGTGCGGAGACGGCGGACAGATAGTAAGCGTTGGCCATGATATCTTTATCGGTCATGCCGTCGAGCAGCCGTTTTAAGATTTGGGCTTCGTTATCCGGCGTTTCCGTTCTGGCGTCGACCGCTTGGGCCAGCGGCTCGATGAGATTCAAATTCGCCTGCGCTTGGGCGCGGAGCTTGTCGCCGAGCGCGGTAAACCGGTCGTAAGCGGCGTTCTTCTGGGCGTTGTAGAGCAGATACGACATGACGCCTATAAGAAGCAGGAATACGAGCGATAAGATCAAGGAACTGCTGAACATAAGACTTTTTCGTTTTAACCAGCGTAGCAAGAACATGCACCTCTCCAATTTAGCCAAGATTGCTTCATCATACCGGGCAGATGTTAGCAAAATGCGGGGATAAACGTTTGGATTGTATTAGACGGCAGCAACGTAAGCGAGAGGTTCGGAGTGATTTTGGCAGATCAACCGTGTTTTTTCTCTTATCGACCAAGAAGAAAGCGGTTACCTTCATGTATCTTTAAGGTATCCGATAGATGAAGGGGAATGAGACGATCATGCTGCAAGCAAACATGAAGGTTAGCGAAGAAAAAGTGGCATTTTACCGGGAAAACGGCTTCGTGCAAATCGATAATATCCTGTCGCAGGAGGAGCTCGAAGAGCTTCGGGAATACATGGACGAGACGATGAACAACAAAGGCGGACGCGGCTTGCAGACGGACCAAGACGGCGGCGCTTATTTTAAAGTGCTGAATCAGCGCGTGAACACCTGGCGGGATCACGGCGGCATGGCGCGCTTTGTGCTCGGCGAGCGTTTCGCCGACGTAGGCAAGCAGCTGACGGGCTTCGCGGGCATCCGGTTGTTCCACGACCACGCCTTGCTCAAGATGCCGGGCGATTCCAAAGTTACCCCGTGGCATCAGGACCGCCCGTATTGGCCGATGAACGAGATGAAGCCGCAGAACGCCTTCTCGATCTGGATCGCGCTCGACGATGTCGACGAGAACAACGGCTGCATGATGTTCGTCCCGAAATCCCAGAAAATCCGCAACCTGAAGAGTATCGATCTGGTGTCGCCGGATGATATTTTCGCTCAGGAAGGCGCCAAGGACCTCGACCGCAACACGGCCGCCATCTGCCGGATGAAAGCAGGCAGCGCCACGTTCCATGACGGCATGACGTTCCACTTCGCGCATGCGAACAAGACGGACAAACCGCGCCGGGCGCTCGCGATTATTTTCATGGAGGACGGCACGACCTACAGCGGAGCGAATCACGTCATCACCGACGGGCAAGGCTTGGAGAAGGGCGACGTGCTTAGCGGCGGATTAATGCCGAAGCTGGCTTAGTTTGCCGAGAAACCGGACGGTCTGCGCATAGAGGAACGACACAGCTTCATAGATGCAGGAGACGGCAGCCATGATAATGGTTGTCGTTTTTTTATGTGTAAGGTGATGGCCTTGCGCAACGTTAATGCTCCTCCCGTCGTATAAGGATATAACCTGCCGTCATGAAAATGATGGATGAAATGTCAACTTAGAGGAGAGATCGCATGAACGATTTTCCGAATGATACCGGCTTTTGGGGATTCTTTAATGAGATGCCGCTGTTTTTCAAACTGTTCGGAGGACTCGTCTTTACGATTGTCATCGGCGGTTTTCTGTATGTGATCATCCGCGGTCTGTGGGTATGGTCGTCCAATAATGCCGCAGATATGGTGACGACGGGCGCGACGGTCGTGGATAAACGGACAGAGGTATGGGGAGGTTCCGGGGATTCCAGTACGAGCACCAACTACTACGTGACCTTTGAAATGAATGATCGATCGCGCCTGGAACTGCAGGTAAAGGACAATAAATTCGGCTTGATCGTTGTCGGCGACCAAGGAGAGCTCACGTATCAAGGAACGCGCTTCAAGGAATTCCACAGATCGGGAACGCCCGTGCATGATGGAATCTGATATTTCATACTTGTGTTAGTAGGGGGTGTACCTTTGGATCATATCGTGATCAGAAAAGCAGAAATCGGTGATGTTCAGGGGCTTTCCGAATTGTTCGTTGAATTTATCGGCGAAAAGTCCAATGCCGCTGCCATGAAAAATCAGCTGGATATCCTAGCGAAGCATCCTAACTATTACGTTGCAGTTGCTTGCGACGGTAACCGGGTCATCGGTACGGCAATGGGAATCGTTTGCTATGATTTGGTCGGCCATTGCAACCCGTTCATGTTGATCGAGAACGTCGTTGTTTCCTTTGAATATCGGGGCCAGGGCGTGGGAAAGCTGCTTCTCCAAGCCCTTGAAGATTTCGGGCAAAAGAACAAATGCAGCTATACCATGCTCATGTCCTCAAGCAATCGCGAAGCCGCGCATAAGTTTTACGAATCCATCGGTTATTCGACGGATAAGAGAGGGTTCGTGAAGCGATTGGTTTGATGGTCATCGTACGACGTGCTATTAAAATCGCGCCTTATGAAGGCAGCCTTAGCACGGATTGGCTGCTCTCCGCTTGAAGACGTTCGTCCTTATCTCTAGAGCCGCTTCACCATGCGCCGATAGTCGCTGCCGCCGATGCGCAGCAGCCCGTCCTCTATGTATCCGCTGCGTGCATAAATGCCATAGGCTCGATCGTTATAGGACTCTACGATGAGCGAGGCTTGATCAAACCCAAGCTCGCGTCCCCGTTGTTCCGCTGCCGTCATTAGCGCCTTCGCGATGCCTTGGCCCCGAAATTCCTCTGCGACGGCCAGCGCGTCCAGGTAGTACTCGCCATCCCGTGCTTCCCTCACGATCTCGCGGTCGGCATCGCCGAAGTCTCGGCGCATGCGCTCCAGGAACGGCTCGTCCAACGCCTGCGCGTCATTGCCGGAGTAGGCAACGATCATGCCCGCGATTACGCCGTCCCGCTCGTCCACGATGATATGCTCGCGGCTGATCCGGTTGCCCGGCTGCTTGAAGAAATCCGTCAACCGCCGCGCCGCGTCGGCTTCGTCCGATGCGCCCGTCAGTAAGTAGGCGATCTCGCCGATCGCATCCATCAGAAGCGGAACGACCTGCGGCGCATCATCCCGTTCGGCCATCCGGGTACTCATGCTATCTACGTCCTTCCTCGTGTTCCCCATGAAGCCATTCGGCCATGGAAACCTATTGCTATTATGGCTGCATCCGCCTCTTCCAATTCTACGTCCCTTGCGCGACGAAGTCGAATCGCTTAGGCGCATGATCGAGAAACGTCGGGAATGGCGGTGTGGTCCGGATACATACAATGCATCAACGGTTCTATGATCAACTGAAGAAGGTGATGGATATGGAGCGACAAAACGTGATAGAAATACACCTGCCTTTAACCAAGGACGATAAGGAATGGCTGCAGGACTTATGGTTAAACGAGTGGGGCGGTGAAATCATGATCACCAAAGGACGGAAGTACGAGCTTCATGACTTGAATGCCGTCATTGCTTGGATGGACGGAGCGCGCGTCGGAGCTGCTTCTTATCGGTTAAGCCAGGAGGATTGCGAATTGATGAGCCTCAATGCGTCCGTGAAAGGCGCAGGGGTCGGAAGCCGATTGCTGCAGGCCGTTGAACAGGCGGCAAGGCAAGCTGGAGCCGCGCGATTATGGATGATCACGACCAACGATAACCTTGACGCGCTGCGGTTTTACCAAAGGCTCGGGTATCGAATCAAGGCCGTATATCCAGGCGCGATCGATGAGACCAGGAAGCTTAAGCCGGCCATCCCGCAGACAGGCTATTACGGCATTCCCATTCATGACGAAATCGAGCTCGAGAAGTTCATAGGATGATGGAGCTGCGGGCTTACGACACTCGTACAGCAGCCATCTCATGACCTATGACATAACATAGCTAGCAAGCGAAAAAGGGATGAAGCAGCTAAACGCTGCTCCATCCCTTTTGCTTTTTACCAGGCGCTCAGTCCCGCCCGGCCTCATACAACAGCTCGGCGATCTTGCGCGGCTCCGTATAGAATGTCGTCATATGGTCGCCGTGGCCTTTAATGAGCCGGAACAAGCCGAGGCGGCTCGACATGTGGGGGTGCCAGCCGTAGCCTTCGCCTTGCGGCAGCACGTTGTCTTCCGTCAAGTAGACGTAGCTTTTCGGCGTAGTCAGACTATAGAACTTTTTCAGATCCAACTTCTCGAAGAGCGGCCCTGCCGGCTCCGGTTTGGTCCCTGCATAGATCTTGCGGGCCAGCTCGAGGCTCGCCAAGTTGACGAACGTCTCGCGGAAGAACGGGAACGGGAGCATGAGCGTATTGTTC
The DNA here is from genome assembly GCF_056269105.1 of Paenibacillus sp. J31P316. Lineage (NCBI taxonomy): Bacteria > Bacillati > Bacillota > Bacilli > Caryophanales > Paenibacillaceae > Paenibacillus > Paenibacillus sp. J31P316. The sequence goes on along the minus strand of NZ_JBWDNI010000016.1, from coordinate 126,358 downwards.
TTGGAGTCGGCGATGAGCTGGCTGAAGACAGGAATGCGCTCGGGAGGGAATTCTTCCGCCAAGGTACCGCCGTCCTTCACGACGAAGCCGTCGATAAAGACGATTCGCTTCAAGCGATCCGGTACGAGCTCCGCGGCTTTCTGCACGACCGAGCCGCCGAAGCTGTGGCCGACGAGCACGACGTCGTGCAAATCAAGGGCTTCGATGTCGTCCGCGACGGCTTTGGACATCATGCCGTGCGTGGCCGTCGTATTCGCGAAGTCCGCGCCGTGTCCCGGATATTCGGGCACGTAGACGGAGTGCCCCTGCTTGCGCAGCTCGGCGGCGACGCCGTCCCAGAAGCTGGCGTCGGCCCAAGAGCCGTGGACGAGCACGAACGTCAGCGGCTGTTCTTTCTTGCGAGAGGGCTCTTGGCGATGCGCGGAATTCGCGGTCCAATGCTGAGGCGGAAAGCCGTAATAGAAGGTTACGGGCGGCGGCGAATAACCGAAGGCTCTATTTTGCCCGAATGGACCGGAAGGCCCGTACGGGCTGAACATATAGGGAATCATAGGATCGTTGTTCCTTTCCTGATCGAATGATTTACTATACGCCCAGCCGCCTAGAGGTGTTACCCGGCAGCGGATACCGCGCGAATACAGTCCCGGCATTTCGATGCCGAGGGCTTACTGCCATGTCCGGACAAGGCTGCGGAACGAGGGCGATTGCCCCGCATGGCTGCGGTCAGGATAGGCGTTTGTCCGGGGCCATCAAACGTCATTCGGAGACATCTGTCTGCAAGCGGTAAGAGATGGTTTTCATAGAGTTAGGTAGAATGACCAGTACGAGCCATCTGTCACATACGTATAAATACAGTACATCCTTGCTATCGGTGGCATTCCCGCAGAAGGAAATCTATGAAAATCGCATCGCGGAGGAGCTCTTTCATTTCCGTCGGCATACAGCAAGGAACGCTCCCACTTCGAAACGGAAAGAGAGGTTGAGTCATGCATGATTTAATGGTTCTAGCGACAATCTGCGCGTTCTTGTTTACCATCGGCTTCATCTTCTGGCGTCCTCACGTGAACGAAGCGATACCGGCGACGGTCGGCGCCTGCGTCGTCATGCTGTGCGGCAGCGTCTCCCTGTCCGATCTCTGGAGCATCTCCGAGACGATCGGCGGCGCGGCCATTACCATTATCGCGACGATCGTCATGGCCATCGTGCTGGAGAGCTTCGGCTTCTTCTACTGGGCCGCCGAATTGTTGATTCGCAAAGCCCGGGGATCGGGCATCCGTCTGTTTTGGCTGACGAATTTGTTCTGCTTCCTCATGACATTGTTCGTTAACAACGACGGGAGCATTCTCATCACGACGCCGATCCTGCTGCTGCTGCTGCGGAACATGGGTCTGAAAAATCATCAGAAAATTCCTTACCTCATCTCCGGCGCGCTTGTTGCAACCGCTTCGAGCGCACCGATCGGCGTCAGCAATATCGTCAATCTGATCGCGCTCAAAATCGTGAATATGAGTCTCTATATGCAGACCGCGATGATGTTCGTTCCGGCATCGCTGGGGCTGCTCCTTATGGCGGGACTTCTGTACTTGACCTTCAGCAAAGTGCTGCCGAAGAAGCTTCCGGCTTCGGGGCAGTTCGGCATCATGCCGGGCGGACATCCGCTCAAGGACCCTTATCAGGGCGAGCACCGCGGCGCGTTCATGCGCAATGTGCTGCTCTTCGTATTCACCGTGCGGGTAAGCCTCTTCGCTGCCTCATACTTCGGGTTTCCGGTGCCGGTCATGGCCGTCATCGGATCCGCGGTGCTGCTGGCCTGGAGATGGTTCTACTTGAAGATTCCCCCAGTGGACATCCTGAAGAAAACGCCTTGGTACATCTTACTGTTCGCGTTCAGCATGTACGTAATCATCTACGGGTTGAACAACCTTGGGTTGACGGACTACTTGGTGCGGGTGCTCGAGCCGATCGTCACGGCGGGCCTGTTGAATGCAAGCGTCCTAATGGGCATCCTGCTAAGCCTGCTGTCCAATCTGTTCAACAATCATCCCGCGCTTATGGTGGGTACGTTGACGCTGACGCATATGGATCTGGATCCGCTGACGCTGAAGATCTCTTACCTTTCGAGCGTCATCGGAAGCGATATGGGGTCCCTGCTCCTGCCGATCGGCACGCTCGCCACGCTGATGTGGATGCACATCGTTCGCAAGGGCGGCGTCGCGGTCAGCTGGATGCAATATATCAAAGTCACCATCGTAGTCATTCCCGTGACGGTTATTTTCACGCTCGTGGTGCTGTCCTTATGGGTGGCATGGTTGTTCTAACGGCGTCGGCCAAGCTGTTCCGCGGTATTTCGCATCCGGTATGAAGCAGGCTCACGAGGCGGGGAAGGGGAATGGATATTACGTTTGATATCGAATTGTAACGGAACTGCAATGCCATTTTCATGTTCCTTTAATCTTCGGTCCCTATAATAAGACTCAACCCCCTATTATATAGATTGACTTCAGACCCGCAGCCCGTTGCTGCGGGTCTCTTTTTTGGTTTTCTTTACTGCTGCGACGGCGGACATATCATATGAAGGCCGTCCGATTGGAATTGGGACGGTTCGGTCAGACTACCCAGAGAGACGGTCGACTCCTCGTCCGGACGGTCAAGCGGATAAATACGGGCCGTGTCGTTCTCGTCATCGACATATTGAATATAGACCGGCACGCCGTCACAGGTCACCTCGGCCATGACGGGCGATGCCGCGATCTCTTGCGCGCGCAATTTGTTCATGCTGCAGTCTCCTTTGTCCTATTGGTATGCTTCTTCATCAATATGCCGCTATGCCGGCTTGAATTATGCATGACCAGCTTGCGAATTCGTACGCGCCCGATTGTCAAAGCGCAAGAAATTTGGCATATTGAGATTGACCGAAGCGCGCCTGCCGCAATAGCTGTCCATAAGGGGAGCGGCGGGCGGACGCATGAATGAACGGCCGCGAAAGCGGTGACTCTGTTCGTATGGAGGGGAAACCATGGACACCTACATGTTGGCGCTGGACCAGGGTACGACAAGCACGCGCGCGCTGCTCGTGGATCGGAACGGAACGATCGCGGGCATGGCGCAGCAGGAGCTGCCCTTGCAATATCCGCATTCCGGCTGGGTTGAAGCGGATGCTGCGTTTATATGGGAATCGGCGCGCGGCGTTATCCTGCAGCTGCTGCGCGAGACGGGGGTAACGCCTGCGCAAATCGCGGGTCTCGGCATTACGAACCAGCGCGAGACGACCGTGGTGTGGGACCGCGCCACGGGCGAACCCGTCTACTCGGCGATTATCTGGCAGTCGCGGCAATCGGCCGGGATCTGCGAGCGCCTGTCGGCACAGGGGCATGATGCTCTCGTCAAGGAACGGACGGGACTGCGGATCGATCCGTATTTCTCCGGCACGAAGGTGGCCTGGATTCTAGAGCATGCAGCGGGTGCGCGGGAGCGGGCCGAGGCCGGAGAGCTGCTGTTCGGCACGATCGATACATGGCTGATATGGAAGCTGACGGGCGGCGCGGCGCATATCACGGACGCGACGAACGCGTCGCGCACGCTCCTATACAATATTTACGAGCTGGCATGGGACGATGACCTGCTGGCGCTGCTCGACGTGCCCAAAGCAATGCTGCCTGAGGTGCGCTCCTCTTCGGAGGTATACGGCCAGACGGAGCCTTCGCTGCTGGACGGCCATACGATTCCGATCGCGGGCATTGCCGGCGACCAGCAGGCGGCGTTGTTCGGGCAGGCCTGCTTCGACAAGGCCAGCGTGAAGAACACGTACGGAACAGGTTGTTTCATGCTGATGAACACCGGCGAAACGCCCGTCGTTTCCAAGAACGGGCTGCTGACGACGATCGCATGGCAGGTGAACGGACGCGTCGAATACGCTCTGGAGGGCAGCGTCTTCGTGGCCGGCGCGGCGATTCAGTGGCTGCGCGACGGCCTCGGGATGATCGCCTCCGCGGCGGAGTCGGCCGCCCTTGCAGCGCCTTCCGCGGAAGGCGTGTACGTCGTGCCTGCTTTCGTCGGACTGGGCACGCCGTATTGGAACAGCGACGTCCGGGGAGCGATGTTCGGCCTGACGCGCGGCACGACCAAAGCGCATATCATCCGGGCAGTATTGGAATCGCTTGCTTACCAGACGAAGGACGTGCTGACGGTCATGGAGCAGGAATCGGGCCTCGCGCTCCGTTCCTTGTCCGTCGACGGAGGAGCTGTGGCCAACGATCCGCTCATGCAATTCCAAAGCGATATGCTAGGCGTGCCGATCGAGCGCCCGGTCGTGAACGAATCGACGGCGCTCGGCGCGGCGTTTCTAGCCGGCCTTGCCGTTGGTTACTGGAAGGACTGCAGCGAAATCGCGCGTCTGCGCAAGGTGGACCGGCTGTTCAGGCCGGCCATGGCAGAGGAGGAGCGCAGCCGGTTGTACGGCGGCTGGCTGCGAGCGGTCAAGGCGGCCATGGCATTCTCCGAATGATCTGGCTGTTACGCTTATATCATCTGCCCGTCTGATGGGTAATACAGAATCTATCGGGCCGCGGATTACCCGCGGCCATGCGCAGCATCGGCGTCTCCGGCGTACACTGAATGGGGAAAGGCAGGCGTGAAGTCATGACAACGACATTTACGAGAACGGGACGGTTCGCGGCGGAAGACCGGCCCGCTCTGTTGACGGATATGGTGAACAAGCCCTTCGACGTGCTCGTCATCGGCGGCGGCATTACGGGTGCAGGCATCGCGCTGGATGCGGTTACCCGGGGCTTGCGGACGGCGGTCGTGGATATGCAGGATTTTGCGGCAGGCACCTCGAGCCGGTCGACGAAGCTCGTCCACGGCGGACTGCGGTATTTGAAGCAATTCGAGATCGGCGTCGTGGCGGAGGTCGGAAAAGAACGGGCCATCGTTTACGAGAACGGACCGCATGTAACGACGCCGGAATGGATGCTGCTGCCGCTATACGCAGGCGGCACATTCGGCAAGCTGTCCACGAGCGTCGGCCTTCGGGTGTATGATTTCCTGGCCGGCGTCAAGCGAGGGGAGCGCCGCGTCATGCTGAACACGGAGCAGACGCTGGCGAAGGAGCCGCTGCTGAAGCGGGAAGGACTGAAGGGCGGCGGCTATTATGTCGAATACCGGACGGACGACGCGCGGCTCACGATCGAGGTCATGAAGAAGGCGGTCCAGAACGGAGCGCTTGCCATCAACTACGTCAAAGTCGAAGAGCTGCAATATGATGCGGACGGGAAGTTGACCGGCGCACTCGTCCGCGACCTTATCGGCGGAGGCGTCTATGCGGTCCACGCCGACAAAATCGTCAACGCCACCGGGCCTTGGGTCGATGAGCTGCGCGACTTGGACGGCTCCAAGCAGGGCAAGACGCTCCGCCTGACGAAGGGCGTGCATCTCGTCTTCGACGGGCGACGGTTCCCGCTGCGGCAGGCGGTCTACTTCGATACGCCGGACGGGCGGATGGTGTTCGCCATTCCGCGCGAGGGCAAAGCCTACTTCGGTACGACGGATACGAATTACGCCGGCGATACGGCGCATCCGACGCTGACGGAAGAGGATCGGAGCTACCTGCTGGAGGCGGTCAACTTCATGTTTCCAAGCCTCGCGCTGACGGCGGCGGACGTGGAATCGAGCTGGGCGGGGCTGCGCCCGCTAATTCAGCAGGAGGGCAAGTCGCCATCGGAAATTTCGCGGCGGGACGAGATCTTCGTCTCTTCCTCGGGCCTGATCTCCATTGCCGGCGGGAAGCTGACGGGTTATCGCAAAATGGCCGAGACGGTCGTGAACAAAATCGACGAGCTTCTCCGCGCGGAAGGGAAGCCTCCGCTGACCGCGAGCGGGACGAAGGCGATCGCGCTGTCCGGCGGCGACGTCGGCGGCTCGCGCAATTTCGAAGCGTTCGTCCGCACGAAGACGGGCGAGGGGCAGCGGAGCGGCTTCACCGCCGGAGAAGCCGCGTTCCTGGCGCGTCGATACGGCTCCAATGCCGCGCAGCTGTTCGGGCTCGCGGCCTCGACGAAGCCGTGGGCGCTGAAGCACGGCTTGCCGCTCGTGCTTGCCGTGGCGCTGCGGTACGCGATGGAATCGGAGATGGCGGTGAAGCCGGCCGATTTCCTCGTTCGCCGCACGGGCGGCATGTTCTTCCGCATCGCGGAGGTGCGCCGTTGGAAGGATGCCGTCGTCGCCGCGATGGCCGAGCGGCTGCGGTGGACGAAGGAGCAGCGTTCCGCTTACGCGGCCGAGCTGGAGCGGCAGCTGGCCGAGGCGGCGGGTCCGACGACGCAGGGTTGAGCGGTGGCAAATGCCGATAAGGGCATAAGAAAACCGGGAGAGGCAGCTTCTGCCCCGTCCCGGTTTTTTCGAGTTCCTATTCGTTTCGTCATCCTCCCGCGATCAATAGTAGATGTACACCTTCTGCGTCTTGCCGTCCCAATTCACCGTACCGCCGAGCATCATGCCGATGGACCGTGCGCTGACGTAAGCCGATCCTTCGAACAGCGTATATTGGGTGAACGGGATGTCGTTCAGATAGGGCACTTTCTCCGTTGAATTCCAGGACACGGTCATGCCGAGCGCATCGCCGAATTGGCGGATCGGCGCATAGACCGAGCCGTTCACGTTGCGTCCGTAAGCGGCCAGTTTATCGTTGATGACGACCTTGATCGTATCTTGATCGCTGAGAGGCTTTACGACGACGACGCCGGAGTATTTGTCGTAGAATGCCTTTTCCATGGCGTTGACGTCCACCTTGCCGGCGATGCCGCTGACGATTCCGGAGGACGTATACTGGAAGACCGCCCATTCGCTCCACGTGCTGTTGTCCATCGGCTTATCGACGCCATAGTGGGCGATCCAGAGCGGCCATTGGCCGAGCGCCTTGCCCAGGTACGACTTGGCGAAGCTGGCGCCGGAGTAAATCATCGTGTCATGGCCGGTAAGCCGCTTGACCTCCTGCAGCCACTTCACGCACCAGTCCGTCAGTTTATCGGCAGGTACCTTCGATGCATCGCCTTCCACGTCCAGGACATGGGGGAAATCCGCTTTGTAGCCCGCGATGACGGAGGCGAAGTACGCCGCTTCCGACACGGCATCGGTTTTCTCCGGATGCGCGTAATGGTAGAAGCCGACGAGCAGTCCTTCGGCGGCCGCGTTCACCGCGTTGGACGGCAGGGTGGAATCCTTGAAGTTCGTGCCTTCCGAAGCTTTCATAAACGCGCCGACGACGCCGTCCGCACGCACCTTTTTCCAATCGATATTGCCCTGATAATGCGAAACGTCAATCACTTTCAAGTTGCTAGCGCTTTTCGCCTGCATAGCATCACGGCTCCTTTTCTATAGTTTGACTCTTAGTATTTTATGAGAATAAGAGGAGCGGCGTGATAGGGAAGACGCCTGAATTAGCGTTTTAAGGACTGCTCATATCTCGTTTTCCGGGGAATCAGCCTGGTGCAGCCCGAGACGGGAGCCGTCGGAAATGGCGGTTACGGGGCTCCGCTCAGCGAGCGAATCAAGGACTACGGCGTGCATATCAGCCAAGACGGCGTTGCTTGGGGAGAAGCGGTTGCATCCGGCGAACGGCGCAATCAGCGCGGCAAGCAGGTCGGTTTATTCCCGGCCGTATCGGCGGCTTACGTGAAATTCGCGGCCAAGAACAACTTTGGGGGGACGGGAACGTTTTAAGTGATCAGCGTGGATTTGCTTACGGAAACGGAATAGCCGCGCTTCCCGCGAACCTCGTGCAATGGCCGTTCCATTAGCACCTCTATCGTCATCTACTAGATGAGGAGGAGGTGTACGAGCACATGTCGATCGGATTCTTCACGTTCTATTCGCAGGATCCCGGCGTCGGGCAGGGTTATTATTCCGCGGTGGATGCGCCCGGAACGTCCGGTATCGTAACGGTCAGCGTGGACAGCTTGACGGGGCCAGCCCGTTTGGTCGTTACGCGCTACAACGGTCTGCCTGCCTTTGAATTGGATATTCTCGGCGGCCAGGAATACGGCGTCAGCATCGATCGGATTCAATCGATCGGTATTCTGAACCTGACCGAGGAGACGTTGACGGGATCGTTCTCGATCTCGATTCCCGAATAAGTCTTGCTTGCTCCGCAGGCTGCCGATACGTCGGCGGCCTTTTTGTTGTTGGGCATCGCTCGCATGAGGGGAAGGCTGGGGCAGACGCGGGGCGTGCAACTGGAGCGCTACCCAGGGATGCCTGTGGAATCAGTGGGCGAGCGAAGCGCGGGACGCAGAGATTGAGCGGGAGACCGACGTACGGACACGATTCGCGATAGAAAGTAATACGTGAAATCGAAGTAGAGAGAAATAAGTGCAAAACTGCACTTATTTCCTCCGCTTTCTCTCGAGAAAACGGATTTAGATGCAAATCTGCTCCTATTCAGCTGATTCCAGGTAAAATCAGAGCCAGTCCGATTAAATAAGTGTACATATGCATTTATTTTGTTCTAGCGCCGCTGTATCTCAAAAAACAAGTGCAGATTTGCATTTATTTGGGAGGGGTGGACGACGGTGTTGGACCTTTGCGCCCGCGCAATGCATGGACGACTTCGCACGCACGATTGGTCAACAAAGCAAAGGCTGTCGCGAAAAGTCGCGACAGCCTTATGTGCGTTTGAATTAGCCCCGCAGGAACAACGCCCCGATTACCAGCGATCCGACGATGCCGTATACCGCATTCAGGTTCAAATAGTTCACCAGGATGAAGTACCCGGCGGCAAGCAGGAACGGGATGAACGAAATGAAGCCAGGCGTCGTCTTCATCGCGTATTTGGCAAAATCATAGGCCAGCATTGCCATCATGACGAAGATAACAGGCTGAATGCCGCGAATCATGCCTTTGATGTACGGGTTGTTCTGCAGCTTGGACATGACGCCGACCAGCACGATCATGAGCAGCGCGGTCGGCAGAACGACGGCAGCCAGCGCAACGACGGCGCCCGGCCAACCGGCGATCTTGAAGCCGATGTAAGCCGCGAGCTTCGTGGCGATCGGTCCCGGAAGCGAGTTGCCGAAAGCCAGCGCATGACCGAAATCCTCCGTCGTCATCCACGACATCCGGCTCACGACCTCGTTCTCGTACAGCGGAATAATCGAAGGCCCGCCTCCGTATCCAAGCATCGTCGCGCGCCCGAACGAAAGAAATAGTTTCCATAAGTCAGTCCACATCGGCTTCTCCATCCTCTCGTTTATCTCTCTTTATCTTTCTTCAAGTAAGTGTTGGGGAAAGTGACCGGAGGACAGTATGGAGTCGGAACAGCGTGAGCTTATGCTTACGAAGCCGGTGAATGCTGCATTCCCTGTCTTCCAGACAGTGAACGCAAACCAATCACCTCAGCGGTCGCCTTTGTAGCCGGATTTCTACAACTAAAAAGTTAATTCATAGAAATCCGGCTACAACAGCGAGTGGAGACCCATACTGACCGCAGGTCATGCCCCACCAACGCTTACAATTTCATGCCCATGCGGCTCTTATACCGCTTCAACAGCAACTGACTATCAACGCTCACGATGCCCGGCATGGCATATACCTTCTCGACGAGGAAGCGCTCCATGGCGAGAATCGTTTCGAAAATGCCGTGCATATGCAGCTTGCTGGGGCCGCTCATATGATAGAGGCTGGTGACTTCCGGTTCATCCGAGAGCTTGGCGGATACTTCCTCCAGGAACTGCGGCTCCACCTCGACATTGAAGAAAGCCGATATTTCGAGGCCGATCCGGGCAGGGTTGATGACCGCCGTGAAACGCTCGATGACCCCTTCGTCCATCAGCGCCGCGATCCGCGTCTGCACCGCGACGCGCGAGAGGCCGACCAATTTGCCGAGCTCCGTGTAGGAAACGCGCGCGTTCTCGTGCAGCGAAGTCAGGATTTTGCGGTCCGTCTCGTCCAGCGAAACGACGGGCAGCGTGAATTGTTGCGGCGGTTTGGCAGTCATGACTCCACTCCTAGCTGTCATTTTGAAATGATATTAACATAAGTTATTTCGTTACGAAAGACTTATGTCAGTTTTAATTTCGAAAGGTAGGCGAAAGAATTCGCTCATTTTCAAAAAGAAGGGGGGTTGGTATAATGTTTTGAGTAAGAATCAACAGCATAAACACTGCTGTCGTATTGGAATGAATTCAAACGAATTCATTTACATAAGCAAGTCATTCCCATCTAAAGGAGCTGCGCAAACGTGTTAAAAGCGGCTGTAATCCGGCAGGCGACGCCGGGTGATTGGATGGAACTCGGCGCGCTGCAGGCAAGAAGCTATCATGATGCCTATCGCGGGCTGCTGCCGAACGCGTTTCTGAACCGCGTGACCGCGGAGAGCCGGCAGTCCGGCTGTCGCGAATGGCTGCGGGACGAGCTGAACTATATCGCGATCCTGCTTGTCGACAAGCGGCCGGTCGGCTACATAAGTCTTCGTTTTCCTTCGGAAGAGCAGGAGGGGACAGGTGAAATCACCGCCCTGTACTTGCTGCGGGAGTACTGGGGACACGGGCTCGGAACCCGGTTAATGGCTTGGGGGCTGGAGCGGCTGCGGGAATTCGGCTGCCTGTCGGCCGGCCTCTGGGTACTGGAGAAAAATGCGGGAGCAAGGCGGTTCTACGAGCGCCAGGGTTTTCGGCCCGACGGGCAGCGGCGCGTTATTTTACGGGGAGACGAATTCGTCCAGCTCCGATACGAGAAGGGGATTCGGATATGAAAAGAAGAAATGCGATATTGGCGATCGTGCTGCTGTTCGTCGCGGTCGTGTATTTCGTTTACTATCAGTCGGGGTATTCGCTTACCGAGGAGCGGGCGCTTCAACGCGCGGACTATGGCGGCATGACGCAGTCCCACAAGCAATCGTTCGGCAAGGATGAAGTGGTCATTCTCTCGAACGGCAGCCGAAGCAAAGTCCAAGTCGTGCATCGCAAGTGGCGGTTCCTGTATAAACCCGGCACGTCCGTAGAAATGGCGCCGATCGAGGGGCATCCAAGCGTGCGATATGCCTGGTTCTCCATGGATAGCGCTAGTCCGGACGACAAGCGGCTGCTCGTATTCGCGGCGGAATCGTTCGAGGCATCGGTCAAAAAGGTCGTCATCAGCAACGATAAGCTCAGCCAGCCGGCGAACGTCAAGGACGTGAACGGGAATGCCTCCGTGTACGTGGAGCTGAATGTCGCGGAGAAGTACGGCATTATGCGGCAAACGGTGGACGCTAAGGAGATCGGCAGCTTCGTCGTACGCGCGGCCGATGCGGACGGGCAGATCGTAGCGGGAACGCGATAACGCGATAACGGGAGGAAGAAGCGATGCAAGGCAGCAAACCGATCATTTACTTGATCTCCGGTCCGCCGGGAGCGGGCAAATCGACGACCTCGCGGGCCATTGCCGATCGGCTGAGCCGCAGCGCGATGATCGACGGAGACGATGTGTACCATATGGTTATCGGGGGAATCCGCAGTCCGTGGGAAAGTCCGTTCCATATCCGGCTGATGTGGCAAAATATCGCGGCGCTCGCCAGTCGGTTCATCGAGGCGGGTCATGACGTCGTCGTCAATTACGTGGTATTCCGCGAAGATATTCGGTTATTCAAGGAAGCGCTCGGCGAGATGGCCGAGGAGATCGCGGTCAAATTCATACTGCTGACTGTTGAAGAGAATGAGCTTCGCCGGCGCGATGCGGAGCGAGTGCCCGAGTATCGCATGGGCGAACGCTGCGGCATCGTGCTGCGCGAGCTGCTGGCGGACGGTCCGCACGAGGCGAACCTGCTGGATACCACCGCGCTCAGTTTGGAGCAGGCGGTCGATGAAATTATGGATAACGAGCGGTTTTATCTGGCTTGGTGATGACAGTCACCAAGCTTTTGCTTGCGAAGCGAGGGTTGGACGAGGGGTCAACGATAGCGGGCATTTAAACATCGGCTGACTTCTAACGGTTGCCAGCATCGCTAATCCTCGAAAAATACGGCTGAATAAACGCTAAAGGGTATGACAGACGTTATTTGGCGTCGAGGAGCTGATTTGCATGGGGAAATCTCGCAATAAGCTTCCTGGCACCCGTTAGTATTTGAAAAGGGCCGTTTTGAGCCGAATAGCCCTTCGTACAACCGTTAGATGCAGGGTGTTTAAGCGTGACGATAATGGCATGCCTATGCTTCCGAAGCGGGCAAATGCTGCATTCCCGTCCAATCGAGGAAGAAGGCGAATGTGCATTCCCGGCTCCTTTCGAGGAAGTAGGCGAATGCTGCATTTCCGTCTCTTTTCGAGGAAGTAGATGAATGCTGCATTCCCCAACCTCCGTTGGTGAACGCAAACCAATCGCCAAGCCTATGCTTTCGAAGTAGGCGAATGCTGCATTTCCGGCTCTTTTCGAGGAAGCAGGCGAATGCTGCATTTCCGTCTCGCGACGGAAACGCAAACCAATCGCCTTAACGCAAACCAATCGCCTTTGCTGGGTATACTACCCAAGTAACCATTTTCCATCTAGCCATCATTTAGAATCTACCTAATCCAAGGAGGTGTCCGGTCATGAACGAATCTGCGAACCCGGGATCGATTATTTCCTTCCGGGGCGTCACGAAACAATACGAGGGCGACGAAGCCGTCCTGAAGAACGTCAGCTTCGAGATCGAGCGGGGAAACTTTTATACGCTGCTCGGTCCTTCCGGCTGCGGCAAAACGACGATTTTGCGCCTCATCGCCGGCTTCATGGAGCCGACGAAGGGCGACATTTATTTTAACGGCAAGCTGATCAACCACGTGCCGGCCAACAAGCGCCAGGTCAATACGGTGTTTCAGGATTACGCGCTGTTCCCGCATTTGAACGTGTTCGAGAACATTGCCTTTGGCCTGCGCATCAAGAAGTTCAAGCCCGCAGACATCAAGGAGAAGGTGCTGGAAGCTTTGCGCTTCGTCAATCTGGCCGGTTACGAGAACCGGGAGATTAACGAAATGTCCGGCGGTCAGCGCCAACGCGTCGCGATTGCCCGGGCCATCGTCAACCGTCCGGAAATCATTCTATTGGACGAGCCGCTGTCGGCGCTCGATCTGAAGCTCCGCACCGAGATGCAGGTGGAGCTGCGCGAGCTGCAGCGACGTCTGGGTATCACGTTTATTTTCGTCACGCATGACCAAGAGGAGGCGCTCGCGATGTCGGACGAGATCTTCGTCCTGAACGAGGGCAAAATCCAGCAAAGCGGCACGCCGACCGACATCTACGACGAGCCGATCAACCGGTTCGTGGCCGATTTTATCGGCGAGTCCAATATCGTGCCCGGCCGGATGGCGGCGGATTTCCTGGTGGAATTCGCGGGCAAAACGTTTACGTGCGTCGATCAGGGGCTGCAGCCGAACGAACCCGTCGACATCGTCATCCGTCCCGAGGATCTCGAGATCACGCGCGCCGGCGAAGCCAAGCTGCAGGTCCGCGTCGAGGCGCAGCTGTTCCGCGGCGTGCACTACGAGATTCAGTGCGCCGACGAAGCCGGCAACCGCTGGCTCGTGCATTCGACGCGCAAGGCGGAGGTCGGCGAAGCCATCGGCCTCACGTTCGACCCCGAAGCGATTCATGTCATGCGCTACAACGAGACGGAAGAGGAATTCGATAAGCGGCTGGAGGCCTACGCATGAGGCCGGCAACGGAAGCGCAGGTACAGACGCAGGGCGGAACGCTGCCCCGCGCGCGGAACATCTACTTGGTTCCGTATTTGCTATGGATGGTGCTGTTCGTCTTCGCGCCGATCCTCCTGATCGTCTACGATTCGCTGTTCGACGTCGAGGGCACTTTCACGTTCGCGAATTATGCGCATTTCTTCACGCCCGTCTATATGAAAATGACGTTCAGCTCGTTCTGGTACGCCTTCCTCATCACGGCGTTCTCGCTGCTGGTCGGTTATCCGGCGGCCTATCTATTGACGAAGACGAAGCATAAGCAGCTGTGGCTGCTGCTCATTATTTTGCCGAGCTGGATCAATCTGCTGCTCAAAACGTACGCGTTCATCGGCCTGTTCGGCACCTACGGCGCGGCCAATGCCATCCTGGAGACGATCGGCATCGGGCGCCAGCAAATCCTGTTCACGGATTTCAGCTTCGTATTCGTATCGGTCTATATTTTCATCCCGTTCATGATTCTCCCCGTCTTCAATGCGCTGGAGGAATTGAATCCGTCGCTCATCGATGCCTCGCGCGATCTTGGCGCATCGCCGTGGACGACGTTCCGGCGCGTCATCTTCCCGCTGACGCTGAACGGCGTGAAGTCCGGCTGCCAGGCCGTATTCATCCCGGCGCTGTCGCTCTTCATGATTACGCGGCTCATCGCGGGAAGCCGCATCATTACGCTCGGCACGGCAATCGAGCAGCATTTTCTCGTGACGCAGGACTGGGGCATGGGGGCAACGATCGCGGTGTTCCTCATCATCGCCATGGCCATCATCATGGTGCTGACCGGCACGCGCAGCAGAGTAAGGAGGTAAGGCGAGCATATGACCCGTAAAATCAAATTATCGAACCTCTATCTATGGCTCGTGTTCATCGTCCTCTATGCGCCGATTCTGTATTTAGCCTATTACTCCTTCAACAGCGGCGAGACGATGCACGGCTTTGAAGGCTTCACATGGCAATGGTACCGCGAAGTATTCGCGGATACGCGGCTGCTCATCATCCTGCTGAATACGATCGTCATTGCGTTGTTCTCATCGGCCATCTCGACGATTCTCGGCGTCATCGGCGCGATCGCGATCCACAAGCTGCGCAAGCTGCCCAATCAGAATGCGCTGCTGTCGCTCAACAACGTGCTGATCGTCAGCCCGGACGTCATCATCGGCGCTTCGTTCCTGATTCTGTTCACGATGCTCGGCATCAAGCTCGGCTTCGCGTCGGTATTGATCTCGCATATCGCGTTCAGCGTGCCGATCGTCGTCATCATGGTGCTGCCGAAGCTGAAGGAGATGAGTCCGACGCTGCTGGACGCCGCGCGCGATCTCGGGGCGACGGAGTGGGACGTGCTGTCGAAGGTCATGCTGCCGTTCATCAAATCCGGCATTTTCGCGGGCTTCTTCATGGCGCTGACCTACTCGCTGGATGATTTCGCGGTCACGTTCTTCGTGACGGGGAACGGATTCACGACGCTGTCCGTCGAGATCTATTCGCGGGCGAGACAAGGCGTCTCGCTGCAGATCAACGCGCTCTCGACGCTTATCTTCCTGTTCACGCTGGCGCTTGTCGTCGGGTACTACGTGATCAGCCGCCGCGGACAAGGCGCGAGTGCCGGACGTAAAGACCGGAACGTGGATTGGGGGCTGCCGAACAAATGAACCAGTTGATTCGTATGCTGCTCCTCGTGCTCATTCTTGGTTTTGCGCTGATGTACGGCGCTTCCGCGCTCAATTCGTCCGAGGGTTACTCCGGCGACAGCACGCTCACGATCTATAACTGGGGCGATTATATCGACCCCGATCTCGTCTCGGCATTCGAGAAGGAATCCGGCATTAAAGTCATCTACCAAACCTTCGACTCCAACGAGGCGATGATGACGAAGATCGAGCAAGGCGGCACGACGTTCGACATCAGCGTTCCTTCCGAATACGCGATCAGCAAAATGAAAGAAGAAAATCTGCTCCTGCCGATCGACCATTCGAAGCTGCCGAACTTGAAGTACATCAATCCGAGGTTCATGAACCTCTCGTTCGATCCGGACAATCAATACTCCATCCCGTATTTCTGGGGCACGGTCGGGATTATCTATAACTCGGAGATGCTCGGAGGGCGGACGTTCAAGAGCTGGAACGATCTGTGGGATCCAAGTCTGCGCAACCAGATTCTGCTCGTGGACGGCGCCCGCGAGGTCATCGGCTTCGGGCTGAACAGCCTGCACGATTCGCTCAATGACACGAACGAGGCGCATCTGCAGGAGGCGAAGGCGAAGCTGAACCGGCTGACGCCGAACGTGAAAGCCATCGTCGGCGACGAGATCAAGATGCTGCTGGCGAACGAGGAAGCGGCGGTCGGCGTCGTCTGGTCCGGGGATGCCTCGGAGATTATGGATGCCAACGACAAGCTCGACTACGTGGTGCCGGAGGAAGGCTCGAACCTATGGTTCGACAATATGGTCATTCCGAAGACGGCTCGCAATATCGAGGGCGCGCACAAGTTCATCAACTTCATGCTAGATCCGAAGCATGCCGCGCAGAACGCCGAATACGTCGGCTATTCCACGCCGAACGAGAAGGCGATGGAATACTTGCCGGAGGATATCTCGGGGGACACGCGGTTCTACCCCGACCCGGAGCTGACCTCGAAGCTCGAGGTGTACAAGAATTTGGGCAAGAAAATGCTGGCGCACTATAACGAGCTGTTCCTGGAGTTTAAAATGCACCGGAAATAGATGGCGGGGAGCGTGTTCTTCTGTGGGAGAGGGACCGGAGGATAAGGGGCCGAACAGGCCGGAAATGAAACTGCCGGAGGCTGGGGGAACGGAGACGAGCGGCAAAAGCCGCGCAATGAAGGTGCTGCTCGGCATCGTATACGGGAATGTACTGGCGGCGGCGTTGTTGGCACTGAGCGTTTGGGTGCTGCGCTGGAGCGATGATGGCCTTGCCGGCATCTACGTCATCGGCGATTTCATCATCGTGCCGATTCTGATCGGCATCGTAAATGCCTGGATGCTGCGCGGCGAGCGGGTCGGCGCGGCGAAATACTTTCTCTATGGGCTGTACAACCTGCTGGTCGTGATCGCGGGATCCGCGTTGTTTCTCGGCGAAGGTTATATTTGCATCATCATTATCTCTCCGTTGGTGTACTTCTTCATCATGATGGGGATCTTGATGGGCTGGGGCATGTTCAGGACGGCCGACAATCGAATACGGATGTCGGTGCTGTCGGCGCTCGGCGCGCTGCTGCTCGTCAATCTCGTCACCGTCTCCCCGTCCGGCAGCACGCTGGTCAGCGATACGGTCGTCATCGACGCGAGTCCGGATGAGGTATGGAAGCATATCGTCTCGTTCGAGCCGATTGCGGAGAAGCCTCAGTATTGGCTGTTTCGGATGGGCCTTCCGAGCCCGGTGCAGTCGACGGCAGAGGGGGATTTCGTCGGGGCGTGGCGCAAGTGCATCTTCAGCAACGGAATCGTGTTCGAGGAGCGGATCGCGGAGCTGGAGCCCGGGGTCAAGTTGACTTTCGATATCACGAAGCAGCCTGATGATCCGGAAATCATGGGTCACCTGGAGCTGCAACGCGGCCAGTTTATTCTGAAGGACAACGGCGACGGCACGACTACGCTGACCGGCAACAGCTGGTACGATTTGAAGGTCAAACCGCCGCTGTACTTCAACCTGTGGGCGAAGAGCATCGTCCGCAACGTTCACTTGGAAGTCATGGCGCATATCAAGGCGCTGTCGGAAGCGGCTTGAGGTCGCAAGGTAACAAGCAGGGCCACAAGAAGGCACTGACAGGGAAGGGGCCACATCTGCCATCGGCTGATGTAGCCCCTTTTCGATGCTTTGGGCGGCGAGCCCGTTTCAGTTAGAACTGCAGCACGACCATCGCGTGGCACGTGAATTCCGGCACGGTGTAGCTGACGATGCCGTTCGTTTGCTCGAATGGCAGCGGCTCTCCGGATGGCGCGAGCGTTACGGCTTGCACTGGGCGATCAGTGCGAACGGTGACGGCCGTATTATGAATCGGCGTCAAATCCTCGATAATCTGGATGTTCTCGCCGCGCGTGACCGGTGCCGCATAGAGCAGATGCTGCACCCAGCGGTCTTGCTCTTCCTGCCTCTGAAGGGTGACGATGCCCTGCGCGGGCAGACATGTCGTCAGCGTCTTCTCCGGCAGCAGGCGATTCAGCGCGTGGACGACGATTTCCTTCAGCGCAAGGCTGCCTTTGGATGCATAGTCCTCGAAGACGTTCCAGGCAATATAGATACCGTCTCGGCCTTCCGTTATGCCCGGCCCCGCCGACTGTCCGGTGCTCGGCGTGTGCTGATGCGAGCAGAAGGTGAAGATATCGCGGTTGAAATACGAATTTTCCCGCGAGCCGAGAGACGTGCCGCCGTCCGCAAGCTCCACTTCCTGCGCATCCGCATACGTCACGAAGGAGGCGGCAGGCAGACCGGCGACGGAGAAGTCCGGCCGGAAGAAGCTCGGCTTGAACGCGGACGGGCCGACGTACGATGCGCCGAGATCCCATGCAAAACCGCCGAGCGACGCGGTAGCAGCACCGGAAGCGAAGTCTGCGCCAGCCGGAAGCGCGGATTCGCCCGATGCGAGCAGCTTGCCGCCGCCCTGCAGGAAGCGGTCGATCTTGGCCTGCAGCGGTGCGTCGATCCGGGCCCGGTCCGGTAGAATCAACACGTTGTACGCGTCGAAGTCGGCATCCAAATCGACGACGTCGAACAGGAACTTGCCTTCGAGCAGCATCCGGACGGCGCCCGTATCCGAGCTGCCGCGCGTGCTGCCATGTGCCTCTTCCTTGTCCGGATGGAGTGCCTCGAGCGTCAGCAGGGCGATATCCGCTACCGCTTTCACGCCGCTGCACCAAGCTTCCTTCGCTTCCACTTCGCCGTAGGCCGCGCCGATGAGCGCGTACGTCGCTTCGTCCATCAAGCCCTCGGGGTGAAGCTGGTCGCCGATCGAGCAGCGCGCGCCGTTCGCGATGCTGAGCGCGGTCTCGTAGCGCAGCGCGTTCGGATGCTTGTAACCCCCGAATTCGCCCCACGACGTATGGAATTTGCCCGTCATGCCGAGATAATCCAAGCCGAGCGTCTGCGCGTAGCGCGCGGAGAGCGGAAAATGATCATAGCCCCAGCCGCCGGTCGGCAGCGATTCCAGCTCGAGATGCGTATTGAAATGCGCCAGGTCGCGCCGCCCGCGGCGAATATGCCCGCCGTTATGGAACACGGGCAGTCCCGGCTTATGCTTGTGCACGGCTTCGTTGGTCCGAGCGGCGTAGTTCGCATACGTCCGCTCCCAGAGATCGAGCATCGCCTCGTCGTCTCTCGGATCGCCGCCTTCGGCGCGGATGGAGGCCACGCAGGCTTGGCAATAGCACGGAACGACGCCGACGATATCGAGGAAAATGCCGTCCGCGTCGTAGTTCTGTACCACTTCTTCGATCTGGGCGACGAGCACGTCGAGGTAAGGCGTGTTCATGCAGAGCCGGTGATAGCCCGGCGTCATGAAGTCCTTTGCCCAGGTGGTACTTTCGTTCTTGCCGCGGATGAGCCATTCCGGATGGCGGCGGGTAATTTTCTCGTCGAGCCCCGCGGAGATGTAGACGGGCACGTTGACATTGATTTCGTGCGCGGCATCGATCATGGAGCCGAGCAGGTCGAATTTCAGCTCGGGATGGGTTTCGTTCGCTTCGGACGGGTGGTAGGCCCAGCCATGATGGCATTTGGAGAACACGGTAATGGAGTCGACATGGCCTTTGCGCAGCATGCTTTGAAACTGTTCCTTGGAAAACCGGCTGCCGATCTGGCCGATCGCCTCGGACGTATGAAAATCAAGATGGACCTGACGGAAACGCATCGTGAGCTTCCTCCCCTTCGGATAGATGTCTTGTCTCTAATGTAAGGGATTTCAATCCATGATGGGTAGCGACGTTTTCTGCCCAAACTAGCACGATTCCGACTAGTTGCCCATGCCATCATGCCGTATAATACACGGTACATGCATGCCGTAGTTACGATAGCGTTAGAGAGGAGGTGCCGAAGTGGATTGTCTGGAGCTGCGCATTCCGCCGCTTCCCCAGCTGCTTATGATCGGGCACGGCTTATGGCCGCAGGGGATGCAGCATTTCAAGCGCTCGTTCAGCGTGTACGACATGCTGTACGTGACGGGCGGACGGTTTTATATGACGGAGGACGATACGGCGTACGAGCTGGAGCGCGGCGATCTGTTGATTTTGGAGCCGGGCCGGACGCATTTCGGGCAGAGGCCGGTCACGGAGCTGACGGAACTCTATTGGGTGCATTTCAACCATCCCCATCCGCCGGTGACGAAAGAGCGCGAAACCATCAAGTGGTCGACGCTGCTCGGCAAAGGGACCGACAAGGACCTGACTCCCGTGGATCAATACATGTATTTGCCGAAGCATGCCAATATCGACCCCGCGCTGCTCGTTCCGCTGTTGGACGAGATGACGGAGCTTCACGAGACGTTGACGCTGCGCAATTCGTTGCGGCTCAACGTGCTGAGCGGTGAACTGTTCGAGCGGCTGCAATCGACGATTAGCGGCGGCCTGAACAGCCGGTCCTACCAGATTTCGGAGCGGGCCGTGCAGTACTTGAAGACGCATATGATGGAGCCTTTCGACGCGGAGGCAATGGCGGCGGCGCTGCATTACAATTTCGACTACCTCTCCCGCTGCCTCAAGCAGCACACCGGCATGAGTCCGCTCCAATACGTGCATCATCTGCAAATGAACCGCGCCGTCACGCTGCTGCTCACGACGGACCTGTCGGTCCAGGAGGTCGGGGAGCAAGCAGGGCAGCCGAACGTCAACTATTTCATCCGGCTGTTCCGCAAGCACATGGGGGCATCGCCCGGCGCCTACCGGTCGAAGCATCGGGCGCGGGCGTGAGACGGAGGGGGATTCAGCGAGAGCCCTAGATCGAGTCCCACTCCACGTTCAACAAGTACCTCGCCGCTGGCGAAAGCCGCTTGTACGTCTTGACGCGGATGTAGTCGCGCGCATCCAAATGCCCGTCCGACTGCTTCTGGTCCTGGCCCATGTAGAACGGGTGCAGCGCCCGGCGCGTGCCGTCCGTCTTGTTCTGCGTGCCGCCGTGCCACAGATGGCTGGCCATGACGGCAACGGAGCCGGCGGGCGCGAGGACGAGCACCTCGTCCGGATGCGTCTCCAGCGCTTTGCCCGCTGCCCAGTCGGAAGCGGGGTTCACGGCGCTTCGGTGCGTGCCCGGGACGACGCGCGTTGCGCCGTTCTCCGGCGTAAAATCGTCCAGCATGACGAGGCAGGTGACTGCATTCTGCCGTCCGTCTGGACCCGCGGGCCAGTCGGCGTGCAGGTGCTGCAATCCTTCGCCCGGGACCGCATCGCGGCCGTTCAGCGTCACGAAGCGAAAATCACGGCCGATCAAATGCGCCACGGCGGCAAGCACCTTCGGCATCGTGTACATGGCATCGAATTCCTCGCCTTGGTTCTCCAGATCGAACAGCCGCCGCGTCCCGCTCTCCCGCTGATGGGCGATCGTACCGACTGCATTCGCCATCAGCGCCTCGTACCGGTCCCGCAGCGCTTGCAGCTGCTCCTGTCCGATCAGCCCCTCGAACACGATATAGCCTTGCTCCGCCAACGTCGTTTTCTCCGCTTCGCTCAGCGTATTCGCTTCGACTCCGAGCTCTGTAAGCATCGTGTGCATATCCATGTGCGCGACTCCTCCTTGAAACTATAAAATCTTGCTGATACTGTAAGAGTAGCATTGTGAATGAAGCGAAATAACTCGGAATCCTGTGAATTTATTATAAAATCTTGCTTTTTCTCTGTGGAGGGCGAATAGAGCTTGGAGGAGCTTTTTGCTGACGGGGCAATACCGGAGTTGGTGTACATCGGCTGGATCGAGCGGCCGGCGGGAGAAGGGTATCAAAGCTTGTACCATCATCATCCGGACATTATCGAATTGCTGTATATTACGCGAGGGAGCGCGGAGGTTCGGATCGGCAGCGAGCTCTACCAGGCCGATGCCCCCGCGCTCGTCACCTTCAATGAAGGACAATGGCACGAGGAGCGGACGAATCCGGACCTTCCGCATACGATGCTGTTCCTCGCCGTGAAGGGACTGCGTCTGGATGGTCAGGAACATGGAAAGTTGCACTCGCCGGGCATGCCGCCGGTCGTCCTGATCTGGGAAAACGCATTGAGCATGGAAAGGCAGTTTCGCGAGCTGCATGCGGAATTTCACGCGCCGGATGGACGCGATCCCTGGGTCATCCGCTACAAGCTCGCCGCGCTGCTGGCCGAATGGAACCGCGCCTCCGTCAAGCGTCCGCCACCGCGGGTGAACCGGGCGGCAGAGAGCGTCATGGTGGTGCAGGCTTACATTCACGAGCATTACAGCGAACCGCTCACGCTGGAACGTCTTGCGGCGGTCGGGCTGCTCAGTCCGTACTACCTCAGCCGGCTGTTCAAGGAAGCGACGGGCATGGCGCCGATTCAGTATGCGATCGCTTATCGGATGAAGGCGGCATGCCAATTTCTCGCGAATACGGAGCGGACGACAGAGGAAGTTGCGCTGCTCGTCGGCTACGAGAGCCTGACGCATTTTCAACAGGCGTTTAAGAAGGCGACGGGGACGACGCCGGGCCGATACCGGAAGCAAGAACGTTAGCTTATTATTCGTCAGCTCTTCTATTGAAGCCGCATTTAACGCGGCTTTTTCTTACTGCTTCGGTTGGCATTGCCGATGCGGTCCAGCTTTTTTGTGCCGATCGGGAACAAAACCGCTGCATGCGTTGTCTGTTTGATGGAGGGGGAGGGAAGCGCGATGGAGGACGATTACCTGAAGACGATCACGCGGCTCGATCCGCCCGAAATCGAGTCGCTCGTCCGCCATTATTGGCACGATATATGGCAGTACGCGTATTTCCTGACCCGGCGCGAGCATCTGGCCGAGGATATTGCGCAGGATACGTTCATTCGGGCGTTCCGATCGGTCGATGCGTTTCGCGGACAGTGTACCGTCAAGACTTGGCTGCTCAAAATCGCCCGCAATACCGCGTTCAACTATACGAAATCGGCGTTTCTGCGCAAAGTGACGCTTGTCGGCCTGCTGGTCGATCAGCGCAGGTCGCCTTCGGCGGAATCGGCTTACTTCAGCACCGGCTTCGCGGACGACGTTTGGACCACGGTACTGCGTCTTCCTCGGGTCTTCCGCGAGATATTAATTCTTCACGCGCATGAAGAGCTGTCTTACAAGGAGCTGGCCGAGCTGCTCGGGATCTCGGAGGGCACGGTGAAGTCGAGGTTGTACAGAGCCAGGACGAAGCTCGCGAAGCTGATGAAGGAGGCGGGACGCGATGTCGAGACGGATTACGGATGAGGAGCTGGGCAAGGATCCGCTGCTGGCGCGAATGCGGCAGCGTCCCGCAGGGAGACGGATGCCTTCCGAGGCGCGGATCGCCCATATTCAGCGGGAGGTGGCGGAACCGATGCAGCGAGCGAGAAGGACGAGACGGTTAGTGTTCGGTTGGTCGGCGGCGATTATAAGCATCATCGTGCTGCTAGGCGCTTTCGTCTACGTTTACGACAAGCCGGGCGGAATCGGAGACTGGCGATACTCGCGCGCGGCGGGGTACTCGGACACCATCCGGATTCCGTATGGACGGACGCCGGAGGATGCGGTCAGGAAGTTTCGGCAGTACGCCTCCATGACGGTGATTCACCGGGAGAAAATTGACGGCGGCGTGCTGCTGTTCATCAAGCGCTTCTACCAGGGCGGGACCGATCTGGAGATCGAATTCGTGCGTAAAAGCTGGCTCGGCTGGAAATGGGTGATGGGCGGCATGTACGGCTTGTCCGCTCCGAACGGGCGCGACATCGCACTCGATTATATGAGCCTGCCGAAATTCCAAGGCATCCACGGACCTTTTCCGATTATCTTCGGTCAGATTCAGAATGCGTCGATCGCGGGCGTGAACGTCACGTTCGGCGGTCCGGAAGCCGGGAAGAAGGCGGCGAGCGTCGTCGAGTACGAGCAAGGGAAGAAGCTCTGGTATGCGGTTCTCCCGCTGTCCGCTGATGCTTCCTACGATATCGAGGCGGTAGATAAACAAGGGAATATCCTCTCGGGCAAGTCATTCGAAGATCCGCGGGATTCGAATTATATGGAAATGAACAAGTTCAAACCTTGAGCAGAGAGCCGCTTCCGGCAACAAAACGGAGGCGGCTAGCTGAAGCAGAAGCCTCGGATATTGGCGCGATACCGGCGCCGATTCCGAGGCTTTCGATTTCTGTCGACCGTTT
Source organism: Paenibacillus sp. J31P316 (assembly GCF_056269105.1). NCBI lineage: Bacteria > Bacillati > Bacillota > Bacilli > Caryophanales > Paenibacillaceae > Paenibacillus > Paenibacillus sp. J31P316. Next base: position 102,355 of record NZ_JBWDNI010000016.1, on the reverse strand, counting down.
GGCCGAATATCGGAATGCATTCTGCGTGCCGTCGAATGGTTGGTTTCCGGAAAGGTTGCCTTCAAGCCGAGCATCCGATAAGGTTAAATGAAAGGTCGAGGAACAAGCAAGCCATTCACCGCAGGAGGAGATTCGATGGAAGTTACAGTCCGTACGATACAAGGAGTCGGCGCATGGAACGAGGATGCTGTCGTATGCAAGGAGAGCGAGCAGCTGTTCGGCGTCATCGATGGGGCGACGTCGCTCGTGCCCTATCGCGGCGCGGGAGGAGAGACGGGCGGGTATTTGGCCGCGCAGTCCATCGCCGCAGCTGTTCTAGACGAACGTCTCGAAGATGCCCAGCTGCCGGACATGCTGATCGAGGCGAACACGCGGCTTCGCGCAGAGATGCGGGATGCCGGTATCTCGGCGGATGTGCCGGAAGCGCTGTGGAGCGCCTGCGCGGTGCTCGTGCGTGTCGGTCCCAAGTGGATCGAATACGCGCAGCTCGGCGACTGCATGCTGGCGGTCTATTACAACGACGGCACCATCCGCATCGTCACGCATGATCAATTGGCGCATGTGGACGACCGCACGAAGGCCGTTTGGCTGGAAGGGATCAACTCGGGCCTATCGTCGTCCGCCGAATTGTGGAAGCATGTCCATCATCAAATCGCCATCGGCCGGGCACTCGCGAACCGTCCCGGCGGATACGGCGTGCTGAACGGGGATCCCGCCTGCGCGGATTACGTGGAGTACGGCCGGATCGCCGCAACGAACGTCGTGTCGCTCCTGCTGTTCTCGGACGGGCTGTATATGCCGAAGCCGCCCGGCGAATCGGACAAGGACAGCGCGGTTGACATCGCCTCGCTCGTCCGCGAAGCAGGGCTTGACCGTTATCTTCAACAGCTGACGGATCTGGAAAACACCGATCCGGAATGCACCGTCTATCCGCGCATGAAGAAGTCCGACGATAAGACGGCGATTTGGATCCGGCTCGCTCCTTAGCGGCCCGTATTTATCGGCTCGCTCAGCATTTGGCGCTTCGAGCGCTGCGACTCTAGCACTTACTTCCAGCGCGCCCGGCTCCCGTTAACCATTAGAAACCGTGCTCGGCCGCATAGCGTCCCCAATGGGGACGGCTGCCGTCGGCATCGGAGAATCCGTATTCCTCGGCCAAGTCCCAGGAGGTTAGCGCCTTACCCGACTTCGCATGCACGTTCGGATCGGCTGCTAGCGCTGCCGCAGCTTGTCCGACGAACGCGGGCGTCTCGGATTGCAGGAAGTGCACGTCCTGGGCCGCGCCTTCGCGCCAGTTCTCCTCCGTCACGCCGAAATGGTCCAGCATCGCCTCGGAACGTAGGAAGCCCGGCGTCAGCGCAAGCGCCGTCACCTGATGAGGCGCCAAGTCCGCCGCCATCGCCTGGGCGAGATGAATGACGGATATTTTCGCCAAGCTGTAATACAAATTCCCGCGGTACCGGTAGTCGAAGCCGTCCGTAATCTCAATAATAAGGCCGGAACGGCGGGCGGCCATGAGGGGAGCAGCGTAATAGCTGGCCATCATATGCGTATGCACGCCCCGCTTCTGAATGAGCAGGCCGTTATGGAGCGAATGCTCCCAGAAAGGCTCTCCCCATACGGTAAGCGGATCTCCGCCCCATATATCGTTGACCAGCAGATCCAGTTGTCCGTCCTGCTCCTCCTCTACTTGCTGGAACAGCGCGCGAACATCCGCTTCCAAGGTATAGTCGGTCCTCACGGCAATGCCGAGACCTCCAGCCTCCGTTACGAGTGCCGCCGTTTCCTCGATCGTTTCGTTTCTCCCCATATCCGATAGGCCAAGCTTCGAGCTCCTTCCCGTCACATAGACCGTTGCGCCTGCTTTCCCCAATTGCACCGCGATGCCGCGTCCCGCTCCGCGCGTTGCGCCGGCGACGACGGCGATTTTTCCTGCCAAAGGCGTATTCGTCATCGTAAAAACCTCCTTAGAACTGGCTGTATCCGGTTTGCTTTTCTCAAGTTCAGCATCTAGTGTACCCCTGGTTGACTGACAACCGCTGTCATCGAACGTAAATCTTTGGCCGTCGGCCCTAAAACGCCAAGTTTCCGTAGCCTATCCCCCCGCAAGCCGCTATAATAAAAAAATCATTTCAATAACGGGGGAATTCGTATCATGTGGATCATTTGGCTGCTGCTCGCGATCGCGGGATTTCAAGGCGCCTCGATGCTTGTCTCGCGGAACAAGCTGGAGCGCTTCGACGCTTCCGTTATAGATACCGTGCAGGGCTGGGAGAACGGCACGCTGACCGGCATCGCCAAATTCATGGGCAAGGTCGGTTCGTCGTCCGTCATTATTCCGGCCATTCTCGTCCTCGCCGTCTTTCTGTTTCTTGTGCTGAAGCACCGCAAGGAGCTCGTGCTGCTCCTCGGCGGCATGCTGGGCTCGACGCTGCTCAACGATTTGCTCAAGGCGATCTACAAACGCGCGCGTCCGGACATCCACCGGATCGTGGAGGAGCAGGGATACAGCTATCCGAGCGGCCATTCCATGGCGGCGTTCACGTTCTATTTCCTCGTCACCTACCTGCTCTGGCGGCATTTGCCGAACCGGGGATGGCGAGTGGCGCTTCTGATCTTCAGCGGCGCGATGGTCGTGAGCATTGGCCTCAGCCGCGTCTACCTCGGCGTTCATTATCCGTCGGACGTTCTCGCCGGTTATTGGGTCAGCGCCTGCTGGGTCGCTTTGTCCATCCGGTTGTTCCGGCAGTGGGCGCGTACGCGAAGATAGCGACTTAAGCACTAGTGCTGGCACTATTTGATCATTGTAAAAAAACGGATAAATGGATAGGATTATGAAGTCTATGACGATTTTATACCTATGAAATGAGAGAGAGGTTTACTATGAAACGTTGGATCGGATTGACTTTAACACTGATGATCGTATTCGCGGCGTTTGCGGGAACGGCTTCCGCGGCGAGCGCAAGCACGGATATCAAAGTGAAACTGAATGGAGAATGGGTTATTTTCCCTGCCCCGCCTGTACTTTCGAACGGTAAAACCTTTGTGGAATTCCGTACGCTCTTTACGAAGCTGGGCTATTCCATCGACTATAACGCAGCAACCAAGACGATCAAGGCGAAGTCTGCTGCCCGCACCATTCAAATGACGCCCACGGGCACAAGCGCGCTGGTAGACGGCGTGAAGGTGCCGGTGAACGGCGAGATGAAGCTGCTGAACGGCCGCACGATGGTCGGCGTGCGCTTCATCGCGACGCTTTCCGATAAGGACGTGGCTTGGGACGGCACGAAGAAAATCGTCACGATCACGGACAAAGGCCCGACGGCTGCGCAGCAAGCGGAAGTATTCGCGGTGCTGAACAAGCTGTCGGCCGCGGAAGACAAGCAGGATGCCGACGCCTTCATGGCGCTGTTCCATTCCGCTTCCCCGATCAAGGACGCGATGGATGCGTACATTCGCGACCAATTCGCGAAGACGCACAGCCAGACCGTCTATACGGACATGACGCTGGAATCGTATACGGCGACGGAAGCGGTCGTGAGCACGGTGGAACAGTCCACCAAAGTAAGCGGAACGAGCTTCTATCCGAACGTCGAGAACGAAACGGAATACACGCTGCATAAGGATGCGAACGGCCAATGGGCGGTGTACGACGTGTACGTCGATTATACGACGGTGTTGGACGAAGACAGCCTGTGGGCGCAGGAAGTGAAAACTTCCGATGCGGACCGCGCTGCGCTGACCGGCATGGTGGATGCTTATGTGAAGGCCGTTAATGCGAAGGATCTCGCGGCTTACAAGGCGACGCTTGACCCGTCGGACGAAGATGCTTATGACGAAGACGTGGCTTCTATAGAAGAAATGTTCACCGATCCGGATTTCACGCTCAATGTCGCTCTCGTTCGCAGCGCGGTGGTTGAACTGAACGAAGACACTGCGATTGTACTGGCTTCCTTCCGCTATGATTTAAGTGCAACGGACGAAGAACCCCTTTCCTTCAAATCCGTGACGCAGTTTGACCTGGTGAAGAAGGACGGCAAGTGGCTCGTCACTCCGGGCTCGAGCAATAACGAATTGATCGGCGAAGAAATCGAATAACAACCAATCGAATAATAACGATCGAATAATAACGAATTGAATAACAATGAATTCGAATAACTGCAGCAGACAGCAGGTATTGTATGGCGGCCCCGCTTCGTCCTCCCGGACGAAGCGGGGTTTTGCGTATCCGGAGCCTCCGCCTTCTATCCCAGGTATCATTTGGGCCTCGGCTGTCCGTGTGCTAATTTCTGGCGGCAGGCGCTTTTTCATATGAGGTTCATAATGGCCTGCTAGACTAGGTTTCGTGACAGGGAATCTAACGATAGGCAGGGAGGCGAAAGCATGGAACAACCGTGGACCGAGTTCGAAGAAACCGTCAAGCCGCATCTCAAGCATGTGCAGGCGTATTGCACTTATTTGACGTCATCGAAATGGGAGGCGGAGGATTTGCTGCAGGAGGCGCTTCTTCGGGCGTTTAAGTATTACCGGGATACGGGGAAGCTGCTGCACCCGCGTTCATTGCTTTATAAGATCGCCCGCAATTTGCAGATCGACGCGCACCGCAGACGGCGGGGAGTGACCGTTGCGCTCGATGAAGCGCTGCTGCAGCCGCATCATGATCCGGATTACGTCTCCATACGGGGCATGCTGGAGTGGCTGGCGGAGCATTTGTCCGAACGGGAGACCGAGATGCTGCTGATGGCGGAAGTGTTCGATTATACGTATCAGGACATCGCCGATGTGCTGCATTGCACCGTGCCCGCCGTCAAAATGGTGCTGCACCGCTCGAAGAACGCGCTCCGCAAGCGCGGCCGCCCGCAGGATATCAACGCCGGAGCGCCGCGGGGCAAAATGGCAAGGCGCGTCAGTGCCCCGGCTCCCTATGCGATCGAGCGCTGGACGACAGCGCTGATGACCGGCGAGCGTTAAATGCAAACAAACCCGACTATACAAATACAAAACCTTCCTTTCCAAGTCGAGGCCCGGAGTCAGTCCGGGACTTTGCGCGGCAGCGAAGGTTTTTTATATTCCGCGCGAAACCGTTCTCGGCAGGTAAAACGAGTTTGCGCCGCGAGCCGTCAGTATTTATAGAAGACGGACACAATTATTTCATCCTAGCATTCGACATGAGTAAGTGTAGGTCTTTAATCCTATTTTTTCGGCTGTAAATCAATACCATAGGACAGTAGCCATGGAGTCATGGTATGGTAGTAACAATAAACAAGATTTACCTTGGAAAAATTCAACAAGTCTTATTTCGTCGGAGGCACAATGCGACAGTATTTGGGGAAAATCACGAAAAACGATTTGGTCAACGCCTTCGGCGTCACCGTCCTCCCGGCAGGCATTCTGCTTCGCGAAGAGCATCTCGCGCTGTTGGAGAGGCACGGCATCGAGCAAGTAACGCTCCACTTGGATAACGTCAAACCTGCATCCGGCCCATCGGAACCGCCCCGCGAAGCATTGGGGAAAGTGAAGGAGCAGGCGAAGATGCTGTACGATTCCATTCATGAGACGGGACAAGTGCCGCTGAAGGAGCTTGAGGCGGAGATCGTGCCGGCGGTCAAGGACGTTGCCAGCCATCCGAACATTTTCGAGCTGTTCGAGGCGGTGAAGGCACACGGCGACTATACCTATGAGCATAACATCGGCGTCGGCGTACTCTCCACGATGATCGGCAGATGGCTTGGATTCGACGAGGAAGAGTTGACAGCGCTTACGCTCGCCGCTACCCTGCATGACGTCGGCAAAGTGAAGATTCCGCAGGAGATTCTGAATAAGCCGAGTGCCCTGACGTCGGAAGAATACGAGCTCATGAAGAAACACGCGATCTACGGCTACGAGATTTTGAGGAAAACCGAGGGAGTCAGCTATCGTACGGCACTCGTGGCGCTGCAGCATCACGAGCGGGAGGACGGCAGCGGCTATCCGCTCGGCTTGGCCTCGGACAAGATCGACCTGTTCAGCAAAATCGTGGCGGTGGCGGATATTTTCCATGCGATGTCCTCCGACCGTCCTTACCATAAGGCGCTGCCGTTCCATGAAGTCGTCCGCCAGCTTCGCGAGGGCTTCTTCGGTCAATTGGATCCCGGCATCGTCATGTTGTTCCTGGATAACATCACGTCGAAATTAGTGGGGCAGCGGGTGCTGCTGACCGATGGGCGGATCGGCGAAATCGTCTTCATTAACCCGCAGAGCGGCGAAGCGCAGCTCGTCAGGGCCGGCGAGGAGTTCATCGATCTGACGAGCCACCGGAAGCTTCAGATCCTGCGGATTATAGGATTCTAATGAAGCAGATCACGATGCGCGCTTCCTATTTGTTCCAGACTCTTCTAGAATAGGCTGTGGGTATGGAACCCGCGGCGAGACGAATCTAGTTGAACTTGGAGGGATTGCGGTGCAATATCGTAAACTTGGCGGCAGCGGACTGAAGGTTAGCGAGATCAGTCTGGGCAGCTGGCTGACCTACGGCGGGTACGTGGAGAAGCAGAACGCGGTACAGGCGATCGAGCAGGCCTATGATCTCGGCATTAATTTCTTCGATACGGCAAACGTGTACGAGCGGGGCGCGGCGGAGACGCTGCTTGGCGAGACGCTGAAGGCGTACAAGCGCGACTCTTACGTGCTCGCGACGAAAGCGTTCTGGCCGATGGGCGACGGGCCGAATGACCGGGGCTTATCCCGTAAACACGTGATCGAGCAGTGTAACGCGAGCCTGAAGCGTCTGGGCGCGGACTACGTGGATATTTTCTACTGCCACCGCTACGACTCGGAGACGCCGCTTACGGAGACGCTTCGCGCCATCGACGATTTGATTCGTTCGGGCAAGGTGCTGTACGCGGGCGTGAGCGAGTGGACGGCCTCCCAGATGGCGGACGCCCTGGCGACCGCGGATCGTTATCTGTTGGATCGGATCGTCGTCAGCCAGCCGATCTATAATATGTTCGAGCGTTACATCGAGAAGGAAGTCATTCCGTACGGCGAGAAGAACGGCATCGGACAAGTCGTGTTTTCTCCGCTGGCGCAAGGCTTGCTGACGGGCAAATATACGGCGCTTGCCGATATTCCGGCCGACAGCCGCGCGAGCAAGCTGGAAGGCATGCGGGGCGGCATCACCGAACAGAAGCTGGCGAAGGTGCGGGCATTGTCCGGCATCGCCGGAGAGCTGGAGATTTCGACAGGTCAGCTGGCGTTGGCATGGATTCTCCGCCAACGCAACGTCGCGAGCGCGCTCGTCGGCGCAAGCCGCCCCGAGCAGGTCATCGAGAACGTGAAGGCGTCCGGCATTGAGCTGAGCGAGGACGTGCTGGCGAGAGTGGAAGAGATATTGAAATAAGATCGTGGCAGTTCATGCAAGAACGCGAAAGAAGCCTCCCCCTTATCGTAATGGGGGAGGCTTCTTGTGTTAATCGTATTAGCTAGTAAACAGTCGGTTGTTCGGAACCACCTGCTTCGTCTGGGATGCGCTGGACCAAGACAGCTGGGCATGCGCGTTGCCGCCGTTCTCGATGTATTCCATGACGAGGTCGTACTTCACGCCGGCGGTCAACGTGATCGTAGCGCTGAGTTCGCCGTTCATGTTCACCCAGTTGTTGATCAATTGTTGTCCGTTCACCCAGAGGCGAACGCCGTCGTCCGTATTCGTATAGAAGGTATAGGTTTCCGTGTATTGCGGCTGTACTTTGCCTGTATATCTTGCCGTGAACCATTCGCCAGGCACGTCGGGGGTTGGTCGTCCGCCTCCCCAATCATAGTCGATCGTAGGCGCGATTTCCGTCAGAGCCAAGGTGCCGAAGTTACCGGAGTAATATTGGGCGGTAACGCCGTTGGTCGGCGTGGAAGCGGCGTTCGTCGTCACGCTGAGCGAGTTGCTGGCTGCGGACAAGTTGCCTGCCGCATCCTTCGCTTTGACCGTGAACGTGTAAGCGGTGCTTGCGGACAAGCCGCTGACCGTGAACGTCGTCGCGCCGGTCGTTGATCCGGCAAGCGTCGAACCATTATAAATGTTGTAGCCCGTCACCCCGACATTGTCGGTCGATGCCGTCCAAGAGAGGTTAACGCTCGTATCCGTCTTGGATGGCGAAGCCAGGCTGGACGGTGCCGTTGGAGCCGTCGTATCCGAGCTGCTGTTCGTCGTTACGCTAAGCGTATTGCTGGCCGCGGATAAGTTGCCTGCCGCATCCTTCGCTTTAACCGTGAACGAGTACGCGGTGTTCGCGGATAAGCCGCTGACCGTGAACGTCGTCGCGCCGGTCGTAGATCCGGCAAGGTTCGAGCCGTTATAGATGTTGTAGCCCGTTACGCCGACATTGTCGGTGGATGCCGTCCAAGAGAGGTTAACGCTCGTATCCGTCTTGGATGGCGAAGTCAGTCCGGTCGGAGCCGTCGGAGCCGTCGTATCCGAGCTGCTGTTCGTCGTCACGCTAAGCGGGCTGCTGGCCGCCGAAGCATTACCGGCCGCGTCCTTCGCTTTGACCGTGAAGCTGTAAGCGGTGTTCGCCGCAAGGCTGCTCACCGTGAACGTCGTCGCGCCCGTCGTCGAACCGGCGAGCGTTCCTCCGACATAGACATCATAGCCCGTTACGCCGACATTGTCGGTCGAGGCCGTCCAAGACAAACTGACGCTTGTCGATGTCTTCGATGGAGACGAAAGACCAGCAGGAGCGGAAGGAGCCGTGGTGTCACCGCCGCTGCCGCCGGCTAAGTTCACGTCGCAATGCTTGTATTGTCCGGCAGCCGGGTCGGATCCGAAGGTGTTATTCGAGCACATGACGGAAGTCGTGAACATTCCGTAAATGTAGCTGCCCGTCACGCCGTAACGCACCTGCTTCGTGCCCGAGAACGAGCACAGATTGTTTTCGCCCGCGCAATTGGTCCAGTTCGCGGCCGGATCGGTCGTGACGGACAATGCGTTGCTCGCCGCCGATAGGTTGTTCGAAGCATCCTTCGCTTTGACCGTGTACGTAAACGTCGTGCTCGTCGACAAGCCGGTCAGCGTGATGGAAGTGGCGTTTACGCCCGTCGTCGTTCCGGCCAGCGTGGATCCGTTATAGATGTTATAGCCAGTCACGCCGACGTTGTCCGTCGATGCCGACCAGGACAAGCTGACGCTCGTGTCCGTCTTGGCCGGAGAGGTCAAGTTCGAAGGTGCCGTCGGCGCTTGCGTATCGCCTGCGTCCGTCGTTACGTTCAGCGTATTGCTCGCCGCCGACACGTTGCCGGAAGCATCCTTCGCTTTGACCGTAAAGCTGTATGCCGTGCTTGGCGTCAAGCCCGTCACGCCGAACGTCGTCGCGCCGGCTCCGCTCGTCGAGCCGATCAATACGCCGGCTTTGTAGACATCGTAGCCGATAACGCCGACGTTATCCGTGGACGCCGTCCAGGACAGATCGACCGTCACGTTCGACTTCGTCGGAGCGGACAAGCTCGTCGGAGCCGTTGGAGCCGTCGTGTCCGGCGGTCCTGTGAATACCGTGATCGTCTGTTCTTTGACGCTCGCACGTCCGCCGTTATCCCACACGCCGAGAATGACTTTGTAGGTGCCGGCCTTCTGATACGTGTAGGTTGGGCTAGCGGTAGTAACCGGAAGTCCTTCGCCCAGATCCCACAAGTTCTCGACGATCGTGCCGTTGTCCGTCGACGTGTTCGTGAACGTCACCGGCTGGCCCAATTGTACCGTAAGCGGAGCCGTGAAGTTCGCTACGGGCTTGGCATCGTTGAACCCGCGGCTCGTAAGCTGCGTGTTCGTTGCGTTGCCACTTACCGTATTGCCGCTCCACTCCAGGTCTGCCGCGGAGGAAGGGTATTGGTCGATCGAAGGACCGCCGTTGCCCGTGATCGTATTGTTGATGAAGCTCAAACGATCCGTGCCGGATGCGGTCGTGATCTCGATCGCCTTGCGTCCGTTATTGGTGATTTGGTTGCTGTCGAAGACGATATTCTTCGTATCGCCATGAATCCGAACCGCGTTGCCGTCGTAGCCGGGATATGCGGCGGCCGGATTGCCGGATGCGCCGTCTTTGATGATGTTCTTGTAGAAGTATTGGTATTGCTCCGTGAAGCCGGTACCGGCCCCTTGAAGCTGCATGCCCCACATGACGATGTTCTTCACCGTATTGTAGTTCCATAGCTGGTAACCCGTGCCCGGCGATTGCTGCATGCCGACTTGCTGGCCGCCATCGACCACGTTGCCCGAAGTAACCCCGTGGTCGACCATGACTTCGAGACCCATGAAGCCGATGGAACCGTCGTTGGCTTTGACGGTGTTATTGCGCACCGCGATGTATTTCGAACGCACCGCGCTGATCCAATGGTCGACGTTGTTGTTCTCGATGATCGAATAGTCGGCATTGGTGTGCAGCTCGATGCCAAGTCCTTCCTCGTGTAAGCCGGTGCCGGTGATCGTGTTGCCGCGAACGATGGCATACGGGCTGTCGTCGTTGACGAAGATCCCGCCGCGACCGGTATTGGCGATCGTATTGTTCTCGATCAGGGCGTGACTGGAGCCCCAGCCCGTGCGGATTCCTCCGCCCCAGTCGGAGTTGACGCCCGTGTTGGTCACGATGTTGTCGGAAATCTCGATGTTCGTGGATCCGATTGCGTACAGCGCGAAAGGTCCAAATCCGGCGGATGCCGCCAAATCCTTCACCCGCAGATGGCGCATCTTGTTGCCGTCGCCGGATTCCGAGGTGATCGCGGAAAGCAGCACCGTGCTGCTGTTGCCGTCGAGCGTCATATCCGATACTTCCGAATTCGATACGTTATGAAGATAGAAGAACATCGTGGAGCCCGATCCGGAAGTCATTTTAAGGGTCGTCAAGTCGCGGCCCGCTCCGGAGATTTTGACGCCGGTCTTGCCGTTCACGTTCGCCGACAAATAGTAAGTGCCCGACGGAATCACTACCGTATCGCCCACCGCAGCCGAATTTACCGCGTTCTGAATCGCCGTTAAGTCATCCGACGTGTCGCTTCCGTTTGCTCCGAAAGCGGTTACATTAATCGTCGCGGCATGCACCGTCGCAGCCGGAATTACCGGAAGCATAACGGACATTGCACATATGACGCTAAACGCTTGTTTTTTCAATCTTCCGAGTTTCCCGTTCTTGTTGATCACCATTAATCTCCATCCTTCGTTTTCATTTTTCCCAAGTCTGTCTGCCCGTCCGGGAATACAGTGAGCATTCTATCGATCGTTACGTTTCAAACTGTGACAATCGCCTCCTTCACGTTCATGGTGTCATAAATTCGAACCGATCGTAAACTGCTACAATTGCGAAAAACACTATAATTCGGTGCTATAAATCGCTATTATTGCCTGTAATAACGGTATCGTCCCACAGATTCCGCCTAGAATTTCCAACAATATCCTGTCCATGGTCATCTGAAAGGAAGGAGAGAATTCAACGGAAGAAATCCGGCATCGCCTTCGGGCGTGTTCGGTTTTGCGCAGAATAAAGAGAAACGGGATGGAGCAGCAAGCATGCTGTTCCATCCCGTTGGACTTGTTAATAATCATCTGCAGCTCTATAGAACCTGTCTGAACGCGCCTTGTACGCTCAACCCTCAGATTCGTGCGCCTTTACGCTTGGACAACAGTAAATACAAGAAGAAAGGCGCGCCGATCGCAGCCGTGAATACGCCTGCCGGAATGTCGCTCGGCAGGAATGCCGTGCGACCTGCAAGATCGGCAAGGAGCAGCAGCAGGGCGCCGATGAAGGCCGAGGTCGGGATAAGGCGCCCATACTTCGGTCCAATGATGCGGCGGGCGATGTGCGGCGCCATCAGGCCGATGAAGCCGATGCCGCCGGCCATGCCGATCGCCGCGCCGGTCAGGCCGACGCTGAGCAGGAGCAGAATCAGCCGCATGCGCTGCACACGCGTACCGATGCCGACCGCAAGCTCATCGCCGAGCTCGAGCGCATTCAGGAAGCGGGAGAGGTAGATCGCGACGAAGAGCAGGACCGCGGCCCAAGGCAGTAGCGCCCATACATGCATCCATGCCGTTCCGTACAGCGTCCCGGTCATCCAGCCGAGCGCTTGCCCCGCCATGTAAGGCGGTCCGATCTTCAGCGCGAATGTCGTCAGCGCGCCCATGGCCGTTGCCAGCGAGATGCCGATGAGCACGAAGCGCAGCGGCGAGATGCCTTTGCGCCACGCCGCCGCGTAGTTGATCGCGGCCGTGATGAGGGCGCCGAGAATAGCGAACAGCGGGATCCACTTGATGCTAAAGTGACCGGCGGAGAACGTTAGGAACAGTATGGAGGCGACGGTAGCGCCGCCCGATATGCCCACGAGGTCGGGCGAAGCAAGCGGGTTGCGAACGAGTCCCTGCAGGATTGCGCCTGCTGCGGCGAGCGATGCGCCGACAAGAACCGCCATCAAGATGCGCGGCAGCCGTAATTTCACGATAATGAGCGACGATTGCTCATCGCCGAAGCCGAACAATGTCGCGGCGACTTTGCCGATTGGAATATACGTGCTGCCGATCGCCACGCAGGTGATGATGACAACCGCCGTCAGAACGAACAGCAGAATAAGTATGGACGTGAATTTAAGATTGCGCATAGCTTTTCCTCCGTGCGACATAGATGAAGAACGGCACGCCGATGATCGCGGTAGCGACGCCTACCGGAAGCTCCTCCGGCTGTAAAATAAATCGGCTGATAATGTCGGCTGCGAGCAGCAGCGTCGCGCCCAGCACGATCGAATAGGGAATGATCCAGCGATAATCGTGTCCGACGAGAAAACGGCTGATGTGCGGGATGATGACGCCGACGAAAGCGATCGGCCCGGCAATGGCGACCGACGAGCCCGCGAGCAGCACGACCAGCGCTGCGAGCACGGTACGGACGAGTCCGATCCGAAGACCGAGGCCGCGCGCCGTCTCCTCTCCCATGCTGAGCACGTTCACGGATTTGGTCATCAACAGCGCGCCGATGAGCCCGACTGCCGTATAAGGCAGCACGGCCGTCAAGTGATGAAGCTCGCGTCCGGATACGGAGCCGACGATCCACAGCAAGATGTCGTCCAGCATCTTATTCTGTTTGAGCAGGATGCCCGACGTCCAAGCCGAAGCGAATGCGGCGACAGCCGAGCCGGCGAGCGTGACGCGAATCGGCGTCTCGCCTTGGTTCTTTCCTGCCGCGCCAAGGGAGAAGACGGCTGCTGCCGTGACGGCGGCGCCGACGAAAGCGATCAAAATCAGCTGCGAGCTGGAGAAGGCGTTGCTTCCCGCTATAGCCATCGCGATGACGACGGCCAGCGCGGCGCCGGAATTAATGCCCATGACGGAGGGCGAGGCGAGCGGGTTGCGCGTCATCGCCTGCATGAACGCGCCTGCGACCGCCAGGCTTGCGCCGACCACTGCGGCGATCGCCATTCGGGGTAGATGGACATTGCGGATGATCAGGTCCGTATTGGAGCCGTCGAACCGGGTGTAGGCATCATACACTTGGGAAGGTGAGAAGGTATGACTGCCGCCGAACAGCAAACTGGCTGATGCAGCGGCCAGCATGAGGATAACGCCAAGAAGGAGAAAACCAGTCCGTTGGCCGTTGCTTTTGAAATAAGAATTCATTTGCGCATGCGCTCCTGCCTATGAAAATATCGACTCCCGATAATAGACGATTCTATTATTTTAGGCAAAGATGAAATGAGCGTCAATGATTATGAGAATCATTTTCAAAAGCTTGACAGCGTTTAACAACTTGTACTATGATACGTGAGGCATTAATAATGAGAATCGTTATCACTATAAGGCGATATTCGTCTTGGGTTCTATGCAATTATGAACTAGGAAAAGGATGGGGAAACAATTGAAAAGCATGAAAAAAGGATGGCTCGGCATGATCGTGCTGATGCTCGCATTCGCTGTCGTAGCATCCGGCTGCGGTTCGAAGAACAATAATACGGAGAGCAATACGTCGAATAGCAATGCAGGCACGGCAAATGGCAACACGGATACGGCAGCTGGCGATACTGGCAACGCGAAGTCGGATGATGTACGCGAAATCAAGCATGCAATGGGCACGACGAAGCTGACAGGCACGCCGAAGCGCGTCGTCATTCTGACGAACGAAGGCACGGAGGCGCTGCTGGCGCTCGGCGTTAAGCCGGTCGGCGCGGCAGAATCGTTCGAAGGCGATCCATGGTATCCGCATATCAAGGATCAAATGGAAGGCGTCGAGAATGTCGGCGGCGAGTCGCAGCCTAACATCGAGCTGATCGCCAGCCTCAAGCCGGACCTGATTATCGGAAACAAGATGCGCCAAGAGAAGGTATATGACCAGCTGAACGCGATCGCGCCGACGGTCATGGCCGAGACGCTTCGCGGCGAATGGCAGGCCAACTTCAAGCTGTACGCCGAAGCGCTGAACAAGAAGGCGGAAGGCGATCAACTGATTGCCGACTTCGACAAGAAAATCGCGGATGCCAAAGCAACGCTGGGCGATAAGCTTCAGCAGAAGGTATCGATCGTGCGTTTCATGCCGGACAAGACGCGTATCTATTACAACGAGACGTTCTCGGGCATGCTGCTCGACAAGCTCGGCTTCGCAAGACCTGCCGCCCAATCGAAGGACGGCTTCGCGGACGACGTGAACAAGGACCGTATTCCGGATATGGACGGCGACATCCTGTTCTACTTCATGTACAACCCGGACGGCTCCGACGCGACGCAAAAAGTGGCGGACGAGTGGATGAACGATCCGTTGTGGAAAAACCTGTCCGTTGCGAAGAACAACAATGTGCATATGGTGGACGATGCGATCTGGAACACGTCGGGCGGCATTATCTCGGCGAACAAGATGGTTGACGAGCTATTGACGTATTTTAAATAAGGCCAGACAAAAAAAACTGCTTCTGCGGCGGGGGACTGCTGCGGAGGCAGTTTTTTGCGTGTATATAATGATGCAAATGCAGAAACTGAAGGGCGAAACCGTGAATCTATCCTACCTTCGGCCAATAAACGATAGAATCGGCCGCAGCGTCTGAGCAGGGACCTGATCCAGCAGATCGCCTTCCCGAAGCAGCCGCTCTTCGATATTGAGCAGATGGTAGTCGGTAATCGCCGCGCCGCGGCGGACTTCATTCCAATGAAGCGGCGTGGAGACGCTCGCGCCCGTGCGCGCTCTTGGGGAGTAGGGGGCGATGATCGTCTTGCCTTGGTAATGCTGCAAATAATCCACGTAAATGAGATCGCCGCGGTTCTTCTTGAGCCGCTCGATCGTGAACAGCTTCGGATGTTTGTCCGCCAGATAAGCGCCGACGAATTCCCCGATCCTCCGGAGCTCGTCGAAGGTCAAATCCTTAACAAGCGGGACGATGATCTGGACGCCCGTGGCGCCCGAAGTCTTCGGCGTGGACGCGATCCCGAGCGACCGCAGGAGATCACCGGCCAGCAGCGCCGCTTCCATGATGCGCGGCTCTTCCTCGAGCGATGGATCGAGATCGAGCACCCATTCCGTCGGATGGGCCGGGTCGCTGATGCGGTCAAAGGAAGCGTGATATTCCAGGCAGGCCAAATTACCGAGCCATAGCAGCACCGGCAGCGAGGTCAATTTGACGTAATCGATGCTTTCGCTGCTGACGGTTTCGACGAAGTCTGGCGCGGGAGTCGGGCAGTTCTTCTGATAGAAGGACTTGCCGTTCACGCCGTCCGGATAACGGATCGTCGTCAGCAGCCGATCCTGGCAATGCTTCAGCAGCCAAGGCGACAGTGCCGCTAGCCGCTGAAGGAAGATCGCCTTCGTGATGCCCATCTCGGGCCACAGCAGCTTCTCGGGGTTGCTGACCGTCAGCTCCTGCCCCTCGACGACGATCGTCCCCTTGACGGAGCGGCTCATGACAATGGCTCCTTCGGCAGGAACGTCACGAGCTTCGGATGGCGCAGCTGGCCCGCGGACGTCAGCTCAAGTCCGGTTACCCGGCAGCGAAACGGCAGGGACAGCCACTGAACTTCTTCGTTCTTCAGATCCTCCGGCATCGCGGGGAACGGGCATGCAACGACGGCAAGATGCGCGTGCTGCGGACGGAAGGTGGATGCCAGCACGCGGCGAAGCGCATCATTCAGCCCGAGCGAGACGCTGCCCAGATATTCGCCTTCGAGCTCCATAATGAGGCTGGCCACGATGCCATTGCGCCACTTGAGGCCGACAATGTCGACGTCGAGCACGAGCTCGATCTTCTTTTTCAGCCAATCGCGGTGCTTCTTGCCTTCGCGGTAGGGGCTCGACAGCCGCTTGCTGACGACGCCCTCCCAACGGTTTGCCTCTACCCATGTCCATAATGCTTCGCCGTCGCGGAACAAGTCCGTCACGAACACGCGCGGATCGTCGGTTCCGACCAGCGCGGTCAAACGCCGATGCCGCTCCTCGTACGGGAGGTGGCGCAGGTCGCCGCTTTCATCGGCCAGCAGATCGAACAAGACATAGACGAGCGCGCCGAACGACTTGGAAGCTGCCGCGCCCGCCGGAATTCCGGTGCCGGATAATTCGGAGCCGGGGCGTTGCTCGGCCGGGATTCCCGGCGACGCGGCTTGCGTGCCGATTGCGGGGGGAGGCAGCGGCTGCCGTGCCAGTCCCCGCGACCGTTCGCGCTTCAGCACCTGCTGAAAATTCGGCCGTATGCCGTCCCACCATACGAACTCGCCGTCCAGCAGGCAGGGTCCCCAAGAGGCGGATTTCGCTTCCAGCAACGACGTCATTTCCGGATAAATCGTGTTTTTCAAATACATTTTCCGCGAGAAAAGCTCCACCTGCCCGAAGCCGTTCAGCCGGGCAAGAATGCGAATCCCGTCCCATTTCAGCTGATAGCCCCATTCGCTGCCGGCCGGAAGCTCCGGGTCGGAGAGAGGTGCCATCGGGTCGGACGGCAGCGCAGGCAATTCTGACCCGGCTGCCGAGCCGAAAGAAGGTGTCAAATCATCGGGCATGTGCTGCGGCGAAGTGTGCTCCATCTATGACACCGTATCTTCCTTCGTTTTGCGCGGTGCCCGGGGTTTCTTCACCTTCGCGACGACTTCGCTGCCGCCGGCTGCTTCGGCTGGCGTCTGACCGGCCGCGTCGGCCGGATTTGGCACGCCTGCGGCGCTCTTATCCAAGCTGCCCGGCGCGTTCGGCGGAAGCTTCACTGCCTCGAGGCTTGCCTGCAGCGCGGCCATCAGATCGAGCACGTTTGTTTTCTGTGCTTCCGGTGCCACGGAGACTTCCTCGCCGGAGATTTTATGCTGAATGAGATCCATAAGCCGCGCGCGGTAGTCATCCGTATATTTGGCCGGCTCGAAGGGGGTGGACAGCTGCTCGATCAGCATGCGCGCCATCATCAATTCCTTCTCGTTCACGTTGACGGCATCGGGGAGGCCCGGCACTTGATTAACCGAACGGATCTCGTCAGGATAGAAAATCGTCTCCATGGCCAAGCAGTCGTCGATGATCCGAATGGCCGCCAGCGAGCTCTTGGAACGGATGGATACTTTGGCGATGCCGATCCGGCCCGATTGGCGCATGGCCTCGAGCAGCAAATTATACGCGTTGCCCCCTGCCTGGTCCGGCGAGAGGTAATAGGTTTTCTGAAAATAAATCGGGTCGATTTCCTCCAGCGCGACGAAATCCAAGATGTTGATCGTCTTCGTGACCTCGCCGGACAGCTGCTCCAGCTCGTCCTTCTCGAACAGCACGTACCGGCCTTTCTCGTACTCGTAGCCTTTGACGATGTCGTCCCACTCCACCTCGACCTCGCAGGTCGGGCATTTGCGGATATAAGAGACGTTGCTGCCGCATGTGCGGTGAATCAACTTCATGGAGATGTCCTTGTCCTCCGTGGCGGAAAACATTTTGACGGGCACATGCACGAGACCGAAGCTGATGGCGCCTTTCCAAACGGTATGCATACCGAGTTCCTCCTTTTCGATTGGCGGTGCTTTATAATGGCCAGTCTTGTCTTGCCTGAAGATTCCTGTATCTTCAGTCTTCCCCCGAATGCATGAGCCTAAGCGGTTTCGGGCATATTTTCGTTAGCACAACCATCAATCATCTTGAGGAGGCGCAGCGGAATGAGCGAAACAGGCAATTCCCAGGCAGGGTCCTGCGGCGACAAATGCAGTGAAGGACGCGACGATTTCTTCATGGACATCGACCGCATGGTGAATGAGGGGTTGGGCGGCGGCCAAGTGACGTTGAACAACGGTCTGATTGACGAATCCACCACGGACACGATGGTTATCGAATCGAAGGAGTAATTATGGACACGAGACGCGCGATGGAAATTTACAATTCGAAGGATACTTTTGCCGTGCATCTGGGCGAGAAGTCCGTTTGGATTGAAAATGTAGATGAAACGAATGGCATGGCGACGGTGCAGGTCGGATCGGATCCGCTCAACACGCAGACCGTGTCGTGCGACCGGTTGACGGAAGAGGGAGAAGAATAGGCGCAGCGGCACCTTAGCTGCCTCGACCTCTTGCAATGCAAAAAGACACTGCCGCAAAGCAGTGTCTTTTTTGCGTGAGTTGGAGTGGAAAGCTGCCGAACAGCAGCTTTTCAGGCTCAGCTGGCCAGAAAGCGCGAGAAAGCTGTTAGATAGCAGCTTTGCAGGCCCCGCAAGGTCGGGATCTACTCTGAAAGCTGCGAATCAGCAGCTTTTCAAGTCCCAGCAGGCCGCAATGCGTGAAAAAGCTGCCAGATAGCAGCTTTTCAGGCCCCGCAAGGTCGGGATCTACTCTGAAAGCTGCGAATCAGCAGCTTTATAAGTCCCAGCAGGCCGCAATGCGTGAAAAAGCTGCTAGATAGCAGCTTTTTCACGTCCCAGCAGGCCGCAAAGCGCGAGAAAGCTGCTAGATAGCAGCTTTTCAGGCCCCGCAAGGTCGGGAACCGCTCTGAAAGCTGCTAATCAGCAGCTTTTCAAGTCCCAGCAGGCCGCAAAGCGCGAGAAAGCTGCCAGATAGCAGCTTTTCAGGCCCCGCAAGGTCGGGAACCGCTCTGAAAGCTGCGAAACAGCATCTTTATAAGTCCGAGCAGGCCGCAATGCGTGAAAAAGCTGCTAGATAGCAGATTTGCAGGCCCCGCAAGGTCGGGATCTACTCTGAAAGCTGCGAATCAGCAGCTTTATAAGTCCGAGCAGGGCGCAATGCGCGAAAAAGCTGCTAGATAGCAGCTTTGCATGCCCCGCTAGGTCGGGATCCGCTCTGAAAGCTGCGTAACAGCATCTTTATAAGTCCGAGCAGGGCGCAATGCGCGAAAAAGCTGCCAGATAGCAGCTTTGCATGCCCCGCCAGGTCGGGATCCACTCTGAAAGCTGCGAAACAGCAGCTTTATAAGTCCCAGCAGGCCGCAAAGCGTGAAAAAGCTGCCAAATAGCAGCTTTGCATGCCTCGCCAGCTCGGGATCGGCTCTGAAAGCTGCAAAACAGCAGCTTTATAAGTCCCAGCTGGCCGCAAAGCGTGAAAAAGCTGCCAGATAGCAGCTTTGCATGCCCCGCCAGGTCGGGATCCACTCTGAAAGCTGCGAAACAGCAGCTTTAGAAGTCCGAGCAGGGCGCAATGCGTGAAAAAGCTGCCAAATAGCAGCTTTGCATGCCCCGCCAGGTCGGGATCCGCTCTGAAAGCTGCAAAACAGCAGCTTCCGAAGTCCCACGCCCCTAAATTGCGCTGGAAAGCTGCCTATCAGCAGCTTTCCAAGCCTATTGGGCTAACGCACGCTGGCGGGCTGATCAACAAAAAAGAAGCAGCGAATAATGCTGCTTCTTTTTGCCATGCTTATATTTACGGGCACTGCCTTCCTACTCGTACTGCAGCTCTTCATATCCTGCTTTTCGTCCATTAATGCGTTCCTTTATTCCGCAAGTCCGCTACTTCAACGACCGAATAACGGCCTCGGCATCTTTATTCAGCACCGCTTTGGCGTCCGCTGCGATCGAGCCGCTTTGCGCCTTATTGTTAAGATGCTTCACGAAGTCATTCAGTGCTTTGACCGCTTGATCCCGTTTCTTGCCGTCAAGCATACGCTGCGCCTTGTCCAAATCATTGCTTAACTGCGAAACCAGCGCCCCGCGCAGCTGCCCCGAACGCTTGTAGCGTTCGATCAATTGCTGCATCGAATGAATGCTGACCTTAACCGTGAAAGCAAATGTTTGCTGCAGCTTGTTGCCATTTACGTCCTCGATCGTAATGACAGCCGACTTTGCGCCCGACATGCCGGCCAGATCGATATCGACGCTCGGCGATCCTGCGGAATTTACCGCATACGTACGGCCATCGAACGCGATCGCGGCCGATTTGATGGCTCCTTTGCGATCGGCAGCCTTGAATCGAAGGATCGCGCTGTCTTCAACCGTTGCGCCGTTCTGCAGGGCCGAGCCGTTCGCCGTCAGGGTGAAGGACGGATAATCCGCAAGGTTGACCGTGGTACCGTGCGATACATTCCCGGACGCATCCACGGCTTTGATCACCACAGCCAAATGCGAAGTATCGCCGAGATTGGACCATGCGGCATGTTGAATGCCTTTGCCAACTGTCACTACTTCGCCCGCCGGCTGTCCGCCCTTGACAGGCTGGAGCTTGACTTGCTGAGCGTCGATGTCGTACGGACCATCCCAAATCAGCTGAACGCTGCCGTTATCGCGGATGACCTGCACGTTCTCGACCTCGCCCGGAGGGATGCTGTCCGGCACCGTAACCGGCGGAACTTCCGGCGCTGTAAAGACGGCCGGATCTCCGAACGTGAATTTATCCACGTTGAACAGATAGCCGCTTCCTTTGAAGAGGAGGAACACGATATGCTTGCCGGTCACGGGCGTCGTAACGGGAGCCGCGGTGACCGCGAAATTCTGCCAGCCGCCGGTGCCGGTCGTTTGGGCCGTCGAGATGACCGGTCCGTTCATGCTATCGATGCGCACCTCGATCGTACCGCCGCTTGTATCGCTGGCTGCATTGACATGAATTTGCGATGGGCTCGTATCCCCGAAATCGATAAAGTTGTACATTGCATATGGATTGGTTGCCGCGTTGATGCCCGCCAGATACGTCTGACCGCCGCCGTTCTCCGTACCGAAGCCGGTGCCGCCCGTCGTGTCTTCGGCTTCCAGCTTGCCGTAGGCGTCGCGCGATTTGCCTTTCACCGTCGTGAACGTAAACCAGTCCAGGTTGCACGGATAGTCGGCGCCGTCCGTCCCGTGGAATACGAGGTATACGTCATGAATGCCCTTGGCCTGCGTATCGTCGAGATTGGACATGAGATCGACCCATTTATCCCAGTCTCCAAGCGCCGGCAAGCCCAGCGTTACGACCGTCGGCCCGGTCAGGCTGTCCAGCTTCACATCGATCGAGCCGCCTTGATTGCCGCTTGCGACATGCGCCGTTATTCCGGCTGCGCCGGCGCCGAAATCGATCCCTTTGAAGAACGCATACGCATTGTCATGAATGCCGTCCAGAATGCCCGCGTCCGCATTCTTGGTCAATCCTCCGCTGCCGTCCGCGTTGATGGCTTTAAGCCGGGCATAGGCATCGGTCTTGGTCGGATCTGTAGTCGTGAACTTGAACCAGTTCAAATTAAACAAGTAGTCGTCGTTCGTCTTCGCGAACACGAGATAGACATCGTGAACGCCCGTGATCGTGCTCGGATTGCCTTGATCGTCCTTCAGGACGGCCGTCGCGTCGGAGAAGCTGTTCCAGCTGCCCGTTCCTTGGACGTTCAAGGTGCCGGCTTTCGGGCCGTCAAGCGAATCGAGATGGACGTCGATATTCCCGCCGCCCGTCGCGCTCGACGCCCTGGCGATCATCCCGGCTGCGCCGGTGCTGCCGAAATCGACATTGTTAAACGCCACATAACCTCCGGGTTGAACACCACCCAATTGGAGCGTGCCGTCTCCGCTGCCTTCGAGGCCGAAGCCGCTGCCGACGTCGTACGTTTCCGCTTCCGTTCTTGCATACGGATCCCGAACCGGATCATGCAGCGTCGAGGTGCCGGGTTGCAGGACGGTCAGCGCTTCGACGGCCGCGGCGGACGACCACGATTCATAGGTGCCGGCCAGGAGCTGCCCGCCCCAGTTGCCGTCGACGATATTGTTGGCGTTACGGTTATGCCACGCCGCGTTGGCATTGAAGGTCAGCCAGTCGTTGAATTGGCCGGCGAACGCGGCGGTATTGCCGCCTGGATGTTCATTGACCGCTTGCTGCAGATAAGCCAGGTTGCGGAGCAGGATCGTTTTGCCGCCTTTCAGATCTCCGTTCGGCCCTTCGAAGCGGAGCACGCCGTTCCCGTCGACCAGATGCTCTTCCGTAAATTGGGCTGCTTTGATCGCATCGTCGAGATAGACGCTGTTTCCGGTGATCTTATATAGGCCTACCGCTGCGCCGATGAACGTGCCCTGGTTGTAATGCGTCGCATCCGGCGCAACGCCGTTCTTCATTTCGATCCGGTCGAACACTTTGCCGTTGCCGTCGGTCAACACCGTCTTGCTCCAACGGTAGATACGCGTTGCCGCATCCAAATAATGATCGTCCTTCGTCGCGTTATACAAGAACACGGCGGCTTCCGCGGCGGGGAAGTTAATGCAGGCGTTCTTGGTCGAGTGATCGCTGTTCATCCACCAGATGCCGCCGTTCGCGAAGCTGTCGTCCCATTGCGTATCGTAGACGAAATCGAAATAATATTTCGCTTTGTCCAAATAACGCTGTTCGCCGGTTATCTTATAGGCACGCGCGCTTGCCATCGCCCACCACATAATGTCGTCGTTGAAATGATTATTCGTCCAATCCGGCCCGTAGCTGGCGACGGTGCCGTCGAAGACGTCATCGATCTGCTGGCGCAGTTGCGCTTTCAGCTCGGGATCGGAGGTGTTCTCGTAGGCATCCATCACCATTTCCCACAGTTCTGCCTCTACCCAGAACCCTTGGTAAGACGTGCCTTGATTCGAGTTCGCCCAGAAGAACTTGGCGGTGGAGTCCCAGAACGTTTGGTTGAATGCCTTCATCGCCGCATCCGCATCCGCGTCGTTGAAGGATGCCGTCACCGAATGACCTGTCGTATCGGTCGATGCATGAGCCTGCGAAGCCCCGATACCGGACCACGAAGCGAGTGTGACGGCAAAGGCCGTCGTCCATACCAATAGCTTGCTGTTCGTTTTCAGCGTCATTTATTGAACCTCCATTAGTCGTGTTAGCGATGCATTTCCCGCGCGGCGAGCGCCGGATCCCTCGTTTCACCTCCTTTATGGGGTAAAAAAAACAGGAGCAGCACCCTAGCTGTCTACTCCTGCGTTGTCATTCCCGCCTAATTCGTGCGCGTTCAAGTCATGTCCGACTTGCCGGTTTAAGAGGCTTTGATGGTTTTATTGATTTTGTCGGCCATGCTTTGCAGTTCTTTCTCGCCGCCCTTGCCGCTCAGGATGTTGTTCCATACGGTATCGATGAACGGATTTGCTTTACCTGCCCATGCCGTTAGGAAGCGGACCGGCTGGGTCGTAGGCGATTTCAAGATATGGTCGATGCCGTCAGCCAGATCCTGGTGGCCGGCTGCTTTGAGCGTATCGTAATAGGAAGAGGCCGAAGCTTGGAAAGCGGAAGGAGCGACCGGCGTTTGCGGCAGCACGTCCTTGTACATCGTCGAATCCAGGTATTTCAGAACCTTCCAGACCGCATCCGGGTTCTTGGTGCTGACCGGGGTAGCCCAGCCGACGGCGTCATAGATTTCGGTCTGCGTCGTTACGACAGGCATCGGCACGAAGCCCCATTGCAGGTCGGGCGCATTACGGATCAGATCGTCCGCGATCCATTGGCCTTGGTACGTCATCGCCACTTTGCCGTCCTTGAACGGTCCCATGATCGTGGACAGGTCGAAGGTCGCCGGGTTCATCGAGCCTTCGGCAATGGCTTGCTGATAACGGGTCACGCCTTCGACGAACTGCGGACTGACCGTCGCGCTCGTCGGATTCAGCAGGCTGTCGGCGAACGGAGCGCCGCCGGCGGAGGCCGCATACAGCGATACCGTGAACGGATCCGGATGGAAATAGAAGCCGTATTGCTGCACGCCGTCTTTCTTGGAAGAAAGCTTCTTCATGTCGGCGAAGAATTCATCGTAGGTCCAGCCGATCTTCGGCTCGGTGAGTCCCGCGTCCTTGAACAGCTGCTTGTTATAGAAAATGCCGTACGTATTCAGCAGGCCTGGCAGACCGAAGTTTTTGCCGTCGACCTTCCAACCGTCCATTACGCCCGGATAGAAGCCGTTCATGAAGTCCGCGTCCGCGCTCGCATGCTCCGTCCAATCGTAAAGGAGATTCTGGGCTTGGTACGAAACCAGCATGTCGTTGCCCAATTGGAATATATCCGGCGCCTGCTTGGCGGTAATCATGCCGTTTAGCTTCGTGCCGTAGTCGCTGAGCGGAGCCGGCATGAGCTTGACGGTGATGCCCGGGTTCTCCTGCTCGAATTTTTTCATGCTTTCCATGATTTTGTTGTTCATGTCCTGCGATTCCCACGTCATCAGCGTGACTTCCGCCTTCTCCGTGCCGGCATCGCCTTTGTTGCCTGCATTGCCTTCATTCTTCGCATTGCCCGTATTCTGCGCGTTCCCCGTATTTCCCGCGTTGTTCGTGTTGTCGTTTCCGGAGCTGCCGCAAGCGGACAGCATGCCCGCGACCAGCAGGAATGCCGTTAGTGTCGTTCCGATTTTAATCGCTTTCATAGAAAGACCTCCCTAGTTTTGTTTTATTTCAAGCCGGCTGAATTGACCGACCCGAGACCCTGCATAAAGTACTTCTGGCCGAAGAAGAAAATGATGAGCAGCGGCATCATGTAGAGCAGGTCGGCGGCCATGAAATAGTTCCACTGCGTCGACCAGTTGGATGCGAACGAGGCGAGCGCGACGGACAGCGTCCATTTATTCTGATCGACCAGGTAGATGAGCGGCTCCAGGTACTGATTCCATGAACCGTTGAACGCAAAGATGATCATCGTCACGACGACGGGCAGCGACATCGGCACCAGAATGCGCCATAGGATTTGCGTGTCGCCGGCGCCGTCCATTTTGGCCGCTTCGTCGAACGATTTCGGAATGGTGCTCAGGAATTGAATGAACAGGAAGGTGAAGGCCGGATTGCCGAGATAAGAAGGCACGATCAGCGGCAGCCACGTATTGTACCAGCCGAGCTGCGAGAACAGATAAAAGACGGGCACGAGACCGACGAAGCCCGGCAGCATCATGCTGCCGATGAAGCTGCTGAACCACAGCTTGCGGCCAGGAAAACGAAGGCGCGACAGGCCGTAGCCGACGATGATGGAGCTGGCGACCTGACCGACGGTGCTGATGACGGTGATGATCATCGAGTTTTTGAACGTCAGCCAAAAATGGATTTGCTTGGTGCCCTCGACGAAGTTCTCGAAATGAAACTCCTTGGGGAACCATTGCGGCGTGGTCGTGAAAATATCGTTGTTGCCCTTCAAGGCGATGGTGACGACCCACAGAAGCGGATACAGCATGGCGACCGTACCGATCAGGAGAATCACCATCCGGATGCTGTTCACAGGCTCGATCTTGCGCCTGTTGCGACCGGCATTCGGGACGGCCGGAGCGGAATATACAGTCTTCACTAGAGGTCTCCTCCTATCGATTGTCGTTTTCGTAATGAACGAACTGGTTGGAATAGCGGTACGTGATGACCGTGAAGAACATGATGATCAGGAACAGAATCCAAACCTCGGCAATGCCGTAGCCGAACATTTTCGAGCCGAAGACGTCGGCGTAGATTTTGAAATTAAGCAATTCGGTCGCGTAATTGGGTCCGCCGCCGGTCATAACTTGCACCTGGGCGAAGGATTGGAAGGAGCCGATGATGCCGAGAATGAGCTGCAGGAACAGGATGGGGGCGATCATCGGCAGCGTGACGTTGCGGAACACCGCCCAGCCTCTCGCGCCGTCCATGCCTGATGCTTCATACAAGTCCTGCGGAATGGACTGCAGGCCGCTGAGGAAAATAATCATGCCGCCGCCGATTTGCCACAGCCCGGCGAGAATGACGGAGAACAGCGCGAGCCGTTCGTCGCTAAGCCAGTTGACCGGCGGAGAACCGAACAGATGCAGGACGCGGTTGGCCAGGCCGTACTGCGGATGATAGATGAATTTCCACAACGTGAGCGTTGCGATCATCGGAAGCACGGTCGGCAAGTAGAACGCCGTACGGAAGAATCGGATGAACGGCAGCTTCTTGTTGAGCAGCATGGCAAGCGCCAGGCCGCCGATCAACGAAGCGGGCACGTTGATGAGCACGTAATAGAACGTAACGCGGAGCGCCTTCCAGAAGACGGGGTCGACCGTGAACAGATAATTGAAGTTGTCGAACCCGACGAATTCCGGCTTGTTGATGCCGTCCCATTTGGTCAGCGCGTAATAGATGGACATGATCAGCGGATAGGCGACGAAGATGCCGAAGCCGATAATGGAAGGCGAGATATGCAGATAGCCTTTCACCCATTCGAAGCGATTGTATTTGCGTGACGATGCGCTCTTCATTGAAACGGATTCCTCCTTTCATGATCGCCTTGCGGCGTCAGGCTGGCTTGCGGCTGGCCGGCAGAGGCCGGCATGCAGCCGCTGAATGCAGTTTGAAAATCTGAGTAGTCGGTAAAAAAGAGTAGATTAGAAAATCAGACCTAGCGGCTTGCGGTCAGGTCCGCGGTAGTCACCCCGCCGACCCAACGCGCGATGAATTCGCCGAACAGGCTGTTCGCCCAGGCGAACCATTCCCGCGTAAACGTGCCGGGATCGTCCGGATGGAAGCTCTCGTGCATGAAGTTCGTACCGGCCGTCGTAGCTGCGAGCGTGCGGATCAGCGACTCTTGTTCCTGAGGATCGGCAGAGGTCAACCCCTGCATGATGAGTCCGATCGGCCAAATATGTCCGGGCGGCGTATGAGGACTGCCGACTCCGCGTCCATAGGTGCCCGAGTAGTAGCTCGGATTGGCTGGACTCAGCACGAATGCCCGCGTATTGCGGTATACGGGATCATCTGCCGGACGATAGCCGAGATAAGGAATGGAGAGCAGGCTCGGCACGTTGGCATCGTCCATCAGATTGTAATTGCCGTATCCGTCCGTCTCGTACGCATAGATCGTCCCGAATTCGGGATGCTGCACTTTGCCGTAGGTCTCGATGCCGAATTCAATCTCCGCCGCCAAATTGATAGCGCTTTCTTTTAAGGCGGTATCGTTGTACATCTCGAGAGCCAGCTGCCCGAGGTCGCGCAGGATTACGACGGCAAACATGTTCGCCGGAATGAGATAGCCGTATTTGCAGGCGTCGTCGCTCGGCCGGAATCCCGACCAGACCATGCCGGTAAAATTCGTCCGCGTTCCTTTGCCGTCGAAAGGCAGCGTATCCGACGGTGGGCATTGAAACCGTTGGAACGCATAGCCGGATTGCTGGTCATGCTGCTGCTCGATGAGCATCGTGGCGACGATCTGCCTGAACATCTGGTGAACGTCTTCGTTAAACACCGAACGATCTCCGGTCGTCCGCCAGTAGTGCGCGCACAGCTGAACGGGGTAGCAGAGCGAATCCAGCTCGTACTTGCGTTCCCATACGCCGGGCCCCTTCGGCGGCAGGTCTCCGGTATGTCCTTGACCGTTCGCTTCTTTGTTGAATGCGTTTGCATAGTTGTCCAGAAGCAAGAACTTCGCTTGCCGATGAATCACGCCTCGGATGAGCCGGCGAAGATCGGCATCCTCATTCGCCATCTCCATATAGGGACGGATTTGCGCCGACGAATCCCGCAGCCACATCGCCGGAATATCTCCTGTAATGACGAAGGATGTGCCGTCATCGAGCAGCTCCACCGTCGTTTGCAACGTGTTCGGGTAGCAATTTCGGAATACATCCGCTAGATGAGGGTCGATTTCCTTCAGCGAAGAAGAGATCGCCTCGATTTTGCGGTAGACAGTTTCGTACATCGTCCCACTCCTTAACAGTTGATCGTGATGCATCGTATTGCGAATTGGTTACGTGAGCGAGCATATCATTTGGAAAATTATGATGTCAACATATTTTTTATATTGATATACCAACTAAATAGAACAAAGACGATTCAATTCATCCTTACATGCAAGAAGAATGTTCGTCCGGCGCGTTATTGTAGTTGTTTACACGAGGAAATGTAAGAAATTCAATTTTGTACGTCGTGAAAATTAACGTTGAAATCAGTAAACTTATTATGTATAGTTGGTATAACATGATTCTCAAAGGATGATCACACATGAAGGCGCCTCTGTACGAGCAAATTTACAATCATCTGTTTCAGAAAATAAAAGACGGCGAACTTAAGAGCGGCGACCGCCTGCCTTCGGAGAATGAATTGGCGGATCAGTTCAACGTCAGCCGGATTACGACCAAGAAGGCGCTCGAGACGCTGGCCCAGCATAGGCTGGTCGAACGGATCAGAGGCAAAGGCTCCTATGTGTCGGAAGTCCTGCCCGGTAAGGAAGAAACTGTGCTATATGAGAATCTTGCGGATACCGGAACGGTTACCCAGGCGGAGTCCGTAAAGCTGGTCGGGCTGATTCTTCCCGAGTTCGCCGAGTCCTACGGATCGCGGCTGATTCACGGCGTCGAAGAGCGCTGCTCCGAGACGAATTGCCGGATGCTGATGAAGCTGACCTACGACAGCCGCGAGGTCGAAGAGTCCGCCATCCAGTCGTTCATCGATCTGGGCGTGGACGGATTCATCATCTTCCCCGTGCATGGCGAGCATTACAATACGGCGCTGCTTCGGCTCGTGCTGGACAAATTCCCGCTTGTCCTCGTCGATCGTTACCTGAAGGGCATTGCCGCATGCTCGGTCTACACGGATAACCAGAAGTCCGTGTCCGATTTGACCATGCATTTGCTGGAACGCGGACATAAGGAGATCGGCTTCATATCGGTACCTTCGGACAACACGTCCTCAATCGAGGAAAGGATCGCCGGCTTCTCCGAGACGCTGATGCGGAACGGGATCACCTTCAAGCCGCAGCATATGATGGCGAATCTGCACAGCTCGCTGCCTTGCTCCTCCGATCAGGCCAATATTCAGACGGACATCGAGAGAGTCCGTGAATTTGTCGAGCTCAATCCCGAGTTGACGGCATTCGTCGCCGCCGAATACAACCTGGCGCTGGTGCTTCGAGAGGTGCTGACCGGCATGAATAAGCGGATTCCGGAAGACGTCGAGATCGTTTGTTTCGACTCGCCGCCCGATCCGTTCGACAAGCATGCCTTTACCCATATTCGGCAGGATGAGATCGAGATGGGCAGAATGGCGGTCGACATGCTTCACGGCCAATGGTCCGGCAAGGATGTCGGGCTGAACCATTTGATCGAGCACGCGTTCGTTAAGGGTTTATCGACGACTTGATGCCATAACGCGGCTGTTCAACCGCAATAGGCGGCTTCCGAATCATCGGAGGCCGCCTATTTGGCATGGCGTGGCAAGGAAGGACGGGCTGGCCGCAAACAAGCGCAGGAATGAAATGACAAACATGGGAGGTTAGGCTGATTGACATCGGATGCTGCGGGGTAAAAGAGTCCTAACAGCAGTTCATTCGCAAGAAAGAGGAGCGTGGATGGAATGACACATCGCGATATCGACGTCGAGGAACGTCACATTGAACGGAAGTCGGATTCCAGCTTGGTTGCGTCGACCTTTATCAAGTATGCAGCCTACATTATCATTTTCTTCGGGCTACTGTACTTCCTGGTGCATTACGTATTCACCCAATTCTAAGCACGTTCTGAAGTCATGCGGGAATTTAAGCGGGGAGGCTGCAAGGCCTCGGGAAGAGCTCGGGCTGCTCAGGCGCCTGGGCTCTTCCTTTTTTGTGCCGTGCCGTTGTCCCCGGGAGCACATGCGCAGGCGCCATTCGACGCCGCAGTCCAAACCTAGTACAATGGCAACAAAACGTACCGCCGAGCCTGCCGGCTGCCGAAGGAGTGGGAGCTTTGAACGAGAAAGATTGCATCATGCTGCAGTATCTGGCGGAAGAGCAAAGCTTGACCCGAGCGGCGGAGCGCTTGTTCATCACCCAGCCCGCGCTGTCGTATCGCATCCAGCAGCTGGAGAAGGAACTGGGCGTGCGCATTATCGACAAGGCTTCCAAAGGCATCCGGCTGACGCCGGAAGGCGTCTATCTGGTTGGCTACGCGAAGAAAACGCTCGTCGAGCTGAATAAAATGAAACATTACATTACGGGCATGAAGAACGAGCTGCGGGGGACGCTGCGGCTCGGCGTGGCCAGCTATTTCGGCTTGTACAAGCTGCCGCCGCTGCTGCGCAAATTCAAAGACCTGTATCCGGACGTGCAGATCAGCGTCACTTCCGCGCTGAGCCCGGAAATCCTGGATTCGCTGCATCAAGAAGAGATCGACGTCGGCGTCATCCGCGGCGAGTATCCGTGGTTCGATGCCCGGGAGCTGCTGCATGACGAGCCGATTTATATCGTTTCCAAGGAGCCGATCGATCTCGGCCGCCTTCCCGAGCTGCCGCATATCCTCTATAAAGAACCGGCGATCAAATCGAACAGCCCATCCAAATCGCCCTTCAGCGATACGATCCAAGCCTGGTGGCATGAACGCTTCGGCGCGCCGCCCTCGATTACGATGCGGGTCGACACGTACGAAACCTGCAAGGAAATGGTCAAGCAAGGACTCGGGTATGCCATCGTTCCCGGCGTGTTCGTGTCGTCCAGGGACGAGCTGCACACCGTCGAGCTTATTCGGAAGAACGGGGACGCCATCCGGCGCAACACCTGGATGCTCTATCGTGAGGCGTCTCTGGAATTGGCGATCGTCGACCGATTCGTCGCGTTTATGAAAGCCGAACACGATTCGAAACGTGTTGATTGAAGCGCTTTGCCGAGGCGCAGCGCTTCAGGAAGTAGAGAAAGCTGCCGCAGGTGGGCTTGGATTGAAAAGCTGCTGAATAGCAGGGGATTTTAGCACGTTGCCGGCGGCAGCGTGCTTTTTCTATGCCTGCCGTTCGATTGCGAAGACGCGCGATATGAAGAAAGCAGGCAAAAAAAATTTAAGGCCGCGCCAAAAAACTATGAATTGTACATCTTTCGGCGTGCTGGATAAAATATTCGTAAAGATGAATAAATATTCAACCTCCCGGCAAAGCCTGCGGGCCGCTGGGCAATTCTACATGGACATAGACAGGTGGGGAAATCCTTGAATGAGACGCATTTGAATCAGGATGATAAACGGCGGATCGAGGAAGCCGTGGACGCGCGGGACGGACAGCTTCGCCGGATCGCAACGCAAATTCACGCGAATCCGGAGCTGAGCTTTCACGAGCGCCAGGCGCAGCAATGGTTGATCGAGCCGCTGCGCGAAGCGGGCTTCAACGTGGAGACGGGGATCGCGGGGCTGCCGACCTCGTTCCGGGCGACATGGGAAGGACGGAGCGGAGGCCCTGCCATCGCGCTGCTCGCGGAATATGATGCGCTCCCGAGCATCGGACATGCCTGCGGCCACAATTTGATCGGCACGTCGGCCGTCGGCGCGGCGCTGGCGCTTAAGGAAGCATGCGCGGACCTGCCGGGCACGATCGTCGTGCTCGGCACGCCGGCCGAGGAAGAGGGCGGCGGCAAAATCATCATGTGCGAGCATGGCGTATTCGATAAGATCGACGCCGCGATGTTGTGTCATCCCCAGAACAAGACCATGGTGCTTCGCGGCGCGCTCGCCTGCGTGGACGCGACCTTCACCTTCCATGGACGGCAGGCGCACGCTTCATCCGCGCCGGAGAACGGCATCAGCGCGCTGGATGCGATGATCAACGCGTTTGTGGCGATCAATTCGCTGCGCCAGTTCATGAAAGACGACGTGCGCGTTCACGGCATCATCACCAAGGGCGGCGACGCGCCGAACGTCGTGCCGGAGCTGTGCGAAGCGGTATTCATCCTGCGCGCCTCGACCGTCGGGGAGCTTGAAACGGTGAGAGAGAAGGTCTATCGGGCCGTACGCTGCGCCGCGGAAGGCGTCGGCGCGTCCGTGGACATCGCGGAAGGGCTCATCTACGCGGAGCGCAACAGCAACCGGGCGATGGCCGGATTGTTCCGAAGCAATCTGGAGCGAATGGGCGTCGACGTCGTTGATCCGCCTCAGCAGGGCGGCGTCGGTTCTTCGGATATCGGCAACGTCAGCCAGGTGACGGCTGCGATCCATCCGTACATCCGTCTTGGCGACGCGCGGACGCATACGCCGGAATTCGCGCGATTGGCCGGCTCGGAAGAAGGCATGGTCGAGCTGAATCTGGCAGCCAAAGCGCTTGCCTTGACCGCCTACGATCTCATCGCCGACGAAGCGGCGCTGCGCCAGGTCAGGGACGAATTCGAGCAATGGAAGCAAATTAAGGATAATCAGGATGGAGGCGGAGCCCATGGCTAGCACGGCAAACCATAATGCCGCGAATGCCGCGGCCAAACCGGCGGGAATCGCGAAATGGATCAAGATGCCTCATACGTATGTATTATTGATTATGCTGATTATCATCGCGGCCGCGCTCACGTATGTCATCCCGTCCGGAGAATTTGACCGGGCCGACGATGCCGCGAGCGGCAAGACGCTGGTCGTGCCGGGATCGTACCACCACGTGGATGCGTCTCCCGTAAACTTGCTGCATTTGCCCAAAGCGATCGTCGACGGCTTGGTGTCTTCGGCGGATGTCGTGTTCTTCATCTTCATCGTCGGGGGCGCTTTCCAAGTGATTTCGGCTACCGGCACGATTGAGGCGGTAACCTCGCGGGTCGCAAGGGCGTTCGCGGATAAGGGACGATGGGTAATTCCGATCTTCATCGTGCTCTTCTCGGTCGGCGGCTTTACGATGGGCATGTCCACGGAAGTCATGGTGTTCGTCCCGATCGGGATCGCGATTGCCCGCGCGCTCGGTTTCGACGCCTTGACGGGGACGGCGATGATATCCCTCGGCGCTTCATGCGGATTTACCGCGGGTATTCTGAATCCGTTCAACGTCGGTCTCGCGCAGGCGATCGCGGATGTTCCCTTGTTCTCCGGCGCATGGCTGCGCGTGATTTTGCTGATCTGCCTCGTCACCGTCACGAGCCTCTATTTGGTGCGATATGCGGGCCGAGTGCGGAAGGATCCGAAGCAGGGGCTGGTGCAAGAATTGGAGCAGGCTGCGGCGAGCGAGAAGCTCGATCTGAGCAAGCTGCCGGCACTTCGGTTCAAGCATGTGCTGACCATTGCCGTCGTGGCGGCGGGCTTCGTGCTCGTGGTATGGGGCGTGTCGAAGAAAGATTGGTGGATGGAAGAGCTGGCTTCGCTGTTCCTTGCCATGGGCATCCTGGCCGGTTTCAGCGGAGGACTGGGTCCGAGCCGCATCGCCAACGAGTTCGTCGTCGGCATCAAGGGGATCGCGTACGGGGCGTTCATTATCGGCCTTGCGCGCGGCATCATGGTCGTGCTCGACCAAGGCAACGTCATCGACAGCATCGTGAACGGGCTTGCCATCCTCGTCGGCGATCTGCCTTCCTCGGTACAGGTGCTCGGCATGTATTTGTTCCAGAACGTCATGAACGTATTCATTACGTCCGGCTCGGGCATGGCCGTTACGACGATGCCGATCATGTCGCCGCTCTCCGACCTGCTCGGCGTTACCCGGCAAACCTCCGTGCTCGCGTTCCAATTGGGCGACGGCATCTCGAACATGATTCTGCCGACATCCTCGGCCTTGATGGGAAGTTTGGCGGTATCCGGCATCTCGTATCAGCGATGGGTGAAGTTCTTCTGGCCGCTCATGCTGATGTGGCTGGTCATCGGCGCGGTATTCATTATCGTGGCGAATATCATCAAGTACACGTGAGAAACAGCATCCAAGCGTTTGAAAATATACGACAAAAAGCGGACATCCGAGAGGGTGTCCGCTTTTTGTCGTGGCGGGCGGGGAGCACGGCGGCGGTGGCCGCTGTTGTTGTTCTTGAATTCCAAGTGACTTGGTAGCTTTACTAAGGTGAAACGGTAAATCAAACATGCGATATTCGAAGATAGATCGATTAAAACGTATTCAATTGCGTGATAATTCTGCTTTTCATTTTGAATTTGAGCGAAAACAAGGTATAATGGAGGAAGAAGGTGGATTTTTCACTATCCATCGCAAGGGGGAGAAGATATGGCGAAACAGCATTATAAGATTACAAAGCTTGAATTGCTGCGGCGAATCGTATTTATTACGATTGGTGCGGCGCTTGTATCGGTAGCTCTGGAAATTTTTCTCGTGCCGAACAACATTATTGACGGCGGCATTGTCGGTATCTCCATCATTATAGCCCACGTTTCGGGATTGCCTCTCGGAGTCTTTCTATTCTTACTCAATGTGCCTTTCCTCATTATCGGGTACAAGCAAATCGGTAAAACGTTCGCGCTTTCCACGCTCTACGGCGTTACGGTCATGTCCGTCGGCACGACGCTGCTGCACCCGGTGAAGGCGCTGACGTACAGTCCATTCTTGGCGCCTGTCATCGGCGGGGTTATCCTCGGTATCGGGGTAGGTCTCGTCATTCGGTTCGGCGGCTCGCTCGACGGAACGGAAATCATCGCGATTCTGATCACGAAGAAGTCGCCGTTCTCCGTTGGCGAGATCGTCATGTTCTTCAATCTGTTCATTCTCGGCAGCGCGGGCTTCGTCTTCTCTTGGGACAGCGCGATGTACTCGCTCATTGCCTACTACATTGCGTTCAAAATGATCGACATTACGCTGGAGGGCTTCGATCAGTCGAAGTCGGTCTGGATCATCAGCGAAGAAGCGAAGGAAATCGGCGACGCCATCATGAGCCGCCTCGGCCGCGGCGTCACGTATTTGCACGGTGAAGGTGCCTTCTCCGGCGGCGTGAAGCGGGTCATCTTCTGCGTCATCACGCGTCTGGAAGAAGCCAAGATGAAGTCCATCGTCCAGGAGCTGGACCCGAGCGCCTTCCTGGCGGTCGGCAACATCCACGACGTGAAGGGCGGACGCTTCAAGAAGCGGGATATTCACTAACGGCGCGGAGCAGAGCGCGCGGCTCGGCAGAAACATTGCCAAACACGGCAAGCAGGACGCGAACAGTTGTCTATCAAGGAGGCAGGACCGCCCGTCGGAGGCGAGGTCCTGCCTCCTTTTGTTGCGGCTCCGCGGACGGACCGATATAATAAGGTCAATTAGACGGTTGCGGTATCTGTGCCGATGGAGGGTGGTAGTCTGGACGAATTTGCGCGAATCCGCCACTGGACGGACAGCAGGCAGAGCCATTCGCTGCTCGCGTCGCAAGGCGTCGTGCTCGGTATCGGCGACGATGCCGCGGTCGTTGGCACTCCTCCGGGGGAGCGAGGCGAGCTGGAGTGGCTGCTCGCGGTCGACACGATGGTGGAGACCGTGCACTTCAACGACGCGACGATGGCGGAGGAAGACGTCGGCTGGAAGGCTTTGGCCGCGAACGTAAGCGATATCGCGGCGATGGGAGGCACGCCCCGGCACGCGCTGGTCGCGATCAGCGTGCCGAAGGCTTGGGGGCCGGAGCGCGTGCGCCGGCTCTATGACGGGCTTTACGCCTGCGCCGCCCATTATGGCGTGGCGGTCATTGGCGGCGACACGACTTCGTCGCCGGTGCACTTGGTCGTCGCCGTGACGGTTACGGGCACCGTCGCGGCCGGGGCGGCGGTCCGCCGGGCGGGGGCGCGGCCCGGCGACGCCGTGTTCGTGACCGGCGCTGCGGGGATGGCCGCGGCCGGTCTGCATTTTTTGCTCGCCGCGGCAGCGGCGGGCGGGGCCGCGCCTAGCGGGCCGGACGGCGGCGAGGCTTCGCCGCCGCCGGGGGCGCAGCCGCGGCCCGTGCCGCTGGCCGCGGCCGAGGCGGCCGGCACGGCGGCGCTGGTGCAGGCGCACCGCCGGCCGGCGCCGTCCGTGCGCGCGGCGGCGCTGCTGGCCGCGCGCGGCACGGTCACGTCGCTGAATGACGTCAGCGACGGACTCGCCAGCGAAGCCTGGGAAATCGCCGAGGCTTCGGGCGCCTTGCTCGCGCTCCGCGAGTCGAGGCTGCCGAGGAGCGGCAGCCTGACCGCTTACGCGCACCGCTGCGGCGAGGATCCGCTGTCGTGGATCCTCTACGGCGGCGAAGACTACGTGCTGCTCGGCACCATCGCATCCGAAGACGCGGACGCGGCCAAGGCCGAGCTGGAAGCAGCCGGCCTGCCGATGTACATCATCGGCGCGGTCGAGGAAGGCGCCGCCGCAGTAGAGCTGATCCGCGATCACGGAGACGACCGCGGAACGGACAGGCGCGGCAGCGCGTCATCGCATCGGCGCGAGCCGCTCGCGAAGCGCGGATATAATCATTTTGGCGGGTAGGAGCGTTAAGGAATGAGCGAGACCTTCGAAATTATATGGGACGCGGCGGACGAGTCGGATACGGTTCGTCTCGCGGAGACGCTGGCCGGCTGGGCCGCGCCGGGAACGGTGCTGGCGCTGGACGGCGACCTCGGAGCCGGCAAGACGCGGTTCTCGCAGGCGTTTGCCAAGGGAATCGGCGTGCCGGGCGTGGTGAACAGTCCGACGTTTACGATTATTAAAGAATATAAGGGCGCGCGGCTGCCGCTCTATCATATGGATGTCTACCGGCTGTCGGAGCCGGAAGCGGACGAGCTGGGCCTCGACGACTACTTCTTCGGCGATGGCGTGACCATCGTGGAATGGGCGAGTCTGATCGAGGCGCTGCTGCCGCCGGACCGGCTGCAGATGTATCTCGCGCATACGGGCGGGGAATCGCGCCGGATTACGATTACCGGCATCGGCGAGCCTTATGCGGCGTGGTGCCGGCAATTACAGGGAATGGGAGCTAAGTAGCACATGGGTGAACATACAACGGAGGGCGGTCCGGAGGGGCTGCTCGTGCTTGCGGTGGATACGTCGACGGCCGCTCTGGCGGCCGCGCTGACGCGCGGCGGCGAGGTGCTGCAGGAAGTGTTGTCTCTCGCGGAACGCAATCATTCCGTGCATACGGTATCGACGGTACAGACGATGCTGGCGGAATGCGGCGTGAAGCCGGAGGAGCTGGACGGCATCGCCATTGGCCGGGGGCCGGGCTCTTATACCGGCATGCGAATCGCGGTCTCGCTCGGCAAAACGTTAGCGTGGGTCTGGAACAAGCCGCTGGTCGGCGTGTCCAGCTTGGAGGCGTTGGCGTACGGCGCATGGCAGCAGGACAATCGCGAAAGCGGCGGCGGTGTCGATTCGGCAGCTGCCGGCATGCCGGCAACGACAAACTCGGCTTCGCAGCAATCGAACAGCCAGCCTGCCGATACGGTTCAGAACCCAACGGGACCGGTCTGGATCGTTCCCATTATGGATGCAAGAAGAGGCCAGGTGTATACGGCTTCCTTCGAGACCGGGACTGGTGCAAGCGGCAGAGCTTGGAAGCGGCTGGCCAAGGACGGCATTCGCCTGATGTATGATTGGGTGGACGAGCTGGCGGCTGCCGTCGAGTCTGCCGATGCCGCGCTGCGCCCGGCCGCCATCTGGATAGCCGGCGAACTGGCGCTGCATGAGGCGGAAGCCGATCGGCTGCAGACCGTCTGCCCGGGCATTCATGTCCGCAAGCTGCCTGTATGGCTGGAAGGACGAGCCGTTGCCGCGCTTGGCGCAGCCAGACTTGCAGCTGGCGAGAGCGATGACGTGCACGCGTTTACCCCGAATTACACGCAGCTGACGGAAGCCGAAGTGAAGCTGCAGGAGAGAACGGCGAAGCAAGCCGCAGCGGAAGGAGCTGTTTCCGATGACGCCCATTAATCAGAACCGACTCGTATTTCGTGCCATGACGATGGACGACGTGCCGACGATCGTCGCCATCGAGCAGGAATGCTTCCCGACGCCTTGGACGGAGGAAGCGTTCGTGAACGAGCTGACGAACAATCATTTTGCCCGATACATGGTCATGGATTACGAGGACGCCGTGATCGGCTATGCCGGCATGTGGACGATCATGGACGAGGCGCATGTGACGAACGTGGCCGTGCGCGAAGCATACCGCGGGCAGGGTCTCGGCGAACGGCTCATGACGGAGCTGCAGCGAACGGCGCTTCTGTTCGGCGCGCGCCGCATGACGCTGGAAGTGCGCGTCAGCAACGAGGTCGCGAAGCGGCTGTACGCCAAGCTGGGCTTCGAGCCATCCGGCATTCGGCCCGGCTATTATTCGGACAATATGGAGGATGCCCTCATCATGTGGGCAGAGCTGCCGGAGTCCATTGAAGTGGAGTATTCGTATGACGATGAACGCAACTAGCGCGACCAGCGCAACAGACGCAACAAACGCAACAAACGCAACAAACGCAACAAACGAACTCATCCTCGCCGTAGAAACGAGCTGCGACGAAACCTCGGTCGCCGTCATCCGCGGCGGCAAGGAGATCTTATCCAACGTCATTTCCAGCCAAATCGAAACGCATCGCAGATTCGGCGGCGTCGTGCCGGAGATCGCGTCGCGCAAGCACGTGGAATCCATCACGATCATCATGGAGCAGGCGATGGCCGAGGCCGGCGTTACCTTCCGCGACCTCTCCGCAATCGCGGTGACGCAGGGTCCGGGACTCGTCGGCGCGCTGCTCGTCGGCATCGTCGCTGCCAAAGGCCTGGCGATGGCATTAGGCCTGCCGCTCATCGGCACGCATCATATCGCCGGCCATATTTACGCTAACGAACTTGTGCACGAGATGATCTACCCGTGCCTGGCGCTTGTTGCATCCGGCGGGCATACGGAGCTGGTGCTGCTCGAGAGCGAAGGCAAATTCCGCATCATCGGGCGCACGCGCGACGACGCCGTCGGCGAAGCGTACGACAAAGTGGCGCGGACGCTGCATTTTCCGTATCCCGGCGGGCCGCATATCGACCGGTTGGCGCAGGAGGCGGAAGAAGAGATTCTGCTGCCGCGCGCCTGGCTGGAGCCGGATTCGTACGATTTCAGCTTCAGCGGCTTGAAATCCGCCGTGCTTGCCAGCATCAACACCGCCGCGATGAAAGGCGAGACGATCCGCCAGGCCGCCTTGGCCCGCGGGTTCCAAGCTTCCGTCATCGACGTGCTGACGACCAAGGCACTTCGCGCCGCCCGCGAATTCGGCGTCAAGCAGCTGCTGCTCTGCGGCGGCGTCGCTGCCAACGGCGGCTTGCGCGCGGAGCTGACGGCACGCTGCGCCGAGGCGGGCATTCCGCTGCTCATTCCGCCGCTTCGGCTCTGCACCGACAATGCCGCGATGATCGGCGCCGCGGCGCATCTGAAGTGGACGCGCGGCGAGTTTACGCTGCTCGACATGAAGGCGGAGCCGGGGCTGTCGCTGGAAGAATGGTCGGTTGAATAATCGGGTTGTCCAATTGCAAACGGGATGGAACAGGTGCTAAACCTGCTCCATCCCGTTTTTATTTTGTGTATTTGCTGAACGGTAATGACATATGTCTATGTTTATTTCCATATTTTTCTTAAATTCATTGTTCTTCAGCATTTTAATTCAATATCAATCGGACTGTTAATTGTCGAAAAAACAAGTATGATAATAAGAATGTATTTATTTGACGTGCGGAAGGGGATTATTTGAACGTGTTTGCCAAGGCTTTCTCATTCATTCGCTACTTTCGGCGTTCCATGTATCGGAAGATGCTGCTTTCCTTTTTCCTGATCAGCGTCATTACGATTTCCGTGCTCGTAGCGGATTTCTACTCCCATACCGCTGCGGACCTGAAGCGTCAGTCGGTCGAGTCGCGGGAGCAGCTGACCCAGCAATCCGCCGCCACGCTTGGCGCTTATCTGAGTAACGTGCGCAGCTTTGCGTGGAACTATTTCGGGGATCCCGAGTTTCAGAAGTTTGTTTTGAACATGGGGAGCGATCCCGACGCACTGAGCACGTATACGGGTAAATTCGCCAATTTTATTACCGATAATCCGATCTTGTCCTCGGTCGTGGTGAGCCGGTTGAACGGCTTCTCCATGAGGGCGGGCAACTCCGTGATGGATGCGCCCCCCGAAGAGCGGGCACGCTTGGCCGATCTCGCGATCGAGAGCAACGGCAGAGGCAATTGGGTGCCGTCCGTCACGTATCACATCAGCTCGAAGCAGACCGTGGGAACGTTGACGTTCGTGCAAGCGGTTCGCAAAATAACGCTGACTTCCCCGGGAGACGTGATCGGCGTCATGATGTTCGACATCTCGTACGATTCGCTCCAGCGCTGGTTGGAGGACGTGGAAGGCGATCACACCAATCGTATGTATATCGTTCAAGTCCATGACGGCACCATCGTGCATTCTCTTGATCCGGCAGAGCGAGGAAAAGTTCTGATGGATACCGAGGATTTGTCTCGTGTCCGGCGAGCGCCCGTAAGCGGCCATTACTACACCGGCGACAAGTCCGGCAAGTCGCTGGCGGTGTACCAACAACTGAGCGGAACCGATTGGCTGTTGGTGTCCAAGACGCCGGTGAAGCAGCTCATCAAGCCCGTCAACGATTTCACCAAGCGAACGGCGATCTTCGGCTTGATCAGCCTGTTCGTCTCCCTGCTGCTGGCAAGCTTGTTCTCGTCGCGCACCATTACGCCGCTCAAGGAGCTGAGCAAGGGGATGAAAGCGATCGAAGTCGGCAATTATGCGGTCAGCTTGCCCGTTCGCAGCGAGGACGAGGTCGGTTATCTCAGCGCTTCCTTTAACCGGATGGCCCGGGAGATCAATCGGTTGATCATGAAGGTGTACGAGACGGAGCTCGTGAAGAAGAACGCGGAGATCAAGGCGCTGCAGTCGCAGATCAACCCGCATTTTCTCTATAACACGCTCGGCATTATCGACAGCCTCTCCGCCATTGACGGCGATACCCGCGTGTCCTATATCAGCCGATCCTTGGCCAAAATGTTCCGTTACAATATCAGCGGCCAGGATATTTCCACGCTGGATGCCGAGATGCAGCAAATCCGGCTCTACTTGTCCATTCAGAAAATTCGTTTCGATACCCGGTTCGACTATTCGATCTATCTGGAGCCGGGCCTGGAATCCGTCCTGATTCCGAAGCTGCTCTTTCAGCCGCTCGTGGAGAACAGCATTCAGCACGGTATCAGCCGCAGCATCAAAGGGGGAACCGTCCGGGTCGAAGCGATGAAGGGCGACGGCGGCAGCGTCCAAATCCGGGTATGGAATAACGGTTTGCCGATCGATGCCGCCAAGCAGGAGTGGCTGCGCATGCTGCTGGAGCAGATCGCCGCGAACGGAGAGCCCGTCGAGGAACGTTCCTCCATTGGCCTGACGAATGTCCAGCACCGCATTCAACTGCTCTATGGCGAGAACTACGGAATCGAATTCGAAAGCAGCGAGGAGTACGGCACCGCCTTTACCCTTACGATTCATCAAACCCTGCCTCAAGGAGGAACGGAACGTTGAAAATCATCGTAGTGGATGACGAACCGATTATTCGTCAAGGGATTATACATAAAATTCGTCAAACCGGCCTGCCGGTCACGCTCGCCGGGGAAGCCGGAGACGGCATTGCCGGACTCGAGCTGATTCGCTCGGCCGCGCCCGATATCGTCGTCACGGACATTCAGATGCCCGAAATGAACGGACTGGAATTTATCCAGCGCGTCATCGAGGTCGAACCGCGGACGGAGTTCATCATTCTGAGCGGCTACGACGATTTCGAATATGCCAAGCAGGCGATGCGCCATGGGGTTACCAACTATCTGCTGAAGCCCGTGGACGACGACGAGCTGTACGAAGCGCTGTCCGGGCTGATCGAAAGCAAGGAAGCCAAGAACCATCAGGCGAAAATATATTCGGAGCTGAAGTCCTTTGAACAGACGAGCCGCGAGACCGTGCGTCAGCAAGCGTTGACCCAGTTTCTGCAGGCGGGCGACGCCGCGATTCCCGATACGGATCTTCAGGAATTGGCTCAGAAATGCGCCTACTTTACGGCTGCCGTATTTCTTCTGGAGCCCTTCAGCCTGCCGCATTACTCCTTCTCCGCCGAGGAGGAGGATTTGCTGTGGTTCGCCGTCAAGAACATTATGACCGAGCGTTTCCAGTCAGGAGGCATTCAAGGCGTGCTCGTCCATCATTCCTTGCACCGTTACGAGCTTGTTTACGTGCTGGGCATTACATCCGAACCGGACAAGTCCTCCGTCTTGGTGGCGCTGGAGGAGATTTCTTACGGCATCCGCAAATACTTGAAGCTGGGTCTCACGATCGGACTCGGTTCGTTCGTTGACGGTCTGCAGCGGATTCAAGAATGTTATCGCGAAGCCAAGCAGCTGACCCGCAACGCGATTTTGCATGGCAATAACCGGATCTATCAATCGAACGGCGCCATGCCGCAAGCAGTCAATCGCAGGTCGATCATCGGCAACGAGGATGGCAAAATGCTGGAGGATTGGCTGAGACGATGGGAGACGGACAAGATTCACCGCTGGGTGGAGCGGCGGCTGGGCGCCATCGTGCAGGACCCGAATTCCGTCTACGTGCAGGCCGAGTGGTTCTGCGTCGATCTGTTTCTGTTGTTCAACAAATTTCTGATGGACAACGCGAAGGATTCGGAATGGACGATCGGCGAAATGGACGATCTGCTGCATTGGCTGCAGCAGGTCGCGGACTGGCAGGAAATTTCGGAACGGATGAACCGTCTCGCAAGCAACATCGTCGGGCTTCTCTCCAAGAGCGACGAATTGGCGGGCAAGGAATTCGTGGAGGCGGTGCGGCTGTATATCGATGCGCATTACGCCGAGCAGCTGTCGCTCCAGTCGATCGCCGATCGTTTCTACATTCATCCGAATTACTTCTCCAAGCGTTTCAAGGAGAAATACGGCGAGAGCTTCATCGATTATCTGACCTCGGTACGGATGAAGAAGGCCGCTGCCCTGCTTCGAGACACGGATTTGAAGGTCCATCAGATCGGAGAGAGGGTCGGCTTCGAGGACGCGGCCTACTTCGGCAGCGTGTTCCGCAAATATCACGGGGAAACGCCGAAGCAATTTCGGGCTCGCGAGACAACGTAAACGATTCATCCGCAGAATTTCGTGTGCAGCCTGACCGCACCGCATAGCCTAAAAGCAAAAGTAAAAGCCAACAGCCAACAGCCAAATGCCAAATGCCAAAAGCCAAAAGCCAAAAGCCAAAAGCCAAAAGCCAAAAGCCAAAAGCCAAAAGCCAAACACCAAACACCAAACACCAAACACCAAACACCAAACATTAAAAGCAAACCGCCAATCACCAAAGCCAACCGCTAAAACCTAACCGCCTAAAAGCTAACGGTTGTGCGCGTGGCTAATCTGCTCAAAATGGCTATTTTAAATGTCTAAAGGTTGCCAGCAAGCTTAATGCGATGCTTTTCCGCGCAAACCGCCTACCGGGCTCTCAATAAAGCCAGTCATAACCGTTAGCGCTTTTAAAACCGTATTTTTCGCGGATTAGCAACGCTGGCAACCGTTAGGCTTCCGACATCCTTCACGCTGCGTGCTCGGCAAAAGGAGCGAGATCGCGATCGCGCGACGGAAGGCCGATCACAAGATTCCGCGGAATGCGTGTTCTTCCAAGCGCTAATTTCGGAATTCCATCGTAAGGATGGCGATCTTAAGATTTTCACATTAAGAATTTCATAGTCGGCGAT
This sequence comes from Paenibacillus sp. J31P316, assembly GCF_056269105.1. Lineage (NCBI taxonomy): Bacteria > Bacillati > Bacillota > Bacilli > Caryophanales > Paenibacillaceae > Paenibacillus > Paenibacillus sp. J31P316. The sequence goes on along the minus strand of NZ_JBWDNI010000016.1, from coordinate 58,682 downwards.
TAAGATATTCGCTTAAAAGGTCAGGGGGGCTCCCCTACAATAAAACTAGCAAGCAGATCTTTATTAGGGGGAACTCAGGTTGAAGAATAAAACGAAACAAACCGCAGCCATCGCCTTGCTCGTCGCTACTGCATTGACGGCAACCGCTTGCGGAAGCAATAACAATGCTTCCACGAACGGAAATTCCGCGAACGATACCGGATCCGCTAATAAGGGAACAAATACGGGCACGAATGCGGGCAACGCGAACGCAGGCGATCCCGAAGCCGACGTCAGCATCGTCGTGTGGGATAAACCGCATGCAGACGACGCGGACAAAGCGCTCAAGGAACAGCAGTTTGCCGAGTTCGACGCGCAATACCCGCATATCAAAGTGACGCACTTCGAGCCGGCGAAAGAAAAAGGACGCGAGCAATTCATGACGGCCGTCGCGGGCGGCGAACAGCCGGACGTGGTCTTGAACGCTTACCCGGACATGGAATCCTACATCGCGCAAGGCATTACGGCGGATATTACCGATCTGTGGAACTCCTACCCGGAAAAGGATAAATTCCTGCCATCCTCGCTCAACGCAGCTACGGTCGACGGCAAAATCTACGGCGTTCCGAGCAGCATGTACGTAACCGGCCTGATGTACAACAAGAAGCTGTTCGCGGATGCGGGCATCGATCCGAATACCGCCCTCAAGGATTGGGATTCGTTCGGGGCCGCGGCGCAGAAGCTGACGGATCCCGCCAAAGGAACGTACGGCTACGCGATGCTCGGCATGGACTGGGCAGACTGGTTCTTCGAGTATTACGTATGGCAAGCAGGCGGCGATCTGACCGAGAAGCAGGCGGACGGTTCGGCGAAGCTGACGTTCACTTCCGATGCCGCGGTCAAAGCGCTGCAATATTATAAGGATTTGAAATTCAAGTATAAAGCGACGCAGAAGAACGTCGTTCAAAGCTTGGACGACAACCAGAAGGATTTCTACACGGGCCATGCGGCATCGATGGTCGCGGCTTCCGACTGGTTCGGCAATCTCGTTACCAAAGGCATGGACATCAACGACATCGGCTTCTCCGCGCTTCCGGCCGGACCGTCAGGCAGCGTAACGCCGTCGCAAGTCGGCGGCAACTACTGGATTCTGAATCCGAAAGCGTCCAAGGAGAAGCAGCAAGCCGCGTTTACGTACGCGACGTTCTTCTCTTCCCAGCCGCAGCTGGAAGCCAACCTGCAGTATTTCCATGACAACGGCATTTTCCCGAATCTGCTTACGGTTCGCACCGACGTGGACGTCTCGAAGTACGTAGACGGCCTGCCGGCTGACCTGGTTTCGAGCGTGCAGAGCGCAACGGCCAATACGCACTTGGAGTATTTCTTGAAATCCCGACTCAGCACGTATGTCGTGAAGCCGATTCAGAAGGTTCTGCTCGACGAGAAGGCAGATCCGAAAACGCAGCTGCAAGCCGCGCAGGATCTGGCTCAGAAGGAAGTCGTCGATAAATACAACGCTGAAATTAAAAAATAATAGCTGTCGGGATTCTCCGAGCGGGGAATCCCGACAACTGTTCTCGGGGTGAAAAGGCCGCATGATCCGGAAAATAAACATCCGTTGGATGCCCATACTGTTTCTATTTCCTTCCGTGCTTTGTTACGTGCTGTTCAAATATTACCCGTTATTGAACATGATCTATATCAGCTTCTTTAACTATAGCGTCGTCAATCCGCCAGGCTCCTTCGTCGGCTTGGCTAACTATACGGAATTTCTTACGTCCTCCACGTTCTGGCAGGCCGTGTCCAACACGTTTATTTTCTTCGCGTTGTATTTGGGGCTGACGTTCTGGATTCCCATCGCGCAAGCGCTGCTGCTCAGCGACATTCGCAAAGGCAACGCGTTCTTCCGCTTCATGTATCAATTGCCGACCATCATGCCGGCCGTAGCGGGCATTCTCGTATGGAAGTGGATGTACAATCCCGATTTCGGCCTGCTGAACTATTGGCTGCATTTCTTCGGCCTCGGCCCCTACATGTGGCTGAACGATCTGCATATGACGAAGCTGGCCATCGTGCTTCCGGCGTTATTCGCCGGCAACGGCATCTCGCTGCTGCTGTATTACTCGGCGATCAAGTCGGTTCCAGCCGAAATATTGGAAGCGGCCAAGATCGACGGCGCCGGACCTTGGAAACGGATGTGGACGATGCTGCTGCCGAATATTCGTTTCATCGTCGTGATTCAGTTCGTCGCGTTCATGTCCGGCGTATTGCTTGCTTACGACAATATCTACGTCATGACCCAGGGCGGTCCCGCTGGCAGCACGACCGTCGTCTCGATGCTCGTGGTGAACACCGCGTTCCAGCAGTCCAGGTTCGGGATCTCGGGCGCCATGTCGTTGTTCATGTTCGTCGTCATTGCCTTGCTTACGATCTTGCAGAACAAAATCTCCGCTGAAAAGGATTGAATCATATGATGAAAAATCGCATTGCGGAGAAAGGCCAGCGGTCCTTGACCATTACGGCGTACGTCGTGACGATTTTCTTTACGCTCGCTGCCTTGATTCCTCTGCTGTGGATGATCACGTCCTCGCTGAAGACGGATCGGGATATCGAATCCTATCCGCCGAAATGGCTGCCAAGCATACCGCATTCCATTCAAGTGACGATCGATTACACCGGTCAAGACGAGCAGGATGCGCTCTATTACGAGCGGGACGCGATGAAAGCGACCTGGTTTCCGTGGATGAAAAACATCCGCGAGAACATCGGAGAAGTGAAAATAACGGGCGTTCGAGACGGCAAGCAGCTGTATCGCGCCAGCACGATCTCCTCTTCGTTCCATGTCGGTCAGCCGATCATCGTGCCTTCGACGCTGTTCAACGATGTCATGATGAATATCAAGCTGCCGCTCATCAAGGAACAGAAGCTGTCCTCGTTCAGCTTTTACGGAGACGACGGCAAAGCCGAGAGCTCGGCCCCCGGCATTTCCGACAAGGCGCTCTCCGCGAAGTTTTCGGAATTCTACGGGTCGACCAAATTCGTCAAAGGCCACGTGACGGCGATTACGGAGAAATCCTCATGGGTCCGGATGTTCGACAGCTATCTCTCGCTGAACAAGCTGGCGAAGGATACGGCCGGCTCGCTCGGATTTTTCAAATACTTCCTCAACAGCGGCATCGTCACGCTGTCCAGCGTGCTGATTCAAATGGTCTTGGGCGGCTTGGCCGGCTATACGCTCTCCCATTTGATCCGCAGCAAGAAATGGCAGTTCTTCTGGATCATGTTCTTCCTCGCGACGATCATGATTCCGGATATCTCGCTGCTGCTGCCGCTTTACTTGTTGATGAAGGATCTGCATCTCGTCAATTCCCTATTCGCCATTATTTTGCCGCATACGGCATGGGGCATCATCATTTTCCTTTTTAAAGGATTTTTCGACCAATTGTCGAAGGAACTTATGCAGGCGGCGCGAGTGGACGGCGCTTCCGAGCTGCGCACGTTTACGCAAATCGTCATCCCGTTGTCCATTCCGATATTCACGTCCGTTGCGGTGCTGACGTTCATTCCGGTCTGGAATGAATTCGTATGGCCGCTCGTCGTGAACAATATGCCCCAGTATTGGACCTTTACGGTTGCGTTGAACGACATGCAGGGCAAGAGCAATGTTTCGCAGAACATGATCATGGCAAGCTCGTTGCTGTCCATGATCCCTCTCTTCATCATTTTCATTGTATCGCAGAAGTACATTGAGAAAGGCGTCTCGTTCACGGGCGTCAAAGGCTAAAGGAGGCCACATTGTCCATGCGTATCAGCAAAATCGAATTGTTCCATTTGAAGCCCCGCTTCACGTTTCTGAAAATGTCGACCGACGAAGGCATCGTCGGCTGGGGAGAGGCGATTGTCGAAGGACGGTCGCGCACGGTCGAAATGGCGATCAAGGAGCTTGAGCCGCATCTGATCGGCCAAGACCCGCGCCGCATCGAGCATCTGTGGCAAGCGATGTACCGCGGAACGTTCTACCGCGGAGGTCCGATTCTGACGAGCGCCATCAGCGGACTGGAGCAGGCGATGTGGGACATTCTCGGCAAATCGCTGGGCGTGCCGGTGTATCAGCTGCTCGGCGGCGCCGTCCGCGACCGCATCAAGATGTACCGGGGCATCGGCGGATCGACTGCGGAAGAATCCAGCGCCAATGCCAAACGTTTGAAAGAGCAAGGCTTCAAAATGATGAAAACCGGCATCGAGGCGATGGCGCATGTCATCGAGACGCCGGCTTGGGTCAATAAGCAAGTGGAGCGCGTCGAAGCGATCCGCGACGCGATCGGCCCGGACTGCGATTTCGGCATCGACTTCCACGGCCGGATCAGCCCGGCGCTGGCGGTACGCCTATGCAAGGAGCTGGAGCGCTTCAATCTCGCGTTCATCGAGGAGCCGTGCCTGCCGGAGAACGTCGATACGATGGTGACGATCGCCCGCTCGACGACGACTCCGATCGCCACGGGAGAGCGGCTGTTCTCCAAATGGGCGTTCCGCGAAGTGCTGGAGAAACAGGCGGCCGCGATCGTGCAGCCGGATCTGGCGCATTGCGGCGGCATCCTGGAAGGCAAGAAGATCGCCGCGATGGCCGAGGTGTACTATGCCGGTTTCGCGCCGCATAACCCGCTCGGACCGATCAATCTTGCCGCGAGCATTCAATTGTCGGCGAATGTACCGAACTTCGTCTCTCAGGAGCATGCGGAGCTGGGACACGGATACTTGAAGAATCCATTCGTGATCAAGGACGGCTACGTGGACATTCCGACGGCTCCGGGACTTGGCATCGAAGTCGACGAAGACGCCATTCAGGACAAGCTCTACGACGGCGATTGGGATACGCCGCGCTGGTTCCATGAAGATGACGGATCGGTGGCGGACTGGTAGAATTACGGCAGTTGAGGAGAATGGACAGATGCAGGATAGAGTAGCGATCGTGACCGGAGCGGCGAGCGGAATCGGCAAAGGCATTGCGGAGGTCCTGTTAAAGGAAGGCTGCCGCGTCTCGGTGCTCGACTGGAATGAAGAGATAGGCAATCAGGCCGTTCTGGAGATGACGGAGGAACGCGATCGCGTCCGATTCATCCGAACGGATGTCTCGATGGAATCCGACATCATCCATGCCGTCGAGCAGACGGTTGCCAGATGGGGCACTGTCGATATATTGGTCAATAACGTGGGCACTCATTATCATAATTCGGTGGAAAAAACGACCGCGGACGACTTCGACAAGGTGCTGACGACGGATTTGAGAGGACATTTTCTCGCCATTCAGAAAGTGCTTCCCTTCATGAAGGAGCAGGGACGGGGATCGATCATTAATATCGCTTCCGTTCATGCGATGCAGACGCAGCCGCACTTCTCCGTCTATGCAGCAGTCAAGGGCGGCGTCGTCTCCATGTCGAGAAGCATTGCGCTGGAGTACGCATCGCGAGGCATCCGAGTCAACACGGTGCTCCCGGGAATGACGCGCAACAGCAACGTGGATCGTCTGATGGCTCCGCTGAACGAGCGGGAGCGGGAAGAACTGGAGCGCAAGATGGCGAAGAATATTCCTCTCGGCCGCATCGCGGAAGCTTCGGAGATCGGGGAAGCGGTCGCGTTCCTAGCTAGTGATCGCGCCTCGTTCATTACGGGCTCCACCTTGGTTGTGGACGGCGGCGAATCGAGCCATCTGTCTTGGAGATAACGTTCGAAGGAGGGCGACTATGAGCAATTGCCTGCAGCAATTAGAAGCGGCTTCGATATCGGAACGCGAATCGGCGTGGGTGTGGCTGGGACAGGGCGGCTTCGCTTGGCGCTTCGGCAGCCGCGCGACGATCGTCATCGATCCGTATCTATCCGATACGGTCGAGAAGCAGGACGGGCTGACCCGTCTGGCCCCGGCGCCGATTTCGCCTGATCAAATGCAAGGTGACTTGCTGCTGATCACGCATGATCACCTGGATCATTTCGACGAGCCGTCGGTTATTCACGCGGTGCGGCACGCCGGCATGAAAGTGGCCGGACCGGGATCGGTGCAGAAGCATTACCTGAAGCTGGGATTGCCCGAGAACGCTTTCGTGCGCATCGATCAAGGCGAGGAAATCTCGTTCGGCGGCGTCCGCATCGGCGCGGTCTACGCCGAGCACAGCTCGGGCGACGGCGAATTCGACGCCGTCGGATTCGTGCTCGACTACGAAGGAACCCGCGTCTACCATGTCGGGGATTCGGAGCTGACGGACGAGCTGCTGCGCATCGCCGGCGAGCTGAAGGCGGATTGCATCGCGCTTCCGATCAACGGCCGCTGGGGCAATATGAGCGCGCAGGAAGCGGCAGCGCTGACGGTGCGATCCGGCGCAGGCATGGCCATTCCGATGCACTTCGGAATGTTTGCCGAGAATACGGCGGATCCGCAATCGTTCGTGGATGCGATGCAGGACGCGGATGCGGCGAAGGCCGAGATTCGGATTCCCGAGCTTGGACGCGTGCAAGCCGTTAGCCGCGGGGAGTAAGGAAATAGCAACGGGACGGAGCAGATCACGATCTGCTCCGTCCCGTTTTTCATATACGCCGGCAATAAAAAAGACACCGCAACGGGTGTCTTGAATGTCATTGAGAGGGGTCGAACTGGGTGTTAGCAAACAGAGATGCCCCTACCAGGCTCCTCATAATAATAGTGTATCATCCCCGAAATTATAAGTCTAGGCGAACAGTCATTTTTTGGCTAAAGTAAGGGATGCCGGCCGGCATGAAAATGACCTATTCCAAGAACAAAGGAGACCGCGCATGCACGCAAATGACTTTCCGCTCCTAACGGTTCAGCAGGTGGATGAGGATATCGCTGCTTACTTGGCTCGAATCGGGAACGTCTTCAAGGTGTTCGACCAGCAAGATTCCGGTTGCATTTCATACAGCGTAGAAGCAGCGGGGCGCAACTGGTTCGTGAAGCATGCGGAGTGCCCGGAAGCTGTCGCTTTCCTGCGTAATGCCGTTGCTTTTCATCAAGACGTGCAGCATCCCCGCATTCCCAAGCTGCTCCATTCGTTCCAGCCTTCCATGGGATTGGCGCTCGTCTATGAGTGGGTGGACGGCGAAGTGCTGGGTACGCCGGCGTTCCCGGGTCAAGCAGGCCGAAATCATCCGGATTCCCCGCATTTTCGGTTCAGACAGCTGCCGATCCGCGCAATTATCGCTGCGCTGACGGTTTTGTACGACGTGCATGTCTACTTGGAGCGCCTAGGCTATGTAGCGGTCGATTTGTACGACGGCTGCATGATTTACGATTTTGAACGGCAAGCATTGCATCTGTGCGATTTTGACCATTATACGAAAGGCGCCTTCGTGCTCGAGATGGATCGGTTATTCGGATCGAGCCGTTTCATGGCTCCGGAGGAATTCGTCAAGGGCAGCCGGATCGACCATGTCACGAATGTCCATGCGTTAGGCGCCGCTTCATTCGTATTCCTGGCGGAGGAAGGAAGCCGTGACCTCGGCAAATGGCGTGCGTCCGAGCCGCTGTACCGCGTCGCATTGAAGGCTGCCTCCCCTGACCGGGAGAAGCGTTATGGCAGCATCGGCGAGTTCAACGCCGCATGGCGGGATGCGTTGTCGCAATGATTTTCAACTTTTTGTCATTCTGAATTGACAGACGATTAAGGTCGGCATATAATAAGCAACAATACTTCACACAACGAAACGCGACGAACAGGAGCAGTAAAGCAAATGCCGGGAACAGAGAGCTGCGGGATGGTGCAACGCAGTCGAAGGCAGCTTGAACCTCGCCTGGGAGCGGAGCGGCGGAACGGGTTTCAGTAACGGCCGAAGGCCAAGGCTGAAGGAAACTCGCGTACGTCCTTACGGTTAACCTCCGTGATCGGGTGCATGACCTTCGATTTCTAGAGTCGGTCGTCATGCTTAAGGTGGACGGTTGCTCTTATCCGAGAGAATCGTCAACAAGGGTGGTACCGCGCCGGACTTCACAGTCTGTCGTCTCTTGAATAAAGAGACGGCAGGCTTTTTTGATTTTTCAGGCGGCTTTCGGTCGTGCGGCTTCGAGCAGTGAAGTGGCTGATGATGGAAAGAGTCAGATGATGAGCAAGTTGATGAGTAAGAGAGAGACGCAGCGACGAACAACGAACGAAGACATACACATATAGCAGAACAACGCGTTGAACAGGAGTAGTAGGAAGCAAGTCCGGGATCAGAGAGCTGCGGTATGGTGCGACGCAGACGAAGGACGTCCGAACTCGCCTGGGAGCGGAACGAGAGAATGTCGAGGCAACGTCCGAGCGGACGACGCGATGAACGGCCTTGATCCTATCTCGTTACGGTTAACCACCGTCATCGGGTGCAGCGAATGACCGGCATGCTTGCCGGGCGTTAACTGCGTAAGCGGGTCCGGACGGCATCGTCCGGGCAACTAGAGTGGTACCGCGGCATGCCTAAGAAGCCTGTCGTCTCTTGTATTCAGAAGAGACGGCGGGCTTTTTCTATTGTTCGGCAAGGACAGGGAGCCGTGAACCGAGAGACGGAAGACGCGAAAACATAACCAAACCCAAACCGAAATCAGGAGGAATTAGACATGAACCAAACTCAAGCAAATGCCAATCAAACGCAGGAACCATCCAATCGCATCATCCGCATTTTCGATACAACATTGCGCGATGGCGAGCAGTCCCCTGGCGCGACCCTGCGTCCGGAACAGAAAATCGTCATCGCCCGTCAGCTCGCCAAGCTGGGCATCGACGTCATCGAGCCGGGCTTCCCGATCTCGAGCCCGGGCGAATTCGCGGCCGTGCAGCAAATTTCCCGCGAGCTGCAAGGCGTGGAAATCGCCGGCTTCGCCCGCGCAATTCGCGGCGATATCGACGCGGCCGTGAAGGCAACGATGGATGCGACGCGCAGACGTCTGCATCTGTTCATCTCCTCCTCGGACATTCATCTGGATTTCCAGCTGAAGAAATCCCGCGAGCAGGTTGTGGATATCGCCCGCCAAATGGTCGCATACGGCAAGCAGTTCGTCGACGAAATCGAGTTCTCCGCGATGGATTCCAGCCGCACCGGCCGTGAATTCGTCATCGAGATGGTGGAAGCCGTCATCGCGGAAGGCGCAACGGTCATCAATCTGCCGGATACGCTCGGCTTCGCGCTTCCCGAAGAATACGGCGCCATGTTCCGGGCCGTAAGAGCCGGAGCCCGAGGTGCCGACAAGGTGCAGTTCAGCGCGCACTGCCATAATGATCTCGGCCTGGCGGTCGCGAACAGCCTGGCTGCCATCGCAGCCGGCGCGGATCAAATCGAGGTGACGGTCAACGGCATCGGCGAACGCGCCGGCAACTGTTCGCTCGAGGAGCTGGTCATGGCGATCGAGACGCGCAAATCCGCTGTCGGCGCTGAAACCGGCATCGTCATGGGCGAGATTTACGAGACGTCCCGCATGGTGAGCCGCGCGATGAACTTTCCGATTGCGTACAACAAGCCGATCGTCGGACGCAACGCGTTCCAGCATGAATCCGGCATCCATCAGGATGGCCTGCTCAAGAACCGCAACACGTACGAAATCATGGATCCCGAAGCGATGGGCATTCCGCGCAGCATGATCGTTCTGGGCAAGCATTCCGGCCGCCATGCCATCAAGCACCGCCTGTCGGAGTTCGGCATCGAGCTGAACGAGGAGCAAATGCAGGACGTTTACGATCGTTTCAAGGCGAAAGCCGACGAGCTCAAAATCGTGCCGGACGATGTGCTGGTACGCCTCGCCAGCGAATCGACGGATCAGCAGCATGATCCGTACGTGCTCGTCGATCTGCAGGTATTGGCCGGCACGCAGCGTTCGCGCATCGCGTCCGTCACGATCCGCGAACGCGAAACGCAGGAAGAAGGCACGTTTACAGGAACGGGCACGGGGCCGCTTGAAGCCGTCATCCACTGCTTGCAGCAGGCGATCCCGGTAGGAGCGGAATTCGACGATCTGGAGCTGCATTCCTTGTCTACGGGCGAAGACGCGCGCGGCGAAGCGGTCGTGAGCGTGGTGCATAACAATAAGCGCTACAGCGGCACGGCCGTGCACAACGATATTATTTTGGCATCGGCTCAGGCTTATGTGGCAGCTTGCAATCAGCTGATCATGAGCGTGCAGGCAAGCGGCGAGTCGCGTAAGGAAGCGAAGTCTAGTTAAGCAGAAGCACCTAAACAAACAGAGTCCGAAGCAAAGTCCGGTTAAGCCCGAAGCCAATGTCATAGGGGGTAGCCGATGTCCATTGCATCGTGTTTTATTTGCGGGAAGCATGGCAGCGCCGCGTCTGAGGCAGACGTCATTTACGAGGATGCGGTTGTCAGCGCGAGTCTGATGACAGCCGGGGCGGAAGAGCAGCTTGCGTACTTGGGATACGCCGTGGTGGAAACCAAACGGCATGTGCCAGGTCTCGGCGATCTGAGCACGGAGGAAGCCAGGGCGGTCGGCGAGACGATCAACCGGGTGAGCGCCGCGCTGCGAGAAGCTTTGTCCGCCGAGCATGTGTATGCCTTCGTGCAGGGCGACGGCGTTCCGCATTTTCACATCCATCTGGTCCCCCGGTACGCGGGAACGCCGGCGGAGTATCGACATCCGATGAACCTCGTGCATTGGCCGGATGCGCCGCGCGGCGGACATGATGCGCTGCGGGTGATTCGGAAAGCGCTGCAGGCGAAGATGAATGGGCAGCAAGGCGATCGCTACGATCTTGCAGGTGCATAACCGTTATAGTCGGGTCTCGTGATATCGGCAACGGATATAGATGTACGAGAAAAGCAGGGAGATCCCCTGCTTTTTCCTTATTCACAGCGCTATCCACAGCTTGGAAATAAACTGTGTATAACTGTAAAAAACCCGCCATTTATGCGCGAATGCGATGTGAATAAAAGTCGGATAAGTTTTTCACAGCCAACCTGTGGATAATGTGGATAATGGGAATAAACTTGTTAGCTTCCACTAGCTGAAAAGGGGAATCTTAAAGAAACGGTAAATTTATTCGGCTTTTTCAATCGTATAGGTGCCAGAATTGCCGCACAATTCATCCACTGTTGTGGATAAACCTGTGGAAAACGGGGATAGATCGTCGATAGGCGCCTCGATCGCGTTAACTTTAAAAAAATAAAGTTTTTTTGGATTCATCCCAGAAAAGCTCGGTGCCTTTCTTCCCATGTAGTTCACTAAGTGCAGCACATGCCCGGAATTCGCCGCATTTCCCGGCAATGAAGTGCACGGGGTGCAGCACATGCACGGAAGTCGCCGCGTTCCCGGCAATGTAGTGTACTGGGTACACCACTTGCTTGGGATTCGCCGCTTTTATTGCAAAGTAGTGCACGGCGTGCACTACTGCTCGAAACTCACCATTTTTCTTGCAATGCAATGTAGTGCAGAGATGCCGATCACGGCCGATGAGGATGAGTGTGAAAGCTGCGAATTTTCAAGGCAGGGACACGGACAGAGAGGATAACTAGTACAGGACAAGGACGAGGCTATCGAACAATGCTGGCAATTGCACGTTCTGTTATTAGAAGGTTGTCGAAATGACTTTAAAGTCCTTAATGATTCGGGAGATGAAGAGTCGAAGCTGTGTGTCGTCTATTGGCGCGCTCAAAACGTCATTTGACGCCTTGGTCGATTTTCTTGCTTGGTCCAAACCTGCCTGGCATCAGGCTGACTATTCCCCTGCTCAGTCCTACCATTAAACGAAAAAATCCGGACCGCGCAGGCGCGGTCCGGATTCGGTATTGATTAACGAGGTATATTAATGAAATGAAACAATCTGAAAATCTTGTCGGCAACGGATACGAAGGAGCAGGCTGCCCGAAGCTGGCTTAGGCGAGCAGTTCCTCCCACGCGTCGTAGACTTCTTGCAGTTGAGCTTTCCGCGTATCGATATCGCTTTGAATGGTACCGACCAGCACGTAGTCATTGTAGACCTCGGGATCGGTCAGCTGCTGCTCCAGCGACGAAATTTCGCCTTCCAGGCGCGCGATGTCGTTTTCGAGCTGTTCCTGCTTGCGCTGTCTGTTCCGTTCGTCACGCTTCGCTTGTTTGTCGGCTTCATAGGCGGTGACAGGCGCTGCTTCAGCAACCGGCGCGGATTTGCTCTGTTTTCCTTGCGAAGCTGACAGCGTTTCCAGCAGGAGCTCTTCGATTTCTCGCTTTTTCTGGATCATTTCGTCATAATTTCCCAGGAAATGCTCCGTGCCCTCCGGATGCAGTTCGACAATGCGCTCCGCCATCTTGTTCAAGAAATAGCGGTCATGGGAGATGAAGAGCAGCGTGCCGTCATAATCCATGAGAGCGGCCTCCAGCACTTCCTTGCTGTACAGGTCCAAATGGTTCGTCGGTTCGTCCAAAATAAGCATATTGGCTTGCGCCAGCATCAGCTTCGACAGCGAGACGCGCGCGCGTTCGCCGCCGCTCAGCGTGCTAACACGCTTCTTCACGTCTTCTCCGCTGAACAGGAAGTTGCCTAGAACGGTCCGAATTCGCGCTTCCTCGAGGTGAGGATAGGTGCTCCACAGCTCCTCAAGAACCGTGTTGGCTTTGTTCAGTCCGGTATGTTCCTGATCGTAATAGCCGATTTTGACATTCGTACCCCAGCGAATCGTGCCTTGCTCGTAGTTTTGCTGCCCCACGAGCGACTTGAGGAGCGTCGACTTGCCGATCCCGTTCGGACCGACGAGCGCCACGTTCTCTCCCCTTTCGAGGCGGAAGGTCACATTACGAAACAAAGGCGTCGATTTCTCGGCGAACTTGATCGACAGCTCGCGCACGTCTAGCACGTCATTGCCGCTTTGGCGCTCGATCTCGAAGGAGAAATGCGCCTTCTTCAAATCGCCGAGCGGCTTGTCTAGGCGGTCCATCTTCTCGAGCGCTTTGCGTCTGCTTTGCGCGCGTTTGGTCGTGGAGGCGCGAACGATGTTCCGCTGCACGAAATCCTCCAGCTTCGCGATTTCGTCCTGCTGCTTGTCGTACTGCTTCATTTGCGCCTCGAATTCGGCGGCTTTGATCTCGATGAAGCGGCTGTAGTTACCCGTATAACGCCTGGCGTTATGGCGTTCGATCTCCACGATGGTGCCCACGACGGCATCCAGGAAGTAGCGGTCATGGGAGACGACGAGAATGCCCCCTTCGTAGCCGCGAAGGTAATCCTCCAGCCAGGTCAGCGTCTCGATGTCGAGATAGTTCGTCGGTTCGTCGAGCATGAGCAGGTCCGGCGCTTGGAGCAGGATTCTGGCCAGCGCCAGGCGCGTCTTCTGACCGCCGCTTAAGGTGGAAATGACCGTATCCGGAGGGAACTGGCCGAAGCCCATTCCATGCACCACGCTGCGGATCCTGGTTTCCATTTCGAAGCCGCCTTTGGCCCTGAACCAGTCCGACAGCCTGGCATATCGCTCCAGTACGGCTTCGTACTGCTTCTCGTCGCCATGCAGCGCCGGATCGGCGATTTGCTGCTCCAGCGAACGGAGCTCGCGCTCGGCATCGGTCAAGTGGGCGAATACGGCCCGCATCTCCGCGTCGATGGTTTTGTCCGACTGCAGCCCGCTGGATTGGGCCAGGTAGCCGATCGTCGTTTCTTTCGATTTATACACCGTACCGGAGTCCGCCGAAATCTCGCCTGCGATAATCCGGAGCAGCGTCGATTTGCCGGCGCCGTTCACCCCGACCAAGCCGACCCGTTCGCGGGGCAGCACCTGGAAGGTGACGGATGAGAGCACGCTGCTGACGCCATAGCTTTTGGATACATCGGAAACTTGAAGAAGCATGATTCTTGTTACCTCCAACTTTAAGAAAATGCCTTTGTATCAGTTTACATGAAAACAGGACGGCGCGCGACCATGTTCGTCCGTGAAGCCTCTGCGCTTCGATTCGGTCCTGTTGGCGAAATATGGGCAACAGTGGTAAACTAAATAACAACTATTAGGGGCAGGAAACAGCAGGACGAAGAACCTTGAAGCAGGGCGGGGAATGGAATGATTCGGTCGGAGGAAAAGCAGGCAGCCCGCAGGTCGGCGATGCTGAAGCGGGACGAGCTGCCGGAGAGCAGCCGCATGGAATGGTCGGATGCGGTATGCCAACATGCAGTGGAGTGGCTGCGTCGCCGAATCGAGCAGGGGATACCGGTTCGAAACGTCATGATCTACGTGCCCTTCCGTTCCGAGCTCGATACGACGCTGCTCATCGAATGGTGCTGGCGGATGGGATTGACGGTCATCGTCCCTCGCTGCGTCCGCATCGACCGGTCGCTGGAGCTCTACGCCGTTCGCGCGTGGGATGAGCTTTCGCCCGGCGCCTACGGCATTCGAGAACCGGATCCGGCTGTGGCGCGGCGCTTCAAAGCGGCATTCGTGCCGGATGTCGTTTTCGTTCCTGGACTGGCTTTCGATCATAACGGCGGCAGGCTCGGCTACGGCGGCGGTTACTACGATCGGTTTCATGAACGGCTGTCCGCTGCCGCAGGGCTTACGGGATCCGCGATGCCCAGCTGGATCGGCCTTGGCTTCGAGGCGCAGCTGGAGGAACGGGTTCCGATGGACGAACACGATGTCTATGTCGACGGAGTGATGACCGAGCTAGGATATCGGGGAGGGGAAACCAATGGATCTGACCCATTTTAACGATCAGGGCCGCGCGCGCATGGTGGACGTGTCGGACAAGGAAGTAACGGCTCGCGTTGCCGTCGCCCGCACGAGCGTCACGATGGCGGAGGAGACGCTGCGGCGCATCAAGGAAGGAACGATCGGCAAAGGCGATGTGCTTGCGGTAGCCCAGGTCGCCGGCATCATGGCGGCGAAGAATACGTCGAGCTGGATTCCGATGTGCCATCCGCTTCCGCTGACCGGCGTAAACCTGGTATTCGGCGACAACGGAACCAATGAGTTATATATAGAAGGAACGGTGAAGACGACCGGCAAAACAGGCGTGGAAATGGAAGCCTTGACTGCGGTTTCCGCCGCGGCTCTTACCGTCTATGACATGTGCAAGGCGCTTCAGAAGGATATGGTGATCGGTCCAACCTATCTGACCTCCAAGAGCGGAGGCAAGAACGGCGATTATTCCATTAACGGCGTTTAACGTTCATGCCGTAATCGGCATTTCGACATAAAACAAATCGGATTGGGGGAGAAGCGAATGCAGTGGAAAGTGGCGCTGCTTACGGCCAGCGACAAAGGATCGCGCGGCGAACGCGAGGATACGAGCGCGCAGGTCATCCGCGAGCTTGTTGAGGAAGAGCTTCAAGGCGAAATCGTCGATTATCGGATCGTACCTGACGAGCAGGATGAGATTATGGCCGCTTTAATTGAAATGACGGACTATTTCCAAGCCGATCTCGTCATTACGACGGGCGGAACCGGCCTCGCTCCCCGGGACTTGACGCCGGAGGCGACGCTTAAGGTAATCGACCGCGAGGTTCCCGGACTCGCCGAAGCGATGCGCCTCGGCGCTATGCAGCGGACGCGCCGGGCCATGCTATCCCGCGGCGTATGCGGCATTCGCGGGCGTTCCCTTATCATTAACCTGCCGGGCAGCCCGAAGGGCGTGCACGAGAATCTGCTGGCGATCATGGATCAGCTGCCGCATGCGCTGAGCATCTTGTCCGGGCGCACGGGAGATCACGCGGAATGAGCGGCCGGAAGCATGGCACGGTGCTGAAGGAAGTGCCGGTCAACGAAGCGGTCGGCCTTGTGCTGGCGCATGATTTGACGCAGATTATCCCGGGACAGTTCAAAGGACGGCTCTTCAAGAAAGGGCATGTCGTCGCGGAATCCGATATTCCGAAGCTCCTCGATATCGGCAAGGAGCATATCTATATCCTGGAGCTCGGCGAAGACGAGCTACATGAAGACGATGCAGCGGGAAGGATGGCCGCTTCGCTGCAAGGCGAAGGTCTCCTGCTGACGGAACCGCATGAAGGCAAGGTCGCGATCAAATCCGCGCTCGACGTTCCTGCGCTGGCCGTCATCGAGCCTTCCATCGTTCATGCCATTAATGAGCTGGGCGAGATCGCCCTGGCGACGCTGCGGACGAACGCCGTCGTCCTGCCGGGCGGGCAGCTAGCGGCGACGCGGGTCATCCCGCTGGTCGTGCAGGAGACGAAGGTCGCGGCCGTAGAGCAGCTTGTCCGCGATTATCGTTCCCGGCATGAGGGGCGGGGCCCGATCGGCCTAACGCCCTTGCGGAAGTTCAGAATCGGATTGCTGACGACAGGCGGCGAGGTGTTCTCCGGACGGATCGAGGATAAATTCGGCCCTGCCGTGCGGCGCATCGTGGAATCGCTCGGTTCGGAGGTCGCCGAACAGCGGTTTGCTCCGGACGATCGACAAACAATTGTCAAGGAAATACACTATTTGAAGCAACAGTCCTATGATATGATAGTCGTAACTGGCGGAATGTCCGTCGACCCCGACGACCGCACGCCTGCGGCCATTGCGGATACCGGCGCGGAAATCGTCAGCTACGGGACGCCGATGCTTCCGGGCTCGATGCTGCTGATGGGTTATTTGCAAGGGACTCCGATCATGGGGCTTCCCGGATGCGTCATGCACGATCCGTACACTTCGTTTAATGTGCTGCTGCCGAGAATTCTCGCCGGCGACACCATTACAAGGGAAGACATCGTGACCATGGGCTATGGCGGCTTGCATACAGCCATGACATGGGATACTGGAATCGGCAAGCAACGATCATGATGAACCTCTGCTTTCGAAGCGGATTTATTTCTATGGCAAGCACAACAAGAAGGAGGTATGTACCATGGGTGGAATAGGCGTAACAGGTTTTCTGTTGATCGCATTGGTGGCGCTGCTGCTGTTCGGACCGAATAAGCTTCCGGAGCTCGGCCGGGCATTCGGCCGCACGCTGAAGGAGTTCAAAGCTGGCGCAAGAGATATTATGGATGACGATCATCAGGATCGCAAAGAATCCAAACGGGTCGAAGTGAGCCGTTCGGAAGATCGCGGCGAAGACAAGCGGCTCCCAGAGTAAGTGGGGCCCGCTTTTTTTCTTGATTGGGAGCTGTTCTCCCGCGGAGGCGTTCCCATGCATGCCGCAGAGAAGAGATACGCGCAGCGCCGCCGCAAGGCAGGCTGCAGCCGGTTTATTCTGTGTCGAATAGAGGTGGCAACAACCAGTGTCTAACGTGGATTCGGCCGATTCGAAAGAAACCCAGCGCGGCGACAGCATGATGTCGATCTTCGATCACATCGGCGAGCTGCGACGCAGAATCATTTTCATCCTCGTCTTCTTGGTCGCGGGCATGATTATCGGGCTGCTTCTTGCGGATCCGGTGTACAACTATATGGTGAACCAAGAGCCGGTAAAAGGCATGGAACTGAATGCATTTTCCCTCTGGGACGGAATCGGCTTGTACATGAAGTTCGCGCTCGTCATTGCGCTGATCTTCGCGCTGCCAGCCGGGGCTTACCAGCTGTGGGCGTTCGTGAAGCCGGCGCTCGGACGTAAGGAACAGCGGGCTGCGCTCAAATTCGTGCCCTTCGTATTGATCATGTTCCTGATCGGACTAGCCTTCTCCTATTACGTCGTGTTCCCGATGGCGTTCAATTTTACGACGGACGTCGCGAAGCATTTGAACCTCGTCGAGACATACGGGGTCATTCAATATTTTACGTTCCTGTTCAACATTCTCATCCCGATCTCCCTGCTGTTCGAGCTGCCGATCGTCATCATGTTTCTGACGAAGCTGCGGATTCTGAATCCGAAGCGGCTGCGGAAAATGCGGAAGCTGGCGTATTTCGTGCTCATCATTATCGGGGTCGTCGTGACGCCGCCGGATTTCATCTCGGATTCCTTGGTGGCCGCGCCGCTTATCCTGCTCTATGAAATCAGCGTCTTGCTGTCGAGCGTCGTGTACAAGAAGCAGCTTCTGGCAGACGAGGCTTGGGAAGAAGAATACGGAAACTAAGAAGCCGGCGGCGACGCCGGCTTTTTTGCTGCCATGGAATCAAGAGGCGGACAAGCGGGGCGGCATGTAAATTTCCTATGAAAAAGGCGGCGAAAGACTTGAAATCCATCCTGGAAATCGGTATTATTAGAAATGGTTATTAGCACTTAACGAGTGTGAGTGCTAACAAAGATGCACAACTATTTAAAGGAGGCTATTTTCATGATCAGACCTTTGGGTGAACGCGTATTGATCGAACCAATCGCGAAAGAAGAAACGACTGCAAGCGGCATTTTGCTGCCTGACACGGCTAAAGAAAAACCGCAAGAAGGCAAAGTAATCGCTGTAGGCAGCGGTGCTCTTAAAGACGGCTCGCGCGTTGCGCTTGAAGTCAAGGAAGGCGACCGCGTGTTGTTCTCCAAATATGCCGGTACCGAAGTAAAGTACGAAGGCAAAGAGCTTTTGATTATGAAAGAAAGCGACATCCACGCGATTTTGGGCTAAGCCGCAGCGCTTATCTCCACATACATGGTCAGCTTTTTACTTAATTTATTAAACCAGGAGGTTATCAACGATGGCGAAAGAAATTAAATTCGGCGAAGACGCTCGTCGCGCGATGCTTCGCGGCGTAGACGCGCTTGCGAACGCAGTTAAAGTTACACTCGGTCCTAAAGGCCGCAACGTGGTGCTCGAGAAGAAATTCGGCAGCCCGCTGATCACGAACGACGGCGTATCCATTGCGAAAGAAATCGAACTGGAAGACGCATTCGAAAACATGGGCGCGCAGCTGGTTAAAGAAGTCGCGACCAAAACGAATGACGTTGCCGGTGACGGAACGACGACTGCAACGGTTCTTGCGCAAGCAATGATCCGCGAAGGTCTGAAGAACGTAACTGCGGGCGCTAACCCGATGGTTATCCGCAAAGGCATCGAGAAAGCCGTTCGCGCGGCAATCGAAGAGCTGAAAGTCATCGCGAAACCGATCGAAGGCAAACAATCGATCGCGCAAGTGGCTTCCATCTCTTCCGCTGACGAAGAAGTGGGTCAACTGATCGCGGAAGCGATGGAGAAAGTCGGCAACGACGGCGTTATCACGGTCGAAGAATCCAAGGGCTTCGTAACGGAGCTTGAAGTGGTTGAAGGCATGCAGTTCGACCGCGGATACCTTTCCCCGTACATGATCACGGACACGGACAAAATGGAAGCTGTCCTCGACAATCCATTCATCCTGATCACGGACAAGAAGATCTCCAACATCCAAGAGATTCTTCCCGTACTGGAGAAAGTCGTTCAATCCGGCAAGCAATTGCTGATCATCGCCGAAGACGTTGAAGGCGAAGCACTTGCAACGCTGCTCGTTAACCGTCTGCGCGGCACGTTCACTTGCGTGGCTGTCAAAGCTCCAGGCTTCGGCGACCGCCGCAAAGCGATGCTGGGCGATATCGCTGCCTTGACCGGCGGCCAAGTAATCACGGAAGAGCTGGGCCTTGAGCTGAAAGCAACGACCGTGGATCAACTCGGTTCCGCGCGTCAAATCCGCGTAACGAAAGAAAACACGATCGTGGTCGACGGTGCCGGCGTGAAATCCGACATCGACGTTCGCATCAACCAAATCCGCGCGCAGCTGGAAGAAACGACTTCCGACTTCGACCGCGAGAAGCTGCAAGAGCGTCTGGCTAAATTAGCTGGCGGCGTAGCCGTAATCAAAGTCGGCGCAGCGACCGAAACCGAATTGAAAGAGCGCAAGCTCCGCATCGAAGATGCACTGAACTCCACGCGCGCAGCCGTGGAAGAAGGCATCGTATCCGGCGGCGGTACTGCACTCGTGAACGTATATGCAGCAGTAGCGGCTGTAAATGCAACGGGCGACGAGAAAACAGGCGTAAACATCGTGCTTCGCGCGTTGGAAGAGCCGGTTCGTACAATCGCGGCTAACGCAGGCCAAGAAGGCTCCGTTATCGTTGAGCGTCTGAAAAAAGAAGCGATCGGCGTAGGCTACAACGCAGCTTCCGGCGAATGGGTGAACATGTTCGAAGCCGGTATCGTTGACCCTGCGAAAGTAACGCGTTCCGCTCTGCAAAACGCAGCTTCCGTAGCGGCGATGTTCCTGACGACCGAAGCAGTCGTAGCTGACAAGCCAGAAGCTAACAAACCAGGCATGCCTGATATGGGCGGCATGGGTGGAATGGGCGGCATGGGTGGCATGATGTAAGCTGCTTTGAAAAACCCAGCAATATCAAGGAAAAAGAGGCCTCTAGGGGCCTCTTTTTTGTTATAAACCCACAAAAAACTCACATTTCTTGCATACGGGTGCCTGGAAGGATGTCCTTGAAGTGGATGTTTACCTTCACACTGGCATCCTTTTTCATTTTCTCAGTGATGTGGGTATAGATCTGCAGCGTGGTCTTCGGATCGTCGTGTCCTACGCGCTTCATGATCGTCGGAAGATCAACGCCAGCTTCCGCAAGCATGCTGACGTGCGTATGGCGGAATATATGCGAAGTAGCTTTCTTGCTTATATTTGTCTTCGAAATTAATCGTTCGAGGCGCCGGTTCACGGTCTTTTGAATAATCGGATAGCCGTCCTCGTTGCAAAAGACGAATTTCTCATCGTGGTACTCAGGGTTAAAGAGTTTAACCGATAGGCGAATTTTTTTCTGGCGCTTGATATGCTCGTGGATCAGATTCATTATGCTCTCGTCCAGATCGACATCTCGGATGGAGCCTTTTGTCTTCGGTGGCTCGAGCGAATATTTCTTCGAGTTATTGTCTGGGTTGTATAGCGTCTTCGTAATGCGAAATTCATTTGATTCGTAGTCGAAGTCCGTTTCCTTTAAGGCGCACATCTCGCCGCTCCTCATACCAGAGAAGGCCATCAGGTAGAACATTTCCTTGTCGTCCTGCAAACCATGCTGTTCCACTGCTTCAAGGAACTCCGTTAATTCACTCTTCTCAAAATATTTCTCCTCGATCGGGTTATTTTCAATTTCCTCAACCGTCATCTTTCTCGTTGGAATCATCGCTCCTGCAGCGGGATTGTCTTTTCGGTATTTCTCCTTTAAGCCATGCTTATATATCAGGTTGGCGGTGACATGCACACCTTCGATATGAGAGCGAGAGTACCCCTTTTCATGAAGATCGTTCAATATATTTTGATGCATCCGGTGCGTGATCTTATCTATGTTTGTCGCAGCGATATAGCGGTTCAAGATGGCGATGGAGTTGCTCCTCAATCGGACCGTTCCCTTCTTAACCTGTCCGCGTGCGTATTCGACAATCCATTCAGCGGCTACTTCGGCAAAATGGAGATTCTTAATCCGTTTGGCATTGATTCCGCCGTCCTTCAGCGAGTTTATGGCGGTTTCTACGCGCGCCTCGGCTTCCTTTTTCGTGTCCCCACGTCTTTCAATCTGATTGCGCTTGCCAGTTACGGGATCAATCGGACCATCTTTGATGCAAACCCATTTATACCCTTGCTTGTTGTTGGACGGTATTTTCTTAAACGATGCCATTTCATGAATCTCCTCCATTCTGAATACGGTATCGAATATCGATCTGCAGCAGGTCCTCGACGTCCGCGATGCGGAGCACGAGCCGTCTGATCAAGCTGTTTTCAATAATGTAGCTAGAGATTTGGCGGGCCCGAGCCTCCACGAACGCAGTGACTGTGGGTAGGTAGATGCCGATCTGTTCCGGCTTGTCCGGGTGTCGTATAATGGCGCTGGCCGGCACAGTGACGGCCGCACTCGGATCATTGTCATCGATCTCCAGGCTTTCAAAGGGGCCGACCATTGGTATGTACAGGGACCGGCCCCAGTCGTCCGCTTGTAGCCCACGGCAGTCCACGACGAGCCAGTAAGGCATAGGTTCGCCGAAGAATTCGTGCTCTGTATAGATAACTGCGACGTTAACCATTTGTGGCTACCTGTTTCCCGCACAGCTGCCTGTGCAGCTTGTCCAATAAGTCAAGGGTAGGCTTACTATAGGGCGGTGGGGCGGCCGGGCACTGTAGCGCGATCTGTTTGCGGTCTGCTCGTTCCTGCTGGATTCGCCGAATGATTTGGTCAATTCGTCGTCCCACGATTCTCAACGGCAGAGCAAACTCTTCTGATAAAACCTTAAGGTAATAATCACGATCTTGGATAGTCCTAAATTCTCCCAGCATGTAGACCGGCATGCCTGCGTAGAGCTGGAACAATCCGGCCTGAGTCTCTTGAAGCTCGCGGAACAGCATGGGCATTGCCTCGTCCTGGCAACCAGTATGCTGCAGCGGGTGACATACCTCGTGAAAGAAGACCTCGCGGCGTTGCTTCTCCGACAGAAATTCATTTAAAAAGATGAAGCTGTATTCTTCCTCTCGCCATTCCGCAAAGGACGGCCCGGTATACGTTCGGATCTCCACTCCCCAGATCGATGCAATGCGATCAAGGTCCATATCGCCAGCGCAACGAATCCCATTCTCCTGATATGTGCGGTTAATCCACTTCTCCAAGTCCGTTTCCCTGTACAGCGCTAGGTCGATCATGCTGCTAACCTCCAATTATACGAATGTATGTTCGGTTTGTGGTGGAAAATAATAGCCCTGTTAGTGCTGGGCTATTTTTTAATCCGAAATTTGAATGACTGCTTCGGATAATGCATACCGTTGATGACGACCTTTTCGCGCGTGTGGCGCTCAATTGTGCCTCGGTCATGCATGATGCCGTCCTGCCAGGCTTCAACGGGAAGCTGGCGGCGGAGAGCGTTCTCCATGGCGCGGTGCTTCCGATAGGCGAGGAATGTCAAGAATATAGCAAGGAGAGCAGTAAGAGAAGCAGAAATAATGAAATTCGATTGCATGAAATATCCTTTTCAACTCCCCATCGGCTGGGGGATTTGCTACGTATCTTTGGGCTTTCTTGCTTTCCTCATAGCCTCAATTGCCGCTTTGGCAGCTGCACGGGCGACCTCGATTTCTTCCTCGGTGTACTTGTCAGCGCCGCCAAAGAAGGCTCGTCCGACATCCGTGTCAGAATCTGCGTTTTGTTCCTTAATCGCAGATTCTTGCTTCACAAGCTGGGCGTTTCTCTTAATACCCCCATGTAGTACAGTCAGGTTCTCCCGACCAAGTAGTTGGTCGACAGAGGTGTCATACAGAGTAGCCAACTTGTTTAAAGTATCTGCATTAGGCTCATATATGTCGGCTTCCCACTTTGAAATAGTCGTGTTGTCAATTTTGAGTCGAGTAGCTACTTCTTTTTGTGTTAATTTATTTGCTCGACGAAGATCCCTCAAACGAGTTCCTAGGGACACGGTTCACCCCTCCCCAATTTTGATTATTCATCAAATATTCTATCATCAAAGACATATCCATTAAACAATGTTGAGCAAATAGCAAATTTTTATTGACAGTTGATCTAACATCAAATAATATTAATTCATAAGTTGATTAAACATCAAATTTGGAGGTGGACACAATGTTAATCAATTACGAGAAACTTCGCAATATGAGAATTGATAAAAAGCTTACGCTTATTGAGATGGCTGAAGCTCTAGGACTCCATACTCCAGGTGGGTATTCTCGTATAGAATCTGGTGAGAATGAACTAAAAGCAAAACACTTGCCAGCTATCGCGGATAAGTTCGAGGTAGAACTGAACCAATTGACAGAAGTCATTTTTTTTCGAAATTTAGTTGAGCAAAGCTCAATTTCTGCGAAAATTGATTCGGCTTAAAGTGGAGCAGATCGTCGAAATTTCGCAGATGGCATTGGGCAAACCATGCGAAGGGAAGTGACATCTATGTTGAAATTTGAATTCGATTATGAGCAGCTGCAAGGAATGATCAACTCGGCGATTGATTCAGCGCTAGAACGGCATTCACTGTCAAGCAGCTTGCCTCCGCTTTTGAACCGCACTCAGTTCATGGAGCTTCTGGATATTGGCTCAACGAAAGCTGCGGAGCTGTTGAATCGCGAAGATTTCCCAGTTATCAGAGAGTTTGGTCATCCGAGAGTTCTCACTCATCTGTTGCTTCAATGGTGTGAAGATCATACAGATTGGATTCAAAATAATACCGGGACTTCTGCAAATAACTGGACACTGAAACTTCGGAGAGCGGAGAAACTTTAATATTTAATCAATAATAAAAGGGAGTTAGACCATGCAGAAAATCATTTGTGAGTTGGAAAGAGAACCATTTTATGATGGTGATCATCTTGAGCCGGAATTAATCATTACTGAGCCGGAAGTAATTTTTGATGATCTTCAGTGGTTTGCTATAAAAAAAGGTCCCGACTCCAAATAGAGATGTCGGGATAAGGGGAATGGGCTTGGCAACATCAATTCCTAAAATAATCTTATCACGCCTGACTGGACAAGGTCAGGCTCTAATTTGGACAAATTGAGGGGGATTACCATGGATTTTGGACAAGCCCTCGGCGCTTTAATGGAAAACAACAACGAAACACAGCTGCAAGTTGCCGAGGCCATGCATATCAGCAATTCAGCAATTAGTAAGATAACGACTGGTCGGCGAAAACCAACCAAGGATTTTATGCGAGAGGCAACAGCAAGATATGACGATCCTATGCTTTCGCTCGCTGCATGGAACGAAGCGGCGGGCGAAGCTAGTATCCCTATTCTGAATAACACAGAACTTAATCGAGCGTCGACGACGCTGAAGTCCATTGAAGAAATCGAAGAAGCTTTGATTGCAATCAAGAGCGCGCGCGTGACCAAGCGACGCGATCAATTGACTACTGCGGAGCTGGAACAGATTAAGCAAGCAGTCTTTGAAAGCCTCGAAGCTATCACCGCGCTAATTCATCATGCAGCGGTCCTGTGCAAGGATTATGGATTTAGTTGGATTGGAGTCTGGAAGGAACATCGAAGGCAATTGAAGGCGAATCACTATATTCGATAAAAGAGGGGCGTGTCCATGTTCGAATTAAGAAACCGAATCGAAGAGCTCAGAACATTTTATCGCAGACTCATGCATTTTCAATCGGCAAGCGGCACTTGGGATTGGTGGATTATACAGGAGATCGAGGAAATTGAGGCGGAGCTGCTTCGGATAAAAATAAAAATGACCGCCGGCCAGGGCGATCACTCTTGGGTCAATGCAGCATTTGAATTAATTCCAGTATATATTCCTACAACTGATTTAACAAGCGAGAGATTTGCGACATAGGCGATTGCCTTTGTCGTCGGCCTCTCGAGTGGATCGGGCTGCCGACGAGCAGGCAAGGCATGCATCAGAAGCGAGTGGAGGAGGTGGAAACACTTTGGCATGGATCGAACTGCACCAGTCCTTATGGACCCATCGCAAGACGCTAATACTGGCTGCTACGCTACAAATCAATGAAACCTATGCCGGCGGCCATTTGTCACGTTTTTGGACCTGGGCGCTTGATAATGCTCCAGACGGCGACCTAACCGGGCTGCCTAATCTCGTGATTGCATTCGGCGCTGGATGGCAAGGTGATGCCGACAAGTTTGTCGAGGCACTGGTAGCTGCTGGTTGGATAGAGCGTCTGGAAGATAGGTCGATAATCCATGATTGGCATGATTATGCTGGTCGTCTTATTGAGAAGAAGAAAGCGAACAAACAACGCATGCAAAAAGCACGTGCAACACGCGAAGGTGGCACCAGTCAAGAACGTGCACCGGATGTACAACCAAAAAGCGAGGAACGTGCACTGCACGTGCAATGCACAGATAATGCACACAATGCGCATGTGCAGGGGCTACCTAACCTAACCTTACCTAACCAAAATACTACTACTACTACGGGCACGGACTCAGGTGAAACGGAAGAATCCGAGAACCAGTATAGGCAGCTTGCTAACGCATTCTGTCAAGAACAAGGGATAGGTGAATGGACCATGGGGGCATTGAACGTAACCTCTGTCCAGAAAATAATCAATGCCGGTATTCCAAGTGAATTTGCCATCCGTGTGATGAACGGAATGGTCGCACGGAAGAAGGAGCGAGAAGGTTCGAAGTACCGTAAGCCATCGGGCTTTGCCTATTTCGAATCCGCCATTATCGACGCCTGGGAAGACGAACAATTAATGCGATCAGGAGGTAGACGGGATGCTGCGCAAGGTAATGCTAAACAGCCTGGATCTGGAAGAGCTCCGACGAAGGGCCGAACTCCTGCGTTCTCAGACGACGAGCTCGACGCCCTTATCGTCTGATTGTCCAAGGTGTCACGGTACGGGCACCATTAACATCCTGGTTCAAGTGGAATCCGGCATGATCAATTCAAAGGGCGAACCAATAATGCACGAGGTTGTACAGACCGACCCAGTGACGAAGCAATTACCGCTCTGCGAGTGCTATAAGGCGACGCTCTTCGAGAAATACAACGCTGCTGCGGGCATGAATCCAGATGAGCGTACAAGATATTTCGATACGGCGACGATCGACGAGGAGAATGAATCGAAATACGCTTTGGCACGTGCATTCGTCGAACAGATTGAAAGTCACCTGCAGACCGGAACTTGGCTATATATTTTCGGGGATGCCGAACGGGCGAGGAAGCAAGGGATGAGCGAAGTGGGAACTGGAAAATCATATCTCACGCATTGCATCGGCAACGAGCTCACACGCCTGAAGCAAAAAGCGATCTACGTCACAGAGGATAAGCTATTCAGAGAAATCAAAGCAACGTACCAGCGCGACTCCGAGGAAAGCGAGACGGACGTTATGTACCGCTATCAGGAGGTGCCCATACTGCTGATTGATGATTTGTTCAAAAGCAAGACGACGGATTGGACAGAGGACAAGTTGTTCCATTTGCTGAACAATCGGCTTGGCTCAGGCAAAGTGACGATCATCAATAGCAATTATGCACCTAACCGCATTGAACTTGTATGCCCGAAGACAGGCAACGCTATAAGCAGTCGTATTCTCGGGAATGCGATTCTTGCCGAGATGATCGGAAAGGATCGACGCAGACAACAGAGAATGGAGGGGCACCGGTGGAAAACTTCGAATTCGATGCAGAAGAGGTTTGTCGACTAATTCGCGACGATATGGAATTTGAATATCAAGAGATGCTTCGCGAACGCCTGAGGAATTTTTACGAAGAATAACCAGGGAAGGAGGAATGACAATGCAAAAAGCGCGGCTAAACTTATACCTCGCCTGTGAAGAGATGGATTTTTCATGGGACGAACGAGAGGTAGAACGCTTTGAGCAATTATGGTTAGACGGAATGCCAGTCTTTGAAATCTCTCAGGAACTAAACCGCGAGCCCGATGAGGTTGCGCTTTTGATCATCGATAGATCGAGAAAAAAGATGATTTCTCCGCGCAAAGGAGGCATATGGGGAGAAGAGTATTTCGAATTGCGAGAACAGGCAAGTCGTAATCGAAAGAGTCGACGATCTGTCAGGAGGGAAACGTATGAATCAATATGAACAAAAGCACGCACTTGTGAAAAAAGCTATTCAAAACTGCCAAGTCGACATCGAAATTATTGCATTAACCGATGATAATCGTTTCGCTGGCATACATGAAGGCCGACTCAAATCCTTTGTCGTCACATCATACTGCAACGCTGCCTATACTTGGAGCAGCTCGGCAGGCAGCATCCTGGAACGCGGCGGATTGGAATGCATCTCTGAGCCGTTTCACTTTGTAGAGGACGTGGTTGGCGGGCAACTGGAATTGAATTTTTAAGGAGGAACCAAGAATGAAACCTAAGATGTTGGACTTATTCTGTAAGGCTGGAGGTTGTTCGGCTGGATATGCGAGAGCAGGATTCGAAGTGGTCGGAGTGGATATTAAACCGCAGCCTAATTATCCGTTTGAATTCATACAAGCAGATGCACTTGAGATTCTGAAAGATAAGGACTTTATAAGCCAATTTACATTTTTCGCTGCTAGCCCTCCATGCCAGGTTCATAGCAAAGCTAGGTTACTAGCTAAAGCCAGAAACAACGGCGCATATGGCAATCACGTGGATCTTATTCCGGCAACCCGCGAACTACTGAATGCAACCGGGAAGCCGTACATCATCGAGAACGTTGCAGGAGCCCCATTGATTAATCCGGTAAAACTGTTCGGCTCACAATTCAAGAATCTATATACGCAGCGGGAACGTTGGTTCGAAAGTAACTTGCCTCTTGTAGAGCCGGACATAGATCGAATGAAGATGAAGACGCCTAGCGCAGGTAATGGGATTGGCGAAGATGGCAGCATATCCATTTGCGGAAGTGGAGGAGTGCGGGGTCTCAACGCAAAACAGATAACTCTTTATTGGGGGTTTGCTATGGGAGGAATAGATTGGATGACGCGGGATGAACTGGCCGAAGCAATACCTCCGGCATATACAGAGTTTCTCGGAGGCCAGGTTCGGGAACTTCTTGAAGTGCAGGTCTGAATACAGAAATAAATGGGAGGGGAAGACTGATCGTAAATATGGCCAAGGAATAAGAAATACCCCGGAATCTGTTGGGGAACTGCCTCCGGGGCACTGGGTTACTCGTCACTCTTAAATATAGCATAGAGAGAGGACGAGGGGAATGTTGGCATTGGCAGAGAATGAGAATCAAATGGAATTATTTCCGACCGCACAAAAGGATGACCTGAAGGTCGCAAAGTCGTTACTCTCTCGCTATCGGCGTATGAAAATGATCGTGGATGACTTCGATCGGAACGGCACCGACCTGGTTGCTCCAAAACAACAAGCGCTTTACTCTGCTTATAAGAAGCAACTGCAAAAAATTGAGCGCGCGGTGAACCTGATTACAGAAGACGAAATACGGCGAATGATTGAACTGCGGTACATCAAAGGCCAGCCGCATCATGTAACGATCGCACGCTTTGAACTATGGCACCCGTCGACGGTGGATCGGAAAATTAACAAAGGAATTGAGTCCATCGCAAATACATTGATTTTATGGGGCTAAAATGCGTGTGATTGGCGCGAAAGCAGCGTCAAAAATAAGAGTGCCTGCAGGGTACAGTTGGATCATAAAGGAGCTCAAGCAAGAGCTCCGGGTGATACCTACTGTACCCTTATTATATGTAGGACTCGGCCATGCGGTGGGTCAGTTGACCTTAGGCGTTAATCGCCAAGCGTGTGGTGTGAGGTTGGGTTTGATGCCCTTAAGTTTTTTATAACAGCACATGAATACATTCATGTGTTGTTATGAACGACTTACATTATTGGCCGCATTGCGGCATTTTTATTTTAAGGGGGCTTAGTCGGTTGCGATACTCAACGAAAAGAAAACCAATCGATAATACAAAGATGCAACCGGCTAAGTGCATAGGATGCTTGTGGGGTCGCTGGGAAGCGTCAAAGCAGTTTTGCCTTAAGCCGAAGTGTCCGAAGGAAGGTGAAGAATCATGATCTATATCGCTTGTTACTGGTTCGCGAAAAAAATAGCGCCTTTTTCTCCCAAGAGGTATCCGCGTAACCGGAAAGAGTTTAGACACGGACTAAAATGGTGACGTCATGAACTTCGTTCAACCCATTCGAAATCCATCGGTAATTGAGGGAATTAAGGTTTATTTAAAGGCGCGAAGCATTAGAAACTATCTGTTCTTCTGCTTTGGTATTTATAGCGGTCTTCGGGTAAGCGATTTGCGTTTGCTACGAGCTGGAATGGTTCGCGGAACCCATGTGAACATGAAGGAACAAAAGAACAAACACAGGAAGAGATTCATCATACATCCAGGTATTCGTGAAGACCTTGATCGATACGTTGCTGATATGATCGACGATGATTTCCTCTTCCCAAGCAGGCAACGAAAGAAGAAGACCAGGCTTAAGGATCAGCCATTTGATAGGAGTACAGCTTATAAAATGCTGAACCAAGCTGCTCGGCAGTTTGATCTCCTAGAGATCGGTTGTCATACGATGCGGAAGACTTGGGGCTACCAATTGTATATGCAAGATCCAAGGAACCTCGCGTTACTAATGGAGATGTACGGACATAGCGATCCGGCCATCACATTACGCTATATCGGTGTCACTCAGGACATGATGGACGCTGCAATTATGCGTTTGGGTGCTCCACAAAATGTACTGAGTCGCACTCATTTTCTGTAAGCGGGAAGAAGCTTGACAGGACAAGGAAATCACGATTTTAACGAGTGCAACAGAATATTCATTGTGGTTCACTCCAAAACCAGTTATTGGGGGAACAGAGGGATGAACGGGCTTCATTTGCAGATGGTAGAGCGGGCGAAGCGCGTTCCTCATTGCTCCAAATTGTGAAAACAAACTTAATTATCGTGGCGGTGGGTTGTTGTTATGTCTAGAGAGCGAAGTCCGCTGCGTAAACGCGCCCTGAAGCTATGGCTGGATAGTAACCGCACACTTAAGCCTGCGGCCATTGCGCGAGCGTTGGGGACGTCTAGCGGGCAAGTGCGAAAGTGGAAGTGTATAGACAAATGGGAGGCACTCCCCAAAGAGCTGAGAAAGCCGGGGGCTCCAAAGGGAAGTAAGAATGCAAAAGGGAACAAGGGCGGGCCGGGAGCGCCGAAGCGAAACGAGAATGCTGTTAAACATGGCGACTACGTGACCATTTGGAATGACACACTGGAGGACCTTGAACGAGAGCTGTTCTTTCAAGTCGATACGGACCCTGTCGGCCAGCTCAACAATGAGATTCGGTTCCTAGACCTACGGATTCGCCGGGCACTTCAGTATCGGGAAAAGGCGCTCGAGGGATGGGGCGGTGACTCTGTCCAGACGACAAGCCAAGTTGTTCGTCAGAAGAAACGTGGGGAGATTCCAGAGTTTGATGCTGAAGGCAATCTCACAATGGTGCCGGTTCTCGAACCAATCATGATGGAAGTCGAACGGAAGGCAAAGAAGCATCCAGTGCTTGAACGTGTCCTGTCGATTGAAGAAGCGATAACGCGTATGCAAGATAAGAAGGCCAAGCTAATCGACATGAAGTTGAAGCTGAGAACGAAGGCGTTGTCTGAAGAAGAAGCGGCGCTTCGCATCAAGAAGCAGCAACTTGAGATTAAAAACATGGAAGAACAGGCGTGGTGATATGGCAAGGTATGCTATCCTTCATAAATTCTATACCTCATTGAAATGGCGCAATTTTCGAATGGGACTGATTCTAGAGCGCGGCAGCAAGTGCGAACGATGCGGGCATATGATACTGCGAGCGGTCGATATTATTGGTCATCACAAGATCGAGCTGACGCCGGAAAATGTGCATGATTACAGCATTTGTTTGAACCCAGACAAAGTCGAATTGATATGCCACGATTGCCACAACAAAGCGCACAAGCGCTTCGGCTATCAGGGAAATAAAGAAGTGTTTCTCGTATACGGTCCACCTTTTGCTGGGATGCAAGAGTTCGTTCGACAGCATCTCGCACATGGCGATCTTGTAGTAGATGTGGACAGACTATATGAAGCAATTTCCGGTCTTCCTTACTATGACAAGCCCGACAATCTTTTTGGAAATGTTATCGGTGTGCATAACCTATTAATAGATAACATACGGACGAGGCTGGGTAAGTGGGGAACGGCCTGGATAATTGGAGGTTTCGCGGATAAATTTAAGCGTGAAAGATTAGCCGATGATCTTGGTGCTGAGTTAGTTTATTGTGAAATGAGCAGGGAAGAATGTCTAACTACTCTCTATGCGGATAAGGATCGAGTGCAGAGAAAAGTTGAATGGAGAAGTTACATTGAAAAATGGTTTGATCAATATCGACCATAAAGAAAAAGGCGGAAGCCGCCTTACTTACTGGTTAGTATCATTATGACTTTTTCCATGCAAAAACTTTCCGTACTTGTTAAAGCCGGGAATAATGTGAGAGGCGGGTTTTATTGGAACATAAGTCCTTTTGAGAATTACTAATATTCGATGAGGAGCTTCCACCCTTTTCTTAACAGAGTTATAGACCTTATCACTTATAATCCAATCATCACAGGTCGTGCATTTATGAGCAGTTATATCTATCGAGCCAGAGTGGACTCTTTTCTTTCCAGAGCCATGAAATATCATTAAACTAACTTCTTGTGCCTCTTGAAGCCGCTTCTTACAATGTTTACAGAAATCTGTTCTAGTTTGCTTATAGACGGTTTGAACTACTTGTTTAACCATATCATTTCCTCTTTCGTTGCTTGACATGTTAATTATCTATTTTATCGGAGGGAAGCAATAAATAATAAAGCATCAGATTATAAAAAATATTAGACCTTATACTTAGCGCAGCTAATGTGCTTGAAGTAGATGAGGATCGAAGTTAAGACTGAAAGGAGAGGCTATATTAATAAGGGTTTGTACAATACTCTTCCTTAAAAGAGAATGATTCTGAAAATGAAATTTGGTATAATGGTCCTAATTTAAATAGAAGGTGGGAGATTACTTTGGAGGAATTGCTCGAAAAAATAATTGCTTTTCGAGATGAACGAAATTGGAAACAGTTTCATAATCCCAAAGATCTCGCTATTTCTATTAATTTAGAAGCAAGTGAGTTGCTTGAGTTATTTCAGTGGAAAAATGAATTAGAAATCGAGACAATAGATAAAGAAAAATTATCTGATGAAATAGCAGATATAATGGTGTACCTATTATTGCTAAGCAATGGTCTAGAGATTGACCTCAATAAAGCAGTCTTATCTAAGCTTGAAAAAAACAATCAGAAATATCCGGTAGAAAAATCGTACGGTAATAAAATGAAATACACTGAATTGGGGGATTAGCTTGAATCGTATAATTTTACAACCAGCAGGAAACAGCGGAGCAAGGGAGCATTATTCGAATACGATTTCTGATCCGGTACATGTAAGTAGGCTAAGGAAGCATCTTTCGGTAGAAGATATGGAAGAACTTTCACAGATGTACCCTGATGGAAAAGTTCCAACTTGGGGTGTGACACCAGGTAAAAATGGTGGCAACTATAAGAGATGGGAAAAGATAAGCGCTGGTGATGTTACCCTGTTTTCTAGAAAAGGCGAGATTTTTGCTTCTGGTGTTGTCTCAAAGAAGCTACATAATAAAGAACTTGCTGCTGAGTTGTGGAATTATGATGATTCGGGACAAACATGGGAATACATTTATTTTTTAGATGAAATTAAAAATGTAACTATTCCGTACGAGGAGTTTAATGTGGCAGTTGGTTATGCAGCAAATAATGTTATTCAAGGATTCACAGTTTTGGATGAGGAGAAAAGTCAATTATGTTTTGAATCATTCGAGTTAGAGAGTCTTACATATTATCCTAATATAAATGAAGATGAGTATTATGATGTAATATTTAACCCCGAAGATAACTTAGACAATAAGGTAAAAGCAACGGCGAGAAAAGAACAAGCCTTTTTGAGAAGAAAGTTGTTCAATAACAAAAAAGTCGGTCATTGCGGAATTTGTAGTCACGAGTATCCGGTTGATGTCCTTGTGGCAGCACATATTAAAAAAAGATCTAAATGCAGTAATGTTGAGAAGCTTGATTACAAAAACATCGTGATGCCAATGTGTAAGTTCGGATGCGATGAGCTATTCGAGAAAGGTTACATTACCATAAATAATGGTAAAGTTGAAAAAAGTCCAAGCAAGATGAATACGACTATGGTGATAGATCGTTATATTGCTAATATAGCGGGGTTAAACATAAAGCACTGGAATAATAGTTCGAAAAAGTATTTCGAATGGCATAGTAATTTTCATTTAAAAATATCTAGTGCGTTA
Source organism: Paenibacillus sp. J31P316 (assembly GCF_056269105.1). Lineage (NCBI taxonomy): Bacteria > Bacillati > Bacillota > Bacilli > Caryophanales > Paenibacillaceae > Paenibacillus > Paenibacillus sp. J31P316. The sequence goes on along the minus strand of NZ_JBWDNI010000016.1, from coordinate 25,110 downwards.
ACATAAAAATATAACGAAAAGACCCCCCCCCGGGGTCTTTTTTTATTCATATCGTTCACTACCGTATAGGGGACACGATTTTGGTACACGCCTTAAATTTTGAAATCCGTCGAGGTGAAAAATACGTTGGAAAAAACCGAAGTATTCCGGCAAGAACGTTCGAAATTACTCGAAATCTTCGCCGATGTTGATCCCTCCAAAAGCAAGTTAGTCGCGGGCCTGATTGAGGACGCGGCTTTTTTGTCTACTGAGAATTTCGTCCTTCGGCAGGCGCTTGAAATCACGGGGATGGTAAAGATTCATCCGAGCAACCCCGATTTGCAAAAGCCAGTTGAGGCAGCACGCCAGTATTTGAAAAATATTAACTCGTACGCGGTTATCATTAAGACGCTGAATGGAATCCTGTCGAAGAATGAAATCGAAGAGGATGATGAATTGAGTGATTTTGAATGAGTGCTCCGTATACGTCATACCTGCACGAATACATGGCCAAGTGCCAATCCGGCGAGATCCTTGTCGGGCAAGAGTTGCTGCAAACGTTCGAGCTCCTCCAGGCTCATTTTAGAAATCCGGAAATTAAGTTTGAAACTGAAGAAGCGCACAAGCGGATCAGATTCATCGAAGAGCGGTGCAAGCACTACGAAGCCCCGTTTTCCGGAAAGCCATTCATTCTTATGCTCTTCCAAAAAGCATTCATTGAAGCAATTTACTCGTTCAAGATTTACGACGAGGAGGTCGGGCGGTGGGTTCGCCTGCATCAGGACGTGCTCTACTTGGTTGGCCGGAAGAATGGAAAGACGCCTCTAGTCAGCGCAATCAATTTAGCTGAGTACTTCTGCGGGCCGGAGGGCATTAAGATCCTTTGTTCCAGTAACGACTACGAACAAGCGGATCTCATGTTCCAAGCCATCAATGCCATGCGGGAAGAAAGTCCAGCCTTAGAAAAAGTAACGCGGGTCAACATTAAAGGGATCTACTTCGGAAACCGGAAACGGGTGACTCGCAAAGGGAAATTCAGTTACCGCAACAAAGGCAGCATCCGGAAGATATCCGCGAAGACCGGCGCGAAGGAAGGCCGAAACATCGGCGTTGGCGCCGTCGACGAGGTCCATGAGATGAAAGACAATACATCGGTCATGCCGATCCGTCAGGCTCTGTCCACTCAGGATGAGCCTCTTTATTTTGAACTGACGACGGAAGGATTCACAAATGACGGCTATCTCGACGGTCGAATGAAGGAAGCACGCCAGGTATTGAACGGGGAACTGGAGCGGCCACGGTGGCTGATTTGGCTGTATACGCAGGACAGTGAAAAAGAGGTTTGGCAGGACGAGAAAACGCATGTGAAGAGTAACCCTGGGCTTGGAACCATAAAGAAATGGAGCTTCACTAGGCGAATGCTCGATGAAGCACGGACAAATCAGGAAATGCGGGCGTTCGTTCTTGCCAAGGACTTCAACATCAAGCAGAACAATGCCGCGGCGTGGCTAACAGACGAGGACATTTCCAGCGAAGACGTCTTCGACATTGAAGAATTCCGCGGGGCGTTCGCGATCGGCGGCGTCGATTTGTCCAAGTCCGGTGACCTTGCTTCCGCCAGGGCGCTGCTGATGAAGAACGGGAAGAAATACACCATGCAACAATACTTCATTCCGGAATCGAAAATCCCGAACCTCTCGAAAGAGGATCGGGAAAAATATGAAGCATGGCTGGCCAAGGGATTAATAACCGTTTCTGACGGCAACGAGAATGATTTCCGCCACGTTACCGCCTGGTATTACCGTTTGTTCAAAGACTATGGCATTCGGTTCTATAAAGTCGGGTATGACAAGTGGTCGGCAATCTATTGGGTCAAAGAGATGGAGGAAACGGGCTTCGAGATGGTGCGGATCAGTCAGGATTGGGGCAGCCTGAGCGAACCCATGAAGATGGTTCGGACCGATCTGCAGAGCAAGCTCATTAACTATAACCAACATCCGATTGACCGGTGGTGCTTGGAGAATACGGCGCTTGAAATGAACGGCAAGATGGAAATCCGGCCCGTGAAGATTCAAGGCAAGGATGACAAGAAAATCGACGGCACGCTGACGCTCATCTTCGTGTACAAGGTCTACATGGACAACCGCACGGAGTTCCTGCAGCTCGTTAACGAATCGAGGTGATGAAATGGCATTTATCGATAACTTTAAAGGGCTGTTCTGGAAGGGCAAAGAAGCCATGCGAGCCAAGATGATGAACGGGTATATCCCGATCTTCAGTCAATTCGGCCAGGATATTTATTTATCCGATGTTGTTCAAAACTGTATCGGCGCAATCGCAACGGAAATTAGTAAATTGCAGCCGCGGCATATTCGAACGGATGAACAAGGCATGCAGACGATGCCGAATGGCCCGCTAAACCGCCTGTTTCGCTTCGCGCCGAATGATTTGATGACGACGCGGGAATTCCTTGAAAAGGTTGTTTGGTTGCTTTACTTCAACGACAACGCATTCGTGTTCCCGGTCTATGACAGTCTGCCGGGCGACAAGCGACATTATCGGGCGTTGTACCCGCTGAATCCGACGCGGGTCGAGTTCCTAAACGACGAGCTCGGAAACCTGCTCATTAAGTTTTACTTCAGCTCCGGCGTAGATTTCACGCTGCTCTATTCGGACATCATTCATGTGCGCAAGAAATTCGCGGCGAACGATCTCATGGGCGGCGGTGCAAACGGAAACCCCGACAATGCTGCGCTGCTAAAGGTGCTGCAGATTAATGACGCCGTCCTGCAGGGACTGGAGAAGGGCGTTAAGACCAGCATGTCCGTGCGAGGCATCATGAAGGTGAACACGATGATGGATACCGACGGGCAGAAAGCGGAGCGCTTACGCCTGGAAGCGGCCATCGAGGACGGGAAGTCCGGCATTCTGACGTTGGATCTGAAAGGCGACTATACGCCACTTACCATTGACCCGAAGATGATCGACAAGGACACGCTTAACTTCCTGGACAGTAAGATTTTGCGGTGGTACGGCGTTTCGCTCGCGATTATCTCCGGCGATTACACGGACGAGCAGTACCAGGCCTTCTACGAGAAGACGTTGGAGCCGATCGTACTCGGTCTCGGGCAGGCCTTCAGCAAGACGATTTTCACGCCGCGGGAGCTCGATGTCGGAAACGAGATCATCTTCTATGGCAAGGACATGATGTACCTGTCCACGATGGCAAAGTTGAATCTGCTGAAGACGGCCGGGGAACAAGGTTTGCTGACGGACAATCAGAAGCTTGCGATCCTCGGCTATCCGCCGATAGAAGGCGGCGATCGGCGGACGCAATCGCTGAACTACGCGGACACGCGAATCATTAACGCGTATCAAATGTCCGGCAAGAGCACAACGGCAAAAGGAGGGGACGACGATGTCGGATAAATTGAAGCTGCCGCCCGGCGCTGTGAAGCGCAGCTTCGGCGTGAAGGATATTCGGGCTATTGAGGAAGGCACAAACATAGAAGGGCATGCCGCGGTCTATGACCAGTGGACCGCGATCGGGGATTGGTTTTATGAAGTCATCGAGCGTAGTGCGTTTGACGGCTGCAACTTTGACGACGTGCTGTTCTGCACGAATCACGATTTGCAGAAGATTCCGCTTGCGCGAAGCAGGCGCAACAATGCGAATTCGACCATGCAGCTGCAGACGGACGAAACGGGCCTTTATATCCGAGCGAACCTGGACGTCGAGAACAATTCGGAGTCTCGGTCTTTATATAGTGCAGTGCAGCGGGGAGACATCGACGGGATGTCTTTTATTTTTTTCATCGGCGCGGAATCGTGGGAAGACCTGGACAGCAAAATGCCAACCCGTCGCATCTCGAAGATCAATCGTGTCATTGAAGTCAGCGCGGTCAACTTCCCTGCTTATATGGGAACTGACATAAATGCTCGTGATCAAGGCGCGTTGGATAACGCCCGATCCGCATTGGAAAATGCCCGGTCCTCCAAGTTGGATAACTTGGAAAGCGAGCTCGAAATCATGCGTCTACGCAATCAAATCTTATTGAAAGGTTAAGGTGAACACACATGAAGAAGAAATTGAAAGAAATGCTGGCGAAGAAGGCTGCGCGGAAGGCAGAACTGGTCACGAGATCGGGAGCGGCAACGGAAATTGCGGAGCTGCGAAGCATCAACGCGGAGCTCGAAACCTTGAACAGCGAAATTACGGAACTGAACAGCATGATCGATGCGCTTCCGGAAGATCAGCCGGACGAGCAACGCAATCAGCCTACTTTTCAAGTGCCAGGAGCAAACAGCACGGAACAGCGCGGCCAGCATCCCGGACATGCGCAGGTATTGGCGTCATACGGTATGAGCGGTCAGCAACAGCAGCAACGTTCGCAAGAACCGGCTGACTACCATAGCACACCGGAATACCGCAGCGCGTTTATGGCATTTGCAAAGACTGGGGAAATTCGTCCGGAACTGCGTGCGAATGCCACGACGACGACGGCGGACGTGTCGGCGGTCATTCCGACGACGATCCTGAACGAAGTCATTCGCAAAATCACGGTTTACGGCCAAGTATTCGCCAAGGTCCGCAAGCTGAATATCAAGGGAGGCGTGGATGTTCCGATTCTCTCGCTTAAACCGGTCGCGACGTGGATCGGCGAAGGCGCGGTGTCGGATAAGCAGAAGGTGCAGGCCAATACGAAAGTTTCGTTCTCGTATTTCGGCCTCGAATGCAAGGTGTCGGTATCCCTGCTCGCGGACACCGTGACGCTGGACGGCTTTGAAACAACCATTACGGACCTGATTGTCGAAGCGATGGTGAAAGCCATTGATCTCGCGGTCATTAAGGGAAACGGCACGGGCAAGATGCTCGGGATTACAGCCGATCCTCGCGTACCGGTTGCACAAGTCATTACGATGTCGCCAACCGAATTTGCGAGCTGGGAACAATGGGCGAAGAAAGTGCTTGCCAAAATGCCATTAGCATATAAAGCAGGCGCAACGTTCCTGATGGCCTCCGGCACGTTTGACGGCTATATCAACGGCATGGTGGATGACGCCGGGCAACCAATCGGCCGGGTCAATTATGGCATTACGGAAGGGCCGCAAGAGCGGTTTGCGGGCAAGACTGTCATTCAGGTCGAGGATGACGTCATCACCCCGTTCGCTGACGCTGCAACTGGCGACGTCGTAGCCATCTATTGCAACTTGAACAATTACGGCTTCAACTCGAACATGCAAATGACGATGTTCCGGTATTTCGACCATGACACCAACGAGTGGGTCGACAAGGCCATTCTGATTGCGGACGGAAAGCTCATTGATCCAAACGGCGTGGTCATTGTTAAGAAAGGCGCGGCAAGCTAATCCAGCGGGGCCGGAAGGCCCCTAATGAAAGGTGAGGATGGACATGGCAAGGAAAACGAAAGCAGAGAAGCTCGACGCGCTGCAAGCGATGAACGCATCCGGTGAAACCGTGATCTTCTTCAAGGTCAAAGTACCACTGAATGAGGAAGAGCATGCCGATTTGGCAAACAAGATTCGAACTGAGGAAGAGCACAGCGGCATTAAAATCGTGCTTGTACCGTATTCCGTTGAAGTCGCAATAGACGCTGCCGACGAAGCGGGGGAGCCGGATCAGAACGGCCAGGCTACTGGCGAAAAGCCTGCCGTAGATAAAACCGATGAGCAGTGATCCGGCTATCGAAGCAGTCAAAGGCTATCTTCGCATCGATTATGATGACGACGATAGTCTTATCGGCGGTTTCTTAGGCGCTGCGAAACGGTTTTTACTCAAAGCAGGCGTTACGGAGCAGCCGGACGATGAGTTGTACAAGCTCGTGGTCAATATGCTCGTTTCGTTGTTCTATGAAAATCGCAATGTCGCGGATGGGGAACTGAAGATCCCACCTGTCATCATGGTATTCGTCACGCAACTCTGCGTCTCCAGTCAGGGGGCATAACCGATGGATGCGGGTAAGCAACGGCACAGGATTGAAGTGTGGGGCAAAGTGAAGCTGGAAAACGAGCTGAAGGAAATCGATTATGCCGAAGGGCTGCTGAAAAGCATCCAAGCGGAGATCATCCCTCAGACGGGTAACCTGCAGCGCCAGCAAGGAGTTGAAACGGTCCTTAGCCAAGTCACCCATAAGGTCAATGTTCGGTATTTGTCGGGCGCCTTCATCACGCCAGACATGTGGTTTAGGTATCGCGGCCAGCGATTTAACATCCGCTTTATTTTGAACCCGTATTTCCGAAACGAGAAGCTTGAAATCTTTTGCGAGGAAGTGATTGAATGAGCCGCGGGGAAGATTTTGACGTGACGGAACTATTTGGCTTTGCTGACCAGATGCTCGGAATGGCAGAAAAAAAGATGCCTAAGGAAACCCGGAAATTCATTCAAGCGGAAGGGAATAAGCTGCGGCGGGCTACGCTCGCCAAGGCAAAGCTTCTGACGAAACATAAGACCGGCAACTATATCGAAGGCATCAAGCGCGGCAAAGTGTACAAATACGAAGGGGATGCGACGGCCGTGCGCGTCTACGGTTCTTCGCCGCATGCCCATCTTATCGAATACGGGCATCGAAACGTGACGAAGAGCGGGGAAGAAGTTGGATTCACCAAGGGGGTTCGAGTCTTTGAGCGAACCCGTAAAGAATTTGAAGACGTCTTTGCCCAAGATTGTGATGCATTTATTGACGAGCTGCTTGAAAAGGGGCTGAGATAGGTGGTCACGCTTAAGCAGATCGCGCTCGCGATCAATGAGAAGCTGCATGCCGTCCTACCGAACGTTCAGATCCAAAGCAAAGACATTAACGAAGGTTACCCGCGGCCGTGCTTGTATGTGGATTTCGATGACGTGCATACCGCCGCAAGCGGGGCGATGCTGCGGGAACGAACAGTTCCCGTCATCATCTATTATTTCCCGACCGAACGAAACAAGTATAAGATCGAGCTTCTTGATGTTCAGGAGACGCTGGAATCAGCGTTTGTCGGCCACTTCGCGATAGCAGATGGGGTTGTCGTTCAGATCTTCGACGTCAGCAGCGTAAAGGTGGATGGTGTGCTGCAGGTTTCCTTTGACATCTACACCTTGGAAGTGAAGGACGATGTCGGAGAATCGGGGCCGGATATGTTGGAATTAAGTATCGAACTGGGAGAGTGATTCCATTGACAATCGGACTACCAACGATTGAAATACTGTTTAAAAAGCTGGCCGTGTCAGCGATTGCACGATCCTCGGAACAAATTGCCGTTCTCATTATTAAGGACAATTCAGACGCAACTCACGCGATCAAGGAGTACAGTTCAGTCTTGTCCATCAATGCGGCGCTCTTTACTCCGGCGAATGTCGCTTATATCAAGCAAGTGCTGGCCGGAGGCGGAAGCAAGGTCATCGTGGTTCCCGTGGCGACGGCCAGCGAATCGGTAGTAGGTGACGCTATTGAGGCTTTGGGATCGCGGAAATACCACTGGATCGGCCTTGCGGATGGTGCGCCAGATGAACAAGCGGATCTTGCCGCGTTTGTGAAGGAACAAGAGACGATGAAGAAAGGCATCAAGGCCGTCGTCCATAAGGCTTTGGCTCCAGATTCGCAGCGTATCGTGAATTTCACGAACACAAGCGTGACGTATGTCGGTGGCACGACTGTAAGCGGAGAAAAGTACGTTGCGCGCTTGCTGGGTTTACTGGCTGGACTGCCGCTGACACGCTCCAGCACGTATGTCGTCCTCTCCGATCTTGAAGGCGTTGAAGAGCCTACCGACGTCGAGGCGGCCATTGGCGACGGTGAATTCGTCCTTTTCAACGATGACGGCGTCATTCGTATTGCGCGCGGGGTGAATTCCCTCACGACGTTAACGGCTGATGTCTCTGAAGATTTCAAGAAGATCCTTATTATCGAGACAATGGATCTCATGCGTACCGATATTTCCACGGCCTTCAAGGACAACTATCTAGGGAAATTCAAGAACAAATACGACAATCAGGTCTTGTTTCTCTCTTCGGTGAATGCCTACTTCGCCGGTCTTGCCGCGGATGACATCCTGGATGATGCGTACGCCAATAAAGCAGACGTAGACGTCGAATCCCAGCGGCAGGCGTGGATCGCGAGCGGGAAAGCCGAAGCTGCGGGCTGGAGTGACCAGCAGGTCAAGAACAATGCCTATGGTAGCAAACTGTTTCTTGGTGGCAATGTCAAAATTACGGATGCCATGGAAGACCTGGCATTCGATATTAACCTGCAGTAAAGGAGCGATTACACGATGCCGGATTACAAAGGCAATAACGTCGTCAGTGGTAATGATACGCTGGTTTGGATCAATGATTCGATTTGGGAAGATATCAAGTCCGTCGAATATAAAATGACCGGGGATTTTGAAGATGTCACGTTCCTCGGCGATCCACGAACCTATAAGAAATATATGGGCTTCGCTGGCGAAGGCACGTTGAATCTGAACAAGATGCATAGCCGCGGAGCGACAATCCTTGCGGAAGCCTTCAAGACAGGGCAAATGCCCGACATTAAGATCGTCATTAAAATCGCAAATCGATCTACTGGAAAGGCCGAACGCGTCGTTCTGTCGGGGGTTATCTTTACTGAATTTGGTTCCAATACAGAAGCCAAATCGATTGCGACGGAGGAACTGCCGTTTACGTTCAGCGATTATGACGTGCTAGAAACCTTGTAATCATAATAACGGGGAGCATCGCTCCCCTCTTGGAGGAATGGAATCATGGGTATTTCCCGCGACACGAAATTAACGCTTGCTGACTTGGTGGCCAAGAAAGCTGCAAAAGAAGCACGATCCACGCAAACGAAAGATGTTTACGTGCATAGCCTAGAAGGCAATATCACCTTGGAAATCCCGACTAGGGATACCGTGTATAAGATGATCGACATGCAGGGGGACGGCAGCAATATGGCGGATGTCGTTTACGCCAATGCCTTCCTGGTCTATCATGCTGTGCCGCTATTCCGCGATCCGGGGCTGCTTGAAGCTTATGACGTGAAAGATAATATCGAAATCGTCGGCAAGCTTCTGGAGCCGTTTGAAATTAACGAAGTCGCTGGAATTGTAATGAAACTCGCCGGGTTCACAAAGCCGGAGGCAATCGAGGAAAGCACAAAAAACTAATTGATCGCGATGTTGAACTGCGTATGATTGGCTTCTATGTCGTTCGTGGCCATGACCATGAACGACTGGTCAATCTGTCCCAGGTTGAGAAGGCCGTATTCATTCAATGGATGAATCAACATCGCGAAGAAGAGGAAGAGAAGCTAAGGCGTCTCTTCGGGGGCAAGTAGCCTTCCGGCTCGGGGGTGAACAAACTGTCAACCAAAACCATCAATACCGTCCTGAACCTGCAAGATAAGTTTTCCGGCAAGATGCAGCAAGTAGGCCAGGAGACGAAAAAGCAAGCGCGGACCGTAAAGTTGCTTAATAACAACGTGGATGCGTTCAAGCAAAATGCGGTTACTAGCTTCACGAAGGTAGCGAAACACGCGGCGTTAACGGCAACCGCCTTCATTGGCATTCACACGGCGATCGAAACTGTGAAAGGCGCTGTAGATTTCATTAAAGACTATTCCTCCACAATGGCGGAGTTTCAAGCCTCCACGGGCGCGAGCAGAGAAGAGGTCGAGGAGATGCGAAAAAGCGTCTCCAGCTTGTACCGGAAGGGAATGGGTGAAAGCTTTCAGGATCTAGTGACGTCAATGACGACAGCGAAGCAATTCACAGGGCAAGTAGGAGACGAGTTGAAGCGGACGACGGCGATGGCCGTGACGTACCGGGACGTGTTCGGTGAAGAAGTCGCTGACTCGGTGAAGACTGCGGATACCATGATGCGAAACTTCGGCATTACCTCTACGCAAGCCTATAACCTGATGGCACAAGGCGCACAAAAGGGATTGAACAAGTCGGGTGAGCTGCTGGATTCGGCGAACGAATACAGTGTGTACTTCAAGAACCTGGGGTTTGGCGCGAATGACATGTTTAACATGTTTGACTCGGGCTTGAAGAGCGGCGCATTCAATTTGGACAAGGTCGGCGATGCGGTGAAAGAATTCGAGATCCGATCGAAAGATATGTCTAAAAATTCGTTGCAGGCCTTCAAGGCGCTAGGCTACAACGGGAAGCAGATGTCGCAGACCTTCGCGAAGGGCGGCCCGGCAGCGCAGAAAGCATTTAAACAAATTGTGCAGTCCATCTCTTCGATTAAAGATCCCGTCAAGAAGAATACGATCGGTGTATCATTATTCGGCACACAGTTCGAAGATATGGAGAAAGACGTCATCGCCGCGCTTGGGACTACAAACAAGCAGTTTGACATGTCGAAGAAGACCATGGATGACATCAATAAAATCAAGTACAACAACGCCGGGCAAGCCTTCAAAGGAATCGGGCGCATGCTGGAAATGTCAGTGCTTGTTCCCATATCCAATCTGCTGCTGCCCAAGTTGAACGAATTTGGTCAATGGTTCAACGACCATTCTCCGGCCATTGAAGCGGGCATCAAACAGGCCTTTGCTGTGGGGACTTCCATGATTCATGACTTTGCGGTTGGCCTTTCATGGGCAAAGGATAATGCCGATTGGCTTATCCCGGTCGTTAGTGCGCTGACAGCTGCTTACATCGCCCAACAAGTTGTGAGTAAAATTACCAAGTATACGGATCTATATAAGAAAGCGACAAAAGGACTTACATTTGCACAAGTTGCGCTGAATGTGGTCATGAAGGCGAACCCGTTCGGCCTGATTGCTATTGCGATCGGTGTCGCGGTGGCGGCGGGTATCTTGCTTTATAAGAACTGGGACAAGGTTGTCGCGAGCGCCAAATGGCTTCGGACGAATATTGCCCAGGTATGGGGAATGATTACGGCCTACGTCATCGGCACGGTGACGCGCATTGCTTCATGGCTGGAGACGTTTCCGCTTGGTCAAAGCATTGTGCAGAGCTTTAAGGATGCCATTGTGAACGTGAAGCTGGTTTTCGGAGGCTTGATAACGTTCTTCAAGTCGGTCTTCACGGGCGACTGGCAAGGCGCTTGGGACGGTATTGTTCAAGTATTCAAGGGAACCTTTGGCTTGCTGGAAACGTATGCGAAAGCACCCATTAACGGCATCATCGGCCTCGTGAACATGCTCATCGAACAGTTGAATAGGATCAAGATCGACATTCCCAAGTGGGTACCCAAGTTTGGTGGGCAATCCTTCGGCATTAATATCCCGAAGCTTCCTTCCTTCGCGCTGGGCACGAGCTACTTCCAGGGCGGTCTCGCACAGGTCAACGAACGCGGCGGCGAAATTATGAACCTGCCGAACGGTTCACAGATCATTCCAGCCGACAAGTCTGAAAAGATGATCGACAACAGCCGGGGTGAATTCAGCTTGCACCTTACGATCGAAGGGAACGTCATCGGAAATGAGCAATTCATAGACGAGCTCGGGGAGAAAATTTATGGTCATGTCAAGGCTGCCATGGCGAACATGTAGGAGGGGCCCATGAACATTGTATTGAGTGCAAAAAACATGAAGGAAATCATGACGCTTCCTGTCATTCCCTCCGAGTTCACCCTGCCTATTCCATGGATGAATGAGGAATTCGAAACGATCGGCGGCGTGAACGGGGTTGGCAAGCTAAACTTGCCAGGGCTTCGCGATTTAAAGAGCCTTTCCCTGGTTTCATTCTTTCCGACCCGGAAGTATTCCTATGTGTCCGTCTCGACCATCGGTTGGCGATGCGTGAATATCGTCAATCGTTGGCGGGCCAATCGGGAGCCGATTCGGATCATTGTGACGAACAAGGAAGGACTGGAGCTCCTGAACATGGCCTGTCTGATTGAGAACTTCACCTATGGCGTCGATCGGGCTGGGGACATTCCCTATACGCTTGACCTGAAAGAATTCCCGTTTCCTGTGGTGAAGTGAATGGCGCATCAACTTGCCTTGCTAAAAAGCGGTCGCTATTCGAATTTCACGGCCATTGCCGGAAACGTAGCCTGGTCCAGTCATATGGATACCCTGGGGGAAGAGCTAACGTTCAGTTACGCAGCGAATGATGCGGCAGGCTTCCCCTCGCGCGATTTTATTCAAGAGGGCGACGTCATCGCACTCTTGAACTATGGCCAAGTGATCCATCATTACATCGTGACGGGTTCTGAACCTTCCGGGCGCTTCGGAAAAAATGTGACCTGTTATGACTTTGCGTGGTATTTGAATAAAAGCGAAACAGTCATTCAGTTCAAAAAAATCAGCGTGAGTAGCGCGATCGGAAAACTATGCGATCGATTCGACGTCAAACACAACATCGTCACTATCAAAACGGCGGTAACGAAGATATATAAGGGTGAGGTCGTCAGCGACATCATTAAGGATTTACTAACGCAGGCGACTCAGGAGTCCGGCGTTTCCTATTACATGGAGATGCTAGGCGATGTCTTAACCATACGGCCGCAAGCCGGTTTGTTAATAAATCCTATGGTTCGTATAAGCGATGACGGTCCGTTGCAGCGGGTAACGAACTTTATTTCCGAGCCAAGCCGGTCAACAAGCATCGACGACATGAAAAACAAGGTGACCGTCGTAAGCGATAATGAAAAGTCGGTCAAGGTGTTCGCAGAAGCAACCGATGGCGCGAGTATAAATCGTTACGGGCTGCTAACCAAGGTGATGACCGTGGACAGCAAGAATGCCGCGCAGGCGAGGCAGATTGCGAAAACGACGCTTGCGGAATTGAACCGGATGAAGGAAGATTGCTCGCTGACACTGCTTGGTCACGATGACATAAAAGCCGGTCGCCTCATCGATCTGAATGAGCCGATAACCGGGATTGTGGGTCGGTATCTCATTAAGAGTGCCAACCACACAGAATCAAAAGGCGTACACAAAGTCAATGTTGAACTGGAGGCGGTCCTATGAAACCATGGGCGGTAGATCTCGGGAAATTGTTCAAAGACCGGGAGAACGAACCTTTATCCGGCATGGCCGTCGCCACGGTTATTACGCCGCTGCCGGAGATCAGCATTGCTTTATCAGATGAGATCATCCTGGATGAGGAGGATCTGATTCTTTCGAGTCGGATCAGCGAGCTTACACTGCTGGCAGGGGACCAGGTTATTCTCTTTCCCGCGGCGGGCGGGCAAATCTATGCTGTCATGGATAAGGTGGGAAGCTGATGTTTCCGGATATTACGTTACCTCCTGAGGGAGCGAACACTTTACCGAGCCATTCGCTTGGTAAAGTGTTTTTGTTTGATTTCAAAAATCGCCGATATGTGCTAGTCGATGGGAAACCCGTTGAAGCAACATATGAACAGGCCACTCAGCAATGGGTGACGCTTCTGCTCATTACTGAGCTCGACCAATATCCAATCTATACCGGCACCGATTTCGGCATGCAATTCAAGCATTTCATTGGCCGCCGCGATCTCCCGATCGGCGTCGTCAATTCTGAATTGCGGCGTCAGCTGGAAGAGAAAGCTTTGCAGCACCCGGAAATCACGGGCATCGACAATATGACCGTGACACGTGTGGATAATAAAGCACACTTCTCCTTTCAAGTTCAAACGCTTCGGGGCATGGTCGAAGGCTTGGAAAGCGAGGTGATGGTCGATGGACGAACGTATTGAAGCTATTTTGAAGTCGCTGCTTGAAGCCGTTGGAGACAGCTACGATAAGACGCCAGGCTATTTGATCTATGACGTACTGAAGTCTGCCGCCATTGAGCTTGCTAAGCTGGAGCAAAGTCAAAGCGATACCGCGCAGCTGCTTGATGTTGATTACCTAACGGGCGATCTGCTGGCAAAATTCGTTCTGCAGCGCAAGGGAATGAGCCGAAGACCATGGACATTTGCAGTTGGTGTCGTTGTGGTGAATGGGAATGGCGTCATTCATACCGGCGATCTGTTTGAGACGAAGAGCGGTGTGCAGTTTGCGTCGTCAGAGACGGTCACCATCACTGGATCGGGGGAGGTTTCCGTACAATGCATGACTCCTGGTCAAATCGGGAACGTGCCAGCCAATCAAATCATTCAAATACCCGTCACAATCGCGGGGATCACGAGTGTCAATAACATTGCACCAACGCATGATGGATATGAAGCCGAGACCGACGACAGCTTGCGGGAGCGCTACTACACCGCCACGCAATCTCCGGTTACGAGCGGAAATATCTATCATTATATCCAGTGGGCAAAAGAGGTCAGCGGCGTTGGTGACGTGGATGTCTTCCCACTCGCACGCGGACCGAATACCGTGGATGTCGTCATTATCGATCAGAATAAGCAACCGGCCAGCAGCGCGCTTGTAAATCAGGTCCAGTCCTATATTGATCCTGATAGCGCGGGTCTTGGGAACGGACAAGCGCCAATCGGTGCGCATTGTTATGTGCTGAGTGCGGACGGTCTTTCGATTAACCTCTCCGTCCATGTCCAAAAGGATCTAGGTTATACCGACGCGGATGTTATCCAAAACATCAAAACATCGGTCGGCAATTACTTGAAAAGCATCGCTTTTAAATTGGACTATGTCTCCTATGCAAAAGTTGGAGAAGCGGTATTGAATAGCGAAGGCGTCGACGATTATGCGAACTTAACCGTCAATGGCGGCAGCGTGAATGTGGCGATCCCAGATAAGCATGTCGCGATTGTGGGAGGGGTTGTGCTTGTTTAAGGACAGGATGGTCCTGAATCTGCATAAGATCATGCGGTATGATCCGCTCATTCAGGAGATTTGCGCTTCCATTGGCGGGAGGGCGGACAATGGAGAAGCCGCACTGATTGACTTCGAAAAGCAACTTGACGTCGATACCGCGACATGGGGCCTTGACATCTATGAGAAGGAATACGGAATCAAGCGGGACATCTCCAAGCCATACGCCGATCGGCGGGCGGTAATTAAGTCTAAGATGCGCGGTGCAGGTAAAGCGGACGTCATGCTCATCAGACTTGTCGTCGCGAGTTGGACGAATGGGCATGTAGATGTCGCCTTTTCGGATGGGACCATCACCGTTACATTCAATGATATTGTAGGGGTTCCTTCAAATTTGGATGATGTAAAGCTGGCGCTCGAAAAAATAAAACCTGCTCATTTGGCGCTTATCTATGTGCTTCTTTACAATACTTGGCTCCAAGCCTCATCAAAAACATGGAATCAATTGGCCGTCTTTACTTGGGGTCAAGTCATGAGCAGTAAAATCTTCTAGGAGGTGCGCGCGTGGCGACGGATACAACGAACTATCATCTTGTTAAGCCTAATAAGGCTACGGATAGTGCAGATATTGATGTCATTAACGGGAATATGGACATCGTTGATACGCAGTTAAAGGCAAATGCCGATTCAGTTAATGCGGCTCAGGCGAGCCTTACCGTGCATAAAACGAGCAATGTGCTTGATCATCCCGACGGATCGGTTACAGATGCAAAAATCGGTAATCGAACCATAGATGACGCGATTCCGGCCGTTGCTGGCGCCGATACACCGACAAGGCTTTGGTCCAAGATCGCAAATATGATCAAGGCGATAACCGGAAAAGCGAATTGGTATACGGCTCCATCGACGTCCATTGAAACGTTGAGTACGAATAAGGCTGCTTTAGCCTCGCCAGCTCTTACAGGAGAGCCAACTGCGCCGACAGCGGCCGCGGGAACCAATACGACTCAAATCGCGACGACAGCCTTTGTGAACGCAGCCGATGCACTAAAGGCGCCTCTTGCATCTCCAGTGCTAACCGGTACGCCTACTGCTCCTACGGCGGTATCAGGTACGAATTCTCCACAAATCGCTACCACGTCCTTTGTTCAGGAAGCGGTCAGTTCCAAGGCACCCTTAGCGTCCCCGGCATTGACGGGGACGCCGACTGCACCGACAGCTTCCGCAGGAGCAAGCAGCACACAGATAGCCACAACGGCTTTTGTGACGGCAGCTGACAATCTAAAGGCACCCTTAGCGTCCCCAACATTGACGGGTACGCCAACTGCACCAACAGCTTCCGCAGGAGCAAACAGCACGCAGATTGCCACAACGGCTTTTGTGACGTCAGCTGACAATCTGAAGGCTAACTTGGCTTCACCTACATTCACAGGTACCCCGGCGGCACCTACAGCGTCTGCGGGCACGAATACTGCGCAGATTGCAACAACCGCATTCGTTGTGGCGGCGGCTGCGAACGGTGCCAAAACGAATGCAGTGAACACCTTCACGCAGGACCAGTCGTTCAGCGGAAATATCAACTACAAAGGTACAGCCCTGGCCCAAACGCGGTTGAACGCAGGCGTGATAGAATATTACAACGGATCGGGGTGGTTACCAGTGGGAGGCGCAGTATATAAAGCAAGTGATACCGTCCAATACTCTGACGCAACGGAGAGACTTACGTCGGGCGTTGGTCAACTGAAATTACTTGCTAAGTTTTATGCAGCATATGCGGGTGAGGTTAAGATCACATTTGACTTTAAACCTACCACGGGTCTCTCTTCGCCAACGTCGGGAGTCTACGCCATTAAGAGTACGGGACAAATGGTGAAGGGCGGGAGCACCACACAGTTCTATCCAAACGCGCAACTCATTTCAACGTTCGTAAAAAATGGGAACGCTGGCGGTCTACCGTTGGACACATTGACCCCAATCGGAACGGAATTTGCGGACACATATGTTATCAGCGATACATCATGGGCCGGGTTATCTGACAACGGCAATGTTGGTACGAGCTATTACGACTGCGCTCAACTCACATATACGACTGCCTCTGGCTCGGCTTACTCATCATACAGC
Source organism: Paenibacillus sp. J31P316 (assembly GCF_056269105.1). Lineage (NCBI taxonomy): Bacteria > Bacillati > Bacillota > Bacilli > Caryophanales > Paenibacillaceae > Paenibacillus > Paenibacillus sp. J31P316. The sequence goes on along the minus strand of NZ_JBWDNI010000016.1, from coordinate 8,354 downwards.
GTAGTCCTGAAAGTATTGGAGCCAGGACCTATCTTCCTATGTGTTCGTGGAAGGAGCGGCGGTGTTAATGGTAACGGACCAGGCGCCGGGGCTGGCGTAAAAAACTTGGCAATCAAATACGACATTTCAGGGGGAGGGGGGAGCTAGAATGTTCGCTATCATATTGGATAACGATCAAGTTATCGGTATCCTGCCTGACTACACGGAGGACATTCCAATCGGCAGAGAGTTCGTTGTTGTTCAAACTCTTCCCGATATTCTCATTGGCATTCCCGTTAACAAGATTGCCGTGTACAAGGATGGGGAGTTCAAGCTGCTAACTCTCCCTGATCCACCCGAACCCCCAGTCGATGACATAGCGCTACTCAAGCAAGAACTTGCCGAAGCAAGGGACGCAAATTTAACAACAATGTCCGCACTGGCTGACGTCTTCGAATTGGTGCTCGCGTTGCAGGATGGGGGTAGCGCATGATAAAAAGCATGGTTGACGTTTACTATGAGCTGGTCAAGGCCGGTATTCGAAGCATTGAATCGGTTCCTGAACAAAACGGAATACGGGTTGCCGTCCAAGCCAAATTGAATAGTGAAGCTGAAGGAACCGTACAATGATCGCGCTGATCATACGGTTCCTTTTTTATTGCCTGAGAGGAGGTGAAACACTCATGGTCGATGTATATGTCGCGCTTATCATTAATAACCGCCGTACGTTTGCTCAAGTTCCTGCTCAGCTGCAGCCTAAAGTAAAAGAGGAATTGGAAGCACTGGGACTTGGTACAGACGGAAAACCGTTGGAAGTGTAGAGAAAATGGCATTCAGGCCCTGCTCTGTGGCAGGGTCTGATTATTTTTAAGGGGATGGGAAAATTGGTAAAAGTTCAAACTGGTTTCGCAGCATTGGTTGGAGCTTTCGGCGTACCGGCATTCGAATTTCTTTACGGAAGTGGAAAGACAGTTAGTGGAATCGTCGCCGCACTATTGTTTTTTATCGCCATGGATTGGCTCTCTGGAACACGGGCAGCGAAAAAAGATCTGTCCTATGCCAGCAAGTATGGCCTGGATGGTTTATTCCGTACATTCTTTATCTTGCTTCTGCCTGCCGGTGGACACCTGCTAGATGAGGTTCTTGGAGCTAGCGGAATTATTTTCGGCGTCTTCGCCTTCGGAGTACTGTATAACACGCTACAGAGCATGACGGCGAATGCTTTACGAGCTGGATGGGCGGATTACTTTCCGAACTGGGTCATTCAGCCAATTTTGAAATGGGTGCGCAGTGAATTAGAGCAAAAGATCCAGCGGGCGACCGGAAGAACGACCTCGATGTTCAAGGAAGGTGAGAAAAGCGATGCAAGCAAAATCAGCGAATAATGTAAAGGTCATCGACGTATCACATCACCAATCTGACCGTGGTGCGATCAACTGGGTAGCAGTGAAGTCTGACGGCGTAGCTGGAACTTTCATTAAGGCGTCAGAAGGCGCAACAATAGCAGATGCCGCCTTTGCCTCTAACGCCGCAGGGGCAGCAGCAGCGGGCTTGAAACGGGGCTATTACCATTATGCGCATCCTGAGCTTAATACGGCGGAGACAGAGGCATCCAGCTTCGCAAGAATCGTCAATGGATTAAAAGCTGATTTTCCTCATGTGCTGGACGTCGAAGGGAATGCTGCCAGTGTGACAGCCGATGTGTTGACGGCTTGGTGTATCGAGTGGCTGGAGACGGTTGAGCATCTTACAGGGCATCCGACGATGATTTATTCAGGTGCAAGCTTTGCGCGATCTTATCTTGGCAAAGCACTTGGCAAGTGGCCGCTATGGATTGCGCATTACAACGCGACGACGCCAATCGGAAATAGTACTTGGAATGAATGGGCTGTCTTTCAATTTACGTCGGAAGGAATTGTCGCCGGAGTGACAGGAAACGTTGATGTGAATGCGATGGAAAAGGCCTTCTTCGAAAAATTTGCAGGCGTTCCAACGACGCCTCAGCCGACTGCAGAAAATAATATCAAAGTCGTGGTAAATGATAAACTTGGCGGATATGGCAGAATTATCGACGGACACGTTTATCTGCCGCTTCAAGAACTTGGTGAGGCGCTTGATGTACCCGTTCAATGGAATACTTCTGAAGCAAAGCCTTACATTGCTGGAAAGCCAGTTGCTTCGTTTAAGCTGATCGGAAATAAGACATATATCTGCGTTCGGTCAGCAGCTGACTTGCTCGGTGGACAAGTTTTTTTTAATGGAGCGACAAAGAAGGTCTATTATTATAATTGAAATATAAAAAACAAACCCCTGACTGCTTTCCAATCGGGGGTTTGTTTATAATAGATTATCTCGAGCCTGGGGATTTGAAGCTTCAATTAATATATTAATTTGCTCACTAGCTAAATTTTTAATAAGTCCATGGTCTATCTCGTTTTTTTCCCTCTCGGTGATACTTTTTACTGGTACGAAAGAAAAGTTATCGTTAATATCTATCTCCAATTTCATAAATAGTCTTGAGATTACAATATTATCTTGGTCATATATTTTTATTTCTGCTGACCCATTATCAGTCAAGGATTTGTAATAGGTGGGATCTAAGTTACGTTCTAATGTACAAATATATTTATGACCTAATATATGTAGATCGTTAACAAAACCATAACATTTTAGGACTGGTACTTTATATTTATCATATGTTCTTATCACAAATCGTAAATTTGTGAGTTTAATTGGAATGCTGAAATGCATTTCATATTTCGGATTGTCGAGGGGAGGGTTAACAAAAAAATTCAGTGAAGGACTGTTTTTAATTAATATTTCATCTAGATCAGCATCTCTTTTTGAGATGTAGGCTATATCACAGATTTCTTGAACTGTAGGTAAATAACCTTTACCCAAGGGGTCCTTTGAGTTCCTAATTTGATTCAACATAAAGGTTAGAATAATCAATAAACCGCATAATACAAAATAAAAGAGATACACGCCTACATTGACTGCCGAGGAAAGTGAGAAATCAGGATATAATGAAAAATTAAAATGGGTATAGAAACCAACAGCTGCACCCCAAATATATATGGTACTGCAACAAACGATAAGATATATCCAATATAGGTAATACATTATTCTATCGGCTGAAGTATTTGCTTCATAATTGATAAGTAACTGTCGAATGTCCGAAGTGTTAAGTGTGTAGGGGCGGTAAAAAAGCTTAAGATCTTTAGAAGCTGCTATTAGCTTATTCTCATACACATATCCAAGAAAAAGAGCAAAAAAAGATACTAATGCCATTACGCCCGAGAAAATCCAGCTAATAAGTTCGATTTGATCTTTGATCAAATTAGATTGATGTTCTGAAAGGGTAGTATTAAAATCAGTAAAAATCAGTAGGAGAATAGGTACTAAAATATATAAAAGCGATGCCTTTTTCTTTTTCATAATTACTGAGTGAGCTCCTCAATCAGTTTTTGTATTATTGTGAATATAACTTGTTCGTTGGATGTGCTTGGAAAAGAAATAACTGAAGCAGAATCAAGATAAAAGATGAAATCTCCAAACGAGAGAGTAAGGTTAGTTACATTATTCTGTTCAAACAGTTCTTTGTATTCATTTGCATCCAACTTCTTCAAGTTAACCTTTTTTATCTCTCTTTCATCAAACGCAGATCCGATCTTATTAATGTGGACACTTATTAGTTTCGCAAACCAATCATTATTTTTCTTATGATTGTGTAGCCAATGAAGAAATGGATTTATTTTAGAATAATTGGATGAATTTATTAATGAAAATTTATTGATTACGTATGAGATGGCACTTTCAGAGCTCGCAAAAGGACAAATAATATTCTCTTTTTTGAATAACCAACAAGAAACATTTCTTTGTTCTCTTGAGTACAACTTATCTCGTACCCTTACAGGATCTAGCCAACTAATACTGATTTCATCTACGTTTTCATTCACAGGAATTATCTTTATTTCTTCATATAACGTAGAGTTATAGAGTTCGTTGTGAGCAGAATGGAGTTTTGAAATATCATCAAATTTAAACAAGATACAGTCTTCAGACCACAACAGCAACGAACTCCCCCCCAACATCTAATTGTGTTATTCTTCCCTAGAAGCTGCTACTTCTTCTACTTCTTCTTCTTCTTCTTCTTCTTCTTCTTCTTCTTCTACTTCTTCTTCCGAGTAATCTTCCTCGTCAATAACAACCTCATTAGTAATGCCCGCGAAGGAAATTAATGTTTGGAGTTCATTTAATGGTTCATCAAATCCAATTGAATCCAATATCGTTTGGTTTGATTTAATAATCTCACCTAACAAATCAAGTACTTCGTCCGATTCATTTATGTGGGGTAACAATTTTGAAATCATCGCAAGAGAATATTTGGTGTTTTCTTCAATTGCTCTAACGATTAGTTGATCTTTATTAAAATATTTTTGTGCAATTAAATCAAGTTGCACTTTTGTTTCGGGTAATTTGTTGATACCCTGGTTACACATATCTATATATTCACTTTGAATAATGTCCATCGCTTTACTACGAATTTCTTCGTCATCTGTTTCAACAATAACAATCTTCAGTATATCCAAATTAGGGCCTTTAAGGTAGACTTTTGTGGAAAATTCTACACCTTCAAATACCATATCTGTTTTAAAGAAGACAATGTTACTTCCCATTGTAATGTATTCACAAGCAAGTTGTGATGATAGGAGGGCTTGTCCGCCTATAGCTACATCACGTATTCCATCTTTTCTTCTTTTACTACCAGTGTAGAATTTTATTTCTTTAAATGTAGAAGAGATAGCTCGGCTACTCAATCTGTTGGTAACGAAATCAAGTAAAAGTGCTGTTTTAAAGCTGACGCTTCCGATTTCATTGACTTGGTTGGGGTAATCTTTAATTCTATATGAGTGAAGTGGCATGTTAAAACAGTGTGCCATAAATTCGACAAGTACCTCTTGAACATTATGATTGCCTGTATAAACAGTCAAAACTTTTCGATTTACATCTAACGTGACTTTAGAGGTGAAGACTGCTGAAAGCCCGTTAATGTTATTGCTGCCAGCGAGCCATGTATTTTCGTATTCTTTTAAACGAAAATTTAATTCAATATTTTTCTCTGCGATATTAATAGCGTTACTAGTAATAGTATAAATATCTTTGAAGGATATATCCTCTTTGGAAAATTTATCTTTTATTTCTTCTGGTGATAAATCATCAATAAATTTTGTGTTCGCAACATTATAAGTATAAGCTGGAAGACCAATATTTTTTTTCATTACAGCCATCTGAACAAAATCTTCGATTTCATTTTCTCTAATGATCTGAGCTAGTTCTAAGAATTTATCTTTAATATCATCTTTCTTCTTAGGTTTCTTTGCTGGAACCCAACCAGTCTTTTCAAAAACAATTTCAATCGCATTTTCAAGAGGTATGCGTTTTAAAACTCGACCAAGTACGCCTGCAACGTTTACCATTAAGCCACCCTCCTATTAATAGAACCATTAGTATAACCACTTTCTTCCAAAAAATATTATATCTGAGTAAGAACGTGCTGTCATCATATATATGGGTAGGCTTTAGTAATCATTAAGCTATCTTGGAACGATAGTTCAACGCACCATGTAGCAGTTCCCGCAGGCAACTGCTACAATTTTTCATTGAAGTAACTGGCAGGATAGTGGAACAATTTTTTTATATTTTAATATTTGATTTAATGTTAAATTTAAACTAATACTACTTCACTGCGTGGAGGGGAGGATGACATGACTATGGGCGGCAAAGATCAAAATGAATTATCACGTCAGATTGAGTTCTTCAAGCAATTTAATGAAATGCAAAAAAAGAAGATGGATGTCTCAAAGGCATACGTAGAGGGTACGTATGAACATTTGAATGAGCTGCTCAAAAACCTTGAAAAGAACTTGGAATCACATAAGGCTGTAACGGAAATGGAAATGGAACAGCATGCGGAGACGTTGAAAATGCTGCGAGAGACCTACAGCAAAGCTGATAGCTATGAAGAGCGAATGCAGTTGATCGAAGAAATAAATAGGTATCATCAAATGCACTCAGAAGCATCTCGTGAGCATAAGGACTATTCAAAGGAAACAAAGAACGATGCGACGTCGGAGAGTGGTAGGGGAAGGTGGTCTACGACCATTGTCATCGCGTTGACATTCGGTTTGGCGGTTTGGGGAGCCCCAAAAGCATTGGCTTTGGTAAAGAAGGCTTAAGTGATGTTTGGAGGAAGTAGGGAACCGGATTCATTCTCCACCTAGAACCGAGGATGTTGGACAACAGATCGAGAAAGACCTTTTATCTTCAGGCTTTCACGAAATTGTAGTTACGCTAACTGGGAACGTTAGTTCAACGAATCATGGAGCAGGTTGCCGGTGGCAGCTGCTCCATTTTTCATTAAGCTAAAGGGCAGTTTAGCGTGGCGGCCAACCAACTAAGTGGTTGCTTACTCTCAATTGTTGGAAGGAAAGTTCTATTCTTTCGCGAATTCATTAGACATGCCGAAGTTACGAATTTCGTAAAAAAATCGCGGTAAAGCATTGGAAAGAGCATTTTAGTTTTCTATATCTTCATAGAAAGGTGATTACGCATGAACCAAAGACCGTCAGAAGAAGAATACGCCGGGGACGCCGGCGAGTATATCCGGTTGGTGCCGGAAGGCAACATCATCGACATTCTGCTCACCCAGGAAAAGCAAATGACCGAGCTGCTGGCATCGTTGACCGAAAGCCAGAGCGCCTATCGGTATGCGGAAGGAAAGTGGACGCTGAAAGAAGTCGTGGGCCACATCGCAGACAGTGAACGCGTCATGACCTACCGCCTGCTCCGATTTGCAAGAGGGGATCAGACGCCTCTGCCCGGTTTCGACCAGGAATTGTTCATTCCTCCTTTCGGAAGCTGGACAACCGCGCAATTGGCCGAAGACTACCGGGCCGTACGGCAATCGACGATCACACTGCTGCGCGGGTTACCGACGGAGGCGTGGTCCCGCAAGGGCACAGCCAACAACGTAAGCATTACGGCGCGCGCCCTCGCTTACGGCATCGCAGGACACGAGCTTCATCACATGGGGGTCATCCGAAATCGTTACTTGAATTAGTCGTCCTTACTTTATGGCACCCTTCCCGCCCCGTTCATAGACTGATATGAAGAGAGGACAAGACGGGTTGAAAAAAACAGCAGCGATTGGTTGCTGACTGGAGTCTTGTCTAAAAATGAATAGCAAATAATAATCTCAAACAAGAAAAAGTCATTCAGCTAACGGGGAACGTTAGCTAAATAAAGACACCGATTCAGCCGACTTAAATTTGCTACATAAGTGGGTGAGATTTTGCCTTTAATAAGAGTGGATAACGGGAAATTTGATATCAATTCCCCCCTCAACAGACATGCAGACTTCGTGGTCTTCGTTTGTGCTGATTGCTCTGAACAATACGTTCATAATGATGAACATTGTTTACTTTATTTTGATCCAGAGGATCATTCAAAAAAATTCTTAACGTTATTCTCTGTAAATGATGATCCGAAGTACTATCCGATTCCGTGCAAGGGTTGTAGGAAAGTGGATTGGGACTTCATTAATTTAATTGAAAGAGCAGTTGCTGAATTGGGTCCTTGGGGAAAGTATCTTCGTAGTTGGTAATTCGATCGAAAGTTCAAGGAACGTCATTGCGGTAGCCAAGTACTTTATTTTTCAGTGAAAAGCTACCACTGTTTCAATGTTCAAAATTTTATTTGGTGACTTTCTCTATTTTGTGCTCAAGAGTGCGGAGAACGATTCCCACATGCAAGTCCAAATCGGCTTGCGAAATTTCATGTTCGGCGCGGCGCCCGCTTAGCGAATAACGGTAGCGTTGCCCATATATCGGTGTTTCCGAAATCCACATTCCATTCTCCTTCATTGTCCGTTTTGACTTCTCGAGTTCTGAAACAATAGTTTGCCCGACTAGCTTAACTATAGCTTGCGTTAATCCTCTGGTTTTTTCCATTCGTTCCTTTGCGCTTTCCAAAACTGCCAACAAAGCAATATGCACATTTAAAGCGATAATTGGATCATACATTGAGTTATCACCCTTTAAAGTAGATGCTCTTATTATATGCGAACAATTGTTCTTGTATCAACCAAGATATCGGAAAGTACTGAGGCCTGATTTTATTCCTTCTATAATAACAATGCCCCACAAAAGTATTGGATTTTATAGAAAACTCACAAACCTCACGAAAAAACTCACAAAAATTTCGTTCATCGCCGAAAATGTGCGGTAAGTTCAGGCCTCTATTTATGGTTAGCGTTGGTCTTATAGGTCGGAACGAACGGCTGTGAAGCCTAACAAAAAAGGCTCCAAGATGGG
>NZ_JBWDNI010000017.1:0-140823 GCF_056269105.1 Paenibacillus sp. J31P316 | reverse complement strand
ACGTTTGAACTCCTCTGTGTACCTTTGCCGCTGCTCACCCATGTGAACACCTCCTGTTAAGACCATTATGTTAATTCTCTTAACGGGTGTCCACTTTTCATTCTAGACCCAGTACTACCGTTAGAACTGCAGGGGGGTTAGGCTAATTCTCGCAAGCATGAGGTTATTGGTTTAGTTAGGCACACAGCAACCCAATAATAGTTCCGCGATTTTTTGATTTTGTCGACACGCTGAGCCGCTTTCGCATGAAAGCGGCTTTTTGCTATGCGCTGGGAGGGGGTGACCAGGTTCTAAAGAACCTTATCCGTCCAAAATTTCGACATATTTATGCCATTAGGACTAATTTAATTACTAAAATTTAGAAGAAAAAGAGGAGAGAGAAGAAGTTTGTCGAATGGAAAATAGTGCTATAGTCCTTGGCGGTCGAAGGGAGTGAAATACAGGCGCGGCAGCGTGCCAACAAGGGGACAAGGGCTAGTGGACGAGAAATCCGTAAATAGAGAGGAATTGACGTAATGAAAGAACGAAATAAGCAATGGTTCGGCGCGATGCGGAGGCTGGTCATCTGCCTCCTGCTGATCTCGCTGATTGTGCCGGCAGGTTACCGGCCAGCTCAGGCCGCGACTGGATCGCTGACGTTGGCGGATATCAATTACAGTGCTATGAAATTCGATGCGCCGACAAAGGTATCCGGGCAAAATCTTAAACAAGGCGCTGTATATAAGTACACGGATGTATACTCGACAACGGTAGATGCACTGGTAACGATCGAGGAGATCAGTTCCAAGGCAACGCTTAACGACATCGACTCCGGTAGCAGTAACACGGAGCGTTTCAATCCCATCATGAGCACGAGCGGCGGTGACGGCTACGTCAACTTCAGAGTCGACTTCGTCGACAAGAATGGTCAGCCCGTCCGTCTCAAGAACTTCAAAATGACTGTCGTGGATATCGACGGCGGCAACGGATTCCGGGAGTATAACGAAGCTTCGGGCTTCAAGCAATATATTGTGGACCAGAGTACCGGTCTTACAATCGGCCCGGGTAACAGTGGACGAACGCGGTTCACGGGCATAGCGTCTTCCGTGCAGGACATTCCGTTCAGGAACGACGACTCTTTCATCGCCGATTACAGTGCGCCGATTTCTAAGTTGAACGTGGTTATCGGGGTAAACGCCACATCGAACGGCCAGCGCCAGTCTTCCATTAATTTTGGCGCTACGGGCCCAGAATTCACCTTCTCTAATCCCGTACCGGTTCAGAACGGAGCGTCTCCGACATTGACGCAAGTCATCAATGCCGGATCGGACGGCGTGCTGACGCCGGGCGAAGATAATTTGGCCGCCGTGACGATCTCGGGCGCCACGTCGGCCGAGCCCGGCCAAACGGTGACGATCTCGCTGGCGGATTCCGTCGGCCATACGCTCGACTATACGGCGGAGGTTCAAGCGAACGGTACGTACTCCGTGATCGCGGACCTCTCGACTTTCGCGGATGGCACGATCACGTCAACGGCCAACGTCGTGAGCTTCAACGGAAACCCTGCCGAACCCTCCGTGGTTACGACCCAAAAAGTTCCCGCGTCCGTGAATGTGGCGCCTACGGCACAGCAGGTCGGCATATCAGGAACATTGAAAGTCGGACAGACGGTGACCGGAACGTACGTATACGCGGACGCGAATACGGATGCCGAGGATCAGACGCCCGCGGGTACGTCGTTCCAGTGGTATCGCGGCGCAAGCAGCGACGGCACGGGCAAGACAGCGATTTCGAATGCGACAGGAAAGACGTACACGATCGCGGCGGCAGACTACGGCAAGTATCTGTTCTTCGAAGTCACGCCGGTGGCGCTGACAGGCACGAAGACAGGTCTTCCGGCGTTGACCGTTTCGAGCGGGGCGGTCGGCGACACTGCGCCGGCTGCAGTAAACCTGGGCATCGCAGGAACGTTGAAAATCGGTCAAACGGTAACGGGTTCCTATACCTACTCCGATGCCGAAGAGGATGAAGAGGACCAGACGCCGGCAGGTACGGCGTTCCAATGGTACAGGGCTGACGACAGCACTGGCACGGGCAAGACGGCTATTTCAAATGCAATAAGTCAGACCTATACAATCAAGCCGGCAGATAACGGCAAGTATCTGTTCTTCGAAGTCATGCCGGTGGCGCTGACAGGCACGAAGACAGGTCTTCCGGCGTCGACCGTTTCGAGCGGAGCGGTCGGTGATACTGCGCCGGCTGCAGTAAATCTGGGCATCGCAGGTACGTTGAAAATCGGTCAAACGGTAACGGGATCTTACACGTATTCCGATGCGGACGAGGATGCTGAAGATCAGACGCCTGCGGGTACGGCGTTCCAATGGTATCGCGGCGCAAGCAGCGACGGCACGGGTAAGACAGCCATTTCGAATGCGTCAGGGAAGACGTACGCGATCACGGCGGCCGACTACGGGAAGTATCTGTTCTTCGAAGTCACGCCAGCTGCTCTAACAGGCACGAAAACCGGACTTCCGGCTTCGACCGTATCGAGCGGCGCAGTCGGTGACGAAGCACCAACTGCGTCCGAGCTGAACATTGCAGGCACGGCTAAAGTCGGCCAAACGGTAACAGGCTCTTACACCTACTCCGATGCGGATGAGGATGCTGAGGATCAGACGCCTGCAGGTACGTCTTTCCAATGGTATCGCGGCGCAAGCAGCGACGGCACGGGTAAGACAGCCATTTCAAACGCGACAGGTAAGACATATACAATCACGGCGGGAGATTACGGGAAGTACTTGTTCTTCGAAGTCACGCCAGCTGCTCTAACAGGCACGAAAACCGGACTTCCGGCTTCGACCGTATCGAGCGGCGCAGTCGGTGACGAAGCGCCGACCGCATCCGAGCTGAACATTGCAGGCACGGCCAAAGTCGGCCAAACGGTCACGGGCTCTTACACCTACTCCGATGCGGATGAGGATGCCGAAGATCAGACGCCGACAGGTACGGCGTTCCAATGGTATCGCGGAGCAAGCAGCGACGGCACGGGCAAGACGGCGATTTCGAATGCGACAGACTCTTCTTACACGATACAGCCGTCGGATGAAGGGAAATATTTGTTCTTCGAAGTCACGCCAGCTGCTGTAACGGGCTCTTCGCCTGGATCGGCGGTACTCAGCGAACCGATCGGACCGGTGCTTCCGCTCGCGCCATCGGGCGAGATCGTGCTTGTTTTGGATGCGATAACGGGCACGGACGCGAAGCTTTCGTGGAATCCCGTAGAGGGCGCGACGTTCTACAATATCTATGAAGAAGGCGTTGGTCTCGTGGCTGGTCCTGTTAACGGGACGACGCATACGATGAACGATCTTGAGACGGACAAGGATCACGTGTATACGGTGACTGCGGCGAACGGCGGAGGCGAGTCATCCCCTTCGAACAGCGTACTCGTTGCGATTCCATCGACGCGCGCCGCTTTGGAGGGTGTCGTCTATAGCGCGACGGGAGGCACGGTTGCGGGAATGACCGTCGTTCTGTTGAGTGCCGATGGCGAACAGCAGATCGCGTCGACGGTGACCGATGCGAACGGTAAATATGCGTTCAGCCAGCTGACGCCGGGAAGCCGCAAGGTCGCGGCTCGAATTGTGAGCCGGGTGTTGGTGAGCGCCGACATCGAGCTAGTCAATGATACGACGACGAAGAAGGATCTGACGCTGCCGGATAACGCAACGCTCGCGCTCAGCGCGAATCCGGCTGAGATCGTGGGGGACGGCCATTCCAAGAGCACGCTGCAGGCCACGCTTATCCTCAAGGATGGCCATTCTCCCGTAGAAGGCGCAACGATTCGATTCACGACGACGGCAGGTGCTTTGAACGATGGAGAAGCCACTACCGACGCAGCAGGCAAAGCAGAATCCGTGCTGACGGCACCGGCGATCAACAGCACCGTTCCGAAGACGGAGGAAGCAATGGTCGTCGTGCGCGACTTCGAGCGGGGTATTTTCGCGGAGCAGGTCATTACGATTACGTTCCTGCCCGCGACCGTGAACGGCATCGTGACGAAGGGCGGCACGAACGCGCCTGTTCCGGGCGCCATCGTGCGCATTACGCTGGACGAGAATAACGACGGCACGCCGGAATTCGATGTGACGGCCGTTACGGACGAGCATGGCGCGTATTCAATTCCCGTACCGAAAGGCGATCGGGCATACAGCATCGCGATCACGCAGAACGTTACTGTAGGCGGCGTCGAAACGCCGATTACGTATACGCAGACTGCGGCTGTCGGCGAGATTAGAGGCACGGGCGGCGAGAGCTTCGATTCGGAGAATACGGCGACGGGGATCGTCCTGTTCAAGAACCCGGATGGCGAGCGCGCTCTGCTTGACAGCACGATGCTCGGCAAGACAAGCATCTATCTGAAAGACGCGGACGGGCATTACGTGGAGGATGGTCAAGGGCATCCGAAAGCCTTCGCGCTGCAGGGACAAGGGTTATTCAGCGCAGAGGGACTCGAGACCGGCGTTTATCGCCTCGAGATCCGTTATGAGCTTGCACCGGGGATCGAGATTACGATCGGCCACAGCAGCGTGACCGTCAGCAACGACGGCGAACTGCATATTTCCGAAGAGTTGGTCGATCCGTACGGCGCCGTTACGGACAACGATACGCATCTCGTCATCGAGGATGCGCAGGTAACGCTCTATTACGCGAATACGCAGCGTAATATAGACGCTGGCAAAACGCCTAATGCGGGCGTCGTCCTCCCGCCGTTGGCCGGCTTCGAGCCGAACGGCAACGCAAGTCCTGTCCAACAGACCGACGAGCACGGATTGTACGCTTACATGGTATTCCCGAATGCGGACTACTATCTCGTCGTCAAGAAATCCGGTTATCAAACGTATACGAGTCCGACGATCAGCGTAGGCACCGAGATCGTCAAGCATGACGTGGCGTTGAAGCCGATCGTGACCGTGCCGTACAACCCTGCGGCGGACGTTCAGCCTAACCTTGCGCTGAATCTATCCGTGGACAAGGGCTTGGTTGAAGAGGGAAGTCAGTCTACGGTGAAGGTAGATTATCAGAATAGCACAGCGGGTACTTCGGCCTCCGGCCACGTGACCGTGAAGCTTCCCGAAGGCGTGACGGTCGTCGACGCCGGCGGCGGTCAAGTCAGCGGCAGTACCGTTACATGGGCTGTCAATAATTTGAACGGCGGACAGACCGGCAGCTTTACGCTGACCGTTCGCTGGCCGCAGTTGACCGCGCAGACGGCCGACTATGCGATTACGGGCGAATTCACGTTGAACGGAGCGGCTGCGAACGCGCCCAAGGCGACGGATTCCATCGCCGTGAAAGTCTTCTCGAACCGCTTCGAGGCGCTGAAGCATCAGCGTTACATTCTCGGCTATCCGGATGGCGAGTTCAAGCCGAACCACTTGTTGACGCGAGCGGAATTGGCAGCGATTATCGCACGGTTGACAGAGAACAAGTCGCTTAGCGATTCGCTCGCCTATACGGACGTGAAGGCGAGCCACTGGGCGGCCAACTACATCAGAATCGTTACCAAGTACGGCTTGTTCAAGGGATACGCGGACGGCACCTTCCGGCCGGAGGCGCCCGTAACCCGGGCCGAGCTGGCGGCTGTCATGACGCGCTTCCTCAAGCTGGATACCCGTACGCCGATTGCGAGCCGTTTCTCGGACGTATCGGGCCACTGGGCGCAGGCGTCGATCGAAGCACTGTTCCGCGGCGGTTTCCTCGTGGGGTATCCGGACGGCACGTTCCGCCCGCAAAAGGGCATCATCCGCTCCGAAGCGGTGACGTTGATCAATCACATGCTGTACCGTGGACCGCTCGCCGGTCTCGCGCCGCTCTTCCCGGATGTGTCTGCCGCCCATTGGGCATTCGGCGATGTCCAGGAAGCGACTGTTTCCCATGAAGCAGTGCGCAATTCGGACGGAAGCGAGCAATGGAAGAGCACGGTGGGGGATGAAGTGAAGTAAAAGAGTAGATGAATAGAAGAGTAAAAGAATAGAAGAATAGAGTGAAGCCGAGACATTGCTGGCTCGCGAACGAAAGGGCGTCCAAACGGGCGCCCCTTTTTTCATGGCCGAGAGCGGTGGAAGAATGCGGTGCGCGCCGCCGTGCGGCAGTCATTCAATGATCCCTGCCCCGCCTCAAGGCGACATCCACAGCCGATTCGCTCGGCGCGCCTCCGTCGGCGTCTTTCCGAACTTCGTCTTGAACTCGCGGCTGAAGTGAAAGGAATTGGCGAATCCGCTCATCAGCGCGATCTCGGCCACAGGCAGATCCGTGGTGCATAGTTTCCGGTACGCTTCGTTCAGACGCGTGGATTTCACGTAATCCATCGGCGACTGCTGGAATTGCTTGCGGAACAGCTGGAACAACAAGGACCGCGACCCCGCGAACTTCCGGAGAAGCATGTCGATATCGATCGTATCCGCCCAATGATCGCGAATATAAGCCAGAACCGGCTGCAGCTCCTGGGCGGCGTTAAGCAACGAGGCGCTTCGATCAGTCGGCGTCGCAAGCTCCAGCAGCAGAGAAAGCAGCCGATAGGCTAGCTCGTTGTTCTTCGCGATGACCGCAATCGACGAGGAGCCATCCGGTTCGTTCTCCCGCAGCGCCAGCATCGCTTCGATCAATTCCCCGAAGCGTCGTCCTGTCTCGGCGTCGCACGCAGGCGGCAGCGCGTACAAGTGAAACAAGTCGAACGTATCCAGGACGTAGAACTGAAAATGCACGAATCGCGCCGACATGACGCCGGTCTCCGGATCGGCGATATGCGTGATGCGCAGCGGTAGGTTCGCCGGCGTCAGAAACGCTTCCGAGCCCGTGACGGTATACGTGCCCGACTCCGTCTGCAGCTCGTACGATCCGGAGGTAGCCTGCGCCACGATGCCGAACGGAACGGTCTTCTCGTGCACCCAGCCGTCCGGGAAGCTGTCGCTGCTTCCGACCTCCAAGTGGGGAATGCGTATGCCGATTAGATCGATGCCTCTCATGAGTTCCCTCTCTTTCATACGGCAAGATATATTCAGCAGTCCGCGCTATATCGTGCCGAGCAGGCTGCGATGCCCTAGAAACAACCTGTTTTCATGATACACGATACAGGCATCCGCTCGCATTGCGATTTTCAGGTATATTCTTCGCACTTCCAGCTATTCCGGCTCGGCCGCTGCGGCCGTATAGTGAAGAAGATAATAGCCTGCCACTTAGGAGGCTGCGCCACGGAATCGAAAGACGAGAAAGAAGGCACGCCGTTCGGAGCAGCCGCATCCGATGAAAGCGAAGCGAGGAGAATGATGAGGATGGAAGCCGCGATATTGATTACAGGCAAGCAGCAGGCCGGCCTCGGGGCGATCGAGAAGCCCGAGCGCCCAGCGCCGAATCATCTGCTAGGGAGAACGCTCTATTCGTTCATTAGTCCGGGCACGGAGCTGCACGCCTATTATCTCAACGAACAGACGGAGCCGGCGAAGCCCGGATATGCGTCCGTGTTCGAGGTTGAGCAGGTCGGCGAAGGCGTGGAAGGCTACAAGCCCGGCGACCGCGTGTTCAGCATGAGCAACCATCAAAGCTTCCAGCACGTTCCGGTCGACCAGGCCGTCCTCGTGCCCGAGGGACTGGATCCGGCCGCAGCGACGATCGCGCGGCTGATGAACGTCAGCTTGACGACGCTGATGACGACCGCGGCCCGCCCGGGAGACCGGGTCATCATCTCGGGCGCAGGCCCGGTCGGACTGCTGGCCGCCCATTTGTTCAAGCGCAGCGGCTATGACGTCCTGATCGCGGATCCGATAGAGAGCCGGCTGGAGACGGCAAGAGCCTCGGGCATATCACAGACGGCGGCGACCGTGCCGCTCGAAGATTCGGCATGGAAGCGGAAGACGGCGCTTGTGGTGGACTGCTCCGGCCACGAGTCGGCGGTGCTGGACGCTTGCCGGATCGTCCGTCCGCGCGGCGAGGTCGTCATGATCGGCGTTCCGTGGAAGCGCGGCACCGACCTCTACGCGCATGAGCTGCTGCGGGAGGTTTTCCACAACTACGTCGTTCTGCGGAGCGGATGGGAATGGGAGCTGCCGATCCATCCGGGACATTTCCAGCCGCACAGCATCATGGGCGACTTAGGACTTGCGCTGCGCTGGCTCGCGGAAGGCTTTCTGGACGTGAAGCCGCATACGCGCATCATGTCCCCGCATGATGCGCAGGAGGCCTATGACGGCTTGTTGAACCGCCGTTTCGAGGAGCTTTTCGTGCTATTCGATTGGAGCCGGCTGGGGGAGAAACAAGCGTAGCCGACCGCCGTTTGCCCATGCGCAGTTCCTGTTCCCGGTCAAACACCGAAGCTTCCGTGCTGCGGTGTTTTTTGGCATGCGAAAACAGGGCTAGAGTCCTGCCGCAGCAAGAGAGACATTTATCGACAAAAAAATAGAAATCGTCTACAATACTATTAAAATACTTGCATTTTTTACCGGTTTTTATCGTTTGCAATAATAGGTGTCAATGGTCCCGTCGAAGCTTGACAAACAGCTTTTCTACTCAATAATGCCTCCGTACATGTATTGGCGGTTTAACCTCATTTTCATCATCCTTGCTCATTCCAGACGCTCTATTATTCTATTGCCCGCATGACGAATGACGACAACCAGATGAAGGACAATTTTATAAATGTAAGTTAATTACAAGTATGGCGTTCGGTTCGGCAATTCAACGCTTGCAAAGCGGTTAGCAAAATGGGGGCTAAATATGATTAGGACGGAAAAGCCTGGCTTTATTCTGGAATCAAATCGGTTTTGTTTGGACATTGGCATGGACCCGAAAGTCATTCCCTTCCCCCAGAAAATCCTGACTCCCGATGAACTCCGGAATTTACGAGAGGAATACGACGAGATCCTGTCCGTCGTCAGCTTCTTCGGCGATAAGATTTTGCAGCTTCTCCAAGGGACGCCGCTGCTCTTGTCGGTCAACGACGACCGGGGCTTCGTGCTTCACATGATGGGCGACGAAACGATCCGCAAGACGATCAACGATCTCGGCATCCGGCCCGGCGTGCAGTTCACGGAAGCGAGCATGGGCACCAACGTGGTGAATCTCTCGCTGAAGTACAACCAGTCGCCCATCGAGCTGATCGGCGATGACCATTATCACGAATATCTGCATGGCTCGGCCTGCTATGCCGTTGCCTTCCATTACACGGACGTCAACGACTTGCTTGGCAGCGTCACGATCATGACGGCCAAGGAATTTCAGAATCCGATGATGATCACGATGCTGGCCACGACGGTCGATTCGATCGAGCGCGAGCTGCTCCTGCGCAAGCAGAATCAGAAGCTCAATATTTTGAACCAAATCATCATGGACAATACCCGCAACGGCATCGTGCTGACGAGCCGGGAAGGGGAGATCATCGCCTTCAATCAATACGCGGAGCTGTTCACCGGAAGGACCAAGGAGGAGATGCTGGGCACGGAAGTCCGCTACCTGCCGAGCATGGGCGAATATATCTACGAGGTCATTCAGAACGGAACGACCTTCGAGGATATCCAAATGAGCTTTGAGCACAACGAGGCCGAAGATCGGCTCGTCTGCCTGTTCGATGCCTTCCCGCTTTACGACGAGAAGAAGACGCTGCTTGGCGCCTTCGGCCAATTCAGGAGCATCACGGATCGGGTCAAGGCCGAGGAGCGGTACAATTACTTGGCGAATCATGATGACTTGACGAAGCTTCCTAACCGCCGTTTCTACAAGAACAGGGTAACCACGCTGATTCAGCAGATGCAGGAGTCGGACAGGCAGGTGGCCGTCGTATGCCTGGACTTGGATCGTTTCAAGATTATCAACGATACGCTGGGTCACTCCAGCGGGGATACGCTGCTCGTCATGGTGGCATCCCGGCTGCGGGAGATTCTCGCACCGGATGAATTCGTCGCTAGAATGGGCGGCGATGAATTCATGTTTGCCTTCTCCCACGTGAATTGCGAGACGGAAGCCGTGAAACGGGTCAAGGATATCCTGCAGGTCTTCAAGGAGCCGCTCAACTTGAACGGCTACGATTTCCACCTGACGGCGAGCGCGGGAATATCGATCTATCCCAAGGACGGCCTGAACCTGGAAGAACTGATGATCACGGCGGATACGGCGATGTACAGCGCGAAGGGCCGGGGACTCAACACGTACGCCTTGTATTCCCCCGACATGAATATTACGACCCGCGAGCGGATCGTGCTCGAGAGCTCGCTGCGCAAAGCGATCGAGAACAATGAATTCCGTCTGTACTATCAGCCGCAGGTGGATATCAGCACCGGAGAGCTGAAGGGCGTGGAGGCGCTGGTCCGTTGGCAGCATCCCGTGAAGGGATTGATCCCGCCGAACGATTTTATTCCCATCGCGGAAGAGACGGGCTTGATTCATCAAATCGATACCTGGGTGCTTCGCACCGCCTGCAGGCAGAACAAGAAGTGGCAGGAACAGGGGCTGCCGCCATTCCGCGTCTCCGTCAATCTGTCTTCCATGGAATTTCTGGACGACGGCCTCGTCGACGTCGTGAAGTCCGCGCTGGACGAGTCCGGTTTGAATCCGAAGTACCTGGACCTCGAGATTACCGAGACGATGACGATGAACGTCGAGCACGCCATTCCGATGCTGCGCAAGCTGCACTCGCTGGGCATTCAAATCAGCATCGATGATTTCGGAACCGGTTACAGTTCCTTGAACTACCTGAAGAATTTCTCGATCAACCGCTTGAAAATCGATCAAAGCTTCGTGAGAGACATCAGCAGAGGGTTGAACGGGACGAATATCGTAAGCGTCATTATCGCGATGGCGCACAGCATGAATCTTGAAGTGGTTGCCGAAGGCGTGGAGGAGAAGGATCAGCTTCGTTTCCTGCAGGTTCAGAAATGCGATGAGGTGCAGGGCTATTATTTCAGTCCTCCGATACCTGCGGAAGAATTCGAACGGTCTTTTCCGGAGCTGATTTCCAAGATGAAGAAGCTGTACTGATATCAAATAGGGGGATTTCGCTCAATGCCTACAGTAAGCAGCGTTCTCGTTAAGCATTTGGCCCAATGGGGTGTTACCCATACGTTTGGAATACCAGGGAAGCCGATTACGCCGCTCATACTCGAGATGGACAACGCGGGCATCACGTTCGTGCTCAGCAAGCATGAGGAAGGGGCAGGCTTAGCTGCTGCAGGCTATTCGTTCGTGCGAGGCGGCCTGGGCGTCGCGGTCGGCACGGCCGGGCCGGGCGGCATTAATATGCTGACCGCCGCCGGTCAAGCGCTCTTCACCCATTTGCCCGTATTGTTCATTACGGGCTCTCCTCCCATTCGCGACATCGGCAAAGTGCTTGGCCAGGACAGCACGATGTTCGGAACGGATCTCGTCAAGATGTTCGAGCCCGTCACGAAATTCAGCGCCCGCGTGGATCGCGGCGAGCTGCTCCGTAATTACTTGGAGCATGCCATGGACCGGGCGTTCACCGGTGTTCGGGGACCTGTCCATCTCTGTATCCCGCTCGATGTCCTGACGGAACAGATCGAGGACTTCGATCTGCCGCTTCCGGATCAGTACCCGGGAACCGTGGCATCGAACTTGGATATGGCGGCTTCCTTGCTGGCCGAAGCGAAGCGTCCGCTGCTGCTTATTGGCGGGGCCTTGCATGCAGAGCAAGCTTACCGCGAGATCGAGGATTTTGCCGAGAAGTGGGCCCTTCCCGTGGCGACGACGCCAGGAGGCAAAGGGGTGTTCCGCACCGAGCATCCGCTGCATCTCGGACCGTATGGACTGGGCGGTAACGCCCGCACCGAAGACTATCTCCGCGAGGGCGTCGATCTGTTGATCGTCGTTGGCAGCCAGCTGAGCGATCTGGAGGTGCCGGGACTTTCGCCGTCCGTGTATCCGAAGCATGTGCTTCATTTTGATTTCGATTCGCGGTTTATCGGCAGGGCGCTGCCGATTGCGACGACGGCGGTGCTGGGGAACATTCGCTTGAACCTGCAGGCGATGCTGAAATTCGCGGATATCCGACTGCCCGGGCGAGAACTTCCGGATACGATCGAGATCGAACCGGAGCATGAGCCGAACGGTTATCTACGCGGCAAGCAGGTGATGGACGTTCTTCGGGAGCAATTGCCTGCGGATACGCTTGTTTACGGGGATGCGGGCAGTCATTCTTTCTACGCCATCAAATATTTCGATATTCAAGTTCCGGGCACGTTTTATTTCGAAGAAGTGTATGCCACGATGGGAAGGGGCATCGGTTATGCGGTCGGAGCGAAGTTCGGGGCTCCGGAGAGAACAATCGCTTGCTTGACCGGAGACGGCTGCATGCTCATGAACGGAACGGAGCTTTCCACGTCCGTTAACTATGATGCTCCCGTGCTCTACCTCGTCGCGAATAATCAAAGCATCGACATGGTCGATAAGGGCATGGAGCGAAATTTGGGCAGAGCGGTCGGGACGACGTACAAGGTACCGCTCGATGCGGCCAAGTTCGGCGAGTCGCTCGGCGCCAGAGGCTATCGCTGCGCGACGGAGGAACAGCTGCGAAGCGCCGTCGCCGATGCCCTTCAATCCAAACAAACCTGCGTCATTGATATTATTATGGACCCGAGAGAAATTCCCCCGACCATGAAGCGGGGCTAAGGAGGAAACGGCATGAATCCATCGCAAACCAATCAGGAACGTTATGATACCGGCATCCAGACATTGCAGACGATGGTCGGCGACCACGGCGTGAGCATGATTAAGCAAATTGGGGATTTTTTCCCCGATTTCGGCCATACGCTGATTGCGTTCGGCTTCGGCGATCTGTATTCGCGGGATACGCTCACCATCCAGCAGCGGGAGACCATCACGATTACTTCGCTCATTACGCAAGGCGCGATGGAGCAGCTGCCCTTCCATCTGCATGCGGCGCTGAACGTCGGCATGCGTCCGGAGGAGATTCTCGAGATCGTGCTTCATTGCGGCGGGTACGCCGGTTTTCCGAAGGCATGCGGCGCGCTCGATGTCGTTCGGAAGGTGTTCCAGGAACGTAATATCGTATTGTCGAACAAGTAAGCGGCGTAAGCTCCGGCGCGGTACAGCTTCGTAAGGCGCAGCTTGAAGCGCAGCGCCGCTCTTTTACATATTGGTTTCGGTCGGTCGGTTAGCCGGCAATATCCCCGTTTTCTCCGGTATGGAGGGAACGGGGTTATTTGCGCTGGGCGGAGTGGCCCGCGGTATTGCCGGATACTCTTTCGCTTCTGCGAGATGAGCGGCATATTCCATCGGCCGCCGGTAAATATTCTGCTGGAAGACTCGCCCTTTCAGGTCCTCGTAAATGCTCTTATGGGGCTTGCCGTTCAGCTCAATAATCCATAGCCGCTTCTTGGTGTCGACGATAAAATCAACGCTGAGCTCGCCCAATAGACCTAGCTGCTCCTCGGCGGCGAGCGCGGCGCCGCGGCTCGCATCATCAAGCGCATGCGCGATGTCCCCGATCTCGTTCGGCCCGAATACGAGCGGAAGGATCTCGGCCGCGTCCACGACCGCTTCGCAGACAGCCGTGTTGAAGTACTGCCGATAAGCGAATCTCGTCACGATATTGGTGATTGCCCATTGACCGATTCGGTTCTTCTGCATCAGGATACGGAAATCGAAATACCGCCGGCCCAGCAGCTGGCTGCGAATGCCTTGCTGCACGAGATATTTTCTTCCGATCAGATGCTTATCCAGCAGCTCCTGGACCTCTTCGACGCTGGTGCAAATGAATTTCGCCGTCAAGCTGTGCAGGGCAACATGAATTTCGCCGGTTTCCATCCATTCGATCCGGTATACGAACTTGCCCATGGACCCGTACACCGGTTTGATGTACATCAGCCTGTACCGTTTCAGCAGCCCCGGCAGTTCGTCCCTGTCGTATAGGTACGTATCCGGCACATAAGCCGCGACGCTGGATGGCTTCAGGATGTTGTACAGGTACCATTTGTTGAAGAAGTTGATGACGTTGAAGCACTTATTATGACCGATCGCCGCTTCCAAACGCGCGATGGTCTCTGTTTTCTGATTGAAGCAGCGATTATAGACGACGTCGGGCAAAGGGAAGACCCGCTGCTTCCAGCGGCCCTTGTACGCGGTCAGTCCGATAACCCGCCGTTTGCCCCACAGCAGATCGTTCGGACAAAACGCGATTAGCCGGATGGACGGATCGCAATAACGTTGATAGATGCGCAATGCGCGTGCCCGGCTTCTTCTGGTCGGCACCATGATCGCGATAAGCTTGACGTTCTCCACTCTTGTCACTCCCCGGCAGACAATCCTCTTACATGTAATGCGATTGCTGCCGAACGGCATGGGACAATGGCATGCCAGGACATAAAATCAGCCAATGGTGCGCGTCCAACGCCTATTTTCGTGGGACCGGGCGTTTGTTGTGCACCTTATCGCTTCTGTTTTGTATGATGTCATAAGTTTATAAATAGGGAGATGAGTGCATGGGCAGACATCCGGGGCCTCCGGGTCCACCGGGACCGCGCGGGGCGACAGGGCCTACCGGCGATCCGGGAGCGGCAGGCGCAACAGGAGCAGCAGGAGCAGCAGGAGCAAGAGGAGCAACAGGCGCAACAGGCCCGACAGGACTTGCAGGAATCGGCATCACCGGGCCGACAGGCGCAACGGGAGCTACCGGTCCGGGAGTAGGCGCGACAGGCCCGACGGGTCCGACTGGCCCGACAGGCGCCGATGGAGCAGCTGGAGTAGCGGGCGCGACCGGCGGCACCGGCGCGACAGGCGATACGGGTCCGACCGGACCACCGGGAACAAGCGCGATCATTCCATTTGCCTCGGGGACGCCGGCCGTTCTGACGACGGTGCTCGGAGGGGTTGTCGGTACGACGACGCTCCTCGGATTCGGCTTTTCTTTCCCGGGCGTCACGCTCGTGGGCACGACCATCGATCTTACCGGAGCCGGCGGCACGGCGCTCAACATGTCGTTCTCCGTACCGGAAGCACGGACGATCACGTCCATTGCGGCCTACTTCAGCACGACCTTGGCGCTGACGCTCGTCGGCAGCACAGTGACCATTACGGCACAGCTGTACAGCTCGCCGACGCCGAATAATATCTTCAACCCGATTCCGGGAGCGTTCGTCACTCTGGCGCCTGCGCTTACGGGCATTATCGCGATCGGCGACATCGCGAGCGGAATAACGACCGGTCTTACAATCCCCGTAACGGCGGGAACGCGACTGCTGATGGTGTTCTCCGCGACCGCATCGGGCGTTACGCTTATTAATACGGTTGTCGGTTATGCTAGCGCGGGACTTGCGCTGGCGTAATGGATAAGGACGCGCAGTTGTCCTGCGCGTCCAGGCAGGTCTTAGCTTTACAATTTGGGAGCCAGTGACGGAAGGCGGATACGCGTCGACTTCTATCGCGCCCGGCCGCCCTGCGCTGTAGAAGAAGAGGCTCCGGATAGGCGGGGGCCTTTTTTTCGTGATCATTCGGCGTGTTCGTTTGCCGGCATCCGTTGCCTGCTTTGCATGTAAGTTCGCATGATGGGCATAGTAAGCCAAGTATTCGTTCGGACAAGCAAAGCATGTACATAACCAAAAGTTAACGTTGACGTTAACGTTAGATTGGAATATGCTTGAACCATATCAACCGAATGTGTACGGAAGAAGAGGGAGGCATTCACGTGGATCATTTCAAGATTGACGACGTCGCCAAAGAGTGCGGGTTAACGAAGCGGACCATTCGCTACTACGAGGAGATCGGTCTTATTCCGCCTCCGGAGCGAAGCGAAGGCGGTATCCGCCTGTACACCCGAACGCATATTGAGCGGTTAAAGCAAATCATGAACGCCCGCGACGTGCTCGGTTTTTCCCTGCAGGAAATTTTGGATTTCGTTGCGATTCGCGAGAATTTGGGCGAGCTGAAGGAGCAGTACGTGAAGATCGAAGAGGTAGACGCGAAGCTGTTGCAGCTGCGCGATATCGATACGATCATCGGACAGCAGCTAGGTATGATCGACCAGAAGCTCGCCAAGATGATCGAGTTTCGGAAGGAGATCGAATTCCTTCAGAAACGCGTCACAGACGGCATAGCCAAACTATCGAAGGAAAGGGAGTCCTAAGAAACATGCAATCCACAGCAACCACCAACGGCAGCGCTGCCGCGAATACGCAGCCTGCGAAGAAAGTCAGCATGTTCAGCCAGCCCATCGCGGTATGGGCGGTCGTATTCGCCAGCATTATCGCCTTCATGGGACTGGGTCTCGTCGACCCGATCCTGCCGGCCATCGCCGAGAAGCTTAACGCTTCAAGCAGCGATGTCACGCTCTTGTTCACGAGCTATAACGCCGTTATGGCGATCGCCATGCTCATTACGGGCGTCGTTTCCTCTAGACTCGGCATGAAATGGACGCTGCTTACCGGCATTATCGTGATTGCCATCTTCTCCGCGCTGGGCGGGATGTCCAACGGCATTTGGTCGCTTGTATGGCTGCGCGGCGGCTGGGGCCTTGGTAATGCGATGTTCGTCGCGACGGCGCTTGCGGCTATCGTGTCGATGTCCAAGACCGGCGTCGGCAAGTCCATTATTTTGTTCGAGGTAGCGGTCGGTCTCGGCATCTCCGTCGGTCCGCTGCTCGGCGGCGAGCTTGGCGCCATCTCGTGGAGAGGCCCGTTCTTCGGCGTGGCTTGTCTCATGGTTCTTGCCTTCATCTTAATTCTGGTTCTCATGCCGTCCCGTGCCAAACTGATGGCTTCGTTGCCGGCCTCCGGGGCCAAGAAGAAGAAAGCTTCGCTTGCCGATCCGTTCCGCGCGCTGAAATTCCGTGCGCTTCGCACCTTCGGTATCGCTGCTATGCTGTACAACTTCGGCTTCTTCACCCTGCTTGTCTACGCGGCGCTTGTTCTGGGCCACTTGGGCCTGGACGAGCATCAGCTCGGCCTCGTCTTCCTGGGTTGGGGACTCATGCTCGCCTTCACGTCCGTCTTCACGGCGCCTATGCTGCAGAAGCGCTTCGGCACGCTGCCGTCCATGGTCGTGCAATTGCTGTTATTCGCCGCGACCTTGTTCGTCATGGCGTACTGGACAACGGATAAAACAGTCGTCATCATCATGGTTATCGTAGCCGGCGCTTTTCTCGGCAACAACAATACGCTCATTACGACAGCGGTCATGAACGCCGCTCCGGTCGAGCGTCCAACGGCTTCCGCCGCATACAGCTTCCTTCGTTTCATCGGCGGCGCGATCGCGCCTTACCTGGCCGGCAAGCTGGCGGAGTGGTTCAACCCGCATATGCCGTTCGTCGTTGGCGGCGCGTTCGTCGTGGTTGCAGCCCTGTATCTTCTGGTGAATACGAAGCATCTGAAGCACGTAGATGATGTCGAGAGCGCTCATTAAGCCTAAAACATATCGTGCATGTCAGTGCCAAAATGATTGGGAGGTCGTTACGATGTATAAGCATATTCTTATTCCTATCGACGGATCGGAACAGGCCGGCAAGGCACTGGATAGCGCCATTAGCTTAGCTAAGGCATTGTCCTCGGGTGTCCGATTGACCGCGCTGCACGTGAACCCATCGCTTACGCTGAACGAGCCGGTCATCGGCATGGATCTGGAGCGGGCGCTGGAGGAAGAGGGCCGGCAAGTCATCGAGCCCGCAGCGGCCAAGCTGAGAGCAGCGGGCTTTGCGTTCAATACGCTGACTGCGGACGGCGATCCGGCGACGGTGATCGTCCGGACTGCGAAAGACGCTGAGGCCGATCTGATCGTCATGGGTACCCGCGGCGCAGGCATCGTCTCCGAGATTCTGCTCGGCAGCGTCAGCCACAGCGTCGTGCAGCATGCGCATTGTCCGGTCCTGCTAGTGAAATAATGCCGTCTATCATCCAGACGAAAGAAGAGCCGAGTTCCCTTCAACGGGAATTCGGCTCTTCTTGGTTTTGGCGCTCCGTGAGCTGCTGCAGCGCCCATTCCGACCATGCCCGATCGGACTCGAAATGGTGCTCGGCTTTCTTCATCAGCAGGAGGGTGCCAAGCGGAGGCGGGGGCTGCTGCAGGTTGTAGACGTCGAGCTTGGCCTGAAGCCACTGCAGCTTGTCTTGATTGTAGGCGACGCGCGTTTCCAGCAGCCGACGGATATCGGCGAGGTCGCCCTGTTCCATGCAGTAGAGCTTGAGCACCAGCTCGTCGCGCGTGTTCGGCTCGCACGCCGGCAGCGTCAGCCAGCTTCGGAGCGCTTCCTTCCCTAAGGCTGTGATGGAATAGACTTTCTTATCCGGCTTGTCCGACTGGACGACAAGCGTGTGCTGGACATGGCCGCCGTTTTCCAACTGGGCAAGGAGCGGGTAGATTTGACTGTGCTTAGCGGGCCAAAACGGCTGAATTTTGCGCATGAGATCGTAGCCGGAATCAGCTGAATTCGAGAGCAGACTGAGCAGACCGTACGAGAGCGTATTCATTGCATTTCCCTTCTGTATATATATTTTGACATATCATTGGGAGGCGATTTATAATATTCCTGCCTTCAAATTATATGTAAAAATGAACATAGGGGCAAATGAAACGGAGAGATGGGGAAACGATGGAACAACAGGCGGAACAAACAGCGCCGAAAGTCAGCTTTTGGCCGATTATGATCGCGATATTCGTCGGCTCGTTCTTATGCGTGCTGGCATCCAGCACGATTAATATCGCACTTCCGATTTTGCAGGATCACTTTCACACAAGTCTAGGCACGATTCAGTGGACGCTCACCGGCTTCATGCTGGCGATGGGAACGTTCGCGCCGATCGTCGGTTACTTAGGCGAGAAGTTCAGCTATAAGCGGCTGTTCCTGTTCGCGCTTGGCGGCTTCACGCTGGCCTCGGTGCTTTGCGCGCTCGCTTGGGATGAATATTCCCTGATCGCGTTCCGGGTCATGCAGGGCATATTCAGCGGACTTATTCTGCCCGCATCCATGGCAATTATTTACCAAGTCGTCCCCCGGGACAAACAAGCGATGGCTATCGCCCTATGGTCGCTCGCCGCGATGATGGCGCCGGCGCTCGGACCGACCTTTAGCGGCTGGCTGCTGCAGAATTTCGATTGGCAATGGCTCTTCTGGATGAACCTCCCGATCGGCCTGATCGCCATCGTCCTGGTGGCTGCCTACATTCCTTATTACCGGCTCAGCGTGCCGAAGAAATTCGACGCCATCGGCTTCGTTACCGTCATGTTCGGCAGCGTCGCGCTGCTGCTCGCGCTCGGCCAAGGGCATGCCTGGGGCTGGGGCTCCGCCAAAGTCATTTCGCTGTTCATTGCCGGCGGCGTGCTGCTGGCTGCCTTCGTCTGGCAGGAGCTTCGGATCGAGACGCCGCTGCTGGAGCTGCGCGTGCTCGCGAATGGACGTTATACGCTCAATCTGATCATCACGATTATTCTGACGATCAGCCTCTATTCCGGTACGTTGCTGACGCCGCTCTTCCTGCAGCGCATCCAAATGGTATCCACGATGGATACGGGGTTGATTCTGCTTCCCGCCTCGCTCGTAATGGCGCTTGTCATGCCGATCATCGGAAAGCTCTATACGTCGGTCGGTCCGCGCTGGCTGATGGGCGTCGGCATTCCGCTGCTCGCGCTCGGCACGCTGATGCTCAGCTGGTCGAGCATCGACATCTCGCACAGCTACATTCTGTGGTGGATGATCGTGCGTAACCTTGGCATCGCGATGGTCATGATGCCGGCGAGCAACGCGGCGATGGAGCGCGTCTCCCGCCATATGACCGGGCATGCGTCTTCGATCTCGAACTGGCTGCGGAACGTATTCGGCTCGTTCGCCATCGCGATCTTCACGACCATGCTCGCTTCCCGTTCGACGCATCATGCGGCGGACTTGGCGAAGGCCGGGGATACGAACGAGGTGCATATCGGCATGATGTCGTTCACGATGAGCGTCAACGATGTCTATGTCGTCGCGACGGTCGTTGCGATCATCGCGCTGCCGCTCGCCATGTTCGTCGGCCGGGTGAAGCCTTCGGCCGCGGTGCCGGTCGAGTCGCAAGCCGCGAAGGATCGCCCGGCGTCCGCGAAAGACGGGCGTCCGGGAGCCGCAGCTCCTGCGGATGTATAAACATAGGGATCACAACTAGCATCGGTTTGAACGGCACGACAACGAACCTTGGGGCGCAAGCGGCGTCCCAAGGTTTTTTGCCGTCTCCGTCCGGGGACGGACTGAACGGCGGCGGACTTGTGCTACGATAAGCTATTATGGGCGGTTTGTCCGAGCACGGAGGATGAACGCCGTTCGGGAGCGTGCATGGGTTTGGGCATGAGAAGAAGCTGGTGGCTGCTCGTCATCGTGTCGCTGGGCATCATGATCGGTTTTTCCGCGCCTTACTTGACGTTCGATTCGTCAAGCAGCCGCGTGGATGTGTCACCTGGAAGTTTGCAGTTTCCGATACTTGTAACGCATATCTTGTTTGCGTTCGCAGCGCTGCTGACAGGCTTCACGCAGTTTATCGAGCGCGTCCGGACGCAGCGGCCGAAGCTGCATCGGATGCTGGGCAGCGTCTACGCGGTCAGCGTGATGATCAGCGCCTTGTTGGCGCTGCCGCTGACCGGGTACATGGATGATTTCTCGAAATCCGTCGGCTTTATCGCCTTGGCGCTGATCTGGCTGTTCACCACCTGGCAAGGCTACCGGAGTGCCGTTCGCCGGGACTTCGCCGCCCACCGAAGATGGATGATCCGCAGCTTCGGCATTACGCTGGTCGCCGTGAGCGGCCGGCTGCTCGTGCCGGTGCTGCTGCTGACGTACGGCGTGCTGCATGGCTTCTCGCTTCCCGAGGGCAGGGAAGGGATGGTCGAGAACGTGCTGAACGTGAACATTTGGGCAGGCTTGATCGTGAACTTCATGCTGGTGGAATGGGCGATACTGAAGCCGAAGCGCTGATGAAGCGTTGGAGGCAGGGCTGGGGCAGCGCAAGCGCCGCAGACCTTTGCCATGCACAAAAACCGCTTCGCTACGGATTGGATCCGAGGCGAAGCGGTTTTTGTGTTAGGGCGGTAATTGTAACGAATCTCAGTCACCTTATTCGCACTGAAAACGACTGGGTCCTGCTCCCATCGGGCGCAGAGCGCCCTGTGCGGGTCAGAGGCCGAAGCGCAAGCGCCGGCATGCCGAGGGAGAGCGACTTTGGTGCGAAGCACCACGGGAGCGCTCACCGGCAATGCCGGCACTGAAGGGAAGGTGCCTCAGTCTATTAGCGCGAAGCGCCTCGCCTTTTCGTCTCACGTTTGCCCTCGTTCAGCCGCCCAGCGCTTCCCGCAAATACCGTCCCGTGTGCGACCGGCGCACCTGCGCCACCTGCTCCGGCGTGCCCTCCGCGACGACCGTGCCGCCGCCTTCGCCGCCCTCGGGGCCGATGTCGATGATCCAGTCGCATTCGCGGATCAGCTCCAGGTTGTGCTCCACGACGATGACGGTGTTCCCGGCGTCGACGAGCTTGTCGAGCAGCAGCGTGAGCTGGCGGACGTCCGCGGGATGCAGGCCGGTCGTCGGTTCGTCCAGCAGATAGAGGGTATGCTTCTTCGTGCGCTTGGCGAGCTCCTTCGCGAGGCGCAGCCGCTGGCCTTCGCCGCCGGACAGCGTGCGCACCGACTGCCCCCAATGCAGGTAGCCGAGGCCGACTTCGCAGAGCAGCCGGATCGTTTCGGCCATTTTGTCGTGGTTCTCGAACACGTCGAGGCTCTCCTGAACGGTCATGTCGAGCAAGTCCGAGATCGAGTACCCTTCGTACGTAACCTGCAGCACCTCATCCTGGAAGCGGCGTCCCTTGCAGGCCGGACAGCGGACTTCAATATCCGGCAGGAAATGCATATCCACGGTCAGTACGCCGAGTCCTTGGCAATTCTCGCAGCGCCCGCCGGCCGTGTTGAAGGAGAAATGCTTGGACGTCAGCTTCAGCTTCTTCGCCGCCGGAAGCCCTGCGAACAAATTGCGCATCGCCGTGAAAATATCGGTGTACGTCGCCACGTTGGAGCGCTGCATCCGCCCGATCGGGGATTGGTCGAAGGTGATCCAGTTGCCGACGTTCTCCGTGCCGTCGATGCTCGTGCAGCCTTCCGGACGCAGATTGTCGTTCGCGCCCTCGGCTAGCAGGTCGAAGAGCAGCGTCGATTTGCCGGAGCCGGAGACACCGGTCACGGAGACGAGGCAGCCGAGCGGGAACGACGCCGTGACGTTCTTGAGGTTCCGCGCCGTGGCGCCGCGTACGGTCAGCGCGCTGCCAGTGCCCGGGCGCCGGCTTGGCCGCGCCTTATATGCGGTCTCTTCCCGCAGGTAGGCGCCAGTGACGGATTCCGGCGACGCCATCAGGTCCGCAAGCGTGCCTTCGCCGACGACGCGCCCGCCCATGCTGCCCGCCCCGGGCCCCATATCGATGACATGGTCGGCTGCGCGCATCATGTCGACGTCATGCTCGATGACGAGCACCGTATTGCCGAGGTCGCGCAGCTGCTTCATCACGAGGATGAGGCCGGCCGTATCTCGGGGATGGAGGCCGGCGGTCGGCTCGTCGAGAATGTACAGCACGCCGGTCAGTCCGGAGCCGAGCAGGGAGGCGAGCCGCAGGCGCTGCGCTTCGCCGCCGGAGAGGGTCACGGTCTGGCGGTTCAGCGACAGATAACCGAGGCCGACATGCAAAATCCGCTTCAGGCGGGACGGAATCTCGTCGGAGATGAACGTGGCCAGCATCTCCAGGATAGCCGGGGGAAGCTCGGCGGTCACGCGCTCGGTCCAAGTCAGCACCTCTTCAAGCGGCAGCTCCGTGACCTCGTGTATGGCTGAGCCGCCTACCTTGACCGAACGGCTGACCGCGTTCAGCTTCGCTCCGCGGCAATCCGGGCATTCCTGCTGATGGAAGAAATCGGCCGCGTTCATGCCGCCCTCGGCTTCGGCGCCCTTCTCCTTGTAGCGGCGCCAGATGCCGGTCACGATGCCCTCGAACTTGCCGAGCGCCACCGTCCTCGGCGGTTTCACGTCAGGGTAGTGACGCGAGAACTGCTCGCTCTCCGTGCCGTAGTAGAGCAGGTCCAGCTGCGCCTCGGGATAATCCTTCAGCGGCAGCTCGGGATCGAAGGCGAACCCGTAATGCTTCCCGCTGGCATTCAAAATATTCGTGTAATACTCTACCATCATGTCGTAGAGATGAGGAACGCCGCCTCCGCGCAGCCCTTTGTCCGTTTGGAAAATCGCATCCATCCGCAGCGTCGCCACCGATCCGAGGCCGGAGCAGGTTTCGCATGCCCCCTGCAGGGTGTTGAACGAGAAATGAGTCATCGTCAGCTTCTCCAGCTTCGCGGCGCAGTGCGGACAGTGAATCCATTCCTGACGCTCTTCCTCGTTGGCAATATTCATGCCGGCCGCTTCCGCCGGTGGAGGCGGAACGAGTCCGCCGCAGTGCGGGCACGGGCGCTCGCCTGCCCGGGCATAGATCGTGCGCATGTACGTGTAAATGTCCGTCACCGTACCGACGGTGGACCGCGGATTGCGGTTCGTCACATGCTGCCCGACGCTGATGGACGGCGACAGACCGACGATGGCGCCGACCTTCGGCTTGTTGATGGAGTCGGATACCATGCCCATGGACTCCATGTATTGCCGCTGGCACTCCCGCTGCAGCGTGTCCATGGCGAGCGTCGATTTGCCGGACCCGGATGGCCCGGTCAGCACCACAAGCTTGTATTTCGGAATATGAAGCGAGATATTCTTTAAGTTGTTCTCGAAGGCTCCTACAATTTGAATCGTATCTTTCAATGGACACAGCTCCTTCTTAAGCGTGATCAACCTTATTATAGAACATTTGTGCAAGTTAGAAGGTTGGCTGAGATCCTACCTTTAACATAAATGAATGGATCATAAAAACCTTATCATGGTGCTTCAAGCTTCAGTGATAAGCCTGCTGGACGGAGGAGCGATCTTCCATAATGTGGTATAGTTGAGAGATCATATTTGCTAGGAGGCTCCTGATTCTATGCATCTCTTTCCTGCCAGCTATACGCTGCTCTCACGGGAGGCGCTGCTCGCGCATATCCGGCAGCATTACGATATCGATCAACCTCGGTCTTTTCAGTATTTCCTGCGGGGGATGAACGACACGTACCTCTTGGAAACGGAGTCGGCCCGCTATATGTTCCGCGCCTATCGGGCGGACCGGCGGACGTCTTCCGATATCGCCTTCGAGCTGGACCTGCTGGTTCATCTCGCTCGTCAAGGGGTTCCTGTATCGACGCCGATCGCGAAGCGCGACGGAACGTTCATTAACGCGTTCCCGGCCGCGGAAGGAACGAAGCACGGCGTGCTGTTCACGTTCGCGGAAGGAAGGGAGCGGCGGGTTCGGACGACGGAGGACAGCCGGGGATTCGGGCAGTCCGTGGCACGGCTCCATGAAGCGGCCAACGCGTTCGTCAGCCGACATGCACGGGACCGGATCGAATTGGACGTTCTCATTGATCGTCCTCTGAGCGTCATCGAGGCGCATCTTGCGGATCGCCAGGAGGATTTTGCTTATCTGCAGCAGCGCGTTACCGAGCTGAGAGAGCGGCTCCAGCCGTTGATCGACGGGGGATTGGACTTCGGCATCTGTCACGGCGATCTGCATGGCAACACCAACGTATCGTATACGGAAGACGGACGGATGACGCATTACGACTTCGATCTATGCGGGTATGGCTGGCGGGCTTACGATATCGCCGAATTCCGCTTGGCGAGGGAAATCCACAGCGGGCATGACCCGGATGAAGTCGAGGCCTTGTGGTCGGCGTTTCTGGACGGCTACCGGTCGGAGCGGACGCTCGGCGCACAGGACGAACAGGCCGTGCCGCTCTTCGTCGCGCTGCGGCAGCTATGGCTCTTCGCCCTTTGCTTCAACGAATCGGAGCTGATTGGGGCGGCGGATTTCGACGACGGCTTTATCGACGGGAAAATGGCCAATTTCAGAGCGTTGAAGATCTAGCGGCTGCTGCAGCGCAGAACCAAACACGTCAAGAGGAGTGAGCGAAGTGGCAGTGGCAGGCAGAAGCAAACGGCTCATGGTCATGCTCCCGATAATCGTTGTCGCCGGTTTTATCCTGATTCTCTTCACGCCTTCACCGACCGCCGAATTCGCCGTCAGGAAAGATCTGCTCGTGTCTTTGCATCCCATCCAAGCGTTCGGGGCCAGCGTGACGCAGGGAAGACAAGACCCGCAATACGGGAGACTGTACGAGGTTTCGAACGTGGATGCAGCCTACGTTTACGTGAAGAAAGGCGGCTACGGCTGGTACGTCGCATCGAGGGGAACCGCGCCTTGACCGAGATTGACGGCGGGCCGATTTATATTGTCATCCGTTTTATCGTACTATAAGAGGGAGCACCTACAGAAAGAGGGACAACGATGAGCGAATTCCTGGAAGCCTTATTGACGCAAGAAGAAGAACTGCAATTCGAATCGTTTACGAACGAGGATGCCTATGAACTGGGCTGCATCATCGTCAAGCACGCCAAAGACGTGCTCGGCAAAGGCATTGCCGTACATATCGATAACGGCGAATACCCGTTGTTCACGCACTACATGACGGGGACGTCCAAAGACAACATTTACTGGATCAACACCAAGAAGAACGTCGTCAACCATTTCGGCCACAGCTCGCTGTACGTGGGGGAGAAGTACAAGGCGGAAGGCACCACGTTCAAGGACGGCTCCGGGCTATCGCTTGAGGAGTACCAAGGCGAAGGCGGCTCGTTCCCGCTTGTCGTGCGCGGACAAGGCAAGGTCGGTACGGTGACGGTGTCCGGGCTGACGGGCGAAGAAGATCATCAAGTCGCCGTGGACGGCCTTCGCAAATACTTGACCAGATAACGCAACGAACGCTGCGTGTCATATGGGAATGGGAAGGGCAATGGGAGAGGGGACGGGCGAAAATGAAGCAGCAAGAAGCCAAGCGGCCGATCCGCGCGATCGTTACGGGCGCAACCGGCATGGTCGGCGAAGGGGTATTGCATGAATGCCTGCTGCACCCCGATGTGGAGCAGGTGCTGGTCATCGGCCGGAAGCCTTGCGGCGTGACGCATGCCAAGCTTCGGGAGCTCGTGCTTCCGGAGTTGTACGATTTGTCGCCTGTCGCCGGAGAGCTGACGGGCTATAACGCCTGCTATTTCTGCCTCGGCGTCTCTTCGGTGGGCATGAACGAAGCGGATTATACCCGCGTGACGCATGATCTGACGCTTCATGCCGCGGAGCTCCTCGCGGGCTTGAACCCCGACATGGTGTTCTGCTACGTCACGGGTTCGGGTACCGACAGCACCGAGCAGGGCAGAAGCATGTGGGCACGGGTGAAGGGAAGGACCGAGAATGAGCTGCTGCGGCTGCCATTCAAGCGGGCCTACATGTTCCGTCCCGGCTATATGCATCCGACCAAAGGGCTCAAGAACGTCCATCCGTATTACCGTGCGCTGAAGTGGCTGTATCCGATCGCGAGGACGCTTCTCCCGAACGGCGTCATTACGCTGCGTGAGCTCGGGCTGGCGATGATCCATGCTGCCGCGGGTAGATATGAACCGTCGATTCTGCCCAGCAAAGAAATTCGCAAGCTGGCCCGGCTTGGCGAGCATGCGTGAATGATAACCGAGGTGCAAGACCTGATCCGCTCCGAATCGAGCGGACCGGGTTTTTCTTGTTTCAACCAATCAACCAAGCGAGCTGTGTTGTAGCCAAAGCCAAAGCCAAAGCCCAAGCCGATGCATGCTGTTATGGCGGCCCCTGTTCGAATAGTTTCCCATCCGAACGCCCGTTGTGGAAGTTTAAGATATTTTTTAGTTTTAAATGGTAGACTACCTCTACGTAGATTGAAAATCGGCAAGTCAACGCTTGCCGGGTCGGGAGCTGGAAACGAATGAAGCGTAATACGATACTGATCGCGGACGACGAAGCGGAAATCGCCGACTTGGTCGAGCTGCATTTGGAGAAGGAGGGCTACCGCTGCATCAAGGCGGCCTCCGGCCAAGAAGCGGTGCTGGCGGTCCAGTCGCAGACGATCGACCTTGCGATTCTCGATATCATGATGCCGGGGCTCGACGGATACGAGGTGACGCGCCGCATTCGGGAGCATTCCGCGATGCCGATTATTTTCCTCAGCGCCAAGACGAGCGATCTCGACAAAATCACGGGGCTCGTCATCGGCGCCGACGATTACATGACCAAGCCGTTCAACCCGATGGAGCTGGTCGCCCGCGTGGGCGCCCAATTGCGGCGCGCGCTTCAATTTAATCAGCAGTCGGGCGGGAGCTCGCCGGTGCTGGAGATCGGCGGCCTCGTCATCGATACCGGCCGGCATACGGTGACCAAGTACGGCAGCCCCGTCGAATTGACGCCGAAGGAATTCGATATCTTGTATATGCTTGCCAGCCATCCGAAGCAAGTGTTCAGCGGCGAGCATCTGTTCGAGCGCGTCTGGGGGGAGACGTACCTGGAGAGCGGCAATACGGTCATGGTGCATATCCGAACCTTGCGCAAGAAGCTGGGCGACGACAAGGACAAGTGGATCAAGACCGTCTGGGGCGTAGGGTACACCTTCAATGGATAAGCCGGCGTTCAGCTTCCGATTCAAGATGCTCCTGCTGCTCGGACTCAGCATGCTTCTCTCGGGCATCGTCATGTTTATCGCCTACAGGGCGCTGGAAACGTATTATTTGTCCCATGTCTGGTATGCGAACGATCCGTTTTTCCGGGTACGGCGGTATATCGAGAACATCGGGGACTTCCAGTTCGCCATCATCCTGATGATTCCGTTCACGACTTTATTTTTCTATCTGTTGACGAAGCCGTATGCGGCGTATTTTGCCGACATTTCGGCGGGCATACGCAGGCTTGCCCAGGGAGATTTCAGCAGTCGCGTCGTCATCCGCTCGCAGGACGAATTCGCCCGCATCGCGGATGACCTCAACCAGGCTGGCGATAACCTGCAGATGGCGGTAGAGCGGGGCGATTTTGCGGAGACCAGCAAGCATCAGCTCGTGCTCAACCTTGCGCATGATCTCCGGACGCCGCTGACGTCGGTATTGGGCTACTTGGATATTGTGCTGCGGGACGAAAGTTTGTCCAAGGAACAGGTTCGGCATTATATGGGGATCGCCTTTACGA
This sequence comes from Paenibacillus sp. J31P316, assembly GCF_056269105.1. Taxonomy (NCBI): domain Bacteria; kingdom Bacillati; phylum Bacillota; class Bacilli; order Caryophanales; family Paenibacillaceae; genus Paenibacillus; species Paenibacillus sp. J31P316. Next base: position 112,663 of record NZ_JBWDNI010000017.1, on the reverse strand, counting down.
AATCCCGAAGGCTCGAGAAGCTCATCGACGAGCTGTTCGAGGTCACTCGCATGAATTATGGCAAGGCGCCGCTTCACCTCGCGAAGCTGGATGTCAGCGAGCTGCTCGTCCAGCTGAACGAAGAGCTGTATCCGGTCTTCGAGAATGCCGAGCTGACGGTCAGGCTGCACATGGATTCGCAGGTGGAGATGAGGGGCGACGGCGAACTGCTGGCCCGCGTATTCGAGAATTTGCTGACCAATGCCGTCCGGTACGGCGGGGACGGACAGTTCATTGATATCCATTGCGAAGCGGAGGCCGGCGAAGCGGTCATACGGGTGGTCAATTACGGGGATACTATTCCTCCCGAGCAGCTGCCGCATATCTTCGACATGTTCTACACCGGCGATCAGGCGCGGACGTCCCAAAGCGGCGGGACCGGCATCGGCCTGTTCATCGTCCGCAATATCGTGGAGCAGCATGGCGGTACGATCACGGTTCATAGCGATGCCGTGCGCACCTGCTTCGAGGTAAGGCTGCCGCTGGACGGCGGGGAAAGCGAGCGTGTCGCCGAGCATGCTGGCACCGGGGAGCGCGGGGACGGGGAAACATCGCAGCGGGATCGCTCCAAATAATGGATGGCTCCAAGCGCTGCCGGGCGTCATCGCCCGGTCAAGGCTCGCGGTAAGCGGCGGGTTGCACAGTGCCGCGTCGCGGGTCGCGCCCTCCATGGTCCACGGTCGCGCCGTCCCGCACCCAAGTGCCGCCGTATGCGTCTGTGAGCTTCCCGCGCGCCCTTCTCGTCACACACCGTACCGTGTCTTCGTGCGGTGGGTTGACGGGAGCGATACCTATGGATTATGATTAGAACGATCATTCGATCTAATCTTTTCGAATCGGAAAGGAGGAGGGAGTCAAGCATGTTCGAGCGCTATAACAAAGTCCAGCAGGCCGTTTTGGAGACGACGCTCCATTTGATCATCGACAAAGAACTGCAGGCAACGTCGATGTCGTTGATCGCCAAGGAGTCCGGCGTATCCACGGGCAACATTTATCATTATTTCAGCAGCAAGGAAGACATTATCAACGAGCTGTACAAGGCGATCGTCTTGTTCAACGGACAATTCGTGACGAAGGATCTGAACGAAGCCGAATCCGTGCAGGAACAATTTCGCCGGGCGTGGCGCAATGTCATCGAGCTTGGCAAGACGTACCCGAAGGGCTTTCGGTTCATCGAGCAGTATTCGTTCTCGCCGTATATTTACGAGCAGTCCAAGCTGGAAGCCTACAAAGGCGGATGGTGCGGGCCGCTGGAGAAGCTGTACCGGCAGGCGATTGATCAAGGCTTGTTCATTGAGCTGGAACCGCATATGATGGTGCAGATGCATTATGGATCCACCGTCTATCTTCTGAAGAGCCACCAGCAGAACATGCTGGAGCTGACGGAAGACGTCGAGGAGCAGGCGATCCTTTCCTTCTGGAACGCGGTAAGCAAAGAAAAGGGCTGGAACGAATAAGTCCGGCGACCTGCTTCTTTCTTTTCGCTAAGTATAGATCGAACGTTCGATTTAAGAGTCAAGTTGCTGCAGGAACGATATGAACTTTTTCTGTAACAAGTCTGTCGGCTAACTATTCTGCTGGAAGATGCCAGACAGTCCGATCGTTTGCAGAGTGTCTCATCCGTCCGTCCCCTCGTCTGAAAGTGAAAGTTTGCAATAGATAGAATGAACGTTCAATTTATGGTTAATCTAATTCAAAACAACTACTGGAGGAGATTCAATATGACTACGAAAACGATCTTTATTACAGGAACTAGCTCTGGACTCGGTAAACTGACGGCCATTCATTTCGCGAAGCTGGGCTGGAACGTCGCCGCGACGATGCGCACCCCGGAGAAAGAAACGGAGCTGACCGCGTACGACAACATCAAACTGTTCAAGCTGGACGTCACGAACCTGGATGAGGTCAACTCGGCCGTCGATGAGGCGGTCGCCGCTTTCGGGAAGATCGACGTTGTCGTCAACAATGCGGGCATGGGCTCCTACGGTGCGCTGGAGCTGGCCGAGGAAGCAACTATTGATTGGCAGTTTGCGGTGAACGCCCGCGGCCCGATCAATGTCATCCGCAAGTTCCTGCCCCACTTCAGAGCCGAAGGCGGCGGCATGTTCATCAACATCAGCTCCTTCATGGGGGTCACGACGGCGGTACCGCTGGGCTCTCTGTATAACATGTCCAAGTTTGCTCTGGAAGGCTTGACGGAAGGCCTGTATTACGAGCTCAAGCCGCTGAATATCGAGCTTCGTCTCATCGAGCAGGGCGGTTCGAGCGGCAACAACTTCGTAAACAGCATTCGTTGGAACAAGGACGAGAACATCACGGCTTACGATGATTTGATGAACAAAGTCGTCGGTTTGATGAGCAGCAACGATAGCAGTCAGTTGGACGATCCACAAATCATCGTCGATGCCATAGCGGCGCAGGCGACCGGGGAAAGCAAGCAATTCCGGACGGTCGTGGGCGAGGCAGGCAAAGGGCTGCTGGCGCTGCGGCATTCGGTTCCGATCGAAGAATATCTGGAAACGATCGCGCGCAACTATAACTAAGATGCTTTGACCGCAGCGCTTGTATGAATGCGCCCGCGGAGTGAATTAAGAAAAAGTTAAGCTTTCCGCAAGGTCTTCTTTAATCGTTTGCTCTATTCTTGCAAGACGAATGTTTTTGCGAGAGGAATGGAAACGATGATGAGGAACATGCGAATCGCAGGTCTGATGCTGCTGGTGTTGATCGGAGTGGAAGGTGCGCAGCATGTGAAGGAATGGGCTGGCGGCGGCGAGGATGGTGTCACGGAAGCATCCGTCGCGATGCAAATGCGCAAGGTAACGGCAGGCGTGAATCAACTTCACCAAGGAAACCTGCTGCTCGTCGATAAGCAGCATCCCGTTGACGACAATGGCAGGCTGACCGATATCGTTAATCTCTTCGAGCATCCCGAGCTGAAGCATGGCTACGGCTTGCTGGATACGAAGATCATGCTCTCGAAGCGCGTGGCCGAGAAATGGCAGGTGCTGGTCGACGCTGCGGCGGAGGCCGGCATCAGCCATTTTGTCATTAATAGCGGCTATCGCGACAATGAATCGCAGAAGGAGCTCTACGAGGAGAAAGGGTCGGACTATGCGCTGCCGCCAGGCTACAGCGAGCATAATCTCGGCCTGTCCATGGACGTGGGCTCAACCGAAGCGGAGATGAGTCAGGCGCCGGAAGGCAAGTGGCTAAGCAAGAATGCGTGGAGATACGGCTTCGTCCTTCGCTATCCCAAGGATAAGACCGACCTGACCGGCATCGAGTATGAACCGTGGCATTTCCGGTACGTCGGGCAGCCGCACAGCCAACTGATGCATGCGAACGACTGGACGCTGGAGGAATACCTGGCAGCCTTGAAGGAGCGAGGAACAATAACGGCTAAGGTAGATAACGTGAGCTATACGGTCACTTACTATCCTGCCTCCGAATCCGCGGCAATGGAGATTAGCGTGCCGGCCGACGGGTCGTATACGGTGAGCGGCAATAACGCGGACGGTGTTATCGTAACGACGGAAATTTCGGCCGAAGCGAAATGAAGAGTCGGTTGATTGCTCGGCCGGGCAGCCGGCGGGGCGGATTCGAAAAGGGAATAGGTACGGAAATCGAGAACTACTAGGTATGATCCATTTCGAGGGAGGAGCATATCCGTGATCAAGGCGATTATTTTCGATTTTGACGGTTTGATTTACGATACCGAGGTACCGGAATACAAGGCTTTCCAAGAAATTTACGCGGAGCACGGCCATGAGCTGGAGCTTGGCGTCTGGGGGCAGTGCATCGGCACGTACAATAGCGCCTTCAATCCGTTCGATCATTTGGAAGCCTGCTTGGGACGGGCGATCGACCGGGAAGAGCTCAGGAGCAGGCATCAGGCCAAATTCGAGCAATTGCTGGAGGCGGAGACGATCCGTCCTGGCGTGCAGGCTAATTTGGAAGCGGCTCGCGCGCTCGGACTGCGCATCGGACTCGCCTCCAGCTCGAGCCGGGCATGGGTAACGGTGCATCTCGCCAAACTGAACGTGGCACCGTATTTCGAGTGCATTCGGGTGCGCGACGACGTTCGGCTGGTGAAGCCGGATCCCGAGCTGTATTTGCAGGTCATCGAAGCGTTCGGCATTGCGCCGAACGAGGCGATCGCCTTCGAGGATTCGCCGAACGGCGCGAAAGCGGCCAAAGCGGCAGGACTCTATTGCGTTGCCGTCCCTAACGCCGTAACCCGTGAATTAACGTTCGGCGAGGTCGATTTACGGCTGGACTCGATGGCGGATATGCGGCTGGAGGCGGTCATCGCTCGGTTGTCGCCATGAGGCGGCGGGGCAGCTTGCGTCACGCTCGGCGGAAAGGAGGAGTCGGTCGGTGACGGAGCACAGCGATAGGTCACGCACGGTGCCGGCAGGCAGCCACCTGGCGACTGGCCTTTCCATTATCGCGCGCTGCAAGGCTCGTACGGGCGATATTTGGCAGGCGCACTACGGGGCAGCAGCCATCGCAAGCGTCTTCTTCCGGCAGAATAACCGGCTGGCTCCGGAGACGGAGGATGCCATCGCGCGCCAGACGGAGGCGATGCTTGCCGTGCATGCGCCGCAAGCCGAATTCGGCAACGAGGAGCGGGGGCGAAGCGAGCTGGAACAGAGCGGCCCGTGGCAGCGCGAGCCGGGACGGAGTCTGGAAACGCAGGCTGGCGGGGTGATTCCCGCGCGGGAGGCGGAGCAGGCGATCGTGCAGGCGCTTGAAGAGACGCTGGACGGCCTGCATTGGGTCGGCCATAATTTCATCTACGCGGCGCATGCGCTCTCGGCGCTGCGAGAGCTTGACGGCTGGGGGACGGCGGACGATATCGCCGGCATCGCAGTGCTCATTCGGTCATTTCGAGGCACGATTCCAGGCCGTTCCTGGATCGGCTTCCGGGCAGCTGAAGTAAAGAAGCTGCCCGCCTCGGAGGAGATGATGGCGATGTCTGCCGCGATCGATGGCCCTGCGGAGCTGTCGGCGCTGATACTGTCGGAGCTCGCGGCGTTTAAGCGCATCTATCGGGCGGAGGCGCATCACGATCTGATCGGTCACATGCTCACGTTCTCGCATGCGCTCAACGTGCTTCACGATCTCGGCTACGGGGAGCTGTTCCGATCCTGCGTGCGGCAGCTGCTGGCCATGGTTACGGTTCTGCGGGCGAGCCGCGATCTTCGCATGGATGAGCACATCCAGCTCGTATCTCCGGTAGACCGGCTGCCGCTCGCGCTTGCGCAGCGGTCGGAATGGCTGCCAGTACAAGCGGAGTTCTGGCTGCGCGACTATGCCGCCGTGGACTGGGATTTCGGACATGTGTTTAAATTTTCCTGCAGCTTCTATGATCACTTGAACCGTTCCGGCGGCTGGGCCAACGACGACGCCGAGGACAACTTCAGGTTCATCCTCCCGACGTGATCCCCGGCTCATGCATGATTCTGGTGGAAGTGTCTACACTAACGGTATTCCACAATCATGCTGGCAAAGGAGCGTCCATTTCACCTGATGAGAAATCGGATCGTAAAGGCAAGTTTACTTAGTTTGACGCTCATGCTGGGCGCTGCGCCGCTTGCGGCAAGTGCCGCCGGCGCCGCGCAGCAATCCGTGATGAAGCACCCCGCCGTCCAAGCGAAGGACTGCTTGAGTCCAGCCGCGGTCCAACTGCGGGAGGGGCTGCGCAAGCTGTGGTCCGAACATGTCTTCTGGACGCACAATGATATCGTCAGCGCGGTCGCGGGCTTGCCGGATCAGGAGATAGTACTCGCTCGCCTGCTTCAGAATCAACAGGATATCGGCGATGCAATCAAGCCGTTCTATGGCGAGGCAGCCGGCAATAAGCTGGCGGAGCTGCTCAGGGAGCATATTCTGCTCGCGGGCCAAATTATCGCGTCGGCCAAGGCCGGCAACGCGGCCGAGATGGAGAAACAGAATAAGCTGTGGTACCGCAACGCCGACGAGCTGGCGGCGTTCCTCGCGAAGGCCAATCCGAACCTCTCCGAGAAGGAGCTGAAGAGCCTGCTCTACGTGCATTTACAGCAGGTTGCCGAGGCGCTGACGGCTCGAATGAAGCAGGATTGGGCGGGGGACGTAGCAACGTTCGACAAAGGCTACAGCCATATCTTGATGCTGTCCGATTATTTGTCCTCCGGGATTATGAAGCAGTTTGCGGATCGATTCAAGTAAACGATGCGGTTAAGCGCGTGCTTGGGCATGCACGACGGTGCTAGCCTAGGCGGCCGCAAGGCGCAAATGGCTGGTGAATGCAAAACAAGCTCTTCGTCCTTCCGGCGAAGAGCTTGTTTCGATTTGGACAATGGACGCGCTTTAAGCCCCAGACTAAAGCGTTTGCCCGCCATCGACCGTAATGAGCTGTCCCGTCATTGCTTCCTGTTCGAGGGCGGAGCAGATCAATTGCGCGATGTCCTCCGGCGTCGAGATGCGCTGCAAGATCAGGTTCGGCGCGAGCCGCTTCATCTGCTCCTCCCGTCCGGCCCACCATCGCGTCGCGACGGCGCCCGGGACGACGGCATTCACTCGTATACTCGGCGACAATGCCCGGGCGAGCGACTTCGTCAGCCCATGGACCGCCGCCTTGGAGACGGCGTAGGGAAGGGAGGAGCCGAGCCCGGTCTGCCCCGAAATGCTGCCGACGTTCACGATGGCGCCGGCTCCGGCTTCTTTCATCCACGGCGCGACGGCTCGCGCGCAGCGGAACATGCCTTTCACGTTGACGTCGAACAGCGAATCCCAGACTTCGTCCGTCACGGCATCGAGGTCGTCCATCGCGATATGATGCGTGAAGCTGGCGTTGTTCACGAGCAGCTGCACACCCCCGAAAGCCTCGGCCGTGCGCGCGACCAAGGCGCGAACCTCTTCATCCCGGGCGACATCCGCCTGCACGGCAATGGCCGAGCCTCCTTGCTCGCGAATCGACTGCACGGTAGCCTCCGCGTCCTCCCGAGAACGCGAGTAATTCACGCTTACATTCGCGCCTTTGCGCGCCAGCAACAGGCTGACCGCCCGCCCGATGCCCGTTCCGCCGCCCGTGACGATGGCCGTTCGTCCTTTCAACTCCATCCTGCCTCGCTCCTTCGCATCTGAATGTCGATCTGACTCTTCTTCATGCTCTCATTGTATCGCTGGCGTTTCTATTTGTATAATTGAATCATTTGATTAAACCATTCAAATAAAATGAACTCCTAGTTCTCGGAGGCGACTAACAATGGATATAAAAGCATTCAAAACCTTCCACGCGGTCGTGAAGCACGGCAGCTTCATTCGGGCCGCGGAGGAGCTGAATTACGCGCAGTCGACCGTCACGATGCAGGTGCAGAAGCTGGAAACCGACTACGGCGTGCAGCTGATCGAGCGCGGAGGCAAAACGCTCCGGCTCACGGAAGCGGGGCGGATCTTTCACGAGCAAAGCCTGGATATCGTGCAGCGCGCCGAGAACATGCAGCGCGGGTTGACCGGGCTCCGGCTCGGCGAAGCGGGACATATCCGGCTGGGCGCGACGGAACCGGCGGCGAGTTATCGCCTGCCGGAGGTCATTGCGCGATTCCTGTCCGCGCATCCGCAAGTGCGGATCACCGTCGATATCGGGAGTACGCCGGCTTTGAGCGAGCGACTGTTGGCCGGTGAGCTGGACCTGGCCGTCTGCTCGGCGCCGGGACTTGCACCGGAGCTGTACTTTGAACCGTTGTACCAAGAACCGTTCGTCGTGCTGATGCCCGTGCATCATCCGCTGGCGGAGCGCTCCGAGATAACGCCGCAAGATTTGCATAACCATCGGCTCCTCATCACGTCGGCCACTTGCCCTTACCGAAAGAAGCTCGAAACGGTCCTGCAGGAGGCTGGGCAGCCGCAGGCGGATACGATGGAAATCGGAAGCATGACGGCGCTCAAAGCCTACGTCGGGCAAGGTCTCGGCATCGCCTTGATCCCGCGCGTGCTTGCAGAAGAAGCGGACGCGCGCACGGTCATGCGTCCTTTGAGCGAAGTAAGCCTGATCGCCATGACGATCGGCATGCTCGTCAGAAGCGCCTCGTTTCCGCCAGGCGTCGCTTGCGCCAAGCTGGCGCAGGCCATTCGAACGGAATTGGGGCAGCCGTGAAGCCGAACCCCAAGAACGCAAAAACAAGCTCTTCGTCCCCTCAGGGGCGAAGAGCTTGTTCGACTTGAAAGGCCGCGAGGCGGATCGGCCGCCGCAGCGGCTTAGATCTTCTTCAGCAGCAAATAGACAAAATACGGCGCGCCGATGAGCGCGACCACGATCCCTGCCGGAATGCCGTCGGCAGCGCCGGACACGTTCCGGCCGATCGTATCCGCCAGCACCAGCAGCCATCCGCCGATCAATACGGCGACGGGAACGAAGAGCTGGTTGCGCGGTCCGACCAGCGACTTGGCGATATGCGGCGCCATCAGGCCGATGAAGGCGATGCCTCCCGCCACGGACACGGCGGCGGCTGCCAAGGCAACGGCCGCGAGCAGCAGCACGAGGCGTTCCTTCGTTAAGGAGACGCCGACGCCGATTGCGACGGAATCGTCCAGCGCCAGCAGATTTAGCTTGTTCGCCTTATACAGCACGAACGGTACGAGTACGGCCAACCACGGGAGGAGCGCCCATATGAACGGCCAGTCCGCGCCCCAGATGTTACCCGCGAGCCATTTGGAAATAAAGTCGACCTTCTCCCGATCCGCGGAAGAGATCAGTACGATCATGACCCCCGAGAGCGCCATGGAGAAACCGACCCCGGTCAGGACGAGCCGGACCGGCTGCAGGCCGGCATGCCTCTTGTACGAGAACAGATAGATGAGCACCGACGTCGCCAGCGCCCCGCCGAAAGCGACCATAGGCAGCACGTATGCGAACGTGCCGGCATCGATCGGCATGAACAAGAAGTAGATGGCGACCCCGACCCCCGCGCCGGAGTTGATGCCGATTATGCCGGGATCGGCCAAGTCGTTGCGCGTTATGCTTTGCAGGATGGATCCGGACAGCGCCAGCGCCATGCCTGCCAAGAGCGTGATAATGATGCGCGGCAGCCGGACGTCGAACAGCACGAAATGTTCCTTGAACGTCCCGTTCCCGAGCAGCGTCGGAAGCAATCGGCCGTAGGATACCTTGGAATAGCCAAGACCCATGCTGATGAAGACGGTAAGGAGAATCAGAACGGCGAACAGCAGCAGAATGATCCGCTGCTTGCGGATAAGCGCTTGACGTATCATTTGATTGCTTTCCCCCCTCTGCGCATGATGAACAGGAAGAAGGGCAGACCGACGACGGCCACGATCGCGGCGATCGGCGTTTCATAAGGCGCGTTGATCACGCGGGCCACCGTATCGGCGATCAGCATGAACGAAGCGCCGGCAACCGCCGACATCGGTACCACGAACCGGTAATCCGTACCGACGATCGCCCGAACGATATGCGGAATCATTAGTCCAAGGAAGGTCAAGTTGCCGACCAGCGCCACGGAGGCGCCGGCGAGCAGCACGGTGACGAGGAACAGCACGGCCTTGATCAGGCCCGTCTTCTGTCCGAGTCCGACGGCGACGTCCTCGCTCAGGCTGAGAATGGTCAGCTGGCGCGACATCGCAAGCGCGACCAAGATGCCGACCGAAATGAACGGAATGATAATCTGCAGCTGGCTCCAGGACGTGCCGATCATGCCGCCCGCCGTCCACATGGAGACGTCCTTGGAAACCTTGAACGCAAGCGCGACGCCGTCGGCTATGGCGTACAGAAACGCCGAGATGGCCGAACCGGCCAGCACGATGCGCAGCGGCGAGAAACCGCCCTTCTTCGCGGCGCCTACGCCGAGCACGAGCAGCGAACCGACAGCGGCTCCGATAAAGCAGGCGATCGTAATCCAGAAGTAGTTGGCCGAAGGCGCGAACGCGATAGTAAAAGCCAGTGCTGCATTAGCACCGGCTGTGAGGCCGAGCAAGCCGGGATCGGCAAGCGGATTGCGCGTCATGCCCTGCATGACGGATCCGGACACGGCAAGCGCCGCCCCGACGAAGATGGCCGCGATTTCGCGCGGCAATCGGATTTCTCGGAGAATGGAGAGATTCTCTCCCGATTGGTTGGTCGTAAGCGCGAGCCAGACATCCTTCACCGTGGTGTGGGCGGCTCCGAAGACCATGGCGATGACGAACATCGCGACGAAGAACAGCAGACCCGCCGTCAGCTTGAGGACAAATGGATAGGGACGTGTTGTTTCGCTTGTCATCATCCTATTGCCCCAGGAATTTCTGCTTGAAGAATTCGAGTTGATAGTCCAGCGTCAGCGGATCGTTGAAGTAGAAGGCGTTGCCGTCGACTTCGAAGGCATGGCCGTTCTTGACCGCGGGAATGTTCTTATAGGAATCGGTCTTTTCGAACGAATTGTCGGCGCCCTTGAATTTGCTGACGATCATGTAGTCGCCGGCGAATTGCGGCAGCACTTCCGTGGAAAGCGCGTAGTAGCCTTCTTTAAGCGCCGTATCGATAACCTTTTGCGGCATCTTGAGCTTCATTTCCTGGTAGAGAATCTCCGTGCCGCGTCCCCAGTTGTCGCCGTAGACGTAGAGCTGCTTGTCGTAGCTTTCGACAACGGAAACGGTTGCGTTCTCGCCGATCTTCGCCTTGATCTCCGTGCCGGCTTCAGCCGCGCGTTTCTTGAAGTCGTCGACCCAAGCCTGTGCTTCTTTTCCTTTATTCAGCAGCTTGCCGATTTCGACGTACTGGGTCAGATAATCGACTTTACCGTACGTATAGACAACCGTCGGCGCGATTTGTTTGAGTTTATCGACGTTTTTGACATTGTCCAAACCGATGATCAGGTCGGGTTTCAGCTCAATGATTTTCTCCAGATCCTCGTCGGTAACCTCTTGAGCATCCTTCAACCGATCTTGGAAGCGGGGATTCAGCTTGGACCAGGAATCCACGCCGACGACGTTAACGCCCAGTGCCATCACGCTGCCTGCAAAAGAGGAGAGGACGACCACGCGCTGCGGGTTGGCGGGTACTTCGACTGGACCGTTTTGCGATTGGTACGTAATCGTGCCGGTCGTAGCCGTATCGTTAGCCGCAGCCGTATCGTCTGCCGCCGCATTGTTGCTGCTTGGCGTGTTATTTGCTGCCGCGTTGTTGGATTTTTCGTTTCCATTCGCGGAATTGCCGGCGTTGTTCGCGGAATTGCCGCATGCGCTGAGAACCAGGATGAGGACTGCGAGAACCGGGATGAGTGCTTTTCTCATGACAGGGGAGAGCTCCTTTAAGATATATTTGTGCCTTGACAACGATGATAATGATTATCAGTATTAGCGACTCTAACAAACATAATTGACATGAGAATGATTGTCAATATCATCTTGTATTAAAGCGCGATGCCGTGTATATTAATGCATATGGAGACATTGAGAATCATTATCAACGAAAATGAGCAGCGAAGGGGCGATCGGCCATGAACGCGGAGAACGTATTTGATATCACCATTATCGGGGGCGGCCCGGCGGGGCTTTACTCGGCTTTTTATAGCGGACTGCGGGAAATGAAAACGAAGATTATCGAGTTCCAGCCGTTTCTTGGCGGCAAAGTGCATGTCTATCCGGAGAAAATGATTTGGGACGTCGGCGGGCTGACGCCTACCCCCGGAGCCCAGCTGATCGAACAATTGGTTGAGCAGGGCCTCACCTTCGGTCCCGAAGTGGTGCTGAACGAGAAAGTGGAATCGATCGGCCGCAACGATGAAGGCCTATTCGAGCTTCGCGGTTCATCCGGCCAAATCCATCATTCCAAAACGGTCGTCATCGCGGTGGGCGGCGGCATTCTGAATCCGACGAAGCTGGATATCGAGGGCGCGGAGCGGTACGAGGTAAGCAATCTGCATTATACGGTCAAATCGCTGCGTCAATTCAAGGGCAAAACCGTCATCGTATCCGGCGGCGGCAATTCCGCCGTCGACTGGGCCAATGAGCTGGTGCCGATCGCGGACCAGGTCATCGTCGTCTACCGCAAGGGCGGGTTGTCCGGCCATGAGGCGCAGGTGCAGCAGCTCTTGAACAGCAGCGCCAACGTCGTGTTCCATTCTTCGATTACCAAGCTGCTCGCGAGCGAGAATCATGAAACGATCGAGCGCGTGGAGCTGACGAACCACCAGACGGGCGAAATATCGGTCGTCGAGGTGGACGAAATCGTCATCAATCACGGCTACGACCGCGATTCGACGCTGCTGCAGGCGAGCGACCTGAATATCGAAATGCTGGAGGATTTCTATGTATCCGGCAGCGTCAGCAGCGAGTCTTCCGTGCCGGGTCTCTATGCGGCAGGCGATATTCTGATGCACGACGGCAAGCTGCATCTGATCGCTGGTGCCTTCCAGGACGCGGCGAACGCGGTGAACCGGGCGAAGAGCTTCATCCAGCCGGATGCCGAGAAGTACGGCATGGTGTCTTCGCATAACGATCGGTTCAAGGAGCGTAACCGCGAGCTGGTGAAGCAAATGATGAAATAGCCGGTCAAGCATCCGGTCAAACATACGAGATACAGCCCGGCCGCGCAGCACGCGGACCCGGGCTTTTTATGCTGCGGCCCATAGCTAAATGAAAACCTGTATGGTACAAGTAGTCCGACAGCAACGAAGAGCGGGGCGGCAGCCAATGTAAAGTGGGGGGATGCAGGATGTTAAAGGCGCGAGTCGGCGTGAAGGGGATTGTCATTCAAGACGGCAAACTGCTGACGGTGAAGAAAGGGGACCTGCGGTCCGGGGCGGATTATACGCTGCCTGGCGGCGGCCAGGAGCATGGAGAAACGCTGATTGAAGCGCTGGAGCGGGAGTTCGTGGAGGAGACCGGCAGCCGCGTGCTGGTCAAGCAGTTTGCGGTGCTTCGGGAATACATCGGCCGGCATCATCATGGGGACAGCGAAGTCGATCCGGACACGCATGTCGTCGATCATCTATTCCTGTGCGAGCTGTTGGACGTGGAACTCTTGGGACAGGGCACCGCGCCGGATGAGGATTGCATCGGCTTGGAGTGGCTGCCGGTTGCCGAGCTGGCGCGGTACCGCTTCTTCCCGCAGGCATTGATCCCGTATCTGCAGGAGGCTGCCGCCGGGGAAGCCCCGCTCGGAATCTATGTCGGCGATATCAACTAGCTGGACGAGGCGATTGGCTAGACAAGCAGTGGGGAAGCTCACCCCCTTGAGCTCGATTAGATGGATTTGAAGGATTTGAAGGCAAGAGGTTGAATAGCTCACCCTCTTGAGCTCGATCAGGCGAATTCGATGGCAAGAGGTTGAATAGCTCACCCTCTTGAGCGCGATCAGGCGAATTCGATGGCAAGAGGTTGAATAAATCACCCTCTTGAGCTCGATCAGGCGGATTCGATGGCAAGAGGTTGAATAGCTCACCCTCTTGAGCTCAATCAGGCGGATTCGATGGCAAGAGGTTGAGTAGCTCACCTTCTTGAGCTCGATTAGGCGGATTCGATGGCAAGAGGTTGAATAGCTCACCCTCTTGAGCTCGATTAGGCGAACTTGAAGGCAGGAGGTTGAATAGCTCACCCTCTTGAGCTCGATTAGGCGAACTTGAAGGCAAGAGGTTGAATACATCACCCTCTTGGGCTCGATTAGGCGAACTTGAAGGCAAGAGGTTGAATACATCACCCTCTTGGGCTCGATTAGGCGAACTTGAAGGCAGGAGGTTGAATAGATCACCCTCTTGAGCTCGATTAGGCGAATTCGATGGCAAGAGGTTGAATAGCTCACCCTCTTGAGCTCAATCAGGCGGATTTGAAGGCAAGAGGTTGAATAGCTCACCCTCTTGAGCTTGATCAGGCGGATTTGATGGCAGGAGGTTGAATAGCTCACCCTCTTGAGCTCGATTAGGCGAACTTGAAGGCAAGAGGTTGAATAGCTCACCTTCTTGAGCTCGATCAGGCGGATTCGAAGGCAAGAGGTTGAATAAATCACCCTCTTGAGCGCGATCAGGCGGATTCGATGGCAAGAGGTTGAATAGCTCACCCTCTTGAGCTCGATTAGGCGAACTTGAAGGCAGGAGGTTGAATAGCTCACCCTCTTGAGCGCGATCAGGCGGATTCGATGGCAAGAGGTTGAATAGCTCACCCTCTTGAGCTCGATCAGGCGAACTTGAAGGCAAGAGGTTGAATAAATCACCCTCTTAAGCTCGATCAGGCGGATTTGACGGCAAGAGGTTGAATAGCTCACCCTCTTGAGTTTGATTATGCGAACTTGAAGGCAAGAGGTTGAATAGCTCACCCTCTTGAGCTCATTCAGGCGAACTTGAAGGCAGGAGGTTGAATAGCTCACCCTCTTGAGCTCGATCAGGCGAACTCTCTACGCAAATCGAATAAACAAGATAGTCGAACAAACAAGTGAAAATGCCTGCAAGCTCGGCCGCTGGCCGCATGCTTGCAGGCATTTTCTCGTGGCGCGGCGTGTTGCGGCGCATTCAATAGCCGTCGGTTTGGCGTCCTGCGTTCTCGGCCATTTCCGCGCCTTCGCGGAGGGATACGGAGCCGATGTGGGAGGTATCCACCTTGGCCCTTGCCAGGCTGTCGGTGACACGTTTGCCGTAGTCCGGATCCGCCTGCGTGAAATAGCCGATCATGGTCTCTTGAATCTGCGGCTGGCAGACCTTCAGGGCATCGGAGAGATTGGCGATGAGCTCGTCGCGCTCCCAATCCTCGAATTTCCGGTACGTCTCGCCGGCCTGCTTGAAATCATTGGGCCGCTCGAGCTTCTGGCGTACCAGCTTCGCATTGTAGGACGGCTGATGATCCTTGCCCTCCGGCGGCGCTTCCTTCAGCCCGCCGAGCTTGGACGGCTCATAGTTGACATGAGGATTCTGCCCGCTCGCGCGGTCGACGGTGACGGCCATCTGCCCGTCCCGCTGGTTCGTGGCCACCGGCGCATGCGGCGCGTTGACCGGCAATTGCAGGTAGTTCGTGCCGACGCGGTGCCGCTGCGTGTCGGAGTAGGAGAACGTCCGCCCCTGCAGCAGCTTGTCGTCGGAGAAATCCAGTCCGTCGACGAGAACGCCGGTGCCGAACGCGGCCTGCTCGACTTCGGCGAAATAGTTCTCCGGATTGCGGTCGAGCACCATTTTGCCGATGGGGAGGAACGGGAATTGCTCGGTGTCCCACAGCTTGGTGGGGTCGAGCGGATCATAGTCCAGCTCCGCATGCTCGTCATCGCTCATCAATTGGACGAACAGCTCCCACTCCGGATAGTCGCCGCGCTCGATCGCCTCGTACAGATCCTGCGTCGCATGGCTCGTATTCATGCCCTGAATGGCATCCGCCTCGTTCTGCAGCAGGTTCTTGATGCCGTGCTTCAGCGGCTCCCAGTGGTATTTGACCAGCATGGCCTCGCCGTCTTGGTTAACCCACTTGTATGTATTGACGCCGGACCCTTGCATCTGCCGGTAGTTGGCCGGAATGCCCCATGGCGAGAACAGGAACGTCACCATATGCGTCGCTTCCGGGGTGCCGGATATGAAGTCGAACATCCGCTCGGGATTGGACAGGTTCGTGACCGGGTCAGGCTTGAACGCGTGCACCATATCGGGGAATTTCAACGGGTCGCGGATGAAGAAAATTTTCAGATTGTTGCCTACGAGGTCCCAGTTGCCGTCCTCGGTGTAAAATTTGACCGCGAAGCCTCGCGGATCGCGGAGCGTCTCCGGCGAGTGGCCGCCATGCAAGACGGTCGAGAATCGGACGAACACCGGCGTCTGCTTGCCGGCCTCTTGGAACAGCTTGGCCCGCGTGTATTTGGATACCGCCTCGTCGCCCACCTTGCCGTAAGCCTCGAAATACCCGTGCGCCCCGGCGCCCCGCGCATGCACGACGCGCTCCGGAATGCGCTCGCGGTCGAAGTGGGAGATTTTCTCGATAAAATGGTAATTCTCCAGCGTCGACGGACCGCGGCTGCCGACCGTACGGATATTTTGGTTATCCGAGATGGGATGGCCCTGCCGGTTCGTCAGCGTTAGGTCGTCTTTCTTGTCGTTAGGCATAGAAGCGCTGCCACCTTTCTGCGATTGTCCAGCACTTACTGTGCGCCAAAGAATGGGGAATTATGCCGGATAATCGAGATCGCACGGTGGAATCGGCAGCAAAAAAGGCCGAACCGGTTATAGAACCGGTCCAGCCGTTCAGACAGGAAAAGCAGATCCGCCTGCGAGCGATTATTGGATGCTCTCCAGTTCCAAGGTAATCGTCTCGATCATTTGCACGAAGGACGTCAGCTCCTGCGAGCTTGCGGCCTGGTCGCGCGCCAGCGTGGACGTCCGCTCGGCGTCCTGCATGACCTCGCCGATGACGCTCGTGATTTCCTGCAGCTTCTCGCGCACGGTTACCAGCGACTCCTTGGAGTGGCTGGCCAGCTTGCGGATCTCGTTCGCGACGACGCCGAAGCCGCGGCCGTGATCGGCCGCATGCGCCGCTTCGATGGCGGCGTTGATGCCGAGCAGCTGGCTTTGATCGGAGATCTCCTGGAGCAGCGAGCCGATGCTGTCGATCTCGCCGATCTTGGACTGCAGCTCGCGCACTTTGACGTTCGCCTGATCCTGGATGTCCGCCGTATGGGTGGCGGAGTCCGCGACGGACTGGCTGCTGCTGCTCAGCTCCACGATCATGGCCGAGAGCTCCTGGACGACGCGGCTGATCGTCGTCAGCGTCGTCTGCTTGGCGTCCGACAAGGCCTGGATTTTATCCTTCTCGTCCTTCTCGTAGGCTTCGAGCACCAGCTGGGAGTCGAGGTTGAACATTTTGGACAGCGCCAAGATAATGGTCATCCACGATTCCGGGGCGATGCGCTTGAAATGCTGCACGGCCGTGTCCAGGTACAGCATATAGGTGCCCAAATACCAGTCGGTCGTCAGGCCGATTCGGGAATGGATGTTGCCGATCAGAATGCGGCGGTCGATAAAGGCCTCGTCGATGACGCCTGTAGTCAAGGACATGAAGTACCAACGCTGCGTTTCCTTGAGCCGGTCGAGCGTGCTGTGCTTCTCGATAATGGCCGACAGCTCGGGAACGGCCACGACTTGCTCGTACAGCTGATCGACGACCTGGCTCGTGATTTGCTCGAAAAGCTCGCGTTTGCCGTGCAGGTACGCCAAATCCGCTTCCGTAATGCCGATATAAGCAAGCTGTTTTCGGCGTTGTTCGTTTAATTGAATCGTCATGATTAATCTCCCCTGGCATGTAAGGTCTTGTATCTATGTCTACTTCATTCGACAATATCCAGCATATTCCTTCAAAATTACCATCTTATGGCGATTTTGAAGAGGGGGTAGTTCAACAAATGGACTTATTTCGCCTGCGTCAGATGCTGCGCGTCTACGTCACGATTTGTTCCCAAACGCTGTGATTGCGATCACAGTCCCGCCGGGTGCCGGGCCTTATACTAGAGCCATATCCAATTCACGCAAGAGGAAAGCGGGGCGTTCAATCATGTTAAGCCAAGCAAATATCGCCATCATCAAATCCACCGTGCCGGTATTAGAGATTCACGGAACGACGATCACCAAGCGGTTCTACGAGCGGTTGTTCCAAAGTCATCCGGAGCTGCTGAATATCTTCAACCACGCGAATCAGAAGCAGGGCAGGCAGCAGACGGCGCTTGCGAACGCGGTCTATGCGGCGGCCTTGAACATCGAGAAGCTGGAGGCCATCCTGCCGGTCGTCAAAGGCATCGCGCACAAGCATCGGAGTCTCGGCGTTAAGCCGGAGCATTATCCGATCGTCGGGGAGCATCTGCTGGGCGCGATCAAAGAGGTGCTGGGCGATGCCGCGACGGACGAGATCTTGGGCGCATGGGCGGAGGCATACGGCATTATTGCGGATGCGTTTATCGGCGTGGAGGCGGAGATGTATCGGCAGGCAGAGACGCAGCCCGGCGGATGGGAGGGTTATCGTCCTTTCAAGGTGGCGCGGAAGGTGCGGGAGAGCGAGGTCATTACGTCGTTCTATCTGGAGCCGGCGGACGGCAGGGCAATCGCGGCCTTCGAGCCCGGACAGTATATCGGCGTCAAATTGAACATTCCGGGTGAAGAGCATACGCATATCCGGCAGTACAGCTTGTCGGGGCCGCCCGGGGCAGCGTATTACCGCATCTCCGTGAAACGGGAAAATACCGCTCAGGATCGTCCGGCGGGAAAAGTGTCCGTCTACTTGCATGCGGAGCTTCAGGAAGGAAACGTGCTGCAGGTTTCCGCGCCCGCGGGCGATTTCAAACTGGACCGGGCGGATTCGCGTCCCGTCGTGCTGATCAGCGGAGGCGTGGGGCTGACGCCGATGGTGAGCATGCTGCGTTCGCTGGCCGAAGGGCAGCGGGAACGAAGCGTGACGTTCGTGCATGCCGCGCAGCATGGCGGCATGCATGCGTTGAAGGATGAAGTCGAAGGCATCGTGAGCGGTCGGCCGGACTTCTCGGCCTTCTGGGTCTATGCCGAGCCAACGGCGGATGATCGGACGGCGGGCGCTTATCACAAAGAAGGCCGGATCGACCTGGCATGGCTGCAGGAGGTTCTTGTATCGAAGGAGGCCGTATTCTACTTCTGCGGCCCGCAGCCTTTCATGCAGACGGTGAACCGGGCGCTGAAGGAATGGGGCGTTCCGGCGGCAGACCTTCGTTATGAGTTCTTCGGTCCGGCCGGCGCGCTGGATTGAGGCTGATGATGAGGCTGCAGCCTGGGATCAGGACCCGGCCCGCTGGGCGCGGAGCAGCCGGTTGACGGTTTCGCGGCGCAGGCCGATGAGCTGGCCGATCTCGTCCTGCGTCAGCACGTCGGTCAGCGGCGCCTCGCCGATATACAGGCGAAACCAAGCCTGGAGCTTGAGCAGTTTATCCGCGGGAGCGACCTGCGTGAGCTGATCGATGCGCTGCTGCATCATGCGCAGCTTGTCCTGCAGCAGCAGCGCTACCTCCCGGCACCGGTCGGCATCGTCCTGCAGCTGCCGATACCAGTCTGCCGCGGAGATGACCTCGATCTCGGAGGGCGCCAGCGCGATGGCCGTGCCGAAATACGGATTCGGACTGATCAGGGAATGATGGGGAATCGTTTCCCCTGGCGTGATGACGTTGACGAGAAACGGAGTGCCGTCCGGGTGGACGCGCATGATTTTGAGCAGGCCGCTGCGCAGCTGGAAGAGGGGACCGGATTCCCCTTGCCGGAATAAGATCTCGCCTTTGTTTAACTGCATGGATGGGCTCCTTTATGGCTACGACGTGAAAGCAAATTAATCGCCTCTATCATACCAGTAGCTCCTCGCACTCTCCACCTCGCTTGTATTTTCCTAGCTGTACGGTGAAGCAGGCAGGAGACGGGGAACGATCAACGAATCGTTAGGGAATGGCAAACATTCGTTATCGAGGAGGAACTGCAATGGAAGATTTACGGCTGCGGAGCGGCCGCTTGACCGTCACCGTCAAGCATCCGGGCGAGGTGGGCGGCGTACGGTTCGATCGGACGGGCTTCGTAACGGAAGTGAGGCTGGACGACCGGCATGCCTTTTGTGCGTATGAGCTGCCAAATCAATGGGATCCGTCGAAAGGGGCCGGTCTCTGCGGTGAATTCGGCATCGAACGGACCGTAGGCTACGGCGAGGTCAAGCCGGGAGAATGGTTCCCCAAGCTGGGCGTCGGCCTGCTGATGCGCGATTCGGACAACGGTTACGGGCATATGCGGGCATACGAGCTGCGGCCCTTCGCCATTGAGGTCGAACAGCCGGACGAGAGCAGCCTGTCGTTTACCGTGCTGCCGGAGGAATGCCTCGGTTATGCGGCGCGCTGCAGCAAACGGCTGAGGGTGGAAGACAATCGGCTGCGCGTGGACTATGAGCTGACCAACGTCGGCAAGCGCGAGATCGTCACGAACGAGTATGCGCATAATTTCGTCTGCATCGACGGGAAGACGGTAGGGCCTGAGTATACGCTGTCTTTCGACGGAGAAAATGCGACTGCGCTGCAAGTGCACGTAGGCGATGTGCGCGCGGAAGAGAAGCGGCTGGAATGGAGCGGCGTGCCGGAGCGGGATTTCTACGCGCGGATGTATCCGCGCAGCGAAGCGGATCCGGGCCTGCCGAGCGGTTGGACGCTCCTGCATCGGCCGTCCGGCGTTCGGATGAGCGAGACCTGCGGCTTCGAGACGGAGCTGGTTGCGGTATGGGGCATGGCGCATAACGTGTCGCCGGAGATGTTCGCCCCGGTCCGGGTGGCGCCGGGCGAGACGCTGACCTGGTGGCGGGAGTATCGGTTCGAGGGCGGAGTCTAAGGATGAGGATTACGTCATAATCGCTGACTGGCCAACTGTGAAATAGAAGAGAAGCCCTTGAACCGGGCAAGTACCGCATGACTGATGCGGCTTGCCGGTTCAGGGGCTTTTCGGCGTTCATGGGTGCGGAGAGTTCTACTCGGCCGTTCGGGTTACGCATCCTCGTCGGTGTTGAAGCTAGAACGATTCCTCCGTTGTTCGGACCGGCGTCAGCACGAATAACGATTCGGTGCCGTCGGACTCAGATGCTGTGATCACGATCGGTTTGCGCGGACCGGACATGGCAAGCGTAATCAGGCTTTCGTTCAGGGCGTGCAGCATGTCCCGTATGTAGCTTCCGTTGAAGGAGATGGTCAGCGGCTTGCCGCTGGCGCTGCACAAAGGCAAGGTTTCTTCGGCTTCTCCCATACCTTCGGCATGCGCGGATAACGTGACGGACTCGTCATGGACGACGAGCTTGACGAGGCGTCGCTCGCCGGCAAGCGCAATGGCTCGGTCCAGAGCGCGGAGTAAATCGGACGCGCGGAGTCGGATGACGGAAGTCGGCTCATCGGCGGCAACGCGGTCGACCGAGGGGTAGGCGCCCTCCAACAGCTGGAGCTGAAGCCGTGTCCCGCCGTTATCGAACCGCGCGATATTTGATCCGGCAATCAGCGACGTGGTCGAGTTGTCTTCAAATTTCGGCATGTTGACGAAGTCCAGCAGCGGCCGTGCCGGGATGATCATCGTATGCGATTGAAGCGGAGCTTCAGCTTCAGATACGCCGGTGATCCAAGGCATTCGCTGCTTAGAGAGCCGCACGCCGTCGGTCGCCGTGCAGGTCATGCCAGCGGCATTCAATGTGCAGCAAATCCCCGTCAGGACCGGACGGGCATCGGAGCTTGCAGCGGCGAAAGCGAGGCGCCGAACGAGCTGCTTCAGCCGCGAGCTCTCAAGCCGCAGCTCTTGAACGGCATCGGGCAACGCCGGCTCCGGGTATTGATCGGCCGAGCATGCGCTTAGCCGGAATAGAGCGTCAGCCGTTCGTATGGTCAATTTGGCAATGCCCGAAGCCTCCAGCGTAACGGGGCCTGCCGGCAAACTGCGGACAAGGGAGAGCAGCGTTCGTGCCGGAATCACGATCTGCCCGGCGTGCCGAACTGTCGCTTCTTCGGACGCGGCTGCGAGATGCGCTTCGATCGTGAGGCTGCCGTTGCCGCCCGCAAGCCATAAGCCGTCGGCACCTGCGCGCAGGCGAACGCCGCCGAGAATCGGTACGGCCGGTTTACCGGATATGGCGGGCATCAACCGCTGAAGGGCGGCATAGAACGCTGCTTGCTGGACGTAGACGAGCATGGCTTCACTCCTTTTCGGTCCTGTTCGTTTTCGCCGCCGTATGCAGATAGTCGTGAATGATTTCGCGGAGCAGCTCTGATTTGGAGCAGGAACGCGCTTGGCAGACGGCTTCGAACGCCGCCCAATCCTCCTCCGTCAAGGTTAAGGACATCTTCCGCGTATCGCCGATTCCTTTGCGCCCTGCGCCTTCTCTTGGCCCGCCTTGCGTATACAGCATCGCCAGCTGGTCCTCTTGCCGGGTGAAGCCGAGCTTGAGTTTATTGGGCATCTGGAACTGCTCCTTCTAATTAAACAATTTTGAAATAGGTAACTTAAATCACGAGAGGTTACATTTACCATATCATATCGATCTTCATTTGGCAAAAGCGGCCGGCTCTTGTATTCCCCCTTGAATTTTGGGAGAATGAAAGGGAATGCGAACGCAGTACTGCTATTGAAAAGAGGACTTGGGCAATGAATAAACCTTCTATATATGGATTAACGCTTGCGCAGCTGACCGTCTGGCTGCAGGAGCATGGACATAAGAAATCGCGCGCGCTGCAGGTGTGGGATTGGCTCTACCGGAAGCGCGTCACGTCGTTCGAAGCGATGGCGGACGTGAACGGAGAGTGCCTCGCGGTGCTCGCCGCCCATTACGCGATGGAGACGCTGGCCGAGCATACGAAGCAGGAATCCGCGGACGGCACGGTCAAATTCCTGTTCAAGCTGCAGGACGGCAATTTAATCGAGACCGTATTCATGCGGCACAAATTCGGCCTGTCCGTCTGCGTGACGACGCAGGTCGGCTGCAACATCGGCTGCAGCTTCTGTGCCAGCGGTCTGATCAGCAAGAGCCGGGATCTCTCCGCTGGCGAGATCGCGGAGCAGATCATGAAGGTGCAGCTGTACCTGGACGCCGCAGGTCAGGGAGAGCGCGTGAGCCACGTCGTCGTCATGGGGATCGGGGAGCCGTTCGATAACTTCGAGAACCTCGTCGATTTTCTGGATGTCATCAAGGACCACAAAGGGCTCGCCATCGGCGCCAAACATATTACCGTATCGACGAGCGGCCTCGCGGACAAAATCATTGAGTTTACCGATCGCGGCCTAGGCGTTAATCTGGCGATTTCGCTGCATGCGCCGAACAACGAGCTGCGCACGCGGATCATGAAGATCAACCGGGCGATCCCGATCGAGAAGCTGATGGCTGCGATCGATTATTACATCAGCAAGAACAAGCGCCGCATTACGCTGGAATATATTTTGCTGCGGGACGTGAACGACCGGGAAGAGCATGCATTGGAGCTTGCCGAGCTGATCGGCGAGCGCCGCGCAAGCGTCAACGTGAACCTGATCCCGTACAATCCCGTCGACGAGCATAGTCAGTACCAGCGGAGCGAGCAATCATCGATCCGCGGCTTCTACGACGCGCTGAAGAAACAGCAAGTCAGCGTCAGCGTCCGCTTGGAGCACGGCACGGACATCGACGCGGCCTGCGGACAACTGCGCAGCAAGCAAATGCGAGCTTCCGGTTAAGGGTGAGCTGTCCATACCGTTCGGACGCGCTCGGAATAAGATAAGGCAGGATCTTATTTCGAGAGGATGGCTGCGGCGAATGGGGCGAGTGGTTAGAATGAAAGCAACGAAGCTGGAGAATCAAGTGTATTCGAATCGGGTCGCGCGCTCGGAGTTCGATCGGAATTGGCGATCGTATATTACCCGTTCCGGGTACTTCGTGTACGTGGCCAAATGCGACGGCGCTTCCGTCACCGTGCTGCTCACGACGGGAGCCTCCAAGCTGATCACGTTCTTGCGCGGCGGTAAAGTATGGGTCGGCCAAGGCGGAACGAGCCATTACAGCAAGCCGCATGTGGCGAAGGATCTGTAAGCCAGCTGCTCATGCCGGGACCATGAAGGCACCTTCCCGCGAGGTGTCTTTTTTGCTGTCCGTTCTTATAGGCGTTTGCTTTTTGGTCAAGAATAACAGGATGAGACGAAGGGTTGTTGGCCAGTTCACGGACAAATGGCCTGAAATAAGGTACACTAGAGCTATCTTATTGAACGGGAGCGGTTATGCATGTCGAAGGAACAAGTGATTTTGACGAAAGAAGGGTTTGATAAACTGCAGGAGGAGCTGGATGATCTCAAGTACGTCAAACGCAAAGAGCTGGCGGCACGGATCAAGCTGGCGATCAGCTACGGGGACTTGAAAGAAAACAGCGAGTACCATTCGGCCAAGGAAGATCAGGCGTTTATGGAAACGCGAGTCATGATCCTCGAGAAAATGCTGGCTACCGCGCGGGTCGTGGAAGGCGGCAATACGGACAGCGTGCAAATCGGCGCCACGGTCATCTTGCATGACGTGGAGTTCGACGAGAAGATCGAGTACCAGATCGTGGCGCCGGCCGAAGCGGACGTGGCGGACAACAAGATTTCCTACGAAAGCCCGCTCGGCAAGGAGCTGCTCAACAAAGGGATCGGAGCAATCATCAAAGTCAGCGCACCGATGGGCATCATTGAATACAAGCTGCTCGAGATCAAATAGCCCATTGCGCGCGCTTAGCGCAGATGGCTGCCTTACCGAATCAACGGGTGTTCGCTGCAGGTTCCTTCATTGGAATCGCGCAGCGGGCATCCGTTTTTTGTGCGGCTATTATAGGGCTGCTAACTCTGCCTCTCCCTCCTAGTCCTTTGACTCTAATTCCTCTGCCTCCCGTCCGTTTGTTCCTATCGGTTTGGTTTTGGTCTGTGCCTGGCGCTTCCGTCTTTGGCTTCTCCGTCTCTGGCTCTGGCTTCTCTTACTCTGGCTCCTTCAACCTCTGCTCCCTAGCCGGCTGGCTTATCTCTTCTTCTTCTTCATATTGGCGTGGCTCTTATTAATCTTCGACCCATTCAAGGTTATCTTCATGTTCACCGGCAAGTTTTTACGATCCATTCGGCGTTCATTCGCCTAAACCTGACATGCCCTCCCTCTTTTTCGCTGCGGTTCAAGTGCTTTTTACAGCAATCGACGGCGCCTTGTCGGGACGGGTTTGGAAATGAAATGCCAAGGATCCCTTTATATGATATATTGAATATAAATATTTAATGTGGGAGGATACCGACGATGGGCACGGACAGGGAGCCGTTATATATACGCATTCAGAATCATTTTAAAGATGCGATTCGTGCGGGGCGGCTGCGGACGGATGATAAAATCCCGACGGAAAAGGAGCTGCTGGAGCAGTTCGACGTCAGCCGGATCACGGTCGCGAACGCGCTCGGGGAGCTGGCCCGGGAAGGGTGGATCCGCCGCATCCCGGGACGGGGCTCCTATGTTCAGGGCGTTCCGGAGGATGACGACGGCTTTGCGGCGGAGGATGCTTCCGAACCGGAGCGACTGCAAGCGCAGGAAGGCAAGGGCGCGCGGCCGCGGATCGGAATCGTTATCCCGTTCATCGGCGATTATTTCGCCATCCGTCTGCTCGCCGGAGTGCGGACTGCCGTGGAGGGCGCGGGCTGCTCGCTGATCGCGATGTTCACGTTCAACGATATGGAACGGGAGAGGGAGTTGATCCGCGAGCTGCGGGACACAATGGATGGGATGGTTGTATTCCCGGTGGACGCGGACGTGTACAACGAGGAAATCATCGGGCTCAAAATGAGCGGTTACCCGTTCGTGCTGATCGATCGCCACCTGCCCGGCGTCGAGACGAATACCGTGCTCGCGGACGGCGTGCTTGCCTCGAAGCTGGCTGTCGATCACCTGTGGGAGCTTGGTCATCGGCGCATTGCGATTTGCGCGGATACGCCGGTCGCGACGGTCTCGGTCGATGAGCGAATCAGCGGGTACATGAATGCGCTTAAGGCGAAGGGTGCTCTTATCGACCCGACGCTGCTGCTGACCGATTTTAACGTGCATGGCATCGGCAGGGGCGGCGGCAATCCGCTCGCGAAGGCGATTGCAAGCCGCGCGGCGACGGCTTATATCGCGCTCAACAGCACGCTTGGGCTGCATATCGCGGCGCTAGCCAAGGCGGCGAAGCTTGAGGTGCCGCGGGACCTGTCCATCGTGGCGTTCGATAATCCGAGCGGGGGGCTGCTGGAGGAACGGGGAGCGTTCACGTACCTCGATCAGAACGAAGGCGAAATGGGCCGCAGGGCAGGGGAATTGCTGCTGGAGCTGCTGCGAAGGAAAGGTCGGAACGCGCCGACTTATCGGCGAATCGTGCTCGAGCCGGAGCTGGTTGTCCGGGAGACGACGGCGGGGGCGCCGGCCTCCGAATAGATAAGCGGGGAGATGCGCCTGGAGCAGGTGCATTTTTATTTTAGAAAACGGATTGATCTATTGTATATATATAATATATTATTATGTCATATACAACGAGTAAAGGGATGGTGACGGATCGAATGCCGCATACACCGATTAAAATGGACGTTCTCCGAAAAACGCTGCAGGGGATCGAATCACGTATCTATACAAAGCTGGCGCCGCTTGAATTAACGGCCTATGCGACGAAAGAGCCGGTGACGTTCGCGGAGCGCACGTCCGGCGACCGGCTGGAGCTGAAAGCCGGCGATAAATGGGGCGAGCGGTGGGACTGCGCCTGGTTCCATTTCCGCGGGCAGGTGCCGGAATCGGCGGCGGGCGCCAAAGTCGTCCTGCTGATCGACGTGAACGGCGAGCTGTGTATCTTCGACGATGCGGGCACGCCGCTGCAGGGACTCACGAACGTGAACTCGGAATTTGATCTTACGCTGGGTCTGCCTGGCAAACGCGTACTGCCTTTCGCGGAACGCGCGGCAGGCGGGGAAACCGTCGACCTGTGGGGCGATGCCGGCAACAACGACCTGTTCGGCTTCTACCGCAGCGGAACCGTGAAGGAAGCCGATATCGCGATCTGCCATGAAGAGGTTCGTCAGCTGTACTACGATTATGAAGTGCTGCTGGATTACGTGGAGAATATCGAAGACAAATCCGCCCGCACGGCGCGAATCACGCAGGCCCTGTACGACGTGCATCTGCTGCTGCGGTACCCGTCGGATGAAACGGTTGCGGAGGCGCGCAAACTGCTGGGCGCGGAATTGGCGAAGCAGGGCGGCGACCCTACGATCACGGCGACTGCGATCGGGCATGCTCATATTGACCTTGCGTGGCTGTGGCCGATTCGGGAGACGTTCCGTAAAGGCGCGCGGACGTTCGCGACCGCACTCCGGATGATGGAGCGCTATCCGGACTACGTGTTCGGCGCGAGCCAACCGCAGCTGTACCAATGGGTGAAGGAGCAGCATCCGAACCTGTATGCGCAAATCAAGCAGCGCGTCGCGGAAGGACGTTGGGAAGTACAGGGCGCCATGTGGGTCGAGCCGGATTCCAACATCGCCGGGGGCGAGGCGCTCGTTCGTCAAATCCTGCATGGCAAACGATTCTTCCAAGAAGAGTTCGGCTTGGACATGCGCATGCTGTGGGTACCGGATATTTTCGGCTACTCCGCGAGCCTGCCGCAACTGTTGAAGCAGTCCGGCGTCGATTACGTCATGACGCAGAAGCTGTCATGGAGCGTGCACAACGATCATCCGCACCATACGTTCTTCTGGGAAGGCCTTGACGGCAGCCGCGTGCTGACGCATCTGCCTCCAGAGGATACTTACAACGGCCCGGCACTGCCGCGTTCGATCATCAAAGCGGAGCGGGACTACTACGATAAGAATGTCTCCGAGCATTGCCTCGTCGTATTCGGTATCGGCGACGGCGGCGGCGGTCCCGGCGAGGAGCATCTGGAGCGGCTTTCGCGTCTCAAAAACCTGCAGGGGCTTATTCCCGTGAAGCAGGAGCCGGCCATCGACTTCTTCGACAAGCTGAACGCGAACGCCGGCCGCTATAAGACTTGGAAGGGCGAGCTGTACCTGGAGAAGCATCAGGGTACGCTGACGAGCCAAGCGCGCAACAAACGCTTCAACCGCAAGCTCGAGAAGGCGCTGCGCGAGCTGGAGTTCGCGGCCTCGCTTGCTTTTGCGGCGGGTGGCGGCGCCTATCCGGCCGAAGAGCTGGACGGCATTTGGAAGGAAACGCTGCTCTACCAGTTTCATGATATTTTGCCGGGCTCCTCGATTACGCGGGTCTTCGACGAGTCGCTGGCACGCTACGAAGCGCTGCTTGGCCGCGTGAACGATCTGACGGCTGCTGCCTACAGAGAAGCGGCGGCTTCGGTCGCGGCAGGCACGGATGCGAAGCGCCCTGCGGTATTGTTCAACTCGCTGCCTTGGACGCGCAAGGAATGGATCGGACTCGGTCAAGGTCAATGGCGCGAGGTCGAGGTTCCGGCGATGGGCTATGCGGTTATCGAGTCGGGTACGCCATCGGGACTGGCAGCGCCGGAGCTTCTGCAATCGGCGGATGACCGCTTGGAGAATGATCTTATCCGCGTGAGCTTCCTAGCGGACGGCAGCGTCAGCTCCGTCTACGACAAGACGCTTGGCCGCGAGGTGCTGGCTGCCGGCGAACGCGCCAACGTGCTGGCGGTGTACAAGGACGACGGCGATGCATGGGACTTCCCTGAGGATTACGCTGCAGCAGGCTTCGAAGCGATGAAGCTGACGGGCACGCGCGCATTCGTCGACGGCCCGCAAGCGATCGTCGAGCAGCGGTATGCGTACGGCAAATCCACGCTGGTTCAGCGCATCTCGGTGACGGCGGGCAGCAAGCAGCTGAAGTTCGGCACGGACGCGGACTGGCAGGAGGATGGCTGCATGCTTCGCGCGATTTTCCCGCTCAACGTCTATACCGAATTCGCCAACTGCGAAATTCAGTTCGGCCACCTGAAGCGGCCGACCCACCGCAATACGATGTGGGATTACGCGAAGGACGAGATTTGCGCGCATCAATGGATCGATCTGTCGCAGCCGGACTTCGGCGCCGCGATTCTCAACGACTGCAAATACGGCTACAGCGCGAACGGAAGCACGATCAGCATCAATCTGCTGCGCAGCCCTTCGTACCCGGATCCGACCTGCGACCGTGCGCAGCATCAGTTCGACTATGCCCTGCTGCCGCATGAGGGAGATTTCATTGCAGCGGAAGTCTATAAAGCGGGCTATGCGTTCAATACCCCGATTGCCGTTGTCGAAGCAGGCGGTTCCCGTGCCGGCATCCTTCCGGCAGAAGGTTTCTCGGCGATCGAGCTGGAAGGCCGCGGCGTCATGATTGAAGCGGTGAAGAAAGCGGAAGACGAGAATGCGCTGATCGTTCGTCTGTATGAAACGTCAGGCGCGAACGCATCCGTTCGCGTGCGCGTCCAGCTGCCTCATGCAGCGGCAGCGTTGACCGACCTGATGGAGCAAGAGGTCGAGGCGCTGACGGCTGACGGTTCGAGCAGCGATGGCGGCTATGCACTGTCCTTCGCGCCGTTCGAGATCAAGACGGTGAAAGTGAAGCTTTAAAGATTCATTTAGGGTTAAATGTTGAGCGAGGGCTTCGGTCTCCTATTTTGGAGACCGGGGCCTTTTTTTGTGCGGGGGGCTGACGAGAATCGGCTGCATTGGGGAAAAAGCAGCGGATTCTGTGCAAGAAGTGCACCCAGTGCACTGCAACTACATTGCTTTAAGTCAGCCTTTACGGTAAAGGCCGCCTCATCTGCAAGCCAAATCAGACCTTTCCGTCAGAATTCCCGCTTAAAAGTCCCATGCAAGCGCCGCAAGCTGCATTTTGACGGCACCGAGCGTCAGGCAAGAGGATGAGGTATACTGGCATCATATACAGATGTGCGCGAAGGAGATCGAATAACGAATATGGGCGTTGAGAAACAAGGAAATACATTTCAAGAGTACGGGTTGAGCGATGAGATTTGTCGGGCGGTCGACAGCCTCGGCTATGCAGAGCCGACACCGGTGCAGCGCGAGGTTATACCGCATGTGATGGCGCAGCGGGACCTGACCGTCCGTGCGCAGACAGGGAGCGGGAAGACGGCGGCGTTCGGCATTCCGATCTGCGAGGGGATCGACTGGGCGGAGAACCGTCCGCAGGCGCTTGTGCTGACGCCGACGCGCGAGCTGGCGGGGCAGGTTAAAGAAGACCTCGTCAATCTGGGCCGCTTTAAGCGCATTAAGGCGGTTGCGATCTACGGCCAGCAGCCGTTCGCCGCGCAGAAGATCGAGCTGAAGCAGAAGGTTCATGCCGTCGCGGGGACGCCCGGCCGCGTGCTGGATCATATTCAGCGCGGCACGTTGAACGTGGAGCGGATCCGGTATCTCGTCATCGACGAGGCCGATGAGATGCTGAACCGCGGGTTTATCGAGCAAGTAGAGTCGATTCTGGAGCAGCTGCCGAAGGACCGGGTCACGCTGCTGTTCTCGGCGACGCTGCCGGAGGACGTGGAACGGCTGTGCCGGACGCATCTCCGCGATCCGCTTCACATCGACATCGAATCGCCGGGCGTGGCGGTGGACCGGATTACGCATAAGCTCTACATCGTGGAGGAAACGAACAAGCTCGCGCTGCTGAAAGCGGTCACGGTCGTGGACAATCCGGACAGCTGCATCGTCTTCTGCTCGACGAAGGAGGCGGTCGACGAGGTTGCCCGCGAGCTGCGGCGCAGCGGATATCCCTGCGACAAAATTCATGGCGGCATGGAGCAGGACGATCGCTTCGCGGTCATGCATGCGTTCCGTCGCGGGGAATTCCGGTACCTGGCGGCGACGGATCTTGCGGCGCGCGGCATCGACATTGAGCAGGTTACGCATGTCGTCAATTACGACCTGCCGATGGACAGCGAGAAATTCGTGCACCGGATCGGCCGCACGGCCCGGGCGGGCTTGACCGGCGAGGCGATAACATTCGCGACGCCCCGCGAGGAACGGCGTCTGGCCGAGATCGAGGGCTATCTTGGATTCTCGCTGCCTCGTGTCGAAGCGCCTTCCAGGGAAACGGTCGAAGCGTCGCGTACCGCTTTCGAGCGCAAGCTGGAGTCGGTCGAAGCGCCGCGGCTGGACAAGCGGGAGCTGCTTAGCCAGGATATTATGAAGCTGTACTTCAACGGGGGCAAGAAGAAGAAGCTCCGCGCGGTTGATTTTGTCGGAACGATCGCGAAGCTGGAGGGTGTCACGGCCGCGGATATCGGCATTATCGCGATGCAGGACAACGTAACGTTCGTCGATATTCTGAACGGCAAGGGGCCGCTTGTCCTGCGCGCCATGAAGACGACGACGATCAAGGGCAAGCAGCTGAAGGTGCACGAAGCGAACAGATAGGGCAGGACGATAGGGCGTCA
Organism: Paenibacillus sp. J31P316; assembly: GCF_056269105.1. Classification (NCBI taxonomy): domain Bacteria; kingdom Bacillati; phylum Bacillota; class Bacilli; order Caryophanales; family Paenibacillaceae; genus Paenibacillus; species Paenibacillus sp. J31P316. The sequence goes on along the minus strand of NZ_JBWDNI010000017.1, from coordinate 81,750 downwards.
CTGCTGGAAGACGCAGCAGCGATTTGCTAATGCGAAAGCAGGTCGACGGACAACGGGAACAGCCGCAGACAGAAGCCCCATCCAACATGGGTCAGCGCCGCTTCTCGGCATCCTCCATCAGCTGTTTATGCATCCAAATGGCCGCTTGCGCGCCGTCGCCCATGGCGACCGTGGCCTGCTCGGAGTGCAAGGCGATATCGCCGGCCGCCCAGAGATTCGGCACGCTGGTCAGCTTGGTGCGGGCATCCGTCCAAACGTGCCGGTTCCGGTGCAGGCGCGCGCCGAGCTGGCCGGCCAGCTGCGTGCGCACCTCGTTGCCGCCGAAGGCGACGAACGCCCGATCGGCGGCAAGCTCCGAGCCGTTCGCCAGCACGACCCCGCGCAGGACGCCGCCATTCGCGGCGGAAATGGCTTGTACCGGTTCAATGCGATGCGGAATGCCGGCTGCCGCCAACCGTTCCTCCAATTCCGGACTCAGCGGATGTTCTTCCTCCTCCTGGCGCAAATAAAGCAGACGGTCCGTCCAATTCAGCAGCGTCAGCGCCATGTTGGCGCCAACGTCGCCGGATCCGAGCACGAGCGTTTCGCGGCCGCGAATCTCGTAGCCGTCGCAGTCGGGGCAGACGAAGACGGTCAGCCCGAGGCATTCCCGCAGCCCCGGCCAATCGGGCAGCCGGTCCATGACGCCGGTAGCGATCAGCGCCGTGCGCGCTTCATATACGGCGCCGCTGGCGCCATGGAAACGGAAGCCGCCCTGCTCCAGATGCTCGGCTTCCGCAATTCGGTCCTCGATCATCTCGATGCCGTATTCGGCGACCTGTCTGCGGCCTGCCTCGCGAAGCGCTTCGCCCGATACGCCATCCGGATATCCGAGTAGGTTGCGGTAATTCCGGCATAGCAAGGAACGGCCGCCGTCGGAATCAATGACGAGTACGTCATGCGCGGCGTATCGCCCGAGCTGAATGGCGGCCTGCAGGCCGGCAAGTCCTCCGCCGATGATGATGCAGTCTAGCATCTGGGGCAACTCCTTTACTGGTGAATGAAGCCGGGTAATAATGCCCGGGTTTGCGTTATTTTCCATCGTTCCATCACTCCTCTAGTTTGGCGGGAATTCACGGTTCTATGTGTTGGATTGGTTGGACATCCGCCACCATGCGAGGCAGCTTTGGTTTGGCATATGAGCGTGGGAACGGTTAGGTATGTGAATGCGTAAGGGAAGGAAATCCATCCCATCGCCAAATCGGAATTTTATTACGAACGGAGGCTGCTTGCGAACCATGATCAAACTGCGAAAAGGCGCGCTTACCCTCTTCGAAAGCGCTTTGTACAAAACAACCTCTGCCGTCATCCAGGGTGAGGATGCGGTGCTGATCGTCGATCCGGGCTGGCTGCCGCACGAGGTGCAGGAGATTCGGCGTTACGCCGACGACGCGGCCGTGAACGGGAAACGCAAGTACGTGCTGCTCACGCACTCGGATTTCGACCATATCCTCGGCTGCGGCGCTTTTCCGGATGCGGAAATCATTGCGTCGGCTGCGCTGGCCGGCAAAGACGAAGCGGCCAAAGCCCGCATCGTGGAGCAGATTCGAGCGTTCGATGACGACTATTACTTGGAACGGCCATACGAGATGCGGTATCCGGCCGTCACGCATGCCATCGAAGGGGACGGCGTACGGCTCCGGCTCGGCGCTTCGGGTTCGTTGGAGCTTGTCTTCTACCAGTCGCCGGGACACAACGACGACGGACTGTTTACGGTGGTGGAGCCGCTCGGTCTCCTGCTCGCGGGCGACTATTGGTCGGATATCGAGTTTCCGTATATTTACCACAGCAGCACGCTGTACGAAGCATCGCTTGCCAAGCTCGACGGCATGCTGGCCTCGCACGCTATCACGCGGTTGATTCCGGGACACGGTGCCTCGACGACGGATCAGGCGGAGATGAAGCGCAGGCAGGCCGCGGATTATGCCTATATTGCGGCGATGCGGGATGCCGTCAGGGCGGGGGATCAGCCGACGATCGATGCGTTGATCGCAGACTGCCGGTTTCCGCGCAATATGCGGAAGTTTCACAAGGGCAACCAAGAGTTGTTCGAACGGGAGCTGCGCGGGGTGTAGACAGCATGAGGCGGTTGACGTGGGAGCAGCCAAGTCGGCGATAAATAACGAGGCATATAAGAAAAACACTTCCGCCGAGGAAGTGTTTTTTGGTTTATTCATCAGTCGTGCTTGGTGCGCGGAACAATGTCAGGCACGCACGGCCCTATCGCAGGAAGTATGTCTGCTGTGGGCATCAAGCGCGCAGCTTCGCAAGATCGAATTTCGGCACGAGGCCTTCCCGCATGGCACGGCCGAGCAAGGATTCGACGGCGGCGTACCCGCTGGCGCCAAGATTGGCGGTGAATTCGTTGACGTAGAGCGAGATATGCTGCTTCGCCACGTCCGGCGACATCTCTTGCGCATGCGCCATGACATAGTCTTGCGAGACTTCGGGATTGGCCCAGGCGTAATCTACCGAGGCGTGAATCCATTTCGTCAGCGAAGCCGTGTCCAGGGAGCGGCGGGCGATGATGGCGCCGAGCGGAATCGGCAGGCCGGTGTCGGATTCCCACCAGCTTCCCATGTCGGCGAGCAGGCTCAAGCCGTAGTTCTGGTACGTGAAGCGGGCTTCGTGAATGACGAGGCCGGCGTCGATCGCGCCATCCCGAACGGCGGGCATGATTTCATGGAAGGGCATGACGATGATTTCGAGATTGCCGGCCGGGATGTTTTGGGCTGCCCATAGACGGAATAACAGATAAGCGGTAGACCGCTCGCTGGGCACGGCGACGCGTTTGCCGGCCAGTTCTGCGGGATTGCCGAGCTTGTCCTTGGTCAGCACGAGCGGTCCGCAGCCGCGTCCGAGCGCGCCGCCGCATGGCAGCAGGGCGTAATCATCAAGCACCCAAGGCAAGGCGGCGTAGGAGATTTTCAGCACCTCAGGGCCTTCTCCAGCGGCGGCCCAGTTATTCGTGATGTCGATATCGGCATACGTGACTTCGAATTCCGGGGCGTCCGGCACGAGGCCATGGACGAGCGCATGGAAGACGAACGTGTCGTTCGGACAAGGGGAGAAAGCTATTTTCATGAGAGCACCTCTTTCAAAATCTGGCTTGCGTGTTCCAGCGCTTGCAGCGCGTCGCCGATCCGCCAGGCGGACCTGTCGCGCGGGCCGACGGCATTGGAGATGGCCCGCAGCTCCAGCGCGGGCACGCCCAGCTGCTGCGCGGCCGTGGCTGCGCCGAAGCCCTCCATGGCTTCGGCCGCGGCGCCCGGCACGCGCCGTTCATGCTCCGCGGCGGCATGGGCCGAGCCCGTCGCGGTGGACACGGTGAGCACGGGGCCCAGGCTCACCGGCAGACCGGCCGCGGCGATGCCCGCTGCCAAGGCGCCCGCGATGCGGGCGTCGGTCGCGATGCGGGCCGAGCCGAAGCCGAGCTCGTCCACGCTGGCGAAGCCGTCCGGGGTCTCGGCGCCGAGGTCCGCGGCGATGATGTCGCTGGCCACGACGACGGATCCGACGGCCGCGCGGCCCGGGAACCCCCCGGCGATGCCGGCGCTGATCACCAGCGCATAGCGGGTGTCCGCCGTTTGGCCGGCGGCTGCCAGCGCGAATGCGGTCCCAGCCGCGGCTGCCGCCGGGCCGACGCCGGCGGCGATCACGTGAAACCGATCGTCGCCGGCGACGCCGCGAAGCACCGCGTCACGCTCGGCGTCGACCGCGGTGACGACGAGCACGCGGCCGCCGATGGTAATCTGCTCTTTGCTCATCTTAACGTCTCCTTCAAGCAGCTCGGCCAGCTGCCGCTATAGATAGTTTAGTTACTAATCGATTTTCATTGTACCGCTGTCGATCGGCATATTCAACCTTGCAGGCAGCCAAGGATCCGTTCCATCCACCACGTATTCACCGTTCATTCACCCTTCATTGACCGTTCATTCAGCGCTAATTTACGGATCATACACAGCTGATTTACGGCTAATTCACGACTACTACCCGCTGCTGCCCGCGCTTGTCCGCTGTACGAACAGCTTCCCTTCCGAAGTCAGCTCGGCGTAGCAGAGCTCGCGCGGCGCGGCGTCGAACTGCTTGCGCAGCGAATGAAGCAGCCATTTCTCGGTAATGCCGGCGGCGTTAATGGACTGCGGGAGCAGCTCCCCGTCCATGATGAGCGGATAGGAGAGCTTTTGCTCCGGAGGATCGAGGTGCAGGTCGGGCGGCTGGATCGGGCGCGCCGCGGCTTTCGGAATGACGGACAAGGAGCCGCCGGATTCCAAAATGGCATAGTGCACGTCGGACAGCTGGAAATAGCCCTGTTCCCGCAGCAAGGATAGCATCGTATACAGGCTCATGCGGTTTTTGCGCAGCTCCTTCATATCGATTTCACCCTCGCGGATGAGCAGGCTCGGCGTATAGTCGATGGCGTAGAACATGCGAAACAGCGACAGGCGGCCGATCAGCACCGTAATGATGCCGAGTATGGCCATGCCGATGGCGGTCTTGAACGGGTCCTTGTTGACGAGCGGTTGGGCGGCCATGTTCGACAGAATGAACAGGACGGCGACATCGTAGGGCGTGACTTGGGCGATCGCCTTTTTGCCGATGAAATTGGTGACGAGCCACGTTGCGAGCACGATGATGACGGCGCGGACCGCGTAGATGAGTAAATCGTTCAGCATGCAGACGTATCCTCCTTGTTGATTGCGGCAGCGACAACGGAATATGACTAAGATACAGCGTTAGCTTAAAATCAAGACCTCGGCGCGATGGACGTAAGCTGCTCGAACAAATAGAGCGTGATGCGCGACGTCCGCCGGACTTCTTCCGTGTTATGCGATTTGATGGCGCTCAGCAGCTCGAGCAAGGTGACGTTGAGCAGCGTGTAATCGGAATCCGCGTATTTGATGGCGATGAACGTCTTCCCCTTCCTCCAGCGGCGGTCGACGGCTTTCCCTGCCTGCTCGGCATCCGTCCATCGGCCGGCTTCCGCCAGGGGCTCGATCGCGGCCAGCTGCTGCTCGAAGTTGGGGCGGTTGCCGAATAGGCTGTACTGCACGGCGTAAGACGCCGCTATCATCGCCAGCAGAATCAAGGCGAGCACGACCGTCAAAGTTCGCTGGGACATGGCCAATCAGCCTCCTCGGCATCGTATTGCGTGTAGTGTTTGAGGAAGGGGCTGGAAATATACGGCATGCTAAGCCGGCAGCTGCAAGACGGATTCGAACTAAAGTGGCGGTTGACGGGAGAAGTTCGGACTGGTATTGTTTTAAATATAAATTGTATGCAATTAAATTTATTAAAATTAAATTCGGAGGGATACATTCATGACGACACTATACGACCTGCAAGCAACGACCATTCAAGGCAAGGAGCAATCTTTGGCGGATTACAAAGGCGAGGTGCTGCTTATCGTCAACACGGCCAGCAAATGCGGCTTCACGCCTCAATACGAGGAGCTGCAAAAGCTCCACGAGCAATTCGGCGGCCAAGGCCTGCGCATTCTCGGGTTCCCGTCCAACCAATTCGGCGAGCAGGAGCCGGGCGCTAACTCGGACGTACAAAGCTTCTGCCAGCTGAATTACGGCGTGACGTTCCCGCTGTTTGCCAAAACGGACGTGCGGGGCGAGGACGCGCATCCCGTCTTCCGTCATTTGACGGAGCGGGCTCCTTTTCTCGGCTTCAACACCGACGAGCCCAGCGGCAAAATGCTTCACTCCTTCCTGAGCGAGAAGCTTCCGCAATGGCTGAACGACGACTCGATCAAATGGAACTTCACCAAGTTTCTCGTTAACCGCCGCGGCGAAGTCGCGGGACGGTACGAATCCACGGTCGAGCCGCTGTCCATGACAGCCGATATCGAAGCGCTGCTGAACGGCGCGCAATAAAGATCCTTCACTCCGAACGAGCCTTGCATCTCCCGCCAAATCCTTCTCTCGGAATTCGGATACACTAGAGGAGATACGACAGGAGGAATGCGCGCAATGAAAGCATTGGTATTTCATGCCTTCGGCGGACCGGAGGTGCTGGCGCTTGAGGGTATTCCCGATCCTGCGCTTGCGACGGGAACGGTGAAGGTACGAACGAGAGCGATCGGCCTTAACTACGCCGACGTGTACCGCCGACGCGGCAATTACCATTTGGTTGGCGAGCCGCCCTACATTCTCGGCTACGAGGGAGCCGGGGTTGTTGAAGAAACGGCCTCGGACGTAGTCGGAGTCCGGGTCGGCGACCGCGTCGGCTTCGCGGACGTACCGCATGCCAACGCGGAGCTCGTCGTCGTACCGGCGGATAAAATCATTCCGCTGCCCGAGGAGATCAGCTTCGAGACCGCCGCCGCGGTGCTGCTGCAAGGACTGACCGCCCATTACCTGGCGAATGACAGCTTCGCCGTCGGGCCGGGCGACAGGGTGTTGGTTCATGCCGCTGCCGGCGGCGTCGGCCAACTGCTGGTCCAGCTGTGCAAAGCCAAAGGCGCCCGCGTGCTCGGGCTGACTTCCAGCGGGGCCAAAAGGGAAGCGGCGCTTCGGGCCGGCGCGGATGAAGTACTGCTGTATGAGGATGACTGGGTCGACGGCTGCATACAGTGGTCGGCCGCCCATGGAAAGGGTGAGCCGGGCATGGACGTCGCCTACGATTCCGTAGGCGCCACGCTGATGGACAGCTTCAGGGCCGTCCGCACGCGCGGAACGGTCGTGTTCTTCGGCATGGCCGGCGGGGACCCGCCCTTCATCGATCCGCGGATGCTGATGGATACGAGCAAGACGCTGACTGGCGGAGACTTGTGGAATCATGTCGCGACGGCTGAAGCGCGGATCTCGCGGTCGGCTTCCTTGTTCGGGGAAGTGCTCGCGGGCAGGCTCAAGCTGGAAGCGCCTAAGGTGTTTCCGCTTGCGCAGGGAGCGGACGCGCACCGTCTCATCGAGAGCCGGACAAGCACGGGCAAGATTCTGTTGATCCCTTAGCTTTTTTGGAGTACTCGGGGCCGCTGTGTTACAATGGCGCTACATGAACACAATGCACAGGGGGTAACCGAATTGAGTGAGCAAATCAACATGATCGAGCTGGTGCAGTACATTGCGGGCAAAACAAAGGCGGATGCCAAGCTGATCGAGCAGGTGCTGAAGCATGAACAGACGTTCATCAACAGCGCGAAGGAAGACAAGAACGGCGAAGTGAATATCGACAGCGACGAGCTGACGGACTATATTTTGAGCCGCCCGGGCTTGAAATCGGACGAGCTGACGGTAGAGAACATTTTGGACGCGGAAATGGACTACCTGATGGACAAAGGCGTAGCCGGCTATATCGATTAATCGTCTGAAGCGTCAACGAAGGAAAGAAGGGCAGCGGCCATTGCTGTCCTTTTTTTGTGATCTGAAAAGGCTGATCGGAAGGCGGCTTGTTACCGAGGAACGGGTAAAGTTCCCGAGCGGCGGATCTCCGAACTCCAATTCTGCAGGTTTGCTTTCATCCCGCTTTTTTGCGGCGCGTGATGGCACCAAGTTGCATAGAATAGAACTTTTCTTTCTTTTCCCCGTGATGGAATCGCGGGTTTTTTGTCGTCCCGTGGCGAGCCTTGGCAGGTAGGCGAATGAATTAAAAATAAAGTTGCCAAGCGGCAGGTTGCGACATTTTACACCCTTGTTTGCCTCCGTGAAAGCGCTACAATTATAGTAATTGATGCCCGGGAGGTGAGTAATATGAGCCATGAGGAAGAGATTGTAGAGGTAAACGCCGAAGCAGCTTCTATCGAGCTCGAGGCGATTGAAGAAGTCGCTGCAGCCAGCGAGGAAGCAGCGGAAGAGGCGGCTGAAGAAGCCGAAGCATCCGACGAATCCGAGGAGTCCGAAGAAGCCGCGGAAGAAGCGGACGACGCTTCGGAAGCATCCGAGGAGCAAGAAGCGCAAGCCGATGAATCCGAGGAAGAAGCTGAAGAAGCTGCTGCCGACGAGGAAGTCGAAGCTGCTGCCGAGGAGGCAGCGGAAGAAGAAGCGGAATCATGATCTTGATCATTTCGAATAAACGGTAAGGGCTTTCCCGAAGTCTGACGAGGACGCGGGGAAGCCCTTATTTTTGCGTGCGAATGGGGAGTATCGCGCGTTCGTGTCCTGCCGCTGAACCGTGCGATCATGAGACGATAGATGGGAAAAGAACGGCTGGTTCGCTATAATGATACCTATATTCGCTGAAGCCGTCATACGCTGTCGAATCGAGTCCTGGCATCATGCAAGGTGTCGCTCGGAACGGATGCGCGGCCGACATTCTGAAATGCGACATGAGGTGCAATTTCGTGTATCCAGCCGTTATGATGTGGGACATGTCCACATTGCTTGCCATGTTCGTGCTGGGCCTGGTAGCTTCGACGTTCGGTGCCATCGTCGGCCTGGGCGGCGGGGTAATTATCGTGCCCGCGCTGCTGCTGCTTGGCCCGACCTTGCTTGGCATGGAAATCAATACGGCGCTTGCGGTCGGCGTATCGCTCGGCGCGCTCGTATGTACGTCGTTTACGTCTACGTTGACGTTCGTGAAAGAAGGCAAAGCGGATTTGCGAAGCGCGCTGTTCTTCGCGATCTCGAGCGGTCCGATGTCCATGGTCGGGGCGAGCTTGACCGCGCTCTTCGACCCGGATGCTTTTCGCCGGATATTCGGCTATTTCATGCTGTTCATGGTCGTCCTGCTGCTGCTTCGCAGCCGGATCAAGCCTTATCAAGGCAAATGGCGCTATGTGCGCACCTATACCGACGCTGCCGGGACGCAGCAGGAATACGGCTTCAATGCGATCCCTGCGCTGATCATCGGCGGGTTGGTCGGGCTGATTGCCGGTCTGCTTGGCATCGGCGGCGGCGTGCTGCTTATTCCGGCCATGCTGCTGCTGTTCCGCTTCCCGCCGCACATCGCTTCCGCCACTTCGATGGCGGTTATCTTCGTCTCTGCCCTGTTCGGAAGCGGCATGCACGTGATCCGCGGCGAATGGGATTGGCTGCTCGTCTTGTCGCTGGCGCCGGGTGCGCTGCTGGGCGGCTGGTTGGGAGCGCGCGTCTCGCGCCGCATCGGAAGCGTGCTGCTCATTCGCATCATGTGCGTCGCTCTGCTGCTGTTCGCGCTGCGCATCATTTTGACCTAGAAGGGGGCGAGGAGCCTGTCTACGACCATTCCGATCGGGCTTCGGCAATTAGCCCCTTACGTGCGTTATGTCCACTACAATGAAGGCGACGAGACCTACAGGGTGCCGCGCCGCATCATTTATGATTACGAGTTTATCTATATTACGCGCGGGAGCGCGCTCTTCACCCTTGGCGAGGAGGAAGTGCTGCTGCAGGCAGGCGATCTCCATGTCATTCCGCCGCTTACGGTAAATGCGTGCCGCGTGCCGGCTGGCGGCGCATTCGCGTATTACGCCTGCCATTTTGATCTGGTCTATATGGGACGCGAGCTGGATTTCTCCGACGATATCTACGTGCAGGTGGATTATGCGAATCTCCCCGAGGTGCCCGTGCAGGAGGAACTGCTGGAGCGGCCGGTGCAGACCGTAACGGACTTCGCGCTGCCTTCGTTCTATTCGACCGGCGCTTCGCACAAGTTCAGCGAGCGATTCGCCGACCTGCATGCGCTCTTCGACCGCAAGCCCTTCGGCTATCAAGCGCGGACGAGAGCCTGCTTGCTCGATATCATCGGTCTGCTGCTGGAAGAGACCCATACGTCGGAAGGCATACGTCAGGACAATCCGCACAAAGCGATGATTACTGAAATGATCGCGCTCATGCACGGTGCAGGCTTGCGGGCAGAGGCCGACCTGGAGAAGGTCGTCAGCCGCTACGGAATGACGCTGAAGTATGCGCGGACGTTGTTCAAGCAGGCCACAGGGTTGTCGTGGACGCGCTATCTGACCCGGCTGCGCATGGAGCGGGCGAAGGAACTGCTGCGTCAGGGCGGGCTCTCCATCGGCGAAGTGGCGGAACGCTGCGGCTACGAAGACCTTCATTATTTCAGCCGCCTGTTCAAGAAGCTGGAGGGACTGCCGCCCCGGGCATACGCGGATTCCTTGCGGGGCTCGGAGCAGGCGGCGGACTGACGATTGTCTGAGCTTGGCTGGCGGGTTCAGGCGCAGAGCAGAGCAGAGCAGAGCAGAGCAGAGCAGAGCAGAGCAGAGCAGAGCAGAGCAGAGCAGAGCAACCCTTTGCGCCTGTGTTGTCAGCTGCTTCCTGCGCGTTTTTCGCTGTTTGTGCAAAAGATGGCGCTTTCACTCCAAATACAGATCGCGCCCGCTGGAGTAGGATGAAATCAGCAAAGCGGATTCTTAGCAGCCGGAGGGGTTAGCAAATGACGAAACCGTACGAGGTCGCGGTCTATTATTTTCCGAATTATCACGTTGATAAGCGCAATGAAGCTTGGCATGGCGAGAACTGGACGGAATGGGAGCTCGTGAAACGGGCGACGCCTCGCTTCGAGGGGCATGATCTGCCGAAGGTGCCGCTGTGGGGATATACGGATGAAGCGAATCCGGTAGATATGGCGCAGAAGATCGATGCCGCTGCCGACCATGGCGTGGATACGTTCCTATTCGATTGGTACTGGTACGAGGACGGACCTTATCTGGAACGCGCGCTCGAAGAAGGCTTCTTCGGCGCCGCCAACAACGAGCGGCTCAAATTCGCGCTCATGTGGGCGAACCATGATTGGATCGACATTCATCCGGCGCCTCGGAACAAGCCGTATAATACGTTGGCGCAAGGCACGGTAAGCCGCGAGGCGTTCACGAAGGCGACGGATCATATGATTGCCGCCTACTTCACGCGCCCGAACTATTGGCGGGTGGATGGCAAGCTGTATTTCTCCGTGTACGAGCTGATGAGTCTCGTTAAAGGCTTGGGCGGCATCGAAGAAACGCGCGCGGCGCTGGACGATTTCCGGGATCGCGTGCGTGCGGCCGGACTGGGCGAGCTGCATGTGAATGCCGTGGTCTGGGGCGTGCAGATCTTGCCGGGCGAAGAGAAAATCACGAACGGCACCGAAATGCTGGCTGCACTGGGCGTCGACAGCGTCTCCTCTTACGTATGGATTCATCATCAGGAGCTGCCTTCGTTCCCGGAGACGCCGTACGCCGACATCGCCGAGAGATCGGCTGCGGATTGGGAGAAATTCGCCCGCGAGCATGGGCTGCCTTATCTGCCGAACGTGACGATGGGCTGGGATTCCTCGCCGCGTACCGTGCAGTCCGACGTCTTCGACAACCTGGGTTACCCGTTCATGGGTATGCTGTCAGGCAATACGCCGGAGCGGTTCCAAGCGTCGCTGGAGCGGATGAAGCTGTTCCTGGAGCAGGATATCAACGGGTTCCGCGCGTTCACGATCAATGCATGGAACGAGTGGACGGAAGGCAGCTATCTGGAACCGGATACGAAGAACGGTCTGGCTTACTTGGAAGCCATCAAGCGGGTTTTCGGCGTCTAGCGCCTAGATAAGAAAAACAAGGTTCTGCTCGCCGCCACGGCGCGCAGAGCCTTGTTTGCGTTTCGACCGCTTGCTGCGAGACAAGCATGGCGAAGCTCCTCCGAAACGGAACGAGCCTACCCTATCATCGCAGCGCGTAATTACATCTTGCCTTCGGTGAAAAATTGGAACGTAATGCCGAATTTATCGGTAACGCTGCCATATGCAGGGCTGAAATGCGTGTCCATGAGAGGCGTGACGACTTGTCCGCCGTCGGACAGCGCGTTGAAGATGCGATGCGCCTCTTCGACGTCCTGCAGGGTGATGCAGATCGTCACTTGATTGCCGATCCGGGTCTCATCGCCGCCGAACGCGTCGGAGAACATCAAGTCGGATTCGCCAATCTTAAGCATGGCGTGGCCAATCAGTTCCTTCGCGGAATCCGGAAGCGGGTAGTCGGGATTGGACGGCATCTCGCCGAACGTCTGCTTAAACAGCACCGAAGCACCGAGCGCGCGCTCGTAAAATTCGATCGCTTCCTGGGCATTGCCGTTCATTACGAAATACGGGGTCAGACGCAAAGACATCATCAACAGCTCCTCTGATTCTAGATTGGTATGGGCATCCAAAGAGTCAACAACCCTATCCAGTATCGCCACAAATCCAGTATATAACATAGAACATGTGTTCGCAATGGCGAAAATAAAAAAACCTCCCGAAGGAGGGTGAAGCACGATGGGATCCAACATTATCGCCATTCGCGTAGCACGTGCTATTACCGCGGATCGGCGGGCGCCGCCTTGCGTCCGCGGCCGACCAGCAGCACGAAGATCAGGACCGCGCCAACGTCGAGGCAAGCGATAAGAATGCCCATCGGGATAGCCGTCTCGCTGCCCGCGATGCCGACGAACGGGGCTACGATAGAGCCGAAGAGGAACGACATGAGTCCCTGAAGCGCAGAGGCGCTGCCCGCGGCATGCCCTTGATTGCGCATGGCCAGCGAGAAGCCCATGGTCGAGACGATCCCGACGCTCGCGACGACGAAGAACAGCGGCGGAAGCACGAAGCCGAGCGGTGCGTGAGCGAGCAGCATGATGAGCAGCACGGTGCCGCCGGCGGCCGCGAGGACAAGTCCGGTGACGAGCAGCTTCGTTTCGTTGATCCGGCCGGCAAGACGTCCCGCAATTTGGCTGGCTGCGATAATGCCGAGGCCGTTGATGGCGAAGCAGAGGCTGAACGTCTGCGGAGACACGCCATACACGTCCTGCAGCACGAACGGCGAGCCCGAGATATACGCGAACATTGCGGCCATGACGAAGCCCTGCGCCAGCGCGTAGCCCATGAATACGCGGTCCCCGAGCAGTCGGCGGAACGTGCCGAGCGTATTCGCGATGCCGCCCTTGGATCGGCGTTCCGCAGGGAGCGTCTCGGGCAATCCGAGCAGCACGGCGACGAACATGACTAACCCGATCGCGCCAAGCACGACGAATACGCCCTGCCAGTCCGTGAAGCGGAGAAGCTGTCCGCCGAAGATCGGCGCGGCGATCGGGGCGATGCCGTTCACCAGCATGAGCAGCGAGAAAAACTTCGTCAGCTCCGTGCCGCTGTACAGGTCGCGGACGATGGCTCTCGAGATGACGATTCCGGCAGAGCCTGCAAGGCCTTGAATGAAGCGCAGCGCAATGAACGTGCCGATGCCGGGCGCCACGGCGCAGAGCAGCGAAGATACGGCGTAGAGCAGCAGGCCGACGAGCAGCGGGCCGCGCCGGCCTCGCACGTCGCTGATCGGTCCCGCGAACAGCTGGCCGAGCGCAAGGCCGATCAAGCAGGCCGTCAGACTGAGCTGGGCAAGGGAGGTGCTGGTATGCAGATCCCCGGCCAGCTTCGGCAGCGCGGGCAGATACATATCCAGCGAGAGCGGACCGAACGCGCTCAGCGAACCGAGCACGCCGGCCGTCCATAGTCGCCTGGAACGCGGCATCGCCGCGGATACTTCAGATGATGAGGGCATGGATGGATTCCTTTCCTTGAAACAATCGAGCCGAATTCGCAGTGCAGCGTTTGGGCTGGAATCATTATAGGTACATGTCTCGCGGGCTGTCAACGAATGGACTCAACGCGACCTCGAAACCATGTTACGGCGAGATTCGCATGTCGTCGCGGGCCGAAGCTTTACGATGCTCCCTGGCTTTCGTTCTGTCGCGTTATTGTATACCCTGGCTGGAAGAAACATGCTTGAAACGCAAAAGGCACCCCTAAGGGGTGCCCGTCTATATAGGATCTGCGCTATTCGTTAACGGTAGGTCAAGGTGCGCTGCGGTGCCCGTCCGGCATTCGCGAAGCTGCGGCGTACCTGAAGCGAGCCCGTGCCCGCGGCTTTATGCAGCCCGCCTTTCAAGAGCTGGAACACGGTGCCGTGATCGTGGCTCCGCGGCGTCATCGCGCCGAACGTCATCATATGGTTGAAGCGTACGATAAAAGCAAAATCGTCGTAAGACAAAGACATCGGGTAAAACTCCTTTTGGCCCTGTACGGCCGGTTTCAGTTAAGGCTATTTACCCTTGCGCCGCATCGGTTAAACAAACGGCTTCCGTTTTCCTGTCGTGAGATTTGTCGAATGCGACCGAAAACGCGGAAGGAAAACGCTTTCGCTTCGCGAAGTTACATGAACGTGAGGAGAGGAGCGGTCATGGTTAACCTGAAGCGATCGAAGGCCGGCAAGCCGGTCCATCCCTGGAAGGCGTTTATGAATATGGGGATTGAAAAACGGCTCATTCTCGTATTCCTGCTCTTGGTCATCATTCCTGTTACGGCGCTCAGCTATTTCTCTTACGGGCGCTACACGCGATCGATCGAATCCAACGCATCGGATTACGTGTCCGAGATGTCCGGCACATTGATGTCGACGCTCGATAACTATATCTCGGATCTGATGAACATTACGATTCTCCCGCTGTATGGCAGCTGGCCGTCGCTGGGCCTGCAGGATCTGCTGGCGGACTCGTCGGTCACCCTGCAGAAGGAGCGGGAGATCGACAACTATATCGAAATGCTCGGCAATTTCAAGCAAGGCACGGATTCGGTTTACATTTTCGATCATTTCGGCCATATCTATTACCGGACCAATTCGGAAGGCTTGCGCAAGGACATTCACGAGCGGTACGAGGAATGGAGCAGCCTGGCGCAGGCGTCCAATAAGCCGCTGCTCATGAGCACGCACGAAATTACCTCGAGCAACACCTCCCGTTACGTCTTCACGATCGTCCAGGATATCAAAAATTTATCGACGCTGGAATCCGTGGGCACGATGGTCATCGACGCGAATTTCAAAGTCATCGAGAAGGAGATCCAAGGCCTCGACAACGTCACCAAAGGGAAGACGATCATCATCGATAAGGACGACAACGTCATTTTCGATTCCACGAAGAAGCTCCTGACGCAGGATTTGTCGGCGGATCCTTCCGTGCGGCAAGCCGTGGGCGACAAGGGCAGCTTTACGATGCAAATGGATGATAAGGACTACATCGTCACGTATCTGAAATCCAAGAAGACGGACTGGAAAATGCTCGTCTACATTCCGATTGTCCAGCTCAACAAGGAAGCCTCGGAAACCCAGCGGTTCACGGTCATTACGACGCTCCTCATCATCGTGTTCGCGTTGTGCGTGTCGGTGTACTTGTCCTTCGCGCTGACGAATCCGCTGCAGCGGCTGACGAAGCTGATGAAGCGCGTTCAGGAGGGGGACCTCGAGGTCCGCTTTGCCATCAAGCATTCGGATGAGGTCGGCATACTCGGCATGAATTTCAACCGCATGATCAAGCGCATCAAGGAATTGATCGAAGAGATTCAATTGACGGGCAACCGCAAGCGGATCGCGGAGATGGAGGCGCTGCAAAGCCAGATCAATCCGCATTTTATCTACAACACGCTAGAGACGCTCCGAATGACCGCCTTGATCCACGATGTCCATGAGATGTCGGATATGATCTATTCGCTGGGCCAGCTGCTCCGGTACAGCATCAACCGAGGCCAGGAAATCGTGACGATGGAGGAGGAGCTGGACCATCTGGATAAGTACTTACAGCTGCAAAACTACCGGTTCGAGAACAAATTCATATTCATCAACGAGGTGGCGGGCAGTTTGATGCGCTGCCGGATGATCAAGCTGCTGCTTCAGCCGATCGTCGAGAACGCGATCTTTCATGGCTTGGAGAACAAAAAAGGCCAGTCGATCATTCGCATATCCGCCTGTGTGGAGCAGGATACGCTGATCTGCCTCATTTCGGACAACGGCGACGGCATGGATGAGGCTACGCTGCAGCGGCTTCGGGCGCAGATGGACGCCGATCAGTACGACCAGCACTCGAATCACGGGATCGGGCTTCGCAACGTGCATCAACGAATAAGATTGCATTACGGCCATGCCTATGGACTGGGGATCCAGAGCGAGCAGGGGGCCGGAACGACGGTACGATTATCATTGCCCTACACGGAGGAGATCGCATGATTCGAATCGCTGTCGCGGATGACGAGACGAGAATTCGGCTTGGTTTGACGAAAATGATCGAGCGCGGCCCGGTTCCCCACAAGATTACGGGCTGTTACGCCGACGGCGAGGAAGCGCTGAAGGACTTGAAGGTGAATATGGCCGATGTGCTGATTACGGATATCAAGATGCCGCTCATCGGCGGGCTGGATTTGATCGGGCAGCTCAAGCAGTGCAATAAGGACCTCCGTTTCATCGTATTGAGCGGCTTTCGCGACTTCGATTACGCGAAGACGGCCATTCAGCTCGGCGTGGAGGATTATTTGCTTAAGCCGGTCAATCAGGATGAGCTGTACCGGCTGCTGGACAAGGTCAGGAACGAGCTGGCTGCCTTGCGGGCCGGCGGGGAAGGAGCCAGGAGCGATGCGGACGGCCGCGTCGTCGCGCTGATCAAGAATTATATCGAGGACGAATTCCGCAAGGAAATCAGCCTCTCCGAATTGGCGGACCAAGTCTTCCTGAATCCGCAATACATCAGCCAGCTGTTCAAGAAACAGACGGGTCAGACGATTACGGATTACCTGCTGCAGGTCCGCATCGACAAGGCTAAGGAAATCCTGCGATATAACCCGGAGCTGAAGGTCTACGAGGTCGGCGGGCTGGTCGGTTATCATGACGCCGTCTACTTCAACCGCCTGTTCAAGAAAATGACCGGCATGACGCCGAAAGAATACAAGGAACGAGGGTAGTCATCGGCGGGATAGCAGACATCGGAGGGCTCGATCATGAGGAAAGCATTACGCCTGGCATTGGGATTAAGCTTGGCTGCGGCGTCCGTCAGCGCATGCGCCGGGGGAGCGGGAGACGACGAATCGGGGACGGAGGATTCTTCGGAGATCACGGGAACGATTACGTTCCTGACGCACCGTACCGACATTGCGGAGACCAAGATGCTGGATTATGTCGCCGCGTTCCGACGCTTGTATCCGAAGGCGGACGTGACGATCGAAGCGGTGAAGGACCAAAGCAATATTTTGAAGGTGCGGGCGGCCTCCGGCCAGCTTCCGGATGTCGCGTTCGTCGGGGGAGACGCCATCCTGCCGAAGGATTTTCCGGCGTTCTTCGCTCCTTTGGACGACTTGGGCCTGAACGGGCGCATCTACTTCCAGGATCAGTTCTCCGTAGACGGCAAACTGTACGCGATTCCGAGCGGCGGCACGATTACGGGGGTCATTTACAACAAAAGGGCTTTCGAGCAGGCCGGCATCGCCGAAACGCCGCGCACGCTGGACGATTTCTTCGCCGACTGCAAGAAGCTGAAGGAAGCGGGCATCGTCCCCGTGGCAACCAACTTCCGAGAGGAATGGCCGCTAAATTATTACGAGGCGCTGGCGCAGGAGATGACGGGCGATGCCAACGCGATGGACAGCAGCGCGAGGACGGACGCGCCGTTCAGGCAGGACGGTCCTTACGGCAAGGCGCTCGGGCTGCTGCGGGAGCTGACGGAGAAGCACTACACGGAGCCCGATTTGTTCGCGACGAATTGGGAGCAATCGAAGAAGGATCTCGCGCTGGGCAAGACCGCAATGGCGCTGCTGGGCAACTGGGCGATTCAGCAGCTGATCGATAATGGCGCCAAGCCGGCGGATATCGGATTTTTCCCGATGCCGATCGATGACAGCGGCCGCTTGATCAGCCCGTTCGGGGCGGATGTCGCGCTCGCGGTCAATAAGGACAGCGAGCATCTCGCCACGGCCAAGGCGTGGGTGAAGTTCTTCGTCGAACAGTCCGGTTACGGCAATGATTCCGGCTTGGTTCCGGTCATCAAGACGGCGAAGCCGGTCCTGCCGCAGGTGGTGGGTTTTTTGGCGAGCGGAGTCGTTTTGGCGGAGAGCCCGCAGGCGGGCGAATATGCCGGCCAAGTGATGAAACGAGCGCAGTTCGCATGGCCGCAGCTGGCGCAGGAATACGTCGTCGCAAGCGACGTGCAGAAGGTGCTGGACGACTACAACCGTAAATGGGCGAAAGCGCGGGCGGAAGTCCAGCCCGAGTGAATGCTGCATTCCCGGGCGATTCGAGGAAGCTGATCCCATGCTCACGAAGCTGGGCGAATGCTGCATTCCCCGACCTGTCGAAGAAGCCGGATGAATGCTGCATTCCCTGACAATTCGAAGAAGCTGGATGAATGCTGCATTCCCCGACATCCGTCAGGGAACGTAAACCAATCATCCTACGCAAGCCAATCCTATGCTCACGAAGCTGGCGAATGCTGCATTCCCCGACATCCGTCGGGGAAGCTGGATGAATGCTGCATTCCCTGACATTCGAAGAAGCCGGATGAATGCTGCATTCCCCGACATTTGTCAGGGAACGCAAACCAATCATCCCTACGCAAACCAATCGGATGCTCACGAAGCTGGCGAATGCTGCATTCCCCGACATCCGTCGGGGGACGCAAACCAATCGCCTCTAAAAACTTCATTCAAGACTATAATTCTGAATCGGGTCACTTATGACCCGGTTCTTTCTTTTTCTATAATTTAAATTGTAAGCGATATCAAAAACTTCTAGGGGGAAACGATCACATGAAAAAACAGCTGGCTGCTCTATCCGGCCTCCTGCTCCTGACGGCCATGGTCACGGCCTGCGGGAACGACAACAGCAACAATAACGCGGCAGAGTCGAATGCGGCGCCGGAACAAAACGCGGACGCGACCGCGGCGAACGGCGGCAACGATACGGCCGCCGCAAACGCAAACGCGAACGCGCCGGCCGAGGATCCGGCGGCCAAGATCACGGGCAAGATTACGTTTCTGAACCACCGGACGGACATTGCGGAGACGAAGCTGAAGGATTACGTCACGGCGTTCAAGGCCTTGTATCCCGAAGCGGACGTCGAGATCGAAGCGGTCAAGGATCAAAGCCAGATCTTGAAGGTGCGGGCGGCGTCCGGACAATTGCCGGATGTTACGTTCGTAGGGGGAGACGCGATCCAGCCGCAGGATTATCCGAAGTTTTTCGCTCCTCTCGACGACCTGGGGCTTGCGGACAAGGTGTATTTCGCCGGCCAATCGACCATCGACGGGCATCTCTACGCCGTTACCAGCGGCGGCTCGATTACAGGGATGCTGTACAACAAGAAGGCGTTCGCCGCTGCGGGAATCACGGGCGTGCCGAAGACGCTGGACGAATTCTACGCCGCCTGCGAGAAACTGAAGGCTGCCGGAATCGTGCCGGTCGCGACGAACTTCAAGGACAAATGGCCGCTGAACCAATACGAGTCGCTCGCCCAGGCCATCGCGAACGACGTGAACATCATGGACAAGAACGCCGAGATCGACACGCCGTTCGCCAAGGACCAAGCCTACGGCAAAGCGCTCGATATCTTCCGCACGCTGGTCGAGAAGAAATACACCGAACCGGATCTGTTCTCCACGAACTGGGAGCAGTCCAAGAAGGACCTGGCGACGGGCAAATTCGCC
This sequence comes from Paenibacillus sp. J31P316, assembly GCF_056269105.1. Lineage (NCBI taxonomy): Bacteria > Bacillati > Bacillota > Bacilli > Caryophanales > Paenibacillaceae > Paenibacillus > Paenibacillus sp. J31P316. The sequence goes on along the minus strand of NZ_JBWDNI010000017.1, from coordinate 62,316 downwards.
ATGGCGCTTCTCGGCAACTGGGCCATCCAGCAGGTCATCGACAACGGCGCGGCTCCCGAAGACATCGGATTCTTCCCGATGCCCGTAGACAACAGCGGGAAGCTGGTCGCTCCGATCGGATCGGATGCCATGATCGCCGTCAGCAAGGACAGCGAGCATATGGAGACGGCCAAGGCGTGGGTGAAATTCCTGGTCGAGCAATCCGGCTACGACAACGACTCCGGCTTCGTGCCTGCGATCAAATCCGCGCAATCCAAGCTGACCCAAATTGCCGAGTTCATGTCCAGCGGCGTATCGACGATCGAAAGCGGTCCTAGGGGCGAGCTGGCGAACAGCATCATGAACAAAATGCAATTCGCATGGCCGGATCTGGTTCAAGAATACGCGGTGTCCGACAAGCCGGACAGCGTAATCGAGACATACGACAAGAAATGGGCCGAAACGCGGAAAGCGGTCAGTCAATAACATTCCACAGCGGGTTGGATCGGGAGGACGGGGCTGCAACGGCCGCGTCTCCCGATCTTGGGCCCCGGGACAGAGGGAACAAAATGAAACTCACGTATAAAACGCAGCGAACGATCATCCTGATTGCCTTCCTCCTCCTGCCGGTCGCGATTCTGCTGACGTTCTCCTATTATCCGGCCGTCAATTTGCTCTACATGAGTTTCACCTCCTGGGACGGCCTCAGCCCGAGCAAGACGTGGATCGGCCTCGACAACTACCGGGAGATGTTCTCCGATCCGAAGCTGATCGGCGTCTTCAAGCATAATCTGGCTTACTTGGCCGCCGGGCTCGCGCAGAACCTCGTCGCCCTGTACTTTGCCGTATTGCTGAACTCCCGCATGAGGGGCAGAAACTTGTTCAAGATCCTTATTTTCCTGCCGTTCATCATGAACGGGGTTGCCGTTTCCTACATGTTCAGCTATATGTACGACTCGCAGAACGGCGGACTGAACCGGCTGATCGAGGCGATCGGGCTGGGAGGGCACGTCAATTGGCTGGGAGACCGTTCCCTGGTGAACTACTCGCTGGCGTTCATTAACATTTGGAAATATACCGGCTTCAGCATGGTCATCTTCCTGGGGGCTTTGCAAGCGATCCCCGTCGGGCTGTATGAAGCCGCGAAAATAGACGGGGCCAGCAGGCTTCAAGCCTTTCGCTACATTACGCTGCCGAGCCTTCGTTCCATTATCGAAGTGAACCTGTTCCTGACGGTTACGGGGTCGATGGAAGTGTTCGAGCTTCCGTTCATCCTGACGAAAGGCGGACCGATCGGCGCGAGCGAGACCTTCGTGACGAAGACGGTCGACATCGCGTTCACGTTCAGCAACTTCGGATTGGCCTCTGCCATGGCGATCGCGCTGCTGGTACTCGTCGCGGCGGTCCTGCTCATCCAGCGAAAACTCATCATGTGGGGGGAGAAGTAAAGTGAGGATCCAGGCCGTAAAATACGTCTCCGTCCTGATTGCCGCATTTGTCGTGCTGTTCCCGCCTTATATCGTGTTCATCAACGCGTTCAAAGGCAAAGAGGAATACGCCCGTTCGGGCATCTTCGAGCTGCCGGACAGCTTCCTGAACATGGACAACTTCCGCCTCGTGCTCGAGGTCGGACGAATGGGCCACGCGTTCTATAATATCGGCGTCATCATCGTGCTTGCGGTCGCGCTGAATATTCTCCTCGGCACATCGCTTGCGTACGCGCTCGGAAGATTCGAATTCAAATTGAAAAAGGCCGTGATCGGGCTGTATGCCGCAGCGGTTATCATTCCGGGCATTACGACGCAGGTGGCGGTCTTCTCGATCATCAAGCACTTGGGCTTGTTCAACACGTATTATGCGCCGGTCATGCTGTACATGGGAACCGACCTCGTGCAAATTTACTTGTATTTGCAGTTCATGCGGAACATTCCCGCCGAGCTGGACGAAGCGGCCATGCTGGAGGGGGCCAGCCTCTTCAAAATCTACCGTTCGATCATTATGCCGCTGCTGGTGCCGGCCATCGCGACGCTGACGATTCTGAAGACGATCGGCATCTACAACGACATGTACATTCCTTATCTGTACATGCCGGCGCAGCATCTGGGCGTCGTGTCGACCGCCCTAATGAAATTTTCCGGCGCGTACAGCGCGGAGTGGAACAGCATTTGCGCCGGCATTCTTATTATTTTGGTCCCGACCGCAGTGCTGTATCTGGTGCTGCAGCGGTATATTTTCGCCGGCATCGTCAGCGGCTCGGTAAAGTGACAGGACGCACGGGCTTGCGACGTAAGAACGAATTCGAATCGATCGAGGGGGTCTCCGCGTGTTGAGATGGGGTATAAAAAAGCTTCCGCTTCTGCTTGGCCTTGCACTGCTGACAAGTCTTCTTCCGCTTCCCATGAATGCCTACGCGGCCGACGAGCCGGCGGTGATCAAGCCGGCGGGCGACTTGGCCTATACGTTTAACGATGGCACGGCAATGGGGTGGGGGTATGCCTGGGGCAGTCCATGCAGCGCCGACGGGGTTAACGCCAGCTCGGACTTGGCGGACGGCAGCAATACCGGCGCCTTAGCCATAGACATGCAATATGCGGGCGGCAATAACTTCGAGGATTGCAACGTCGGCGTCTTCCTGGATCCGGTGGACCATCGGGTCGTGGACCTCGCCGATCACAAGAAGGTCGACTACGACCTGTTCTACCCGGTCCCGCCGGTATCGAACGACGCGGACCAATGGGTCAAGATCGAAACGGCGCTGGACGGCGGCCCTTATCAGGATATGGGCGATTGGGACGAGTATAACCTGCGGAACGTCGACCGCGTGACCATCGGAGACAAGTCCTACGCCAAAATTCACAAATCCGTCCCGCTGAAGGATGTCGCGCACCGAGGAGAGAACAAACGGCTGATCATTCGCCTTGTCGGCGAGAATCTGACGTACAGCGGCAAGCTGTATATCGACAACGTCGTCATCTCCAAGACGGCCGGCAACGGATATACCTTCGACGACGGCACGGCGATGGGCTGGTTCGGCGGCTGGGGATCGGCCTTGGGGACCGTGGCGAACAGCACGGCCATGGCCGTGCCGGGCAACGAAGGCGCGCTGGCGGTGAATGTGGCTTTCGATCCCGACAATGGGTTTTCCGAAGCGAATCTTGAGGCATGGGCGAGCGGCAAGAACGACGTCAAGAGCGATTTGTCCGCGATTGAGAAGATTACTTACGACATCTACGTGCCGAATCCTTCACTGTTTACCGGTCAGCTGAAGGTGGGATTCGCGTTCAATGCGGGCTGGATGGACGTCAGCAGCCATCAAGCCTATGACCTGTCTGCAGCGGAAAAAGTGACCGTGAACGGCACCGAATACGCGCATATCAAACGGACCGAGTCGCTGGCGGCCATCGTCGACAAGACGCAGGTCGGACGCTTGGTCATCCGTCTTGCCGGCACGAACAGCGGCTATACGGGCCCGATCTACATCGATAACGTCATGCTTCGTCCTTCGGAGGACACGACCATTACGGCCGAAACGCCGAAATTGGAAGACGAAGTATCCGGCGCGCTAGCGCTTGCCTATAATGTCGTCGTGCCGGACGGCGTTACGGCCGACTCCGTAACGGCAACGTCGGAATCCGGCCAGATCGTGACACTGACGCGGAACGAAGCGGGCAAATACGCAGGGACGTGGGACACGACGACGGAGCCGGAAGGCTTCCAGGTGCTGACCGCCGAACTGCGCGCTTCGGACGGCAGCGCATCGACCGTGACGACCGAGGTGTACGTGAAGAACAGCCCGCTTAACGTCCGCATTGTCAAGCCGGGGTTCGATGAAGAAATCGGCGGCGCCTATGAGATTACGGCCGATGTGACGAATAGCGGAACCGAGGAACTGAATGGCGTTTACGCGGAAATCCACGGCGCGAGCGATGTCTATAACGAAAAGCTCGAGATGACTTACGAGGACGGCGCGTATCGCGCGGCGATCGATACGGCGGCGCTTCCGGACGGTGCTTACATCTTCGTGGTGCGCGCCGAAAGCGGCAGCTTCGCGACGACGGACGTCGCGGAAGCGGTCGTCGCGAACGGCGGCGGGATAAGCACTATCGTGAAGCGCAGCGGATCGCGTTTCGCGCTGGACGGCAAGACGTTTTATTTTAACGGGTGGAATACGTACGATTTGGCGTTCAAAGACGACCAGACCGCAAGCCGCAACAACAAGACGGTCATCTATGCGGCGGACAACGAGCAATTCGAGCTCTTGGCGAAGAAAGATGCGGTCCTTACCTATCAGGAACAGATCGACCGTGCGATGCTGGAAGCGAAGAAGCTTGGCGCGACGGTATTCCGCACCTGGGGCTTCTTCATCGAGCCGGAGAACGCGCACTCCTATTACAAGCCGGATTGGAGCTTCAACGAGGCGCAGTTCCGGGAATTCGACTATCTGATGGAGAGCGCGCGGAAGAACGGCATTCGCGTCATCGTCACGCTGACGAATTACTGGAACGACATGGGCGGCATCAAGGCGTATACGGACCGGCTCGGGCTGGACAACAAGCTGGAATTTTTCTCGAACGCGGATGCCAAAGCCCTCTACAAAGCGTACATCGATAAGTTTACGGAGAGAGTCAATACCGTGAACGGCGTCAAGTACTCCGAAGACCCGGCGTTGTTCGCCTGGGACTTGATGAACGAGCCCAGAATGGACAAAGCCGACGACAATACGCCCGATCACAGCCTGTACGATCCCGATGGCACGAAGCTCGGAGCTTGGATCGAGGAGATGGCCGCCTACGTCAAGTCCAAGGACCCCAATCATCTCGTAACGGCAGGCTCCGAGGGACACGGTTACCGGAATGCGGCTGCAGGAGGCGAGCCGTGGGCGAGAACGGACGAAGGCAACGGCGACGATCCCATCGGCGTGCTCGATCAGCCGAACATCGATTTCATGACCTTCCACTTCTATCCGAACGCGGAGTGGCTGAACTATACGCTTCCGGAGGCGCAGGGCTTGATCAATGGCTTCGTGGCGGATGCGCATGCGGCAGGCAAACCGGTCGTCATGGAAGAATGGAATTTGCAGAAAAACGTGCCGGTGCGCGATTCCGGCAGCGATGACGAAGCCGTTCAGCCTGGCTCGGCCGATTACGACCGCGTGCGTCTGCTCTGGTTCCGGGACATGTTGAAGACGTTCCGCGAGGCTGGCGGAGACGGCAGTCAGATCTGGTCGTTCGAGTCGAATGCGGCCGATGCCGGATTCAGCGTGACCTCGTACAGCCCGGCTTACGCGGCCGTCAATGACAGGCCGTTTGCGCTGGCCTACCTGGAAGAAAGCAAGAAATTAAACGCGTTATCCGGCCGAAGCTTGAACGAAGGCGACTCGACGCCGACGACGCCTCCTCCGGTTACGACGGTACCCGTGCAATCGGTCAAGACGGTGAGCGATGCGGAACTGAATGCGCTGTTCGGGCAAGCAGTTGCTGATGCGAACGGGTTGAAATCCGTAACGATTCAGTTGGAGCCGGCAACGACGCAGGGGAAGCAAGCCTATGCGGTCAACGTGCCTGCGGATGCGGTTGCTTCCGATCGGGAGGACCGGGTCATCCGGTTCGAAAGCCCGCTGGGCACGGTAATCGTGCCGAGCAACGCGCTTGCCGGCACGCCGGGGCTCGGCAGTACGGCAACGCTGTTGATCAAGGCAGGGGACCGTTCCGCATTGGATGCGGCGGCGCAGGCGGTCATAGGCAACCGGCCGCTGATCGAGCTGTATTGGAGGAGCGGGAATCAAGACCTTTCCTGGCATAACAGCGGCAGTCCGATTACCGTCACGATTCCGTATGCTCCATCCGCAGAAGAGTCGGCTCATGCGGAGAATATCGCGATCGTCTATATCGGCGAGGGAGGCCATGCAGTTCCCGTCACCTCGGGCAAATACGATGCGGCAACGGGCACGGTGAGCTTCGCAGCCGCGCACTTCAGCACATATGCCGTCTCGTACGCGACCAAGTCGTTTGCGGATTTGACCACGCATGAATGGGCTCGCCACGCCATTGAAGTATTAGCTGCCAAAGGCATCATTACCGGCGTTTCCGCCGATCGCTTCGATCCGGGCCAAGCGGTAACGCGGGCAGACTTTATCGTATTATTGTTGAAAACGTTGGGCTTGGAGGTTGGGATAGCTGCAAACGAGAGCGAGAGCGAGAAGTTCAGCGACGTTGCGCCAAATGCTTACTACTACGATGCGGTAGGGCTGGCGCGCAAGCTCGGCATCGTGAACGGAACGGGAGACGGCCGGTTCGACCCCTCCGCCCGCATCTCGCGGCAAGACATGATGGCAATGACCGTACGTGCTTTGCGGACGGCGGCGAATTGGCCATCCTCCGAAGCGGATGCAAGCATCGCGCTGAACCCTTTCGAGGACGGCGGGGATGTCGCGTCCTACGCACGGCAAGCTGTCGCCAGTTTGGTGAAAGCAGGGCTTGTTGCGGGCAAGAACGGCCTGATCGATCCGAACGGTTCCGCTACGAGAGCCGAAGCGGCGGTGCTGCTGTACAACGTGTATAACAATAACCGATAACCGATCGCCTGCAAGGAACAAAGGGCCTCCCAAAGTCATCGAAGATGACGACGGGAAGCCCTTTTTGTTTTTTCATTTGGCGAAGGCGGCTTGCTTTCGGGCGAAGCGCCTCGCGTCAGTTCAAATTCGCCGGCAGCTTCACCGCATACAGCGTGCCGCCGGAGCGGACGTACAGCATCGCGCCGGATTTGAGCGTCGGCTCGAAATCGCGCGAGCCCGTCTTCAGACTGAACGCTGGCTTAACGGCCGCGAAGTCGTATGCGTCGAACGATCCGTCGGCCCGTGCGACATAGAGGCCGTTGCCGTACAGGTCGGTCTGGACCGGCTGGATCCCGTTCGGGAAACGGAGAATCTGCCCGTTCGCGGTCTTCAGCACCTCGATGGCGCGGTCGTCGAAGCCCTGATAGAGCAGGCGCCCGTTATGAACTTGATACAGCGGCGCGTAGTCGCGCGGGTTCGGCGCGGCCCAGCGCTGCGCCGGCTTGCCGTCAGGACTGTAGGCGGCGAAATCATACTTTGCCACGGCTTGATCCTGATAGACGTACAAGTCGTTGCCGTCCAGGAACGCGGAGCCGTAGCCGCCGCCGAACCGGTATTCGCCGGGGTTTTCCGGCTGGGCGTCCCAAGCGTAGACGCGTTCGCCTTTCAGGGCGCCGGTCTTTAGGCTCAGCACGGCGATATGGAGCGTCTTATGAACGGGATCGTTATCGCCGACCATGAACGTATCCATCACGGAGTAGACGAGTCCGTCCTTCACGGCCAGCGGAGACGATTGGCGGAACGACGTCCATAGCTGCTTGCCGGTCTTCTTGTCGTAGGCGTTGATCTGAGTCGAGGATAGTGCGCCTTGTACCATGTAATTGCGCAGCACGACGCCGTCGGCTTCGGTTACGCCGGTCATGCCGCCTTCATATTGGCCTCCGGTTTCCGTTTGCTTCCACAGCAGCTTGCCGGTCGCGCGGTCCAGCGCGTAGAGCGTCAAGTTCTCCGTGACGTAGACCGTGCCGCCGATCGGCTCGATGCTGGCAGCCTTGTCGGCTTGGAGCGCCGTCGTCCATTTGCGACTGCCGTCGTCCCCAAGCGCGTAGATAGCGCCGTCCTTCGTAAGCCCGAATACGGTGCCCTGATCATAGACCAGCAGCGGCTTCAGGGCTGCGCCGTATTTCCACAGCTGCTTGCCGCTCGCGCCGTCGTAGGCGGCGAGCTGCCCACCCTTCACGAGCGCGAACACGCGCCCGTTCTCGGCCAGCGCGGAGGTCGCGACCGCCCCGTCCTGCTCGAAGGTCATCAGCGGCTGGGTCCACAGCGGCTTGGCGGCCGGGGCCGATACCGTGCCGTAGAGCGGAGTCGTGCTGCTGATGACAGCCTTATCGGCATGGACGACCGCTGCTCCTTGCGGCACCGCGGTCAGCGCGATCAACGCTGCGGTACCGAGCGCGGTAAGGGCTTTCATTTTCATTCGACGTTGTAATTGCATGTATGATTCATCCTTTCTATATGTATCTGCTCTGTTGTTTGCAGCTTGATATGCTATCAAACGCAGCTTGCCGGCATAAAGTTGCTGGAAGGGAATCGACGCAGAAAACGCCGGCTCCCATCGTACGTCCTGTACGAGGAAGGCGGCGTTATTCATCCGGGCTGAATATACGATTATAAGGGCTGTGGCAGACCAATCGTCGGAGGCGGAGAAGCATCATGCGAACAGCGCCGTCAGTACGGCCTGGATTCGCTTCAGCAAGCCTTTCGGCGCGGAAGCCTCGATCGGCGGCTCATGCATCCATTGCTCATCCGCCCGTTTGCGGATGGCCTCCTCTTTCATTTCAGCCAGTTTTTGCTGCTCGTAGTGGTTCATCATTTGTTCATCACTCCATTGACACATAAATTGCAGTTTTGGTACTCATTCCCTTTCACTGCCTGAAGAAAGTTTATCATGTACTTCGATATCGCAGTTATCTATAATATTCGATAACGACAATCGGTTTTTTCGATGGAAGCAAGGGGGCGGCGAGCCTGGACATTCAGCATTTCCTTACCTTTCGAGAGGTGGCCAAGTGCCAGAACTTCACGAAAGCGGCCGAGAATCTCGGCTACGCGCAGTCGAGCGTAACGACTCAAATTCAGAAGCTGGAGCAGGAGTACGGCGTTACCCTGTTCGAGCGGTTCGGACGCAAAATGCGGCTGACCCAATCCGGCGAGCAAATGATGCTTTACGCGAATCAGATCGCGGACCTCTTTCAGGAATCGAAGGCCGTCATCGGGCGGCAGGAATGCGGGTCCCTCTGTATCTCGACGATCGAAACGATGGCCGCCTTCTATCTTCCGAAGTACCTGCACCGCTTCAGGCAGGTCTTTCCCCACATTCAGGTGATGCTTGAACCGGCTCAGGAGGAGCGGGTGAAGCAATCGATCCGGGAAGGCGAGGCGGACATGGGCATCATTCTCGACGTGCCGCTGGCGGATCCGGAATTGAAAAGCATCATCATCCGCAAGGAAGAGATGGTCGTCGTCGCGAACCGGACGCATCCGTTCGCCCGGCAAGAGAAGGTAGAGTGGAAGCAGTTGAGCGGAGAGTCGTTCATCATGACGGAGCAGGACTGCACCTACCGCGGCGCGCTCGAGCGCGAGCTCAAGACAAGACAGATTCCGTACCGGCTTGCGTTCGAGCTCGGCAGCATGGAAGCGATCAAGCAATGCGTCTATTACGGCCTCGGCATCGCCCTCATTCCGAAGATTACGATCCTCTCCGAGCTCGAGAAAGAAATGCTCTGCACGGTGCCTCTCTGCATGGAAGATCTGTCGTTCTATACGCAGCTGGTCTACCACAAACGCAAATATATGACCCCGTCCATGAACTACCTGATCCAGCTCTTGACCGAAGGCCCGCAGGCGGTATAAGAAGCCCCGACAGATCCAAACCTAAATTGAAAAGGAGCGTAGCGCCTATGGATACACGGCATGCACTGCCGAAAGTCGATCTTCATGTCCATCTCGATGGAAGCCTGCGCCCGGATACCGCGATGGCCATTGCCGCAGCCGAGGGAATCGAGCTGCCGACGGACATCGAGGCGGATCTCATTCCTTATATGCAGGTGGACGATGATTGCCGGAGCTTGCCGGAATACTTGAGCAAGTTCGATTTTACGACCCGGTTCCTTCAATCCGGCGCTGCGCTGGAACGCGTCGCTTACGAAACGATGGAGCAGGCGGCCGCGCATAACTGCCGGTACATGGAGGTGCGCTTCGCGCCGCAGCTTCATCGCCGCGGCGGCCTGCATGCGGAAGAAGCCATTCATCATGTAATCGAAGGCTTGAAGCGGGCGGAGCGGCAGTTCGATATCCAGGGCCGCGCGATTGCGATCTGCATGCGGAACCATGACCGCAAGGATAATCTCGAAGTCGTCGAAGCGGCTGCGAAATACGCGGGCCGCGGCTTGGCGGCGGTCGATCTGGCAGGCAATGAGGCGGCGTACCCGCCGGAGCTGTTCCGCGACGTGTTCGCGCTCGCGCATCGGCGCGGGCTGCCCGTCACGATCCATGCGGGCGAAGCGGCCGGAGCCGAGAACGTGTATGAAGCGATCAAACATCTAGGCGCTTCGCGCATCGGGCACGGCGTCCGACTGCGGGAGAACCCGGACATTCTGCGCCTGGTGCTGGAGCAGCGTATTCCGCTCGAGATGTGCCCCGTCAGCAACATTCAGACGAAGGCCGTGTCCGACTGGGACGTCTATCCGATTCGGGATTATTTCGAACAAGGGCTGCTGATCACGCTGAACACGGATAACCCGAGCGTGTCGGGAACCGACATTACGAGGGAGTACCGCATCGCTGCGGAGAAGTTCGGTTTCACGGACCGCGAGCTGGCGGCAATCGTCCGCAACGGAGCGGGGGCGGCATTTCTGGAGAATGCCGAGAAGCAGGCGCTCATGAAGCGGATCGATTCGGAGCTGGCGGCGCTGGGCCTGTAGCGCTCATGGCCGGCTCCATACCAAGGGCGAGCGGCGCGTCATCTAGTCCGGCGGGGCGCGCTCGTCCGACATTTATTTTTCGGAAACGTGATTCATTTTCTGTGCAGGCGTGTATATATATGTTGTCGAAGGCATATAATAGCATTGGCAAGCAGTTGCAGCGCACCCGCTTTGCAGTAGAATGATAAAAAATTTGTAAAAGCCTGTAAGCTCATTGCAATTCAAAAACGGATATGATAAGATGGCCTTAGTCATAAAAACACCTGAATTCACGTATTGAAAAGGGTTGTCATTTTGTGCAATGGTACCTTTTTCAATGTGTGATTTTTTTATTTCGCAAACACGAATAAAAAGTACATGTTAATTTAATTTATGGAGGAATTCCCCATGCAAACAGGAACAGTTAAATGGTTTAACGCAGAGAAAGGTTTCGGCTTCATCGAAGTTGAAGGCGGCAACGATGTATTCGTACACTTCTCCGCAATCGTCGGCGAAGGCTTCAAAACTCTTGACGAAGGCCAACGCGTTGAGTTCAACGTTGTTCAAGGCAACCGTGGACCACAAGCAGAAAACGTTGTAAAACTGTAGTTTTACCGTTTTCCTTAAAAACAGCCTCGCGCATCATGCGCGGGGCTGTTTTATTTTGTCCGGAATCGGCATGGACCGGACTAGGCAGGCATAGCATGAACCGATAAACATTCGCCAACCGGGCCGGCAGCAGCCTTTGTTTCAGCATGGACAAACGCGGGTAATGGAAGGGTAATGCGTTGCAGTCTGGGTGGAATGCCGGGAGGTTTGGTTATGTCGCTTCAGAAGGGTTTTTTTCGCGTGTGCTTAGGGATCATCGCCCTGCTGCTAATTGTGTATTTGACGGCGAAGATCAGCTTTATTTTTAAGCCTTTGCTGACGATTTTCAATATTTTGATCGTGCCGTTCATGCTGGCGGGCTTCTGCTATTATCTGCTCCGCCCGATCGTGAACGTGATGGTGGAGCGGCGCATCAATAAAGTGCTTGGGATTCTGCTCATCTATCTGTTCGTCGCGGCGATTATCAGCTTGTTCGGCATCGTGGTGTGGCCGCCGCTGAAGACGCAGGTGGAGAACTTCGTGAAGGGGGCGCCGGAGCTGATCGAGGGCTTCAAGAACCAGCTTAACCGTTTGCAGGACAACCGGATGCTCTCCGCATTCGCGGGCGAAGACGCGGATTTGTCCACGAAGCTGTCGGATTACTTGAACAGGGGCATCACGGCGGCCTCCGATTATGTGGCCAACGTCATATCGATCGTGACGAATTTCCTGATCATCATCGCCACCGTGCCCATCATCCTGTACTACATGCTGAAGGAGAGCGACCATATCCCTTCGTCGATCCTGGCCGTCGTGCCCCGGCGCTACCGCAAGGACGGGCAAGAGGTGCTGAAGGAAATCGACGGCGCGCTCAGCGGATTCATCGTCGGGCGCGTCATCATTACGTGCCTGCTCGCCGTCATGCTGTATATCGGATTTCTGATTATCGGATTGCCGTATTCGCTGCTGCTCGCGATCGTGGCGTTCTTCCTCAATATCATTCCCTACATCGGCCAATTCCTGGGTGCGATCCCGACGATTATCGTCGCGTTCACCGTGTCGCCGACGATGGTTTTCTGGGTTGTCGTGGTCACGATTATCGCGCAGCAGATCGAAGGCAACGTGCTGTCGCCGAGCATTTACGGCCGACGGCTCGATATTCATCCGCTGACGACAATCGTGCTGTTGCTGGTGGCCGGGGAGGTTGCCGGGTTTTTGGGCATCATTTTGGCGATTCCGGGTTATATGGTTATCAAGATCATCGTAGTTCGCGTATATCAGCTTTTCTTTGCAGAGAAAGTGGAAGAGCTGGTTGATTGATCTTCGGAGAAGCGACGGTTCATTTTTCCATGAACGTTGCTTTTTGGCGTGCCGGCGATGAGGAATTCGGCTTTCGGAAGGCGCTTAATGTGATAGAATCGATAGAGTTGCTAGTTTCACGATGGTGGAGGGACGACAGGGATGTTGAAGAACGTCAGATTTACGGTAAGGTCGAAGATCATTCTCGGCTATTTGATCGTGCTGATCAGCGTAGGGGTTTCGATTGCGGTGCTGAACGGAAGAATGAGCTCGATGGATAGGGAAATCGATTTCATCAATAACCATGACATGGCCGTGCATGATCTGGCTAACCAGATCGAAGCCCGCGTGCTGGATATGGAAACTGGACAGCGGGGGTATGTCATTACAGGAGATGCATCCTATCTCGATCCCTATACGTCTGCCAGGACGGAGTGGTTGGAGAATTACAGCCAGCTGTACCAGTTGGTAAGCGATAACCCGAGCCAGCAGACGAATTTGCGGGAAATCAAAGCCAACGTGGAGAAATGGATCGAGACCGCCGGCGATCCCGTTATCGCCGCGAAGAAAGCGGGCGACGAGGAGCAAGTCGCGCAATTCTACAAGCTGGATCCCGGCAAGAAAATAATCGATACGCTTCGCTTCCAGTTGAGCGATTTTCTGAGTATCGAGAAGGGGCTGACGAACCAGCGGGTCGACGATCTCGACGCCAAGAACGCCAGCTTCAAGCTCGGTCTCTATATCATGCTGTTGATCATTACCGTACTGGCCGTCCTTGTGTCTATTATCATCTCGGGGACGATCGTGCGGAGCATCAAACAGGTTATCAAAGCAATGAACGACATCTCGGCTTCGGAAGGCAAGCAGGAGCTGAAGCGGATCGACGTCATGACCCGCGACGAAGTCCGGGATCTGTGCGAGGCGACGAATGGTCTGTTGGAGAAGCAGGAGAGGGCGAACTGGCTTCAGTCCGGCATCGCCGAAATCGCCGTAGCCAGCCAAGGCTCTTCGCATGTCGGCGAGCTGGCGCAAGCGTATATGGCGAAGGTCGCGGTGCTGCTTGGCGCAAGCTATGGCGTATTCTACGTTCGTCAAGAAGACAAGCTGATTCGCAGCGCTTCGTATGCCGCCTCGGGATCGCCGGTTGGCATCGATCGGTTTGCGATGGGCGAAGGGATCGTCGGCCAGAGCGCGCTGGAGAAACGGGTTTATGTGCTGGATGAGCTGCCTGAACGCCATATTCGGATAACGACGGGTCTTGGGGATTCCGCGCCTGCGAGCATCCTGGTATTCCCGATCGAATTCGAGGGCAGGGTCGAAGGCGTGGTGGAGCTTGCTTCCTTGCAGCCGTTCACGCCGCTGCACGTGCAGTTGATCGAGCAGAGCCGCGGCAATGCGGGGACGGCGCTGAACAACGTCAAGGCGCAGATGGAAGTGGCGCGCTTGCTCGAGGAATCGCAGACGCTCACCGAGGAATTGCAGGCGCAGACGGAGGAGCTGCAGCAGCAATCGGAAGAGCTGCAGGCGCAATCCGAAGAAATGTTCGCCCAACAGGAGGAGCTGCGCACGTCCAACGATTTGATGAAACTGTCGGAGGAACGGCTGCAGCGCCAACAGGAAGAGCTGGAAGAGAGCAATCTGGAGCTTGCGAAGCGGTCGCGGCGGCTGGAGGTTCAGATGAGCCAGGCCGAAACGTTCAACAAGCAGATCGAACAGCAAAATGCGATTTTGGCCAAACAGGCAAGCGATCTTGCTACGGCCTCCCGGTACAAGTCGGAGTTCTTGGCCAATATGTCGCATGAGCTTCGCACGCCGTTGAACAGCCTGCTCATTCTGTCGCAAATGCTGGCCGACAACAAGTCGGGCAATCTGCAGCCGAAGCAAGTGGAGTTCGCCAATACGATCCATTCCTCGGGCGCCGATCTGCTTCGCCTGATCGACGAAATTCTCGACTTGTCCAAGGTGGAAGCGGGACAAATGAAGATCGAGAAGGAAGCGGTCTACCTGGCGGATATCCGCGAAAGCATGCAGCGCAGCTACGAGCCGCTGGCCGCCAAGAAGGGGATCGATTTCCGCGTGGAGCTGCAGCGCGATTTGCCGGAATCGGTCTTTACGGACGGACACCGCTTGCAGCAAATTTTGAAAAACCTGCTGTCCAATGCGTTCAAATTCACGCATCAGGGGCATGTTACGCTTCGCATGCATCGGCCGGACGGGGCAGTGCCGAATGCAGCGGGCGGCGAAGACGGCGTTATCGCTTTCTCCGTCATCGACAGCGGCATCGGCATTCCGGCCGGCAAGAAGGAAATTATATTCGAAGCGTTCCAGCAGGCCGACGGCTCGACGAGCCGCAAGTACGGCGGAACGGGCCTTGGGCTGACGATCAGCAGGGAATTGTCCGCGCTGATCGGCGCCCATATCGCGATCGAGAGCGAGGAAGGTTCGGGCAGCGTATTTACGCTGTACCTGCCTGAGCAGGCGGATGGGAAGACAGCCGCCCGTCCCGTGCTGGAGGAAACCGGCGCTGCCGCCGAAGCCTTCTTGTCGCTCGAGAATCAAGGGGCCAAGCGCAAAGAAGAGCTGCTTGCGCCTGCGATCGAATGGTCCAGTCCGGAGCTGCTCTCGCCGTCTTCGCTGGAGGATGATCGCGACAAGATTCAGACCGGCGACCGGGTGCTGCTCATTATCGAGGATGACGTCCGTTTCGCGAGCATCTTGGTCGACATGGCCAGAGCCCGCCACTTCAAGGCGCTGGTCGCGCTGGAAGGCGACAAAGGCTTGGCGCTCGCCCATGCGTATAAACCGGACGGCATCCTGCTGGATATTCAGGTTCCGGTCATGGACGGTTGGTCCATCCTGGAGCGGTTGAAGCAGCACTCGGAGCTGCGCCATATTCCGGTGCATGTCATCTCCGTCGTCGACGAGCCGCAGAAGGGGCTGACGATGGGCGCGATGGCATTCCTGCAGAAGCCGGTCGACAAAGCGCATATCGAGCAGGCGCTCGCCCGCGTGGAGTCGTTCATGAGCCGCGATCTGAAACGGCTGCTTATCGTGGAGGATGACATCGTTCTGCGGAACAGCATGGTGGAGTTGATCGGGCATGACGATGTGCTGATTACCGCCGTATCGACGGGCCAAGAGGCGCTCGAAGAGCTGGAGCGGGAGCATTTTGACTGCATGGTGCTCGACTTGGGCTTGTCCGACATTACGGGCTTCGAGCTGCTGGACCGGATTCGGCGCCTGGAGCATCTGAAGCAGCTGCCGATCATCATCTATACCGGCAAGGACCTGGATATGCGGGAAGAGCTGGAGCTCAAGAAATACGCGGAGAGCATCATCATCAAGAACGTGAAATCGCAGGAGCGGCTGTTCGACGAGACCGCGCTGTTCCTGCACCGGGTGAAGGCGGATATGCCGGAGGATCGCCGTCAGATATTGGATCGTCTGTACAATAACGAGGCTGCGTTTGACGGCAAGCGGCTGCTGCTCGTAGAGGACGATATTCGGAATATATTCGCGTTGTCCAACGTGCTGGAATCCTACAATATGCGGATTTCCTTCGCGGAGAACGGCCGTGAAGCGCTCGAGCTGCTGGAGAAGGATCCGGATTTCGACCTCATTCTTATGGATATCATGATGCCTGAAATGGACGGCTACGAGGCGATGAAGGCGCTGCGCGCGATGCCGCAGTTCGAGAAGCTGCCGATTATCGCGCTGACGGCGAAGGCGATGAAGGAAGACCGCCAGCGCTGCTTGGACGCCGGCGCTTCCGATTACATCAGCAAACCGATCGATATCGAGAAGCTGCTGTCGCTGCTGAAGGTATGGCTGTACACGTAACACTTCAACCTGGCCGCGATTATGTTACAATGGAAGAACAAATGTTCTTGCAGGAGGCGGAGGCGGCGAGATGAATCCAACCATTCAACTGTCGGTGCGTGCGCTGGTCGAATACGCGCATCGCAGCGGCGACATCGAATCCGGCTTCCGGACGGCGGTTGCGCTGACGGAAGGCACGAAGATTCATCAGCGCGTGCAGAAGCAATACGGGGAACAAGATGAACGGGAAGTGTATGTCAGAGGGGAGATCGTCATGGACGATCTCCTCTTTGTCGTGGATGGCCGCTGCGACGGTCTGCTGGCGGACGAAGAGACGGGAGGCATCGTCGTCGACGAGATCAAGTCTACCTCCGGCCGCCTGCCGGGAGGGCCGGAGGAGACGTATCCCGTCCATTGGGCGCAGGCGCGATGCTACGCCTCCATGATCGCGGCGGACCGCGGACTTCCGGCCGTCACGGTTCAACTGACATACGTCCAGGTGCAGAGCGGGGAAGAACGGCGTTTCCGGCAGCGTTGGACGCGGGAGGAGCTGGACCGCTTTCTGGAGGAAATGGTTCGCGCCTACTATGATTGCGCGCTGCAGCAGGTGCAGCATATGGATGCGCGCGACCGCAGCATCAAGGAGCTGCCGTTTCCGTTCGCGGCCTATCGCGAGGGGCAGCGCAAGCTCGCGGGCGCGGTATACAAGAGCATCGCGGACGGACGGAAGCTGTTTGCGAAAGCGCCGACGGGCATCGGCAAGACGATCTCGACGATCTTCCCCGCGGTCAAGGCGATCGGGGAGGGGCTGCTGCAGCGCGTCGTCTATTTGACGGCCAAGACGATCGCCCGCGTGGCCGCCGAGGACGCGTATGCCCTGCTGCAGTCGAAGGGGCTGCATATACAGGCCGTGACGCTGACGGCGAAGGAGAAGATCTGTTTCCAGGAGGAGGTCCGGTGCAGCAAGGAGCATTGTCCGTTCGCCGACGGGTACTATGATCGCATCAACGCGGCGCTGCTGGATCTCCGCGCCAATGAAACGTTAATGACGCGGGACGTCATCGAAGCCTACGCGCGCAAGCATCGGGTCTGTCCCTTCGAGTTCTCGCTGGATGCCGCGTATGGCGCGGATGCGATCATCTGCGATTACAACTACGTCTTCGACCCGCGCGTCAACCTGAAGCGGATGTTCGAGGAGCAGAAGCGCAAGACGGCCGTGCTTATCGACGAGGCGCACAACCTGGTGGACCGGGCGCGGGAGATGTATTCCGCCGAGCTGCATAAGAGCGCCTTTCTGGAGGTGCAGCGCGCTTATAAAGGCGTGAACGCCGGCGTGTACGGAGCGGCCAAGGCGGTCAACGATTATTTGCTCGCCCAGCGCAAGCGGATCGGAGAGAAGCAGCAGGAGGCGGTCGGCGAAATGCCGGAGGAGCTGGTCGCGCTGGCGGAGGCGTTCGTCGTCCAGGCGGAGCGGGCGCTGCTGGATGCGGAGGCGGCGACGAGAGCGGGAGCGGGGAGCCGATTGAACAGGCTGACGGAAGCCGGTCCGGAAGCCGGGTTTGACGCAGAGGAAGAAGCCGGCGTGGATTATGCAGGAGCGGGCGACGGGTTGTTTTCGGATTTCGCTGCAAGCGATGATTCCGCTGCGTCCAGCAATAGCGGCTCCGATTCCAGTCTCGCCTCTGCAGGGTCGGATGGCGCGAAATCGGGCGACAAGGGCGGAAGCGTCGGTCTCCGTGCCGGCGCGCTTCCGCAGGCGGGAGATGTCCTCGCCGCGAGTGCTCGTCCCGGGGGCGGAGCGGGTACGGCGCAGCTGCTGGAGCTGTATTTTGCCTGCCAGAACTTCGTTCGAACGGCGAAGCTCTATGATGAACGGTACGTGACCTATACGGAATGCGCGCGGAGCGAGGTGCGACTCAAGCTGTTCTGCCTGGATCCGTCGCATCTGCTGCGAACGATGAGCAAGGGCTACCGTTCGACGGTGTTCTTCTCGGCCACGCTGACGCCGCTTCCTTACTACATGGACATGCTGGGGAGCGACGGCGAGGAGGATTACGCCGTTGTCATCCCGTCTCCGTTCTCCGCGGAGCAGCTGGACGTGTACGTCAGCCCGATGTCCACCCGGTATCAGGACCGGGAACGGACGAAGGAACCGATCGTCACGCTGCTGAGCAGGATTACGGGGGAACGGAAGGGTAATTACCTGTTGTTCTTTCCTTCTTACGCGTACATGGAGGATGCGTACGAGCGGTTTATGGCGCAGCGAACGGTGGAGGCGGATTCTTCGCATTCGGAGCTTGCGGTGGAGACGGCCATAGCTAAGGAGGGCCAAGCCGCGACCGTCATTATGCAGAGTGCTCGCATGTCGGAGGAAGAGCGGGAGCGGTTCCTCGCGGCCTTCCAAAGCGGCAGCGAGGAGCAGGTGATCGGCTTTGCGGTGATGGGCGGTATTTTCGCGGAGGGAATCGACTTGGTGGGGGACCGGTTGACGGGCGTGGCCGTTGTCGGCGTCGGACTGCCGCAGGTGGGGTTCGAACGGGATATCATGAAGGCGTATTTCGATGGGACGGGGCGCAACGGTTTCGATTACGCGTTTCTGTTTCCCGGCATGAACAAGGTGCTGCAGGCAGGCGGGCGGCTCATTCGCTCGGAGCAGGACCGGGGCATTCTTCTGCTCATCGATGACCGCTACCTGCAGCCCTCGTACCAGAGGCTGCTTCCGCAGGAATGGCTGAATTATACGGTGCTGTAGGCAGAACGGGCATGTTGAATGCCTAAATGCTGCTTGAAAGCATGGCTGTCTGAATTGTCCGGCCTAGATAAAGTTTGCCGCGCTGTCGTTACACAGAGGTGCCGAGAAGCGTCTTCTCGTACACGTTCACCCAGAAGCCGTCGATGACGGAAGCGCCGCGATGCGCATAACCGTTGTTCACGAACAGCTTCTTCGCGCCATGCTGATTGGTCAGCGCATCGAGATAGAGATGCCGGTAACCAAGCTCCGCGGCTCGATCCTCCAGCCTGGATAGGATGAGCTGTCCATAGCCGCGCTGCTGGAAATCGGGGTGCACGCGCAGACGTTTGATTTCGGCGGTATCGAAGTCCAGCTTCTTCAGTCCGCCCATGGCAACGACCATGCCGTTCTGGGCCGTGCCGACAAGGAACTCGCCACCGCTCGATAAATACTGTTCGTCGATGTGGAAAATATCATGGTAATGCTGGTGCGTCGGCTCAACGCCGGCGGCGGAAATAACAAGAAGGTGCAGTCTCCAGATATCGTCGTGGTCTGCGGTGGAATAGCGGCGGATTTTCAGCATCGCGCTCTCTCCTCTTCTATGTGTCATGAAGAAAATATATATTATGTAATATAATCTAACATATACAATGGAAAGAGGGAATGGTTTTTCCGATCAAATCAGAGCGGAGTTTGGTTTTTCTACATTATTGCGGAAGGTTTATGTGAGGCTTGTCCTTTTCGCTCGCGGCTATTGAACGAAGGCTGTTTTTGCCCAATAATGAAGGTATAAGCGTCTCAAGGCCACGGACTGCAGGCGGCTCGACGGGCGCGGCGAAGGAGTTGAGCGGACATGAAAATTGTTGTGGTTTCCGATACGCATATGTCGCGCATGGCTAAGAAGCTGCCGGACCGGCTAATTCGAGAACTGGTGGACGCGGATGCCATTCTGCATGCGGGCGACTGGATGACGATGGCGGTATGGGATATGCTGCGCGCTTATGCGGAGACGTATGGCGTAGCGGGCAATAATGACGGCTCGGACATCGAGACGAAGTTCGGCGAGCGCAAAATCGTTACGCTCGGCGGCGTGCGCATCGGTATCGTGCACGGCCATGTCGGGCCGGGGAAACGCGAGGATACCGAGACCAACGCTTTCAAATCGTTCCCTCGCGGCAGCGTCGACGTGATCGTCTTCGGGCATTCGCATGTGCCGTTGAAGCGCGAACGGGACGGAGTGCTGATGTTCAACCCGGGGTCGGCGGCGGATAAGCGCAGGCAGCCTCAATATTCCTTCGGACTATTCACGATAACAGGAGGCCGGCTGGTTCAAGCGGAACACATCTACTATGACGATAAAAGCTGAAGCAAGCATCAATCTGCGCAACGTCGGGATCTTCGCCCATGTCGATGCGGGCAAGACGACGACGACGGAGCAGATGTTATATCAAAGCGGGCATATCCGTTCCCTCGGCAGCGTGGATGCGGGGACGGCGCAGACGGATTGGATGGACGTGGAGCGGGAGCGGGGCATCTCGGTCCGCGCGGCGGTGACGCGTTTTGCTTGGAAGGGGACGGCGATCAATCTGGTGGACACGCCGGGGCACGTCGATTTCCTCTCCGAGGTGGAGCGCTCGCTGAGGGTGATGGACGGCGCGGTACTCATCGTGTCGGCGGTGGAAGGCGTGCAGGCGCAGACAGAGATTATTTGGCAGGCGCTGCGCGAGCTTGGCATTCCGACGATCATTTACGTGAACAAAATGGACCGGATCGGCGCGGATGCGCCGCGGGTGCTCGCTGACCTGCGGCGTCTGCTGTCGCCGGGCGCGGTGCCGATTGCGGCGCCGATCGGAGCGGAGGCTGATTTTGCCGGCTCGGCGGATCTGTTGGACGGTCAGGCGCTGGCGGCCAATCCATGGGCGGATTCGTACCGGCAAGAGCTGCTGGAGGCAGCGGCGGAGCAGGATGAAGCGCTGCTTGAGGCGTATTTGGAGGGCCGATCGCTGGACGGTCAGAGTGTAGCGGAGGCGCTTGTGGAAGGCACGCATCGTTCAACCTTGTTTCCGGTACTGTTCGGCGCCTCGAACCGCGGCATTGGCGTAAAAGAGCTGCTGGATGCGGTGCTGACCTATATGCCTGCTCCGGCGGGGGTGGAATCCGATCCGGTCGCGGGCGTGATTTTCAAGATGGAGCGAGATCCCGTCATGGGCAAAATCGCTTACGTGCGCCTCTACCAAGGCACGATTCGCAACCGTGACATCGTACACAACCATACGCGGGACATGCAGGATAAAGCAACGCAGATCCGCCGGGTTCATGGGCAGAAGTCGGAGGATATCGGCGTGCTTGCGGCAGGCGACATTGCTGCCGTCTACGGACTTAGCTGCGCGCGTATCGGCGATGTGCTTGGTACGCCGGAGGGCGTGCCGGGCGAGAAAAGGCTCGCGGTTCCCCTGCTCACGGTACAGGTGCAGTGGGGCAGCGAAGGAGAATATCCCGCGGTCGTCGCTGCGTTCCAAGAGCTGGCCGACGAGGATCCGCTGCTGGACTTGCAGTGGCTGCAGGATGAGCGCGAGCTTCATCTCAAGGTCATGGGGCCGATTCAAATGGAGGTGCTGACCTCTATCCTGCTAAGCCGGTTCAAGCTGGCGGTTAGCTTCGGCGCGCCGTCTGTCATTTATAAGGAGACGCCGGCTATGGCGGGCGAAGGGTTCGTCGCGTACTTGGCGCCGAAGCCGTGCTGGGCGATTCTGCGGTTCGTCATCGAGCCGGGAGAGCGGGGCAGCGGTCTCGTGTACAAGTCCCTCGTGCGAGGCGAGCGTCTATTGGACAGCTACCAGAACGAGGTAGAGCGGCGCGTTCCGGAAGCGCTGCAGCAGGGGCTGCGGAACTGGGAGGTGACGGACCTGTCCGTCACGCTCGTCGAAGGCGAGCATCATGTCTGGCACACCCACCCGCTCGACTTCGTCATCGCGACGCCGATGGGTATCATGAACGGGCTGGCCAATGTCGGCACGAAGCTGCTGGAGCCGATGCTGCGCTTCCGCATGTCGGTGCCCGAGGAATACGGCGGCAAGCTGATGAACGAGCTCGTCGTCATGCGCGGCGAATTCGAGGCGCCGGTGCTGCGTCAGGAGCGGATGGAGCTGGAAGGGCTGCTGCCGGTCGCGACGACGCTCGATTTCCCGGCGCGTCTCGGCGCCATGACGAAGGGACGCGGCACGCTCACGACGTACTTCGCCGGCTACCGCGAATGTCCGCCCGACGTGGAGGTG
Source organism: Paenibacillus sp. J31P316 (assembly GCF_056269105.1). Taxonomy (NCBI): domain Bacteria; kingdom Bacillati; phylum Bacillota; class Bacilli; order Caryophanales; family Paenibacillaceae; genus Paenibacillus; species Paenibacillus sp. J31P316. Next base: position 40,107 of record NZ_JBWDNI010000017.1, on the reverse strand, counting down.
TCGCGCCAGCGGCGGGGCGTCAATCCGTTGGAAGAGGCGAAGTATATTCTCTCCATGCGCAATGCGTTGAGCGGGTAGGTTGAGCGTAGCGTGGAAGCGGCATTTCCTGAAGCTAAGCGAAGGCCGCGGAATACGAGCCGGGATCGTTGCGGCAGAACGGGAACGGCGGCGGCCGGAGGGCTGCCGCGTTATGCAGAAAAGCCATCGGCTTGGCCGATGGCTTTTTGACTGTCGAGCAAGCTGCCGAGCAGCAGCTTTCGAAGCGCCGAGCGGCGGGGATACGCCTGAAAGCTGCAGAATAGCAGCTTTCCATGCGTCAGACAGGCGGAACACATCTAAAAGCTGCGGAATAGCAGCTTTCGAAGCGCCAAATGGCCGGAACACACCTAAAAGCTGCAGATTAGCAGTTTTCGAAGCGCCGAGCTTCCGGAACACGCTTAAAAGCTGCAGATTAGCAGCTTTCGAAGCACCGAGCTTCCGGAACACGCCTAAAAGCTGCAGATTAGCAGTTTTCGAAGCGCCGAGCTTCCGGAACACGCTTAAAAGCTGCAGAATAGCAGCTTTCGAAGCACGGGACGGCCGGAACACGCCACAAAGCTGCGGAATAGCAGCTTTCGAAGCACCAAGCCGCCGGAACACGCTTAAAAGCTGCAGATTAGCAGTTTTCGAAGCACGGGACGGCCGGAACACGCTTAAAAGCTGCAGAATAGCAGCTTTCGAAGCGCCAAGCCGCCGGAACACGCTTAAAAGCTGCGGAATAGCAGCTTTCGAAGCACCAAACGGCCGCAAAACACCGAAAAGCTGCCATGTGGCAGCTTTTCGTTTTTCTATACGGCGGCCTTTAGGCCGAGATGGCCTGCCACCTCACCCGTTACCCTTTCACCCCGGTACTCACAATCCCCTCGATAAAATAGCGCTGCGTGAAGATGAACAGCACGAGCAGCGGCAGCACCATGATGGTCGTACTGGCCATCATCAGATTCCATTGCGTTTGGTTCTCGTCACGGAACACCGTCAAGGCGAGCTGCACCGTCTTCATGTGCTCCGAACTGGTAATAATGAGCGGCCACGTGTATTCGTTCCAGGATGCCACGGCTTTGAGCGCGATGAGCGTAGCGAACACCGGCTTGCTGAGCGGCACGTAGATTTTGAAGAATGCGCGGATTCGCCCCATCCCGTCGATCTTCGCCGCATCATCCAGCTCCCTCGGGATCTGCAGGAAGAACTGCCGGAACAAGAAGACGCCGAACGAGCCGGCCACATAAGGCGCGATCAACCCGTTGTAGGAGTCGATCCAGCCGAGACCGCCGTCCCCGAGCCAATTGTTGCCCCCGGCGAAAGGGACATGCTTCAGGATCAGAAACACGGGAATCATCGTGACCTGCGGCGGAATCATCAGACCGACGAGCGAGATGAAAAACAAGAGATCGCGGCCCTTGAAATTCAGTTTCGCGAACGCGTAACCGGCGAACGAATTAATGAGCAGACTGAGCACGACGGTGACGACCGTCACGTACGTCGTGTTGAAATAATACCTCCCCCAGTCGCCCTGCGAGAAAGCTTCCTTATAATTCGACCACTGCCATTTGTCCGGAATCCACACGAAGTGCGGCGCGAAAATCTCATCCATCGTCTTAAGCGACGTCAGGATCATCATCAGAAACGGAACCAGCATGGCGAGCGAGAGGAGTGCCATGACGACCGACACGGGAATAACCACCGATTTTTTGACCATTACGCCATCCCCCTATGATTCATGGCTGCGGCTGCCATACCAGAAGTTAGCCGCCGTGAGGAGCGCGACGAGGAACAGCAGGACGATGGACATCGCTGCCGCATAACCGATCAGGAATTCCTGGAACGCCCGGTTGTAAATCTGGTGGACCAGCGTCGTCGTCGAATTGAGCGGGCCGCCGCCCGTCATGATTTGAATTTGCTCGAACACGTTGAAGTTGTTGATCAGGCCGGTAACGATCAGGAAAAAGGTAACCGGCATCAGCTGAGGAATCGTGATCTTCAGATATTGCCGGAATCCGCCTGCGCCATCGACCGCCGCCGCCTCGTATAAATCGCGGGATATGCCCTGCAATCCTGCGAGAAAGATGACGACGTTATACCCGAGAAATTTCCAAAAGCTCGTAAAAACAACTGCCGGCATCGCCCATTTCGTATCCTGCAGCCACTGGACATTATGAAGGCCGAAAGAATCGAGCAGCGTGTTGGCGATGCCGTGGCTCGGCTCGTAGATCCACAGCCATATCATCGACGCGGCCACCATCGAGATGACGTACGGCGAGAAGAAGCTCATGCGCACCCATTTAATGCCGCCCCATTTATAGTTGAGGAACACGGCGAAGATCTGTCCGAACACGACGGTCAAGAAAAGCGTGAAGAAGGCGTAGATCGCCGTATTTTTCATGGCGATGCCGAAAAAACGGTCGTAGAAGAGCGCTTTGTAGTTATTGAATCCTACCCCGTGCATCGTATCCAAATTGTAATTGGTAAAGCTGAGAAACAGATTGTACCCGATCGGCACCAGCACGAATACGATCAGAAACAAATAAAACGGCAATATAAGCAGGTATCCGATCGGATCGGCATCGAGCCTGCGCTTCCGTCTGCGAACGACGGTGTCGGCCTCTGCCGGCCGTACGGCAGGGATGTCGATGTCGGCTGCGCGTTCCATACGATCTCCTCCTTGGTCTGTCGTAGGCAAAAAATGCCGGGACAGGCGCCTGTTGCAAGGCTCCCGTCCCCGCTGGACTGGAACAACCGATTTGATTATTTGATCGTCTTCAATTCCTGAACCAGCGCATCCTGGGCGTCTTGCAGCGCCTTCGCGGCCGGTTTGGCCTTGGTTACCGTTTCTTCGTAAGCCTGGTGGATATATTTGTTGTACCGGGTCGTGAACGGCGTAACAGGCTTTCCTTTGCCGTTCTTGACGTAATCGATAAGTACGCTGTTTATCGCGGGATTATCGGAAATAAACTGATCTTCCAGCGACTTGCGCACGATCGGAATTTGCAGCTCTTTATACCGCTTCCACATTTGGTCTTTGCTCATCATGAAATTAATGAATGCCCAGGATTCGTCCTTGAGCTTGCTGGTGCTGCCGATCGTGAACAAGCGGTATCCGGTAAAGGCAACGCGGTTCTTCCGCTCCAGCACGGGACCGAAGCCGATTTTGTCTTTGAGTTCGGGTTTGTCTTTCAGCAGATTGCTGATGACCGCCGGCGTCAGGTAGGAGATCGCCGCTTTGCCGCTCACGAACGGTACCGTGTCCTTCTTCTGATAATCGTACGGAATGGCGCCCAATTGGTACAAATCCGTCAGGTATTCGAAGGCTTCCGTCGATGCCTGGTCCGCGAAGGCCGGCACGCCTTTCTCCTCGTCAATGATGGGGGAGCCGTTCTGACGCATGAACGATTCGAAGAACGAGCTTGCGTTGTTCAGCGGAACGTCGACGCCGGCGCGGACAGTGTTGCCTTTGTCGTCCTTCACGGTCAGCTTCTCGGCGTCCGATTTCAATTCCTCCCAAGTGGTGGGCGGCTTCTCCGGATCAAGACCGGCCTCGGTGAAGAAATCCTTCCGGTACGTCATGATTTCCGGAGCCGGGAAGTAGCCGACGCCGATCGATTTGCCTTGATATTTGCCAAGGTTCAGCGCGCTCTCCTGGATATCGCTCTTATCTTCCCATTTGTCCAGGTAACCGCCCAGATCCGCAAATTCGTTCAGCGCGCCGCGCGTGCCCATGAAGATGAGATAAGCGGAGAACACGTCCGGATAAGTGCCGCTGAGCTTCGCGGCATTCAGCTTCGCGTCGATTTCGTCCGCCCCGGAGGGCAGTACCGTCACCTTCACCTTAATGTGGGACTGCGAGGCTTCGAATTCCTTCGCCGCGTTGATGAAATAGTCTTCCAGCACTTGGCTCTCGCCGGGGAACCAGAAGTCGATCGTGACCGGCTTCTCGGAAGGTTCGTTCTTGGCAGCGCCCGCGTCTGCATTGGTGTCTGCGTCCGACTTATCGCCTGCGTTGGCGGCGTTGGTCGAGCTTCCGTTTGTTTTTGCGTTTCCGTTCGAGCTATCGTTCGCATTACCGTTCGAGCCGCATGCGCCGAGCAGGCTGGCTAACAGGGTCAGCGAAATGGCGCTGCCCAGCCAAGTTTTCGTTTTCATGGATATGGTCATCTCCCGATCATGAGTTGGATGGTTTACTTCTGGATAAAATGCGCTCCGCCCGAGATGTCCTCGCCGCGCGCCTTGGAATAGATCTCCAAAATCTTCTCCCGAGGAACGACGCCGGCTCTTGCTGCCCATTGTTCGTACAAGCTGCCGAGCTCTTTTACCTTATCCGGGTAGGCTGCCGCCAGATTGTTCAGCTCCGTGCGATCGACCTCGATATCGTACAGCTCCCATGCTTCCGGATAATTCCGCACGAGCTTCCACTGGCCGATTCGAACGGCGCTGTTGCCTTCGTGCTCCCAGAACAGCGGTCCTCTGTTGCGGTCGTCGGACTCCGCCTTGAAGAGCGGGGCAAGGCTCTCGCCTTCGAACGGAAGAATGTCGCGTCCTTGATACGTCCGCGGGTACGATGCGCCGGTAACTTCGAGCACGGTTGCCATAATGTCCGTCAGCTGGCCCGGGGAATGACGAATGCCGCCTTGCTCCCCGATGCCCGCCGGCCAGTGCGCGATGAGGGGCGTGGAAATGCCGCCTTCATGCACCCAGTGCTTATATAGTCGGAACGGTGTATTCGATAAGTTCGCCCAAGCGACGCCGTAGCTCTGATAGGTGCGCTGCGCGCCAGGCAGTTCGCTCGGATTATTGCCGTACACGATAGGGCTGCCGTCCTTTGCCCGCTCCAGCAAGCTTCTGCGCTTCTTCAAGAAGCTCGTGAAGGGTTCGTCAAGCTCTTCCGCGCAGCCGCCATTGTCCGCAAGGAACAAGATCAAGGTATTATCCAGCTGACCGGTGCGCTCAAGCTCCTGCAAAATGCGCCCGATCCCCTGATCCATCCGGTCGATCTGCGCCGCATAAACCTCCATCCGCCGCAGCCGCCACTCCTTCTCCTCTGCGTCTTCCCAGGCCGGTTGGGACGGATCGCGTTCCGACAGCGCAAGGGAAGGATCCAGGAGTCCCTGCTCGACCAGGCGCTGCAGCCGCTTCTCGCGAAGAACATCCCAGCCTTCGTCGAATCGGCCTTTGTATTTCGCGATATCTTCCTCGGGCGCATGCAGCGGCCAGTGCGGAGCCGTGTAGGCGACGTATTGGAAGAACGGCTTACCCTCATTAGCCGCGACATGATCGCGGATATTGCGGACCGCGTCGTCGCTGATTGCATCCGTCAAATAAAAGTCGTCCGCCAGTGCCTCATGCTCCGCGTTGTCGTTATCGCGCGTCAGCGTGACCGGCTGGTAATAATCCGCCGCTCCGGTAATGATGCCGTAATAGCGGTCGAAGCCGCGTTGTCTCGGCCATGTGTCGTTCGGGTTGAAAATATCCGTGGCGACATGCCACTTGCCGCTCATGTAAGTACGGTAGTCTTGCGCCTTCAGCACTTCGGCAATCGTCACGCAGCGCTGATTGAGGTTGCCGGCGTACCCTTCGGGGCCGTCGTCATCGACCAGGATGCCGACGCCCGTCTGATGCGGATGCAATCCGGTCAAGAGCGATGCGCGCGTAGGGCTGCAGCGGGCCGTGTTATAGAATTGCGAGAATCGCAGTCCGTTCGCTGCCAGCCGGTCCAGATTAGGCGTGTCTACTTCTCCGCCATAGCTGCTGATGTCCGAGTATCCCATGTCGTCGTTCAAAATCAAAAGCACGTTCGGTCGTTGACTCACGTGTTAACTCCCCCTCTAAATAAATAAAAAAGAGGTTCCCGGGGCATGGCATGGGTGGCATGCGATGCAATGGGAACCTCCAGATATCCGGTCGGTTGGTCGAGCTATGGAATGACGCTTAATGAATACCTAGTAATTCAATGTGAATTTATGTGTTTACTATATCCTTCCAGTAATGCTCCGTCAACCAATTTTTTGGGATTTTGCATAAATAGTTTGTTTTTACAGGGCGCTTCCGGTTCGAGGGATAAGAGATCAACAAAAAGAGACAGCATCCGGATGAATTCCGAGGCTGTCTCTTTGTGCCTTAGCAAGGCTATTGCTTCACGATCTTGCTGGGATTGTTGATCTTGTACGGGACGGGATGCTTGGTCAGTTTCTTGGCGACGATCTTCGCTTCGAACGTGATTGCGTCTCCGACTTCCAGCTCCAGTTTCTTGAGCGTGTTGCTGTGGCTGGACCAAGCGTCGCCGAGCTCGAGCTCCGGCTCGACGATCGTCACGTTCTCATAGACGATGACCTCGTCGTCCTCGTCGGCGAAGTGGTTCGGCACGGTCGTGAATTCCTTGACCACGGCGGACAACTTGATTTTCTCCTCGGGAAGCTGAGGCTTGGCCGATTTCTTCTTGGCCGGCTTCTCTTTCGCGGCCTTCTCCGGCTGATCTTCCGTTTGAGGCTTGTCCGTCGCAGGCGGTTGAATGACGGCGGCTGGCGCCTTTTCTGGCATGTTCGCTTTAGGAGAATCGGCTGCTTCGTCCGCCAAAGCTTCTTTCACCTCGGCTGCTTCCGCAAGCGCCGTCTCTTCCGACGTCTCGGACGTCTCGGTTTCCGCCGACTCGGCCGCTTCCGAGGCGCGCTGTCTCTGCCCGTACGTGGAAGCCTGCATTTCCTTGAGCAGCGAAGGGTGGATCAGATGCCGCTGTTTGTTCTCGAATTCAATGACGGCCGTCATAAAATCGACGAAGCCGACGATGGCGCAGGGCAGGGTGCTGCCGCCCCGCTTGTAGACGAATGCTTTCGACTTGACCGCTTTGTCGGACAGCAGGCCCCACTCCTTGCATTGCCCGATCAACGCATCCTCGTCCTCGAACGCGCTGAACCCGCCCGGCTCGATCGTAAACGTATGTTCCATCCGATACCAGCCTTTCTGATTTCCTTGTCGTTAGCCTCAGTTTATCATGTTTTGACGAGATTGCGAACGGAGGGAGAAGGAGCGTCGGCATGGGGCGGCAAACGCCGGAGGAAGTTCGGACGATCGGTTAACAAGCCAGGTGCCAACCCATGCTTGGCCGTCCGTTACTTATAAAAGCCCTGCTCCTCCGCGTAGCGGCCCCAGTGCGGGCGCCGGCCGTCGACGTCTTCGATGCCGTATTCGTCGGAGAGTCCCCATGAGGTGAGGATTCGTCCGGATTTGTTCATAACGTCCGGATCGGCGGCCAGCGCGGCTATCCCGCGCCCGACGAAGTACGGCGTCTCGGACTGCAGGAAATGCGGGTCCGCGGCCACGCCATCGCGCCAGTTCGCCTCGGATACGCCGAAGTGGTCCAGCATCTCCTCGGAGCGGAGAAACCCCGGCGTCACGGCAACGGCGGCCACGCCGTGCGGCTTCAGTTCCGCGGCTTGGGCTTCGGCCAAGTGGATCACGGAGGTCTTGGCCAGGCTGTAAGGCAGGTTGCCGCGATACCGGTAATCGAAGCCGTCCGTGATCTCCAGAATCAATCCCGACCCGCGCTTCGCCATCAGCGGCGCTCCGTAATAGCTCGTAATCATGTGAGAGTGCACGGCCCGCCGCTGCATGAGCAACGCTTTGTCCAGCGAGCCTTCCCAGAAAGGCTTGCCCCACTCGGTCAGCGATTCGCCGCCCCAGATGTCGTTCACGAGGATATCGAGCCGTCCGTTCCGTTCTTCCGCGATTCGACGGAAGAGCGCCTGCACTTCCTCCGGCTCGGTATGGTCGACGCGAACCGCGATGCCAAGGCCGCCCTGCCGCTCGATGAGCTCCGCCGTTTCCTCGATCGTTTCCTTGCGTCCGATATCCGACGGATTTCCGCGCACGCTGCGACCGGTCGCGTACACGGTTGCCCCGGCGGCGGCCAGGCAGACGGCGATGGCGCGTCCCGCGCCCCTCGTCGCTCCCGCCACGACGGCGATCTTACCGTCTAATGGTTTCATGAGAATGCCTCCTTCGATACGTTGAATAAGGACGTAAGCTCGGATTCGAGCCTATGGTTCACCGGGGTCTGTGCGCGGTGTCACAAGCATTCCCGAGCGGCTCGATCACGGCTTCACATACTGCTTCGGCGTGGCGCCGTACGTTCGTTTGAACATGCGGATGAAGTAACTCGTTTCCATGCCAAGCTGCTGCGCGACCTTCTCGACCGCAATGCCGGGGTGATCGCCCATGAGCTGCACCGAGCGCCGCATGCGTAATTGAAGCAGGTACTGCTGCGGCGTCATGCCGTAACCGGCCACGAACAAGCGGTGAAAATGCTGCACGGAGTAGCCGACGGCCCGGGCGATGTTAGCGATCAGCAGCCGTTCATTATAATGGTCGTGCATGAGTTTGACGGCGGCCTGCAGTGCGGCATTGGACTGCGGGAACGGATAGACGCCGCCTTGCTCTTGACGCGCCGGCGCTTGTCCTTCAAGCAGCGTAAGCAAGATGTCGTACAGCCGTTTGGACGCCTCCCAGTACGCATGCTCCCCGTTCAAGCTGATGAGATGCCACAGCGCCGAGAGCTGCTCCCAAAGGGTGTCGAAGTTAGGCGCTTTGACGGCGGTCAGCGTAAGTCCGCCCATCTGCTCCAGCAGCGAGGGGGCAAGATGGCCTTCGAAGGCGATGAAGCCCAGATCCCATGCTTCGTCATCCGCATTCGCCGGCGCATAGTCATGCGGCACCCCCGCCGGCAAAATGAGCGCCATTCCCGGGGTCATGGACAGGCTGTGCCCTCCGGCGAGCCGGAACGTGCCTCTTCCCCGGCGGCACAGAAACAGCTGATGCGCCGGGTAGCCGCCTTGGCGCTGCAGCTGCTTCTGCTCATGGCTGCCGATGCAGCAGACGTAGAGCGGCAGTTCCTTTTCCCGGTTGGCGAATTCGGCTAGCAGAAAGGGCATCATGTCGACGATCAGCTCCATGTTCGGATTGTACGATTATTGGCGGCGAATCTTCTACAAGTATACGCCAGGCTTGCACTAAGATAAAAGCAGATGAGCGAATATGACGATGCGACGAGGAGCGAAATGAACATGAAGAAATGGCGCAAGCTCTCCCCGGTCAGCGACAAGCTGCCCGTACTAATGCACGGAGCCGACTATAACCCCGACCAATGGCTGCATGACCCGGACGTGCTGAAGGAGGATATCCGGTTGATGAAGCTGGCCGGCTGCAACGTGATGGCGGTCGGTATTTTCTCATGGGCGGCCTTGGAGCCCGCGGAAGGCGTATTCGAATTCGGCTGGCTGGACGGCGTGTTGGATACGTTCGCGGAGAACGGCATCTACGCGTGGCTTGCGACGCCGAGCGGCGCGCGTCCGGCCTGGATGTCCGAGAAATATCCCGAGGTGCTGCGCACGGAAGCGAACCGCGTCCGCAATCTGCACGGCATCCGGCATAATCACTGTTATTCGTCGCCGGTGTACCGCGAGAAGACGGCCATCATCAACGGCTTGTTGGCGGAGCGTTACGCGCAGCATCCTGCGGTCGTCGGCTGGCATATCTCCAACGAGTATCTTGGCGAATGCCACTGTGGCTATTGCCAGGCCGCGTTCCGCGAGTGGCTGCAGGCCAAGTACGCGACGCTGGAGGCGCTTAATTTCTCTTGGTGGACGTCATTCTGGGCGCATACCTTCACGGACTGGTCGCAGATCGAATCTCCGGCGCCGCACGGCGAATACGCCGTTCACGGGCATAATCTCGATTGGCGGCGGTTCGTTACGGATCGCACGATCGATTTCTGCAAGCACGAGATCGAGGCGGTCCGTTCGGCGAACCCCGCGCTGCCGGTCACGACCAACATGCATATGATCGAGTCGCTCGATTACCGCAAGCTGGCGCGCGAGCTCGACGTCATCTCGTGGGATGCGTATCCGACCTGGCACGAGGCAAAAGACGACAGCGGCATCGCATCTTCCTTCGCGTTCTATCACGACCTGTATCGCTCGATGAAGCAGAAGCCGTTCCTGCTGATGGAGAGCGTGCCGAGCGCGACCAACTGGCAGGCGGTCAGCAAGCTGAAGCGTCCCGGCATGCACCGGCTTTCCTCCTTGCAGGCCGTGGCGCACGGCTCGGATTCGGTGCAGTATTTCCAATGGCGCAAAAGCCGCGGAGCAAGCGAGAAGTTCCATGGCGCGGTCGTCGACCATGCGGGGCATGAGCATACCCGCGTCTTCGAGGACGTAGCCGCTCTTGGCCGGACGCTGGCCGCGGTATCGGAGATCACGGGAACGCCGACGCCGGCGGAAACCGCGATCCTCTTCGACTGGGACAACCGCTGGGCGGTGAAGGACGCCGGGGGACCGCGCAATACCGGCATCCATTACGAAGAGACCGTCATGGCGCATCATCGCGCGTTCTGGGAGCTTGGCGTGCCGACGGACATCGTCGGCTCGGAGGAGGATTGGGCCGGCTATCGGCTGATCGTGGCGCCGATGCTGTACCTGTGCCGGGAGGAGACCGGCCGCAAGCTGGAGCGGTTCGTCGAGAGCGGAGGGACGCTCGTGACCACGTACTGGTCCGGCATCGTGGATGAACGGGATCTCGTCCATCTGGGCGGATGGCCGGGACCGCTGCGCAAGACGCTTGGCATCTGGGCGGAAGAGATCGACGGCTTGTACGATGGCGATCGCAACGGCATCGAGCTTGCCGCGGGCAATCCGCTCGGCATCGAAGGCCGCTTCGAGTCTCATGAGCTGTGCGAGCTGATTCATGCGGAGAGCGCGGAGGTGCTCGGCGTGTATACGGACGACTTCTACGCGGGCCGGCCGGCGCTTACGGTCAATCGGCTGGGACAGGGTCGCGCGTACCATATGGCGACGCGTTTGAAGGGCGATTTTCTGAACGCGTTCTATGCGCGCGTTATCGAGGAAGCCGGCGTGCCGCGGACGCTGCCGGCCGACCTGCCGAACGGCGTTACCGCGCAGGTCAGAACGGACGGCGAGTCGGAGTACGTCTTCCTGATGAATTTTAGCGGCGAGGCGCAGCAAATCGAGCTGGATGCGCGCGGGTACGTAGATTTAGAGACGGACGAGCAAGTCGAAGGCAGCGCGGCGCTGCCGGTCTACGGCGTGCGGATCTTGAAGCGGCGGGCGTAGATCCCCGAAGCTCCTAGGCACCGAAAAGCCCCCTGCTATCGCTAACCAGCGGAAGCAGGGGGCTTTGTTTGAGTTGCTGGCGCCTAACGCGATGCGCGATTAAGAAAGCAATCGCGTTTCTCGGCGACGAGCGCTGATTAGTATCCGCGCTGATACTGACGCGGAATAAAATCGGAGGCTCCGTTGCCGGTGTTGGAACCGGCAATGGTTTGGACGGCGTGCAAGGCCCAGTACGGGTCGCGCAGCATGCCGCGGCCGATGGCGACCAAATCCACGTCGCCATTAGCCAGCGTTGCCTCGGCGAGCGCCGGGTCTTCGAGCATGCCGACGGCGATGACGGGCACGCCCAGCGCGGTTTTCAGCTCGCGCGCGAGCGGCACCTGGTAGCCGGGGTGGAAGCTCGGCTTCCGGCTGCCCATCGGCGCTTCGCCGCCGCTGGAGACGTGGAACAGATCGACGCCGGCATCCCGGTATCGGCGGAACACTTCGATGACCTCGGCGAGCTCGTAGCCGCCGTCGGCGTATTCCGTTGCGGATACGCGGATAATAAGCGGCATATCCGGCGGCATTACGCTTCGAACCGCTTGGATGACCTGCTCGCCGAATAAGGCGCGGTCCTGCCCGTATTCGTCCGTCCGGTCATTAATGAGCGGCGAGTGGAACTGATGGATCAGATAGCCGTGCGCGCCGTGCAGCTCGATCGTGTCGACGCCGGCTTCGACGGCGCGGCGCGCGGCGTCCTTGAATTTGCCGACCATGCCGACGACTTCTTCGGTGCTCAGCGCGCGAGGCTTGCGGTAGGCGTCGCTGAATGCTTTGTCCGACGGCCCGACCGGCTGGGGAATATGCTCGGCTTTGCGTCCGGCATGGGCGATCTGGATTCCGATCTTCGCGCCGTGTTTATGCACCTCCGAGATGATGCGCCGATATGCCGGGATATGCGCATCCGACCATAGGCCAAGGCAGTGATCGGTAATGCGGCCGTCCGGCTCGATGTCCGTCATTTCCATGATGATCAGGCCGGTTCCGCCGATGGCGCGGGACACATAATGGACGTAATGCCATTCGTTCGGAATTCCGTCCTTCGCGTCGACGGCATATTGGCACATCGGCGCCATTACGGTCCGGTTGCGCAGCGACAAGCTTTTCAGCTCGTAGGGGCTGGAAATAAGGTTTTGGGTCAAGCGGGATCCACTCCTTCTCGCGATACGGATACAATCTTCCGTTCATTATAATCTAGTAACTTACTTATTTAAAGTAAATTCACAGGATTGACCTCCTTACCCGAGAAAACGGTGGTTGAAAACTGTTATAATAGGATGATTGGTTTGCGTTCACCGACGGATGTCGGGGTGTGCAGCATTCATCCGGCTTCCTCGAGCAGAACGGACATGCAGCCGTGGTCAACGGAAGCAAAATTAGTTAGCGGGCAGGGATCGCAAATGACACCACATCCATCGACGGCCGTCGGCCAGCAGGAGCTGCTGGAAGAAGCCGGTCGTTTTATCGAACAATACGGAGCGGAGCTCGGCCTGTCGCGGCAGGAGACCGAGGCTAGATTGTCGCAGATCGCAGGCGAGCTGGCGCAGTCCGGAACCTATACGCATACGAGCGGAGAGCTGGCGTACGGCGCGAAGCTGGCATGGCGCAACAGCAACCGCTGCATCGGGCGGCTGTTCTGGGATTCGCTGATCGTTCAGGACGCGCGCGCGGCGAAGACGGAAGACGAGATCGCGGACGCGGTCTTTCGACATATCGAATATGCTACGAACGGCGGCAAAATATTGCCCACGATTACGATTTTCGCTCCATCGGCGGATGCGGACCGGCCGCAAATCCGGATTTGGAACGAGCAGCTCGTTCGGTATGCGGGGTATGCGCGGGCAGACGGGTCCGTGATCGGGGATCCGATCTCGGCGGAGCTGACGCGGCTGTGCGAAGAGCTCGGCTGGCGCGGAAAAGGAACGCATTTCGACGTGCTGCCGCTTGTCGTTCAGATCGAAGGACGCGAGCCGCGCTGGTTCGACTTGCCGGACGGTCTCGTGCTGGAGGTGCCGCTCGTTCATCCGGATCTTTCGTCCTTCGGGCAGCTGGAGCTGAAATGGTACGCCGTGCCTTTCGTCTCCAACATGCGGCTGGAAATCGGCGGGCTGCACTATACGGCGGCGCCCTTCAACGGCTGGTACATGGGAACGGAGATCGGCGCGCGCAATCTGGCGGACGCCGCCCGTTACGATATGCTGCCCAAGCTGGCTGCTTTGATGGGGCTGGATACGGCCAGGGAAGCTACGCTGTGGCGGGACCGGGCGCTTGTGGAGCTGAATGTGGCGGTGCTGCATTCGTTCAAGTCGAAGGGCGTGACCATTGTCGACCATCACACGGCGAGCAAGCAGTTTGCCTTGTTCGCGGAGAAGGAGCGGCAGAACGGCCGCACGCCGACGGGACGGTGGTCGTGGCTCATTCCGCCGCTGTCTCCGGCAACGACGGGCATCTTCCATACGCGCTTCGACGACACGGAGAAGAAACCGAATTATTTTTATCAGCAGGCGCTGCCCCGCATGGACCGGAAGGGCGAGAACTCGCTATGAAATCGGACCTGAATCGAAACTGAATGGATAGCCGCTGGGCCTTGCGCCTGGCGGTTTTTATTTGTCCATCGATCGATGGCTGGACGGCTTCAAGGTGACGAATCCGCGGTGCTTCCGCTGCCGGCGCGTTCAACGTCCTTCGGGCAGCCGTTAGCCCGAGCAGGAGCGCAACGGACAAGACGTACAAGAGACGTATGCCGAACAGCTCGCTGTCGCTGCCAAGGAAGAAGCCGTGCAGAAGCGCAAGCAGGTAGACGGGGTAGGAGAGCAGATGGAATAGCAGCCAGACAGGGCGTTTCAGCTTGTTGCGCAAATCCGTCGTGAGGATGACCAGCAGCATGCCGTAGCCGCTGAGCGAACCCAAGCCGCTCCATACGGGCGAATAATCGGAGCTGAACGGAACTAGCAAGTCGACCCAGGAGTAAGGCACGTACGTATCGATAACCGTAAATGCGCCATGAAGCAGACCGATGGCCGTGCCGGCAATCGTGCAGAAGGAATGGAACCGGTATAAGCGGCGTTTGGAGCCGCGCGGCCAAAAGGCGAAGTTGTACGAGATGCCGATGGCCATGCCGAGCGTCAACAGACAGAACGAGGCGATGCCGGCGACGCGAATAATAACCCAAGTGGGCAGCTGCAGCAGCAGATCGATCATATGGCTTCCTCCAATCCGTTAATTGATCGCCAAGTCAAAGTGATGAACCGGCCGTGATCAGGCGCGTTACGGGAACCCCCCGCCATTTCGCGCCGAGCGAAGCGGCTGCGCCATAATAGAGGATCTCTTTGTCGCGGCCGAACAGCAGCGCTTCAATGGGAGGTTTCGCGCGGGCAAGCAGAGCGATGCCGGCGTCGCTGCCGAGAATGCACAGCGTCTTGGCCCACACCTCGCAGGCGACGGGATCGCTGCCGCTGACGGTACATTGGACGATGTCGCTCTCCGCGGGACGCAGCGTGACAGGATCAATCAAATGATGCATCGATCCGGCAGCGGTCTCCCAGCGGCGTCCGAGCGCGCTTGACGTGGCAGCTGCACCTTCGCCCAGTACGAGGATGCCAATGTGGGCGCCCTCCGCCTCTGGCCACGGATGCTCAATGCAGATTCGCCAAGGATACTCTTCGGCCGGACCATCTGCATCCGGGCCGGCGCTCCAGACCGCGAGATCGCCGCCGGCATTGACGAGTCCGCTCGGCACGCGGTGTTTCCGGCGAAGCCAAGCGGCTAAGCGTCTGACGGCCCAGCCCTTTACGATACCGCCAAGGTCGATCGACGTGCCTGCGGGTAGTTTGACGGACTTCATAGAGGGATCAATCGTGAGCGAGTGAGCGTGCGTGCTTAATCTGTTGGTTTGCGGAGCGGACAGCGTTATCAAAGAGTTTGTTGAAGAGTTTGTTAATGAGTGCGTAGTTTCGATATCCGGCGTGTTCAGCCGCTCGAACGACCTATCGTAGCCGCAGCGCTCGAGAGCGTCCAGAATGAACGGATTGAAAGCACCGTCCGTTTGCCGGCGGTACGCTTCCGTGAGCTGAAGTACCTCGAGCATGGCAGAAGAAATGAGACACGCTGCGCCAGCGAGGCGGTTGAGATAGGCAAGCTCGCTGGTCGGAAGGAAACGGCTGAACCGTTCCTCCGCATAACGGAACCAGGAGGTTGCAGCCTGCCGCAACCGTTCGGCCTGCTCCTCGCTCTCGTAGGCCAGGGCGCAGGAGATGGATGTATTCATAGCGCGGAATTCAAACGCGAAAAGCCGTTCAGATGCTTCGTGATCCATACGATGCAAGCAAAGCAACTCCTATCCGCCGCAGAGAGAACGGCATGTTACGATCGGCCTGTACGGGTGTCGAACCCGCCGTTTTCTTGCTGCTGCCCGTCGTCGCGACCGCCGTGCCTGGTGAAGGACCGGTTCTCCGTGCGGTTCGTGTCCTGAAACGCATCACCGGGCTCCTGATCCTGCCATTCCTGCATGATGTCATCCCCATCGTCGGCGCGAAGGTCGCTGAAGTCGGGCGGGTTTTTGGAAGCCGCGGTTATATCGACCTGGTTTTGATACTGGGGACTGGACTTGATGAGCTGAAAAACGAGCACGAGCAAGACCGTGCACACTGCGCCGACCTTCCATTTTAGCCATTTTGCCGCTTTCATTAGGACCAGCCTCCTTTAAGGACGAATAATCTGGGTAAACTAGAGTATAACGGTTATGCATGAAGAGCGTTTGAAGCGGAAACGACGCACGCTAAATATTTCCCAGTGCGGCCCGTTTGGGAACATTCGGTACATGGGACCCCCGTGAATGTGGTACGATAGGAAATGCCGGTTGATGAGACGGGATGTTTCAAGGGGTTCGAATATAAAATGAGGTGGAAGAATTGGCAAGTTTTGAACAGTTAGGCATCGCCAAGGAACGGGCGCAATCCCTTCGCAACGAAGGCATTACGGAAGCGACGCCGATCCAAGAGGGCGCGATACCGGTCATTATGCAGGGCAGCGACGTGATCTGCCAGGCGCAGACGGGAACGGGCAAGACGCTTGCTTTCCTGCTGCCGATGCTCGAGAAGACGCGGGCGGAACGGGAAGACGTGCAGGGATTGATCTTGACACCGACGCGGGAGTTGGCGCTGCAAATTACGACGGAGCTCAAAAATCGGCTCGCGTCCAAAGACGAATTCAGCGTGCTCGCGGTGTACGGCGGCCAGGACGTGGAATCGCAGCTGCGTAAGCTGAAACGGGGCGTGCATCTCGTCGTGGCGACGCCGGGACGGCTGCTCGACCATATCCGCAGAGGCACGATCAAGCTTGGCGCGGTTAAAATGCTCGTCTTGGACGAAGCGGACCAAATGCTGCACATGGGCTTCCTGACCGAGGTCGAGGAAATTCTGACGCAAATGCCGTATCGGAAGCAGACGATGCTGTTCTCGGCGACGATGCCTGCCGGCGTGCGTTCGCTCGCGGCACGTTTCATGATCGAGCCGAAGGATATCACGGTGCGCGCGCCGCAGGTGACGGTGAAGGCCATTCGCCAGCTGACGGTCGGCGTGGACGCGAAGGGCAAGGAAGAGCAGTTGAAGCGCCTGCTGGGCGAACATAACCCGTATTTGGGCCTTATTTTCTGCCGGACGAAGAAACGCGCGAGCGCGCTGAACGATTATTTGCAGGAAAACGGCTTTAACAGCGACGAGCTGCACGGCGATCTGTCGCAGGCGAAGCGGGAGCAGGTCATGAAGAAGTTCCGCGATGCGAAGATTCATCTGCTGGTCGCTACCGATGTGGCGGCGCGCGGTCTCGACGTGGAAGGCGTCACGCATGTCTTCAACTATGACATTCCCGAGAACGCGGAGAGCTACATTCACCGGATCGGCCGGACAGGCCGCGCGGGAGAGAACGGGCTCGCGATCACGCTGGTCTCGCCGCATGACCGGCTGGAGCTGGCTGCCATCGAGAAAGGCATCCAGATGTCGATTCCGCGCGAAGGCCTCGCGATAGGCGCGCCTGCACGCGCGCCACGCGCACGCGAAGACCGGTCGCGCGACGGCGCTTCGGACGGCCGCGGCGGCTTTGGCCGTCGCGGCGCATCCGCAGGTGGCGCTTCGGGCGGACGCAGCGGACAAACCGGCCGCGGCGGGCGTTCCGCCGCAGGCGGCAGAGGCGGCGCTTACGCGGGCGCAGCCAAACGCGGCTCCGGCAAGGACGAGACGCCGCAATGGGGCGCTAGCCGCGGAGACGCGCCGCGCGGCGGACGCACGCGCTACAGCACGCCGGCGGGCGAAGCTGCCGGCGAGCAAAGCAATCGCGGCGGCGGCGAGTCCCGCGGCCGCGGCGCATCGGCGCCGCGCGGAGGCGGAGCGTTCCGCTCGGCGGAGCCAGGCGCGCGCAGCGGAGGCGGCGAGTTCCGCGGCCGCGGAGCAGCAGCCCCGCGCGGAGGCGGAGCGTTCCGCTCGGCGGAGCCAGGCGCGCGCAGCGGAGGCGGCGAGTCCCGCGACCGAGGCGCAGCAGCACCGCGCGGAGGCGGAGCGTTCCGCTCGGCGGAGTCAGGCGCGCGCAGCGGAGGCGGCGAGTCCCGCGGCCGCTCGGGCGGCCCGGCATTCCCGGGCAGCGGCGACAAAGGCCGCGGCCGCGCGTCATCCGCTGGACGCGGTTCGTCCGGCGGCGCCAAGGGCGGCCGCCCGGGCGGCAAGCAGGGCGGCGGAGGCCGTCCGCAGCGCAGCCGCTCACGGTAAGAATTTGTACAGGCAAGGCAGCAGCGTACGTACTGATGCCTTGCCTTTTCTTATTTTGAAAGGATGGAAGCGCGAATGGGGAGCAGTCAGGAATTAGTGCCGGGCAGCAATGGGATCAAGCTGGTGATGCCGGCAGCGGAGCATCGGGAGGCCTATATGGCGTTCTATGACGAATGGATTGCCAGCGGCGAAGATATCGTTCCTTGGGTCGTCGGCATGGACCCGTCCGATTTTCCGGCCTATGTCCGGTTCTTGCGGGAAGCCGAGACGGCGGCGCCGGAGGGCTGGGTCACTCACACGACCTGCTGGTTCAAGGACGAAGCCGGCGTTATCGTCGGTGCGGCCAATATCCGGCACGAGCTGAACCGGAAGCTGGAGGAGAGCGGGGGACATATCGGATACGGCGTCGCTCCCACCCAGCGGCGAAAGGGTTATGCGAAGTCCATTCTGGCGCAGTCGCTGCTGCTGACGGACCGGCTCGGCATTCGTGAAGTGCTGGTTGTATGCGATCGCGATAACATCGGCTCCGAACGAACGATTGTCGGCAATGGCGGGCAGTTCCACTCCGAATTTACGGAAGCGAACGGCAATGTTGTCAAGCGGTTCTGGATTCGCCGGGAAGCGTAGCGGCGGAAATGCCGTACAGATTTCAGTCTTCTTATCGGGGGGTCTCGTTAGCAGGCAATCCCGTTGCCGGGCAAGTCTGTCGACTTCGTACCGATTCAGCAGCTATTCCATCTAAACAAAGGAGCGAGTGCAATGGCCCAACTTATCCCGTACATCTACAGCGAAGAAGCCCGCAAGCAGGCAGCCTTCTATGCAGGCGCGCTTGGCGGGGAAATCGTCAGCATGCAAACCTTCGGCGACCTGCCGGACAGCGGCCCGGATGAGAAGGAGCGTGTCATGCACTTGATCTTGAAGGCAGCAGGATTGACCTTCTATATGGCGGATGCCGGGCCCGTCGAGCGCGGCAGCGGAATGGATCTGACGCTGGAATACGACTCTGCGGACGAGGCTGGGGAAGTCTTCGCCAAGCTGGCTGCCGGAGGTCAGGTACTTATGCCCTTCGTCAAAATGTTCTGGGGCAGCATGTTCGGCCGGCTCGTCGATCCGTTCGGCGTTCACTGGCAAGTGGCCGCGAGATTGGACAGCCACTAACAATCGCACGCTCCGCACGAAGAAGCGGCAGCCTGGACGTTGCCGTCCGGACTGCCGCTTATTGGCATGCCGTTATTTTACGAGATATTTGATGACAGGATACGAAACAAGATTTCGATCCCGATACGCGGCAGCGATGGCCTCCGGCTGCGAGCTCAATAGGCCGTTTTGCAGCATGACGGGCGTAAATCCGCGTTCGACCGCCCCGTTATACGTGAACAACACGCAATGCTCCGCCGCATATCCTGCGAGGACGACGAGTTCCACGCCTTGATCCGACAGCGTCTGTTCAAGCGCGGTCTTCCAAAACGAGTTCGAATGCTCTTTCGTCACGATCAGATCGTTGTCGCTCATGTGAACTTCCGGAATGGTAGCGTACGCTTCCTTATTCGCTTCGCTCATGCCTTCGATATCCTGAATGTGGATCACCGTATGGCCGTTCGAGCGGGTCAAGTCCGACACGTAGTTGATGTATTCGCATGCCCGGTTCACGATCTTCTGGTCAATGTTCTCTAAGTGCGCGGCTTGCATATCGATGACTATAAATGCCATTTTCATTTTGGTCTGCTCCCTCGCATATGCATTTTAAACTGATTCTCTCACGTATAGCGCTTCCCGTCCATTCCGCCTCAATCCACGTCCGCGATCTTCCAAACCCCGTTCTCTTGCGCGAGTACGATTCCCGCACTGCCCTCATTGCTGCCGCCTTGATCAAACAGATACCCGAACGTCACGTTCGCGAGCAGCGCGCCGCCGGGACGATCCTGAAAGGTCGCGGAGCGGATGCCTGTTATGAGCCGCTTCCCGATCGCATTGAAGGGAGGAGCCGGCTTGCTGTCCTTGGCGAACAGCTTCTCAAGCGCCGAGCCGTCGCGGCCGTTGAGGGCAGTCACGTAGCTGTTAATGATCCGTACGGCTGCCAGCTTCGTCGCATCGCTTACATAATCACGCTCTTTCAAAAGCTGCGGCTGGAACGTCAGCAGCGCACCTTGCACGCTTTGCGTCCATGCCAGTTGAAAACCGAACGCCTGCGCGGTTGCGCGCAGCGGCAGATAGATGCTGCCCTTCACAACCGCCGGCCTCGCGTTCGGGCCGATAAGCTGCTTGCCGTTGACCCAGAGAGATAGCGCATTACCGGTTCCGAGGCTGACGGCTGGCGCCTTCGGCAAGGAGGAAATCATGGCGGCTTTATGCGCGGCATCCCAAGCGACCTTCCAGCCGAAAGCTTCGGCCAGCGCGCGCATCGGCAGCAGCATGCCCCCGTTCGAGAGAATCGGCTTCAGGGCCGGGTCGAAGACGTTCACGCCGTTGATCGCGAGCTGCGCGGTGACGGGAGGCGCAATCGTGATGCCGTGCATGGTTGTGCCTGCGCCGGTTGCTACATCGAGGTCGTATTTTCCCGGGAGGACGGGCTTGATGGTACCGTCGCTCGCTTCGCCATAGGCAGGCATGGCGAACGAGAAATCGTACCGCGCCTCCTCGATTGGCGCGGCATAGACGAGCAACGCTTGCTTGGACGGGAAAAGGATGCCCTTCGAATTGACGAAGCTGCTGAAGATGCCCGAGGGCTCGACGAATACGCGAACCAGTCCCTGCTGCGATTGGCCGTCGTTGCCCGAGACACGGACCGCCTGCCCGATAGCGGGCGTTCGGGTGCTGACCTCCGCCGACGGCGACAGCGCCAGGAGCGTATACAGCTCTCCCGCAGCCTTCGCATCCTTGGCGATATAGGTGTTCTCGCCGACCGAGATCAGGACGTTCTGATTGTCCTTGAACGTGAAATTGACGACGGAGCCGTCCGTCAATACGACGTCGATGTTGGTGGAGAAGAAATGATCTTCGCCGACCAACACCTCCGCCGTCGGTTTGACATTGCCTAGCAGGCGGTTCACGATTGCGGCCGTCTTGGCAATGCCGGCCTTGTCCGCTTCGCGCGAGGCGAACAGCGGGACGTAGAGCATGTCCGCATGCTGCATTTGCATCTTGGCGATTGCTTCCGCGTCGATCGCCGGGAGACTTTGCGTTGCCGCGGAATCGCTCTCCGCGGCTGCCACGCGCGCGGTCCCGGCAGCACCGGCACCGTCAGAAATTCCGATTGCCAGCAGCGCGGCCAGAACGACGGTAGACATACGTTTCTTTGTCATCGGTCAACCTCCTTCTGAATAGGAAAAGATTACCTATTAGACTGTCGGTGCTCTAAAAAAGTTACAGATGCCGCGCATGAGAACCGGCTATTTGCATGACTTGTTTTATTGGTGCTTGCCAAGGTTGGGAATTTCTCCTATATTAATACCTAGATATACGATACATAGATAAACGATGCATGGATGGAGGTTCGCATGAAAATTAACAAGGAACTTATGAAAGGCAGCACGGTGATTCTGATGATGAAGCAGCTGGAGCACCGGGACATGTACGGCTACGAGATGGCGAAGCGGATCGAGCAGCAATCCGACGGGCTGTTCGCGTTCAAGGAAGGCACGCTGTATCCGATTCTGCACATGCTGGAGGTCGAGCGGCTCGTGGAAGCTTATTGGGGCGAGGAAGGCGGGCGCAAGCGCAAATATTACAAGCTGACAGACGAAGGGCGCAAGACGTTGATCGAAAAAGAACGCGAGTGGTCCCTGTTCAGCACGACCGTCTCGCGGCTGATCGGGGAGGGGCGGGCCTAATGGCGGACATCGGACGGCATGCGGACGTTAGCCGCTATTTGGACCGGATTTGCGCGCCGATCAAGGCGAGAGCGGTGCATGAGGAGATCAGGCTGGAAATGTTGAGCCACTTGGAGGCGCTGGTCGAAGATCTGGAACGGGGCGGCTGCACGGAAGAAGAGGCGATTCAGAACGCCTTGCTGCAAATGGGCGATCCGGACCAAGTGGGCAGGCAGTTGCACGCGGCGCATCGGCCAAAACCGGAATGGAGCGTGATCGCGCTGGCGGGCTGCCTGCTTCTGCTTGGACTGGTGACGCTGTTCTCGCTGAAGCTCGCGCTTGGCGTCAATCTGTCCGTGCCGCACAAAGCGCTGGCCGCAGTCGTCGGAATCGGAGTCATGTGCGCCTTGTATTTCGCGGATTATCGCAAGCTGGCGCGGTATTCGGGCGGCTTGTACGCCTTCATGCTCCTGATGATGGCTTATACGCTGTGGCACGGGCTGATGCTGAACGGCTCGAAGCAATGGGTCGGGGCTGGGCCGTTCGGCATCAATGTCTTCGCGGCTGCGCCGTATGTACTGCTCGTTGCGGTTGCGGGCCTGCTGCACCGAGAGCAGCCGATTCAATCCGGCAGGCGGATCGAGCGATTCATGAAGCTGATGCGGGGAGCAGCCGCATATGTGGCGCTGCCGTCTTTTTTCTTCGCGGCAGCGCCGGCATTCGGTTCGCTGCTCGTCTATATGATCGGGCTGACTGTCCTTCTGCTTGTCAACGGCAGGTGGAAAATGCTGCTCGGCGGCGTGGGATCTATCGTTGCTATGCTGTTCTACGTTCAGCAACGGTATAATCGCGATCTTTGGTTGTCGATTTGGGAGCGGCATACTGCCTTCCTTCATCGCGGGGATTCCGGCGCTTACCATACGGATCGTTCCTTGGACGCCATCCATTCCGGCGGCTGGTGGGGACAGGGCTTCGGCAGATCCTTAGGTACGCTGCCGGATATCTTGGGCGAATTTACGTATTCGTACTTGGTATATAGTCTAGGCTGGCTGTTCGGCGTCGCCGCAGCCTTGATCGCGTTGGTCTTCGTCGGCAGACTGGTTCGAATGGGCACGCGGCTGCCAGGCGGTTATGCCAAGAGTCTGGTCGTCGGCCTGGCCACCGTCATGGGCGTTCAGTATGTCTGGAATTTGCTCATGTGCATTGGCATGTTACCATCGCTCGGCGGCATGCAGCTGCCGATTCTGAACTGGAACGCGAATACGATCGTCGAGCTCGGCGCGCTCGGTTTCATGCTGGGCGCCTATCGGCGCAAGGATATGCTGAATGGGCAAAGCCGCCATGCCGTCCCCCGATAGAGGAGACAATTTTCCTACTTGTTCCGTACATCTCTCTATCGCAGCGCACCGTCTCCCAATGCTACGATGATCCCAAATAAGTAAATTTAGGGAGGTTGCGGCATGGAACCAGTAACGCGTTGCATTCACGGCGGCAACCGGGACAAGGAGCGCGAACGAAGATGACGAATCCGAAGCTTGGGTTAATCGGTATTATTCATGAAGAGTTGGAAAAGGACTTTTGGGGAACGGCAAGCAGAGCGGCTGCCATCGGCTATCAAGGCATTGAGGGCGTCGAGAAGCGGCTGTTGGAGGGAGACGTTCAAAGCAACCTGAGACGTTTCCATGCGCTCGGACTGCAAGCCGTCACGCTCAGCGCTAGCCGCGAAACGCTGCGCGAGGGATTAGATCAGCTGGCTGCCAACGCGGCGACGCTGCAAGCTCCGCATGTGACGGTATGGTGGGGGCCGTGCGATTCCAAGGACGAGCTGCTTCGCGATGCCGAGCTCTATAACAAGGCCGGTGCGAGGCTGGCGGCCGAAGGTATCAAGCTGTGCTACCACAATCATGCGCATGAGTTCAAGACGGCGTGGAACGGCGTTGCCGCGATGGATATCTTGGCGGAGTATACGGATCCGAAGGCCGTCTATTTCGAAATGGACATCGCATGGATCACGATGGGCGGCGCCGATCCCGTTCAGGTGCTGGACAAGATGGCCGGCCGCGTGCCCGCCATTCACGTCAAGGACGTGCGGACGACCGAGGAGTCGGATCAATGGACGGCCGTCGGCACGGGCATCGTCCGGATCGCGCCGTCGATTCTGAAAGCCCGCGAGATCGGCGTCGACTGGATGGTCGTCGAGCAGGACCGGCTTCGCAACCTGTCGCCGGTGGAGACCATCATGGCGAGCTATTTGAACTTGAAGGAAGCAGGACTGCTCAGCGGCTGAGGCTGACAGAAGTTAACATTGAGAACCACCGTTGGCGGTGACAGGATATAGAGAAACTGCTGCGTTTTAAGGGAGTTCAGCAAGCGACGGAAGCTGCGGATCATTCAACTTGAATTCGTGGCGACGAATAACGGTTGTCAGCGTTGCTAATTCACAAAAAATACGCCTAAATAAACGCTAACGGTTCTGACTGACGTTATTGGGCGTAGAGGAGCTGATTTGCATGCAAAGATCTCGCAATAGGCCTCCTGGCAACCGTTGGCGAACTAAAAGGGTCATTTTGAGGTGATTAGCCACTTGAACAACCGTTAGCGATAGGGTGTTTAGGTTCATTCTCGCGAGCATGACTATAATTGCTTGCATCGGCGGTCAGCAGCCCGATAGAGTTTCGCCAATGTTTGATTTTCTCGACATCCAAAACCGCCCGTTGGCGGTTTTTTTGCTGCAAACTTACTGTGATCCAGATGCTCCGGATGTGCGGCTTCAAGAGGATCGCTTACTTCCAAAAGGTCGGATAGCGGCGCTTACTGTCCAGGTTGTTCACGATCAAGGCGACGATTACGATGAGCACGGAGCCGATCAATACCGGCGTGATCAGGAAAGACCAGCCGGAGCCGCTTAGAATGACGACCAAGGGATCTGCGCCCGCGGGCGGGTGCGTCGTCCGCGTCAGCATCATGAGCGCGATCGCGAGTCCGACGGCCGTTGCCAGCACCCATTCGCTTCGGCCGAACATATGGAGGCAGACGAGTCCGACGATCGTCGAAATAAGATGCCCGCCGATAATATGGCGCGGCTGAGATAACGCCGCGTCCCATAGACCGAACGCCAATACGGAGGTTGCCCCGAACGGAGCCATCATCCAAGCCGTCGTCGTCAGGTTCGAGAGGTAAGCAAGAAGAAGGATCGCGATAAATCCGCCGATCGCGCCGATCAGCGCATTTCGAGGCACGACCTTAACGGGATTCCCGCCGGTTCCGCTCATCTTCCGCCAGAACGACGTTTTTGTTTTGTTATCTGCATGCATCACAGCACCGTCCTTTAAATACCTAGTTAACTAGTTATATAATTAAACGCGATAGGTGTCAATTGATTTCTTGTATCCATTTTTCTGTCCAGTCTTAGAAGAGGTTGTTTTAATTATCGTTGGATTATGGTTGGTGCTGGATTATAATATACCCATCAAACTATGCAATGGGGTGTCTGCGATGGATGAGAAAAAGTATCTCCTGCAAGTTGATCCCCAATTGACGTTCAGCGTAAATACGCAAATCAAAGAACAGCTAAAATGGCTTATCGGCATGGGACAACTGGAAGTCGGCGACATGCTTCCTTCGACAAGCCAATTGGCGGATGAGCTGGAGCTTAACCGGAATACGATCAACTGGGTCTACAGCCAGCTGCGCGACGAGGGGCTCGTTACGATGCAGAAGGGGCGCGGCACGCAGATCGCCGGCGGGAGTCAGACCCGAACGCTCTTGGAAGAACGGCGATCGATGCAGCAGCTAATCGACGATATGATTCGCGAAGCATCGGCAGCAGGCATGGATTTGAAGTCCTTTTTCATGGCGGGGCTCGCTTACACGCTGCTGCAGCCGCCTCGTCCGACCGGGAAGCTGCGCATCCTATTGGTCGAATGCAAGGGCCATGATCATCCCTTCTATCGTCGGCAGATCGAACAGGCGACCGAAGGAGTAGTCGAAACGTTCTTTCTGGATGACCATGCCAATGAAGATGCTGCCGTAAGAGAAGCGGCTCAGCGCTGCGATGCCATTGTCGCGACCTTGAACCATGCGGATGAGGCCAAGGCGCTGTTTGCCCGCCTCGACCGCAAGGTCATCGTGATCGGGGCTGCCGTCGATACTTCGCTGCTGCTCGAGATCGCCAATCTGGAGCAAGGGAGCCGAGTGGCCTTCGTTTGCCTTGGAAGAATCGGAGGCGAATGGATGGCCAGCCGCATTCGGGAAGCCGGGATTCATGCGCTGCATGTCGAGGCGATCGGGATGGATGAACGCGAGCGCCTGAACGATGCCGTCCGGAGTTTCGATAAAATCTATGCCTCCAACGCCGTCTATTCGGAGTTGAAGAACATGATTCCGGACAAAACGGAGCTATTCCCCATGAAGCTGGAGAAAAGCAGCGAAAATCTGCTGCAGGACATCGCGTCTCAAACGAGATGACGATTGGAACCGAGAGGAGATGTGGCCCATGCAGATCGATCGGCAGGTTGTTCTGAGCAATGGCGTAACGATGCCTTTGCTCGGTTTTGGCGTATGGCAGCTGCAAGACGGCCGCGAGGTAACCGATGCCGTCCGTTCGGCGCTTGAGCTCGGTTATCGTTCCTTCGATACCGCTGCTTTCTATGATAATGAAACCGGCGTCGGGCAGGCGGTCCGCGACAGCGGCCTTCCGCGAGAAGACGTATTCGTGACCACCAAGGTATGGAATCAGGACCAGGGTTACGAGTCGACGCTCCGGGCGTTCGAGACGAGCCGCAGGAAGCTGGGCTTGGATGTCATCGACCTGTATCTCGTCCACTGGCCGGTCAAAGGGAAGTTCGCGGACACCTGGCGGGCGCTGGAGCATCTTTACCGGGACGGTTATGTGCGGGCAATCGGCGTGAGCAATTTTCAACCGTATCATCTTCGCGAGCTGATGGAGACCTCCGGCGCCGTCCCGATGGTGAACCAGGTGGAATTCCATCCGCTGCTGTCGCAGACGGAGCTGCGCGCCTATTGCTCGGAATGGGGTATACAGCTCGAGGCATGGGGACCGCTCATGTCGGGGCATCTGGGCAGCATGGCGGTGATCTCGGATATCGGACGCAAATACGGCAAGACACCTGCGCAAATCGTCCTGCGCTGGGATATCCAGCATCGCGTGGTCACGATTCCGAAGAGCGCCAACCTAGGCCGGATGAGCGAAAACTTGGCTATTTTCGATTTCAAGCTCTCGGATGGCGACATGGCGCAGCTCGATGCGCTGAATCGGAACAAACGGTTCGGAGCCGATCCGGACAATTTTAATTTCTAGTGCCGTATCCGTATGGATGGCCTTAGGCCGTCGCGGTAGGGCGCTCTGTGCGAGCAGAGCGATTGGCCGGACAGACGGCAGGCGAACCAAATGAAAGGTGGAATCAAGATGAACATGACATTTGACAGCAAGGGGTCGTCCAATGTGGCGATCATCGAGAGCGACGGGATCGTCATCGGCAGCGTGCAGGACGCGCTGGATCTGATGGCAACCGCCAGCTATGACGGGGACAGCAGCAAGCTGCTCATCCGCAAAGAAAACATCGCGGAGGATTTCTTCGAGCTGCGCACGAAGCTGGCGGGCGATATTTTGCAGAAATTTACGAACTATCGCGTCAAGCTGGCCATCGTCGGCGATTTCAGCGGCTACGATAGCAAGAGTCTGCGTGATTTCATTTACGAGTGCAATCATGGCAAGCAGTTCTTCTTCTTGGCCGATCAAGAGGCTGCGCTTGCGGCGCTGCATGACGCCGGCTAGCCTTCCGATAGTTGATGCCTGATACTCGATGCGGTATCCTCATGCGATACCTAGTCTGCCTGTGCTGGGCAGGCTTTTTTTGCTCGATCGCCGAGGGAACTGGGAATATATCCCTGTTTGATCCGTCATACGAGGTGTGAATCGGAGATAAGAGGAGTGAGTGGAATGAACGCCTTCCAACGTCTGACGATAACTTCCCTGTTGATAGCTTCCTTAATCGCGCCCGGACTTACCGCGGCTGCTTCTGCCGCCGGCGGTACATCCGGCATGGCTCCGGGTTCCTATGTCGTGCAGTTGAAAATCAATCAATATTATGTGCTGTACACGTCCCCGAACGTGCCGTACTTCGACATCCAGCAGCGGCTGATGGTGCCGCTTCGGGCCGTGAGCGAGATGATCGGCTCGAAGGTCGGCTACGATCCGGCGAGCAAGAAGGCAACGGTTGCCTGGGAAGGCCAAACCGTCGAAGTGACGCTGAGCCTAACCGGCCTTCAAGAGCGCCAAAAGCTGCTCTATAGCAGCTTTTCAGGCCTAACCGGCCTCGAGGAGCGCCAAAAGCTGCTCTATAGCAGCTTTTCAGGCCTAACCGGCCTCGAGGAGCGCCAAAAGCTGCTCTACAGCAGCTTTTCGGGCCGAATCGGCCCCGAAGAGCGCCAAAAGCTGCTCTACAGCAGCTTTTCGGGCCAAACCGGCCTCGAAGAGCGCCAAAAGCTGCTCCACAGCAGCTTTTCGGGCCGAACCGGCCCCCGGCACTCCATACGACGCGCTACTCCGCTTCCAGCTTCACCAGTCCATCTTCGAACTTATAAGGAATATGCAGCTCGTGGACCGGCGTGCCGTCCTTGGAGCTCGATTCGTAGATCGTCAGCACGCCCGTCGGGCTGGTCGGGATCTCCTTCAAAGAAACTTTAAACTCGAATTCGCCCCATTCCGGCGCCCCCATGTCGGCCATCGTATGCCCTTCATCCAGGATGTTATGTCCATCCTCGAAGGAGTAGCTGAACGCGGCTTCGAAGACGCGCGCCTGTCCCTTCACCGTAAACGACTCGCCGACGACCGACTCGGGCGCCGGCCCGTACACGCGGAATGCCTCGTTGCTTGCGACGATCTTCGTCTTCCCGTCATCCGTCGTTGTTCCGTTATTGTTGCTCGCTTGGCCTTTCGGGTCCGATCCGTCATTGTTTCCTGCCTGGCCTTTCGGCTCCGTCCCCGTATTGTCGTTCGCTTGACCGCCCGGCTCGTTTACCGTGCCGCCATTACCCGTATTCGTTCCATTCGACGGTACCGGATCGATCGTGCTGCCGCCGCTGTTGTTCGTATTCGTTCCGTTGGTCGAGGAGGACGTCACCCCCGAGTTCCCCGAGCTGCTGCCTTGGTCAGACGACGGTTCTTTGCCCGGGGCGTTGGCTACGCCGCCGTCGTCTCCCGAACAGCCCGCCAGAACGGCGCAAACCAGCATAAGGACGATCATGCCGACGAGGAATGTATAGCTTCTTCTCATGTTGCATCCACCTGCCTTCATATTTATCATCGGAAAGCCGAGACTTCTAAAATATCTTTTTTTGTACTGCGGGTAAGCTTGCCCGTGCTCTTGTATTTAGTATACGCTGGTAACAAAGCCTTGAATCACCAATGGGCGCATGAGGGAGTGACGACGAGCCATGTTTGAATGGAATCGGCTGCTTCGGTTTAATCGTTATTTGGGGCAAAACGGGCGGGACGAGATCGACTACCAATGGCCTGCTGCCAAGTTCCCGATCATCAGCATCCGTTCGAGCGCGGGCAAAGGGAAACCCAAAATCGCCTTCGGCCTTATCGCGCTGGGCGATATCGCGGTCGGACTGGTGGCCGGCGGAGCCGTTGCCGTCGGCATCCTGTCGTTCGGCGCAGTTGCCCTCGGCGGGATGCTGGCGCTCGGCGCCGTCGCGATGTCCAGCGGCCTCGCTGCCGGCGCGGTTGCGATTGGCGATCTCGCGCTTGGTGCTGTCGCGATCGGCGAATCCGCGCTCGGTGCCGTCGCCATCGGCGAGAATGCGCTGGGCGCGGTGGCAATCGGCCAGCATGTGCTCGGCGCGGTCGCGATCGGCGAGCGGGTCTATGGCCTTGTCGCGATCGGCGACCACGGCTTCGGTCTCGTGCCGATCATCGGCGATTTCATCCGCTGGATCGCGGACAAGTTTGAATAGCGGCAAGCGGCTGGGACGGCACCGAGCCGGATGAAAGAGGGCCGTTCGGCTGCGGGAGGGCGGCTTCTTTCGCCGGAATCCCCCCTATGCTACAATAGGGGACAGCAAAAGAGTGCAGAGGAAGGTGTAGTATGGATTCCGTCAAGATATTAGGCGTGCCCTTCTCGCGATTGACGCTTTCGGATACCGTGAAGCTGCTGCAGGGCAAGCTTGAGGGCGAACGGGCCGAAGGGTCGCAGCGCCGGCTGTTCCATCTCATAACGGCCAATCCCGAGATCGTGATGGCAGCGAACCAGCAGCCGCAGCTGAAGGAGATCGTCGATGCGGCCGATCTCATTACGCCGGACGGCATCGGCGTCGTGCTGGCGGCCAAATGGCAGGGAACGCATATTCCGGAGCGCGTGACCGGGTACGATTTGTTGGTTCGGCTGTTTGAAGGAGCGGCGGTGCGCGGGTTCTCGCTTTATGTCGTCGGCGCCGACGAGGAGACGAACGCGAAGGCCGTCGACATCATCAAGGACAAGTACGCCGGCGTGAACGTCGTCGGCAGACATAACGGCTACTTCAAAGGCGATCAGGAAACGGCGCTTGTCGCCGATATCGAGCAGAAGCAGCCGGATCTGTTGATCGTGGCGCTTGGCGCGCCGAATGCCGAGAAGTTCATTTACAAGCACAAGAGCCGGTTGAATGCGAAGGTCGCCTTCGGCGTCGGGGGCAGCCTCGACGTGATCGCGGGCAAGGTCAAGCGTGCGCCCGTCATCTGGCAGAAGCTGAACGTGGAGTGGCTGTACCGGCTGCTGAAGCAGCCGTCGCGCTGGCGCCGCCAGCTGGTGCTGCCGAAATTCGCGCTCACCATTCTGACGACGAAGAAGAGGTAAGAGTTGCGAGGGCTGTGGCCTCTTTTGAAGCAGCTTGTACCGAATTCCGGTGCTTGATGAAGAACATGCGTGAAGACAAAAAAATGGCTGTACAGGTAACCTGTGCAGCCATTTCTTATTGCAGGCAGCGTGCTGCCGATTACGCGTTCGTTGGCGGAACGAATGTCCGTGCCGCGAACTCGGCGTCGAGCATGAAGAACGCGTTGCTGTCCTTGTCGATCCGCTTCAGCTTGTTGATGATGCTGTCGAACATCGACTCTTCCTCGACCTGCTCGTCGATGAACCATTTCAGGAACTGGATCGTCGCATGCTCGCGGTCGTTCATCGCGATGTCGGACAGGTGGTAAATGCGCTTGGTGACTTCTTGCTCGTGGTGATAAGCATGTTCGAATGCCTCGAGAATAGAGCTATAGTCATTGTTGGGTGTGCTCATGCCGGCCAGCTTGACGCGTTTGCCGCGGTCATTGAGATACTTGTACATTTTCATGGCATGGAATCGCTCTTCCTCCGCTTGCACGATAAAGAAATTCGCGAAGCCGTCCAGGCTTTCCCCGGAACAATAGGCGGCAATCGCCAGGTACACGTGTGCGGAATAAAACTCGAAATTCAGCTGCTCGTTCAGAGCTTCGCTAAGGTTGTCCTTCATCATCGGCCGCACCTCCCTTGTCATATTGGTTGTCGGTAAACGTAAAGAGAAGAAGTCTACCGTTGTCTCGCGGACAGCGGCGGCTCCTTCTCCTATCGTACCATACTATTCCATATTAGCCTATCCGATGCTTGAGCTTCGCATACAGCACGTCCGCGGTCGGGGCGACGATAACTTCGGTCTTGCCGATCTGTACCATGCATTGCTTGGCGCACAGCTTGCAATTGCCGAGGCAGTCCTTCTTCTTCTGCTTCAAATCGGGAAACTCCTGCTTGATCGACTTGAACACGGATTTGGAGCCATGCTTAAAGTTGCGGCAGCAGTATTTGATTTTCTTCATGCGTCCGGAACCAACCTCTCTCGATGGCAATTTGCAACTCTCCCCTAATGATAGTGATTCTCATTATCGCTGTCAATCGAAAACTCGCGCTGCCCGCCCGATTTCTTTACTTCCCCAGTCCACTGGCTTATGATGTGATCATTATCAAGCAATCTAGAAGGAGCAAGCAGCGAAATGAGCACAAGCGGACAACAGCGATCCAACATCAGACCGGGCCTCACGGTCGATATCGTATTGAAGAAGGACCAGCCGACAGGGCGCCTGACCCGCGGCATCGTCAAAGACATTCTGACCAATTCCCCGAACCATCCCCATGGGATCAAGGTCCGCCTGCAAAGCGGGGACGTCGGGAGAGTCAAGTCAGTCGTCACCGAAGGGAGCTAGATTATGATCTACAGCGATATGAACAATTGGGAGCAGGAGAAGCATACGTTTCCGGCTGGCGTGCAGCGTGCGATCGAGCGGCTGCAGGGGATGGACCTGGATGCGATCCCGGCAGGCCGGCATGAGTTCGGCGAAGAGGGCATGTATCTGCTGATCAACGAGCCGGACACGCGCCATTGGAGCGAAGTCCAGCCGGAGACGCATTTGCTCCACACCGACGTTCAGCTGCTGCTGAGCGGGCGCGAACAGATGCGCGTGTCCAAAGTTTCCGAGGAACAGGTCATCGTCGATGACCGTTACGATACGCAGGACATTGCCTTCTACGGCGAAGTGCGTAACGAGAATGCCGTCTATCTTGTACCCGGCGACTTCGTCGTGCTGTTCCCGACGGACATTCACCGTCCGAATTGTTCGGTGGAGGAAGACATGCGGATCCGCAAGGCCGTCGTGAAGATTCATAGGGACGTGCTCGTCTAAGACGGGGAAGGCATCTAGTCGCATGGCGGGTTTGCAACGGCGGCGCAAAATAGGTAGGATAAGAGAGAATGCGTCGACAAAGAACCGGCCATAGCTGCTGTTCCAAAGGAGTGCGTCTTGATGAGCTTTCTCCCGAATTCCTTCACGTTCGGTCATTCTGCATCGATCGTGATTACGCTGCTCTCCGGCGTAGCGGTATTGCTTCTCCGGCTGCGTGCCAGCAATAGGCCGACCAATATGCGCAAAATCATTATTCCGCCGCTCGGCATGTCCACCGGCTTCCTCATGTTCGTCGTTCCCGATACGCATGTCCCGTGGACGTGGGCATTGATCGCGTTCGCCGCCGGCGCCACGGTATTCGCCATTCCGCTGATCCGCACCTCCAAGCTGGAGCGCGTCGGGGAGGAGATCGTGCTGAAGCGCTCCAAAATGTTTATTTTCATCCTGCTCGGCCTGCTCATCGTTCGGCTGTTAGTGCATGATGCAGTGGAGAGCAGAGTCTCGATTCCGCAGACGGGGGCGTTGTTCTTCGTGCTGGCGTTCGGCATGATCGTCGTATGGCGAATTGCGATGCTGCGGGAATTTATGGCGTTGAAACGGGAATAACGAGTAGAGATACGGTTGACAGTCCGAATGTCAGCTGTTATTCTAACCACATAAATTGTATGCAATTTAATTGTGCTGATCGTATTGACGTAATCGTATCGTATGGGTCGCATCAAGAGAGAGGGGACATGACATGGAGAAGAACGCGCAGCTCGAGCTGGACAATCAGCTATGTTTTGCCCTCTATGCCTGCGCGCGCGAGGTGACGAAGCTGTACCGTCCGTTCCTGGATGAGCTTGGCATTACGTATACGCAGTATGTCACCTTGCTCGCCCTATGGGAGAAGGACGAGGTGCCGGTCAAAGAGCTTGGCCGGCGGCTGTACCTCGATTCCGGCACGCTGACGCCGCTGCTCAAGAAGCTCGAGAGCATGAAGCTGCTCCGCAGGGACCGCGATCCGCTGGATGAACGGAGCGTCATCGTCCGACTGACGGATGACGGCAGGGCGCTGAAGGCGCGCGCAGCGGCCATTCCGGAGCGCGTCTTCTGCCAGACGAGCCTTGCCCCGGAGGACATCATCTCGCTGCGGGGGCAATTGCAGCAATTGACGGCCGACGCGCATACCCGTTCCTGCGATGGCTCGAAGAGCGATTAACGATTAAGGGATGACAGGCAAACGCAGACAGGTAAACGCAGACAGGCAAACGCAAAACAGGCGGAAGCATGAGCTTCCGCCTGTTTTTTCGCGTTCGTCAGCACCCGCGCGAGGTAAGTCGGCGAGAGACGACAGTTACCTCCGAGGATTAGTTCTTCACGTAAACCCGGAAATAATCCAGGCTGAACTTGGCCGGGAACGAGCTGGCGGTCGGATTGCTGTTGCTGCCTCCGCCGGTAGCGAGATTGATGAGCACTTGAGGCGCGGGACCGTACCAATCGAAGTTCGTGCCTTTGACCAAGGTGCCGTCCACCCACTTCTGAATCTCGCCTTCCTTCCAGACGAGCGTGTACAGATGGTAGTCGGCGGAGAAATCCGTCCCCGGATGCCAGACCCATTGATTGGTCATGATGTTGTAGTAATTGGCGCCTACGCCGCTGCCATGGTCGTAACCCGTCCAGTCGTAGTGGTTCTGCGTCGGGGATTGGAAGAATTCGAAAATATCGATTTCGGATGAGGTCGATCCCGTTCCGCCGGGCGAATACATCCAGAAGGCCGGCCATGTGCCGGTACCGTTCGGGATTTTGGCACGCAGCTGGAAGATGTACGTCTTCCCGTTCGACGGATAGAACGTTTCCTTCGTCGTGATTTGTCCGCTGCTTATGCCGCCGTCATACACGCCGCCAAGATTCGGCGTAGCGGTCAGATCGAGCGAGTTGGCGGTCAAGACATGGTTGGTTGCGTTGATCGGCTGATAACGCTGCCACTCGCCGTTGATGACGGTCGTGCCCGCAATGCCGTAAGCATTGAACGAATTGGAGAGGGCAGTGAGGCTGTTCACGTTCTTGGACGTACCGAACGAGTAGTCTTTGTAGAGCGTATAGCCGGCAAGACTCGGACCTTCGGATGTGACCGGCGTCGTTCCGTCGGAGACGATCAGCTGCGGAGCGCTGGACCCCTCCTTGGTCGAGAAGGTAACTTCGCTGCCCGCGGTCCCCTTCAGGATGATCGAGTAGGTCCCGTTGGCCGTAACCAGCCCGCCTACGTTGAACGCGTAGGTCTTGCCGGCTTCGAAGGTGATGTTCTTGGACTCGAGCAGGCTGCCGACGGCAGGCAGGTTAACCCAGGTCAACGTCGACTCCGTCCATGTGTTGTTCCCGGTGCCCGCGTAGGCGCCGATCGTTGCCGTACCGCCGGTCACGCATTTGACTTTCAGGATGGCACTCGAGACGGTCCCGGCTCCGCTGACGGCGAATTTGAAATAGGCTTTCTTATCCTGGCTGCTCAATACGTTGACGACGGGGTCCGTATACGTCATCGAGGTCGTTCCCCACATCCACGAATCGTCCGAAGCGTTGAAGGATAACGATTTGGCATTGGCTTCCGTGCCCCAGGCGATAAAGAGAACGGCTGCCATCATGGCGGCTAAGAAGAGATGCAGGGTGGGCTTCATGCGAATTGTCATTTTGATTCCTCCTATAGGGGATTTGGTTGTCGTCGGCTTGCGCTGTTGCGGCTGACCTCCTTCCCTAGGGAGTGTTAAATCATCCCGGCGAGTAGAGCGTTTCGTCGAAGACAGCGATAGTATACGATGGATTCCGCCGTGAGTCTGCCGCTTGTTATGACTTAATTGCCGTTTTTGTGACCGATACCGGGCGGCTGCCGCGACCATGGTTACGTGGGCGGCAGACCAGGAAGCATGAGAGGCCGATAGGAGATGGCTTGCATTCGGAATAAATTAAAGTTATTATAGACTCCTAAAGTCCCTAATGGAGGTGCGGCATGAAATATTCCCAAGCGACGGACTATGCGCTCCATGCCATGCTCTACCTTGTGACGGCAGCGCCTGACAAACCCGTTGGCGTACAACTGCTGGCAGAGAAGCTGGGCGTGTCGCCGACGTACCTGTCCAAGATGATGACCAAGCTCGTGAAGGCCGGATTGATTCAGTCCGCAACGGGCGCCAACGGCGGCTACCGCCTCCGACGGAAGCAGGAGGATATTTCTTTCCTGGATATCATTCATGCGATCGAAGGGACGGCTTCCTTGTTCGAATGCAGCGTGGATCACGGAAGCGAATGTTTGATTCAACAGATCGTTATGGAGTCCGAGCGCCAAATGGAGCAGTATTTGGAAAACAAGAAAATAGCGGACGTGGCGAAGCTTATGAAGGCGGAGTAATCGGCTGTCTTTTTTTGAATTAATTAGAGATATCGAGAGTCTATTATATCTCTAATAATCGATGCGAAATGAAGGATAGAAAGGAAGATGGAGAATGATTCATGATTGCGTCATCGTCGGCGGAGGACCAGCGGGCTTAAGCGCCGCTCTCGTATTAGGCAGGGCCAGAAAGCATGTGGCGGTAATCGACGAAGGCCGGCCGCGCAACCGGGTAACGCGCGAGATGCACGGGTTTCTGACGCGGGATCCGATCGCTCCCAGCGAATTCAGACGAATCGCGATGGAACAGATCGGCGCTTACCCGACCGTCAGCTTCATCGCGGATACGGCCGTATCGATCGCGGGAACGGATGGCGATTTCCATATTGCGACTGCACGGGGAGAAATCTATCGAGGCAAAAAGCTGCTCTTCGCGGCAGGCATGAAAGATGTCCCGCTCGCGATCAAGGGGCTGGCGGAGGTATACGGCAAAAGCGCATTCGTCTGTCCGTACTGCGACGGCTGGGAGCATCGGGATCAGCCGCTCGTCGTCATCGCGAACGGGGCGGACGCGCTGCATATGGCCCAATTGATCTCCGGCTGGACCCGCCGGTTCGCGATCTGCACGAATGGCCCGGACGACATGACGGATGCGCAGCGCGAGGAGCTGCGGCGGCGCGGGGTACCCATATTCGACGCCCCGATCCGGTCCATCGATTCCGAAGACGGGATCGCTCGGCAGGTCGTGTTGACCGACGGCACGATCGTCCCGTGCACCGGGATCTTCTTCAGAACGACGCTCGTCCCCGGCTCGGACCTGCCACGGGCCATCGGCTGCGAGATGACGGAAGCGGGTGCCGTCGTCGTCGATGGATTCGGCAAGACGAACGTTCCGGGCGTCTTCAGCGCCGGGGACGCGGCAACGCGGATGCATCAAGCCATTGCCGCGGCCTCGCTCGGTTCGATGGCCGCGGCGGCCATGAACGGCGAGCTGAACGGAGAAGCCTGGGAACATTTCGTTCAAGAGCCGTTGTAAGCTTTGTCGTTGTCGGCTTTCTATATGTACCGTAAAAACAGCGGTCGCCCCTGGATAAGATGTTCGTATCCGGGGCGGCCGCTGTTTGTATAGTGATTGGCGGCGGCGTGCCCCGCCGCTCACGCTTCCCACCACGACAAATTAATGAAGCAGGACAGCGTGCCGGCAACGCTGAGCGCGCCGCTGACCGTCATGGAGAGGCTCTGGTTGGGCGGCACGATGATGCCGCCGCCGAAGCCGAGATTGAACATGCCGGGATCCAGCGGGAAGCTAAGGAAGTTCGTACCGGCGCTTATGGCGCTCGTGGAGGACCTTGCGGTCATGACGCTCGTCGCCGCGCTGCCAAGCAAGGTGTTGACCGGCGTCAGCGTCGAAGGGGACGCGATCGTGCCGCCTCGCGCGACGGTCAGGGAACCGCTGAAGCTGGAGAGCAGGCTGAGTCCGACGCCGACGCCTCCGGCCATGCCCGATACATAGAGCGAACGGCCGCTGCCCGAGGGGTTCGTAAGCTGCATGGACGCGGTGACGGAACCGCCCAGTATGCCGAGCGACGAGGACGTGGTGAAGGTGGTGGCGAACTCCCTGGCATTTACGGTCGCATTGTTGTCGGGCTGCGCGACCACGCCCGGCGCGGCATACGTATTGACGAGCTTCCCGAAGAAGTTGCTGTTGCTTTGATCGAAAATAAAATGATTCGGCATCCGCTACGCCTCCCACCACGTCAGATTGATCGAACCCGTCAGAGAGCCGGTGCCGAGCGTGACGGAGAGGGTCTGATTCGCCTGGACGATAAGACCGCCCCCGAAGTCGACCAGGTACATGCCGGCCGTAATCTGCATGGCCATGACGGTCGTCGGCGTGCCGCCGAGCGTGCCCGTGTTCTGTTTGGTGGTGGCGACGGTGGCCGTTGCGCTGCCGAGCAGGGCGTTGACCGGAGCCGGGGTCGTGCCGCCCGTAATGGTGCCGCCTGAGGTGACTGTCAGCGTGGCTGCTGCCGAGGCGCCCCCGGAGATACGGGATAGGTATAGCTTCTTCGCGCTGCCGGACGGGTTCGCGGCTTGCAGCAGCAGCGAGCTGCCGCCGCCGACGGCCACGCTGCCGGTGCTCAATAGGAAGAGAACGCCGCTCTTTGCAGCGTCGAGTTCGGGGGTTCCGTTGATGCCGGGTGAGGTGAAGACGTTATTTTGCTGCATATAGACAGGGTTATGTTCGGTGTTAAACACATTGAAGTTGTTCATGCAGCACCTCGTTTGGAGTAGGTGGCTCTGGCTCTTCGGAGCAGATGGCCTCTTCTGCATTATATGGGACGGGACGGCCTGCCCGCCTTAGGGGAACATGGAGTTTAAGCAAAAGGGGCCAGTCGACCTGCGGACACGCGCCGTTTCCACAAACTGGATAGGTACATAAAGTAAATGAGCGTTAACCAAGGGGAAGATGACATGAGCAAAAAGACGCGCCACTGTCTCCGCAAGGGAAGGAGCTGCCTTCCCCCGCGTTGCAAACGAAACGGAGAATCCAAGAAGCCCTGCAGGAGCAATCGCAAGCCGGCCGATCCCTTTTTCTCGGAGCAGGTATTTGCGGATGTTTCTACGACGGATGATTTTATCGCCTTGCCTCCCCAGGACACCTCGAATAAGAGCGTATACGCGTACGCGGTCGTCAACAAGGGAGGCGAGCCCGTGCTTGCGCAGGTGGAGATCGGTCCGAATGGTACGGATTATACGATCGACGTGGAAGAGGTCGTACCAAACGGAAAAACGGCGGTCGTCGTGCCGGCAAGATTTCAACGTTTTACGAGACTGCTGGTGAAATCCCTGAACGAAGGCAAGCCGACAGGGGTTACGGTTTACTTCCAATCGCAGCGGACCAGGTGAATCCAGGAACGTGCAAGGAAGGCTACGAACTATTCTGTTGAAAGTAGAGTGAGGAACGATGCCGAATTTTTCAGCCTTTAACCCGAATCCCGACAAGCTGCGCACCTTAATATTCGGTCAGGACGAGACGTTGACGCCGCAACCGGTAGCAACGGATACGGCCGGTCATATACTGAATATTATTTTGGACGGTACCATCAGTAACGTCTCGATTTCGGGCGGTACGGTGTCTGTCGGTACGATCGACAATATCTTAAACGGAACGATCACCAGCGTGCTCGGAGCGACGATTACGGCGGGAACGTTGACGAGCGTGCTCGGAGCGACAATTACGGCAGGAACATTGACGAACCTGCTCAACGGAACGTTGACCAGCGTGCTTGGCGCAACAATCACGGCGGGAACGTTGACGAACCTGTTGAACGGTACGATTACGAGCGTAATGGGAGCAACGATCACGGCCGGTACGGTGGCGATCTCGGGCGGTACGGTGACCGTCGGCACGATCGATAATTTGTTGGACGGTACGTTGACGAGCGTAATGGGAGCGACGATCACGGCGGGAACGTTAAATAGCGTGCTCGGCGCAACGATTACGGCGGGCACGCTGACGAATCTGTTGAACGGAACGTTAACCAGCGTGCTCGGAGCGACGATTACGGCCGGAACGTTGACGAGTGTACTTGGCGCAACGATCACGGCGGGAACATTAACGAACCTGTTGAACGGTACGATCACGAGCGTAATGGGCGCCACGATCACGGCCGGTACGGTGGCGATCTCGGGCGGTACGGTAACCGTTGGTACGATCGATAATTTGTTGGACGGTACGTTGACGAGTGTAATGGGAGCGACGATCACGGCGGGAACGTTGACGAACTTGCTGGACGGAACGTTAACAAGCGTACTCGGCGCAACGATCACGGCCGGTACGCTGACCAGCGTGCTGGGTGCAACGATTACAGCGGGAACGCTGACGAATTTGTTGAACGGAACGTTAACCAGCGTGCTTGGCGCGACGATCACGGCCGGAACGTTGACGAGTGTACTTGGAGCAACGATCACGGCGGGAACGTTAACGAACCTGTTGAACGGTACGATCACAAGCGTAATGGGAGCGACGATCACAGCCGGTACAGTCGCGATTTCGGGCGGTACAGTAACCGTCGGAACGGTAACCAATCTGCTCGACGGGACGTTGACCAGCGTGCTCGGCGCGACGATCACGGCCGGTACGTTAACGAATCTGTTGAACGGAACGTTAACCAGCGTGCTTGGCGCAACGATCACGGCCGGAACGTTGACGAGTGTACTTGGAGCAACCATTACAGCAGGAACATTAACGAACCTGTTGAACGGTACGATCACA
>NZ_JBWDNI010000018.1:0-132989 GCF_056269105.1 Paenibacillus sp. J31P316 | reverse complement strand
GATTTCCCAGTATGTAAGACCCCTTGAAG
The DNA here is from genome assembly GCF_056269105.1 of Paenibacillus sp. J31P316. NCBI lineage: Bacteria > Bacillati > Bacillota > Bacilli > Caryophanales > Paenibacillaceae > Paenibacillus > Paenibacillus sp. J31P316. The sequence goes on along the minus strand of NZ_JBWDNI010000018.1, from coordinate 132,960 downwards.
ACGACGAGGTTGATAGGTTCGAGGTGGAAGCGCGGCAACGTGTGGAGCTGACGAATACTAATCGGTCGAGGGCTTATCCTAAAAGCTTTACGGAGTGTAAACTTCGAAAGCATCGGTAATGTCAGCTAAGTAAAACCTTTCGTAAAGGTTCGTATCCAGTTTTCAGGGTGGAAACACTGTTTTGTAAACCGACCAAATGAGGTCGGTTTTTTTGGCTTTCGGCGACACTTCATGTGGGGTAGTCGTTTTTTTTGTGCTGCCTATCGGCCTAGGTGATCACAGAGCAAGTTTACAAAACTTGATATTTGTAAACTTAAATCTCTCATTAATACTGTGAAGTTCACACTTTCCTTGAAAAATACAGTGTTTACAATTAACTGACAACGATATATAATCAAATTTATCAAAAGTGTTTACTTGTAATATTACATTATTTATTTTTGTAAACTAGCTAGCGGCGGAGGGACATATGCGGATATGACGAACAAAATACTAAACGTTGGGCTGATCGGACTTGGCGAAGTGGCGCAGGTCATTCATCTGCCGGTGCTTCAATCGCTGCCTCACCAGTATCGCATCGCGGCAGTATGCGATATATCGCCGAAGCTGGTCCGGCATATCGGCGCACAATACGGCGTCGACCATCAATATACCGACATGAATGAGTTGGTCAAACAGGAGGATCTCGATGTCGTATTCGTGCTGAACAGCGATGAGTATCATGCGGAATGCGCCATACAAGCAGCGAACCACAAGAAACATGTTTTGATCGAAAAGCCGATGTGCCTGACGTTTGCCGAAGCGGATGCCATTATTGAAGCGCGCGATCGTAACGGCGTTCACATTATGATCGGGTATATGCGTCGTTATGCGGCTTCGTTCGTCCAGGCGGTACAAGAGATCGGCGGCTTCGATCACATTACGTATGCAAGAGTGAGGGATATTATCGGGCAAAACGGCTACTTTATTCGTCCGACAAGCCATACGGTCTCTTTCGACGATATCCCGGAGGCGGCCAAGGCAGATCGCAAGGCCAGGTCGGAACGACTCGGCATCGAGGCGACAGGATTGGAACCGGATGCGCCGTTGTTCGGCTTTTACCGGTTGCTGGCGGGATTGGGCAGCCACGACCTATCGGCGATGCGCGAGGCGATCGGCATGCCGTAGGCTGTCTTAGGCGCCAAGGTTTCGAAGCATCAGGACAGCATCTTCATGAACGCGCTGCTCGATTACGGCTCGTTCTCGGTCACGTATGAAATGGGCATGGATCAGCAGGGGCGGTTCGATGCGCATGTCGAAGTGTACGCCAGCCGCAAATCCGTGAAAGTCCAGTACGACACGCCTTACATACGCCATCTTCCCACCAAGCTTTGCATCAACGAAACCGAAGGAGAAGCGTACACGGAATCGGTCATTCGCCCGACCCTGACGGATCCCTATACGCTGGAGTTGAACCATTTGTACGACGTGATCACGAAGAATGCGGCGCCGAAGACGACGCCGGAGGATTCCAAGGAAGACCTGCAATTATTCCGCATGTTTATGAAAGCGCTGCAAGTTTCGAACGAATAATCAACCAGGGGAGTGTCGAGCATGCCGAACGTACTGACGGAAGCGCAAGTGCAGCATTTTAAAGAAAAAGGCTGGGTTAAGGTGGAAGGTGCTTATCCGCGCGAAGAGGCGCTGAAGGTGCAGCAGTTCCTCTGGGACGAGCTTGCGACACGCGGCGTTAAGAAGGAAGATAAAACGACTTGGACGGAACCCGTTGTTCGCCTTGGCGATTATGTGCATCCCATTATGGACGGCTTGAACTCGAAGCGGCTCACCGGAGCAATCGAGGATCTGCTAGGCGAAGGACGCTGGCAGGAAGGGGACAAGATGACGGGCGCAAGCTGGGGCGGCTACATCATTAATTTCGGACCGGAGATTCCGGGCGGCTGGCATTACGACGGAAGCCATTTCCGTCATTATTTGGACAGCTGGGAGCAAGGGCTGCTCTTGGTATGCCTCTTCTCCAGCGTGAAGAAAGGCGGGTCCGGGACGCTGGTTGCCGAAGGCTCCCATAACATCGTGGCCAACGTGCTGGCGCAGCATCCGGAAGGCATGGGGCTGGGCGAAGCCTTGCGCGAGTGCGGCAAGCACCCTTGGCTGGCGGAATTAATCGGCAAGAACAAGCCGGCGTCGGACGATATCTATGCCGATGCGCCAGCGAAGGAGAAGAAATCGCAGAAAGAGCATTTGGCCGCATTCATGCACACGACGTACGAAGATCCGGCCGGCTTCTCCTTGCGGGTGGTCGAAACAACCGGAGAACCGGGGGACTTGGTCCTTTGCCATCCGTTCCTGTATCATGCGCCGTCGACCAATGAACTTGGCGTGCCGAGATTTATGTGCAACCGGGTGGCGCCGACGCGCGAGCGGATGAATTTCAATCGCGAGAATCCGGCCGACTATTCGGTCGTGGAACAGATGATCCGGACGTCGCTGGGGCTCAAGGACGGGGATCGTTGTGCATGGGCGAGACAAGAATAGTCACGAATCCGGGAAAACGAAAGAGAAGGCTGACGCTATGTCAGCCTTCTTTCAATCTTGCAGGGGCGAGCTGCTGTACTATTGGAGGCCAGTTGCTGCGCTATTGGATATTAGTTGCTACGTTGTTGCAGTGGGCGCGTTTCTCCCTCGCAGGCCATACAGGTCGTCCATAGCCGAATGTTGCTCGGACGGTCCGCTGCCTTGCACTAGACTAGCGGCGGCGTGCTTTCTCCGAAGATGACAGACGTCGCCAAACGAATCGTTTCGTTCACCCGTTCGGGCTTGCTTATTCGCTGAAGCAGCTGCTCCGTTGCGCGCAAGCCGAGCTGATGCTCGTCGTTGGCGACGGTGGTCAACGTAAACCCCAGCATATCCGTTTCGTCGATTTGATCGAATCCGGAAACGGCGATATCGCGCGGGACTGACTTGCCGGCTTCGTGGGCGAATTTAATGACGTGGAGCGCGATTTTGTCATTGACGCAAACGAAGGCGGTGGGAAGCTGCTTCAATTCTTTCAATGATCGGGCGAGGCTATCGTACTGTTGATAGCCGTCGGAACATGGCGAAGTAATGCAATACGCCGGATTTACGGAACGGCCAGCGTCGAAATGAGCCCGCTGAAAGCCGAACCAGCGCTCCATAAAGCTCCGGCAGGAAGCGATGTCCCCTATAAAGCCGATGTTCGAATGGCCGGCCTGGATCAAATGCCGCGTGATCTGATAGATGCTGTCCTCGTTCTCCATAAAGACGACGTCAGCCTGAAGTCCGGACAGCGGCAGCTCGGGATTAATGTTAATGAACACTTTCGGGAGCGGCAATTCAATCAGCTTCTCGGTATAGGCCTTGTCCACGCTGCCGGCAAGGATAAACCCGGCAAGATCGGTGTTCCCCAACACCGCGGGCAGTAGGAGCGATTGGATATCTTCGTTCTTGATGAAGCTGATTTTCATTTCGTATCCGTTGCCGCTCACGACCTGCTCGACGCCGCTCATGACGTTCATCCAGAAGCCCGTGCCGTGATGGAGCTGATGCTTGGTAAGGTAGACGATGCTTTTGGCATTGGCGGAGGAAGCGAACTGCGGCGCGGAATGGGAAGACGCGGCCGGCTTGATTTTTTTGTAACCCATGGCGATCGCCTGTTCGATGACCTTTCGTTTCGTCTCGGTCGTAATGCTGGGATGATCATTCAGCGCCTTGGAGACGGTATTTCTGGATAGACCGAGGCTAAGCGAAATATCGCTGGTCGTAATCTTTTTGGGCAACGGTATCATTCCTTTGACTAGTAGAAGCTTCTAGATTCATTTTAGGGCAGGCAAATATTTTGTCAATAAACGAATGCTCTCGAATGTAAGATTACAAAACATGTCCGGCATTACTTCACACACAGAAAACCGAAGAATAATTCATATTTACAGCGAAATATGCCGTGATATATAATCATCTTCAACAAATACCACCTACATCATTCAAAATTTGTATGATTTTGGTTTACAATATTTCGAAAGCGGAGATACACAGTTAAACATAGTTAGAATTAGGTGGGCCGGATGTATCATTGCTTTTATTGAAAGCGCTTCAATATTTCGTGGGTTTTCGTCTTACATTGGACATCGGGGGAATAAACATGCTTCCAAGAACGACCTACTCCTTGAAGAAACGAGCCTACTTGTTCCTGATTCTAAGCTCGATCATTCCATTGATTACGATCGGCTATATTTCGTACATCTCGATGTATTCCTTATTGAACCACAATATCGACGACGGCATACGCAGCAATATGAAGCAAATCCAGGTCAGCCTCAGCAACGTTTTCGCCAACCTCGAAGATTCGGCGCTTCAACTCGCCATGTATAACGGCAAAGTGGCGGACGATATCGAAACCTACCTGGATACGACGGACATTCTGACCAAATACGAGAAGAAGAAATCCGTCATCGAGAGCATTTCGTTCATTAACGCCTCCAAACCGGATATCGGTCTTATCTTCATCTATTACGCGAACAAACATCAGGTCCTGTTCGAGAACCAAAGCGTCCAGGCCGGATTCGATCCCGCGCAGCTGCCGACGCTCGCGAACGGCATCAACGCCACCTTCTACGGACCGCATACGACGGTGCGCACCACGCATGACAGTCCCGTATTTTCGATTGCGCGCAAGGTCAATCTGATCGAAGGCGCGGACATGTACGTCTACTTGGAAACGAGCATCAAGCTTTTCGAGGATTTGCTGAAATCGCAGCAGTATAAGCTCGCCGTCTCTTCCATTCTCGTCAATGATCGCGGGAGGATCATGTACAGCCAGCAGGACAAGGATTTTCCCGTCGGCTCCCTCGTCGACATCGCGAAACTGCCGGATACGGGGAAAACGAGTGAGATTCGCGACGGCTACTATGTCTTCTCCGAAAAGGGGCAGCAAGGGTGGTACATTCTCTCCGCGGTGGACACGAAGGCTTACAGCTCCGACATTCGTCAATGGATGGGCAAATTCGCTTTCTTCGCGGTCGTATCGATCGTGGCCAGTCTTCTGCTCGGGCTATCGATGTGGCGGATCGTCTATCGGCCGCTACGAACGATCAACCGGGAAATCATGCTGATGAGCCACAATAAGTTCTACTCCAAGCTGAAAACGACGGGGATCCTCGAGTTCGACAGCCTGTTGTCGGAGTTCCACGATATGAAGAACAAGATCGCCGATCTGTTCAAGGAACTGGAGGAGAAGGAACGCAAGAAACGGGTCATCGAGGTCGAGAAGCTACTGCACCAAATCAACCCCCACTTCCTGCATAACACGCTCAATACGGTGCAATGGCTGGCACGGATGAACGGGCAGGACGAGATCGATCGGCTGGTCGCGCTGTTCACGCGGGTGCTGCATTATAACTTGGGCAAGGAGGGCGGCATCGTCGCCTTGAACGAAGAAGTCGAAGCGCTGCAGAATTACGTGGATTTGCAGCGGATTCGTTACGCCTATCATTTTGACGTGCAGATCAAGGTCGATCCGGCCGTGCTGGACATCAACGTGCCGCGGTTCATCATGCAGCCGATCGTGGAGAATGCCATCTATCACGGACTTAAAGACGAGAGCGGATATATCCTCATCGAAGCTGCCCAGATCGGCGCGGAGCTGCTCATCACGGTCAAGGACAACGGGGCGGGCATGAGCGCGCGAGACATCGAACGGCTGCTGGAGCCGCTCTCGGAGGAGCATAAGAAGGTCGGCATGGGCATCGGTCTCAGCTATGTCCGCTATATGCTGGATGTCAATTACGGCGACCGTGCTTCGATGGAGATTATCGGAGAGAAGGACAAGGGAACGACGTTTATACTGCGCCTGCCCATCAGCCGGGGGACAGCCAAGGAGGATCGGCCATGATCAAAACATTAATCGTCGATGATGAAATCTACGTGCGCAAAGGGCTGATATCGGTTCTTCCCTGGGAGAAGTTCGGCTTCAAGATCGTCGGGGAAGCGAGCGGCGGAGAGAAAGCGCTGGAGTTTCTAAAGGACAACCGCGTGGACGTGGTGTTTATGGATCTAACGATGCCCGGCATGTCGGGATTCGAATTGATGAAGGAAACGCGGAGCGGGCACCCCGGCGTGAAGACCGTCGTGCTGACCTGTCATCAGGACTTCAGCTTCATCCAAGAGGCGATGCGCCTCGGCGCCATCGACTACATCGTGAAGACGCAGCTGGAGAAGGAGAAGCTGGACGACGTGCTGGAGCGCATAGCCGAACGGATCAAGCTGGACAATCAAGACCGGAACGGCGAATTCGTGGCGACGTACGAGAACGAGCAGGGCAAGCGCTATTCGGATGAAGTCGTGGCCGCCATTCATAATGCGGTCCGTTACATAAACGAGCATTTGTTCGAAGGCATCCATCAGGAGGAGGTCGCCAAGGCGGTCAATATGAGCCGGGGGTATTTCAGCGTCTGCTTCAAAGATGTTGCCGGGAAATCGTTCAGCGATTACCTGCGAGGCCTCAAGATCGGCGCGGCCGAGTCCCTGCTGCGCAAAACGAGCAAACCGGTCTACGTCATAGCCGATCAGCTCGGCTTTCAGGACGAGAAGTATTTCAGCAAGCTGTTTCGGGAGCAGAATGGCATGACGCCTTCGGAATACAGGGAACGCAACAGATAAAGCGGTCATGGAGCAGCCAATCTTAGCGCGTGGCGAACAGGGCGCATGCGCAAGAGAAGTTTTTCATGAGGTCGTGCGATTCTCGTCATGTAAACGCCTTCAAACTGATGACCAGAGTCCGATCACGTTAGGAAGATCGTCTATCCCGCGGTCTTCCTAACTGCGTTTAGTATAGAGACAGCAAGACAAACCACTCAAGGCCAAGGGGGATTCAAGTGAACAAGAAAATGAAAGCCGCCGCATCTGCTTCTCTGATCGCCGCGCTGCTGCTCACAAGCGCTGCTTGCGGCAACGGTTCGGACAACAACAACGAGGGCACGAACAACAACGCGAGCACGAACAATAAAGATAACGCGCAAGCGGCAAATGGCGGCACGGACAACAAGAACGGCGCGGCGGCCGATACGACGGCTCCGGCGGAGAAGCCCGATCCGTTCAGCAAAATGCCGGAAATGGTGGAATTCACGACAGGCATCTCGCTCTCCGCGGAAGCGAAGCCGCCGGCGGGCGAGAGCTTCGAGAACAACGACGTCGAGAAATGGTTCGAGGAGAACCTGAACGTGAAGCCGAAGATGGCGTGGTCCACGAGCGATCAAAACTTCGCCTTCGAGCAGAAGGTCAGCCTGCTGATCGCGGCCAACAACATTCCGGACGTGCTGTCGATCAGCGTGGATCCGAACGGTCTGAGCATCTTGAAGAAGCTGATCAAAGCGGACATGATCGAAGACTTGACGCAGGTATACAACGACTACGCTTCGCCGAATTTGAAGGACAGCATCTCGCTGGGCGGACCGGATGCGCTCAAATCGGTCTCCTCGGACGGCAAGCTCTATGCTATCCCTTCGATCGCGGACGTCGAGACGGCGATCCCGGTCGTCTGGACGCGGAAAGACTGGCTGGATCAAGTCGGCCTACCGGAACCGCAGACGCTCGAGGACGTCGAGACGGACCTGAAGGCGTTCAAGGACAAATTCGGCGCGGGCTCGCTGCCGTCCCAGCAAAACATCTACGGCGCGGATACGGCTTCCTTCGACTTCGTCTTCGGCGCATACAACTCGTATCCGGGACAATGGGTCAAGACGGCGGACGGCAGCGTAGGCTACGGTTCCGTGCAGCCCGAGATCAAAGGCGCGCTGGAAAGACTCGCGAAATGGTACAAAGAAGGTCTCATCGCGAAAGACTTCATCATGAACGACAGCAACAAAGCGGTGGAAGCAATTGCGAAGGGCAAAGCCGGTCTGTTCGAGGGTGCATGGTGGGCAACCTGGTATCCGCTGCCGGATTCGGTGAAGAACGATCACAACGCCGACTGGCAAGCGACCGTGCTTAAAGGCGTCGACGGCATCGCGCATGCCAAAGGCTACGGAGCGGTCCGATCATTCGTGGTCGTGAAGAAAGGCTTCAAGCATCCGGAAGCGATCATGAAAATGCTGAACTACGCGCAGGAAGCCAACACGAAGAAGCTGGACTGGTACAACAAGCTGACGATCGACGAGGGCGCGAAATATTTGAACGCCAAGATGCCGCTGCTGCCGGTCAGCGTCAGCGCGAAAGACCCGCATGAAATCACGGTGCGGTACAAAGCGATCATGGACGTCGTCGACGGCAAAGCGACGATGGACGCGGCCGATCCGGAGACGAAAGTACAGGCGGCGGCGATCCAGAACTATCAGAAAGCAGCGGATAAGTTCGCGGATATGGGCTTGTGGAGTCTGGCGAACCAATTCTATGTCGGCGCGGCCGGCTTGGTGAAAAATCCGGTTCAGCAAACGCTTCCTGCTTTTATCGGCTCCACGGATCTTATGCAGAAGAAGAAGGCGTCCATGGACGACCTGGAGAAGAAAACGTTCCTTGAAATCATCACGGGCAAGAAGCCGATCGAAGCCTTCGATGCCTTCGTCCAACAATGGAACGGCATGGGCGGCGCGGATATTACCAAAGAAGTGAATGATATCGTAGGCAGTTAACTTTCTAAACAAGTGCCGAGCTGCTCTTCGGCATCGGCACTTGTTTCATCCGAACCGAGGTGGCATTTCGTTGAAAGAAAAGAAAATTCGCAGCCTGGAAGCCGTCCACTATCATGTCATGCTGCTTCCCACCATTATCCTGTTGGCTATATTCAGCATTTATCCGACGCTCGGTTCGATCATCGCGTTCAAATATTTCGATCCGATCGAAGGGATATGGGGATCGCCTTGGGCGGGTCTCGATCATTTCAAAATGCTGTTTCAAATACCGGAGTTCAAGCAGATCACGATCAATACGATTACCATATCGCTCATCAAGATCATATTGAATATTTCCTGCGCGCTCGCGTTCGCCCTGCTGCTGCATGAAATCAAGAAGCGATGGTTCAAGCGGTCGGTCCAGACCATCGTCTACTTGCCCTTCTTCCTCTCGTGGGTCATCATGGCCGGCATCTTTAAGGACTTCTTCTCGATTGACGGTCTCATCAACGGGATCATCCACCGATTGAACGGCGGCGAGCCGATCATGTTCTTCAACAGCAATACCTGGTTCATGATCATCGTGTACGTGACGGATGTATGGAAAGGCTTCGGATTCAATGCCATCGTATTCCTGGCGGCGCTGACGGCGATTAATCCGAATCTGTACGAAGCGGCCGACGTGGACGGCGCATCCAGATGGGCCAAGCTGGTGAACATTACGCTTCCGAGCATCAAGGGCACGATCGTGCTGATTCTTATCCTGAGCCTGCAAGGCATTTTAAGCGGAGGCTTCGACCAAATCTTCAATCTCTACAATCCGCTTGTCTACCAAGTCGCCGATATTTATGACACTTATATCTATCGCATGGGATTCCAGAGCAATCAATACGAATTTGCAACCGCGGTCGGGCTGTTCCGTTCGGCAGTCGCCTTTCTATTTATTCTGATCTCGCAATGGCTGGCTGAAAAATACGGCGAATACAAGGTGTTCTAGACGATGAGGTGAAACGGATGTCCATTCGGTTAACGAAAGGCGATATGGTCGCCAACGCGATTATCTATACGATTTTGACGCTATTGGTTGTCGTAACATTGGTCCCGCTGCTTAATATATTGGCCATCTCGTTAAGCGACAGCGCCAAGGCGACGGCAGGTCTCGTGACGGTCTATCCGCTTGGGCTGAGCTGGAGCACGTATACGACGATATTCAAGGATCACGCGATTCTGACGGCTGCCGGCGTTTCGTGCCAACGGGTCGCACTGGCTCTCATCATTGATATGGTACTTGTCGTCTTGGCCGCTTATCCGCTGTCGAGAAGCAAGAAGGCATTCCGCTCAAGAGGCATCTACATGTGGATCGTCATCGGAACGATGCTGTTCGGCCCCAGCACGGTGCCCATGTTCTTCACGGTGAAGGACATGCATATGCTCGGCACGATCTGGGCGCTCGTCATTCCAGGCGCGGTGGGCCAATTCCATATCATTCTCATGCTCAACTATTTCCGGAATATCCCTTCCGAGCTGGAAGAGTCGGCCAGCATTGACGGTGCCGGGCCTTGGCGCAGATTGCTGCAAATCTACGTGCCGCTGTCCATGCCCATTATGGCAACCATTGCGCTCTTCGTCGTTGTCGGCAACTGGAATGCGTACTATGACGGGTTGATTTATTCAATGAAAACGAGCGATTTCCCGCTGCAAACGTACATTCAGCAGCTCGTCGTCAATTACGATACGACGATCAGGGATGTCGACCAGGTGAGAGACCTGCTTGCCATATCCAACAGGAGCTTGACCGCCGCGAAGCTGGTCATTACGATGATTCCGATTCTGCTGGTCTACCCGTTCATGCAGAAGTATTTCATCAGCGGCATCATGCTCGGTTCGGTCAAAGAATAGAAGGATTGAACTGTACTGGCAAAGAAGGATTGACCTGTGCAGGCGAAGAATGGAAGAAGCAGTGACTGGCGAGCATTCGGAAGTCCTCATGGACCGCCTCGGGTGCTCGTTGTTCGATTTCAGATTAGGGAGGCAGCTTCAGCGATGCTCTATGAGATGAAACAGACGAAGAGCCGGGCGTTCACCGCGGAGAACACGGCTGGCGCCGCGGGCAGCGGAGGACAAGCGAACCGCGGACGGAAAGGCGCGCCCTGCATCGAAGGCTTCAAGCAGGGCGAGACGATCGAGCTGCTGCATTGCGAAGGAGCTGGCGTCATTCGTCATATCTGGATGACGATTCCGCTGGGCAATGTCGATCATATGCGCAACGTCATTCTGCGCATCTATTGGGACGGCCAGAGCCATCCGAGCGTGGAATCGCCGATCGGAGATTTCTTCGGCGTCGCGCATGGGCGCCAGCGGCCGATGCAGTCGGATTGCGTGACGATGCAGGCGGGGAAAGGCTTCAACTGCTGGATCCCGATGCCCTTCAAGCAGCGAGCCGTCGTCGCGATCGAGAACGACTCCGATTCGGACGTAAGGCTGCTGTTCTATCAAATCGACGTCACCCTCGGGGACGAGCTGGATGACGATGCGGGTTATTTCCATGCCAGGTTCCGGCGCAGCAATCCATGTCCCATGCATGAGGATTTCGTCATTGCGGACGGGATTGAAGGGCGGGGCGTTTACTTAGGAACGACGCTCGGCGTACGCAGTCTGTTGAACGACTGCTGGTGGGGAGAAGGGGAAGTCAAATTTTATCTCGATGGCGATGAAGAGTTTCCGACGCTGTGCGGAACCGGCGCCGAGGACTACATGGGCTCCGCCTGGGGGCTGGAGGAAGTGCTGACCCCGTATCAAGGCGCACCGCTCGTGGACGGCGAGAACGGTTTGTATTCGATCTATCGATTTCATGTGCGCGATCCGATCTATTTTCAGGAGCGCTTGAAGGTGACGATCCAGCAAATCGGCTACGGATCCGGCGCCAAAGCACGTGAGCACTATGGCGACGCGTTCGTCAGTTACCGCGCGTTCGGCAATGACGAAGCGGCCGATGACTGTTATTTCGAGCGCAGCGATGATTATTGCGCCGTTGCGTATTGGTACCAGTCGCTGCCTTCCTTGCCGTTCGATCACTTTCCGAGCCGGGAAGAGCGAAGCCGAGATCTTGGGACGGGCGATACCGGAAGGCCGGCGCGGTCGGATATGTAATTTAGCATCGAATCGGTGACGATTCCTCTTTTGCTGGACAGTGTAAAAAGAGTTCATGGTATGATGGACTCAGCGCTGCCTTCCGAAGGGGGATTTTTGCGGTTTTTGTCCGTATCGGCCTTGGGAGGGCGGCTTGGGAGAGAAGGAAGCAGGAGGGAAATGGAATGTCACGGATTAATGAACTGCGGGACGGCGAGGAGTTTGTCGGCTACTATCTCATCAAGGAGAGCGAGGTCAAGCAGACGAATACGACGCCGCCGAAGGATTTTATGAATTTGACGTTGTCCGATGCGAGCGGCCAAGCGCCGGCGAAGCTGTGGGACGCGTCCGAGAGCGACAAGGAGCAGTTCAAAGCGCTGACGCTAGTCAAGGTGCAGGGCATCGTTCAGCTGTACCGCGAGAAGATCCAATTGAAAGTCAACCGGATCCGCAAAACGACGGAGGCGGATGGCGTCACGTTGACGGATTTCATCCGCGCGGCGCCGGTCGAGCCGGAGACGCTCGTGGCCCGCATTCACGCGGTCAAGGACAGCATCGCGGATACGGACATCCGCGCGATCGTCGCCTATTGCCTCGACAAGGCTGGGGAGCGGCTGTACCATGCGCCGGCGGCGAAGACGCATCACCATGCCTATTATGCCGGACTGGCTTATCATATCGTACGCATGCTGGAGCTCGGCGAATTCATTTGCGCGCAACGTCCGTTCTTGAATGCGGATCTGGTCAAAGCGGGCATCATTCTGCATGATATCGCCAAGCCGGAGGAAATGGTCTCGGAGCTCGGCATCGTATCGGACTACAGCAATCCAGGCAAGCTGATCGGTCATATCGCGCTCGCTTCGCTGTGGGTCGCGGAGGCTGCTCAGCAATCGGGCATCGCCGCGGACTCGGAGCGGGTATTGGCGCTGCAGCATCTGGTGCTGTCGCATCATAACCTGGGAGAATGGGGCAGTCCCGTCCAGCCGCAAATCGCGGAGGCGGTCGCGCTTCATTATATCGACTCCCTCGATGCCAAGCTGCAAATGATCGAAGATGCGCTCGACACGGCAGCGACCCACGAAGACTGGACGCCGCAAGTGCGGGGCTTGGAGAACAAAGCGTTCTATCGCTTGAAGTGGTAATGCTGAAGCAGTAACACCGAAGTGACGCGGCGCGGTAAAGCTGGAAGCGCGAGCTAAGGAGACTGTTCGAGCCTCCGTCCCATTGCCCTGGACAAGCTTAACGGGTAAAATGGATACCGACGAAAGGGGATTGAACGATGATACGATTTGGGATAATCGGCTCTAACTTTATAACGGATCAATTCGTGGCGGCCGTACGCGAAGTCGAAGGGGTTGCCTTGTCGGCGCTCTATTCGCGGACGGCGGAGCGGGCGGAGGAGTATGCGTCGAAGAACGGCATTCCGTTGAAATTTACGGATATCGGAGAAATGGCGGCGAGCAGCGAAGTGGACGCGGTGTATATCGCTTCGCCGACGTCATTCCACGCGGAGCAGGCGATTCTCTGCATGCGCGCCGGGAAGCATGTGCTGTGCGAGAAGCCGGCGGCCTCCAATGCACGTGAGCTGCAGCGGATGATCGAGACGGCGAAGGAGAACGGCGTCGTCTTCATGGAAGCGATGAAGAGCTCGTTCATGCCGGGGTTCGAGGCGATTCGGGAGCTGCTGCCCTCGCTTGGCACGATCCGTCGCTATACGGCAAGCTACTGCCAATATTCATCTCGCTACGATGCATTCCGCGCAGGCAATGTATTGAATGCTTTCAAGCCGGAGTTCTCGAACGGCGCGCTCATGGATCTCGGCGTCTACTGCGTGTATCCGCTCGTGCTGCTGTTCGGCGCGCCTGAACGAATCTCCGCCAGCGGCACGATGCTGTCTTCCGGCGTCGACGGCCAAGGCAGCATCATTGCCGGTTACAAGGACATGGAAGCGATCATCACGTATTCTAAAATCTCGAATTCTTCGCTTCCGGCGGAAATTCAAGGCGAGGAAGGCACGATGATCATCGATGCCATCAACCTGCCGCGCCAGATTACCGTCCGCTACAGAGACGGACGCGTGAAGGAAGCGTCCGCGCCGGAGCAAGGCTTGGTCATGAGCTATGAAGTCCGCGCATTCGCCGAGCTGATTCAGCAAGGCGTACAAGAGTCGCCATTCAACTCGCATGCGAATGCGCTGGCCGTTATGAACGTACTGGATGAAGCAAGACGGCTTCAGGGGCTTGTCTTTCCGGCTGATTTGAAGTAGTACGCTTAAGGCAAAAAGTCTAGGCGTAACAGGTTGCTCTGCCGCAATATCGTACTATCACAACGCCGCAGCTGGACGGAATACCGTCGGCTGCGGCGTTTTTTTGCCGTGCTGGGGCGTAGAGCAGGGTTTCGCAATTATCGTATCGGAGCTAGCCGCAAAGCGCGTCAGCTACGTTCGTTTATAATGCGCAGGCGTGAGCCCGGCGAATTTTTTGAACATCCGGTAGAAATGCGGCAGGCTTTCGAAGCCGCATGCCGCTGCGATCTCCGCAACGGTACTATCCGTCTCGGTCAGCAGCTCCTTCGCATGCATGATGCGTTTCGTGATGATATACTCCGTTAAGCCCAGTCCGGTGTGCTGCTTGAAGATCCGCGAGAAGTACGACGGGCTGACGGAGGCGTGCGAGGCGAGCTCCGTCAAGCTGATCGTTTGCAGCAACCGGGTCTCGATTTCATTCAGCGCGTTCTGCAGCCATGCAGGCCTGGAGGCGTGAGGCTGCCAACGGTTGCCGGGATTGATTTTGCGGTTCGCGTGAAGCAGGATGCTCTGCAGCAGCAGCAGGATGGCTTGTTTGTATCCGGGCTGTGTGGCGGTCATCTCACCCTGCATGTCGGTGAATAGGGCTTCTAGGCGTAAGCGTTCATCGGAAAGCAGCTCCAGCTTGTAGCTTCGGCTCGTTCTTGCGGTATCGAAGCATTGCAGGAACGAGTAGGAGGCATCCATGCCCATGGAGGAAGCCTGCACGAATTGACCGCTGAAGAACACGACGGAGGACGTCAAGGGCTCGTCCGGATGAGGGAGCGTCTTGTGAATCGTATTGCCGGGAATGAGATAGAGATCCCCTGCTTGCATCTCGTAAAACGTATGATTAATGAAGAAGGAGCCTGCCCCTCCGTGCACATAGATGATTTCATGCCAGTCATGCAGATGATCCGGCAGCTCGGCCTGCAGATTCTTCGTGCTGTGCAGGGCCAGCTCTACCGGGAGCGTATCGTCGGCTGCAAACTGCTTCCGCATCGCGTTCAACCACTTCGTCTCCTTTCGCTATTAAGATGGATGTGTAGTGCAAGAAAAGGTATATTCCCGGCGATATTCGATATTAAGATTCTGTTTTTTATTATTTATAATGAAACTATAACGAACGTTGCAGGGATTGTCCATCACGGGGATAAGGAACGGTGAATACGGTTGGCACATGTAATCGGCACGGGCGCGGATGCGCTGTATATGAATGAACGCGATCACGTCGTAACGGCGCTTAGGGAAATTCAATCGGGCGAGACGATCAAATATCGCAACGCGGCAGGTTTGCAGGAAGTCACGACGCAGAACGATATTCCTTTTGGCCATAAAATCGCGGTTACCGCTATCGAGGCAGGCGACGACGTGCGCAAGTACGGCGAAGTGATCGGCCGCGCCGTTGAGGGGATTGCGGCAGGGCAGCATGTGCACGTACACAATATCGAAGGCATCCGCGGACGCGGCGACCTTGGCGCGAAGGAGACGAATTAAATGGCACGTACCATTATGGGTTATGAACGGCCGAACGGCGATATCGGCATCCGAAATCATCTGCTGATCATTCCGACGGTCATTTGCTCCAATCAGGTGTGCAGCCGGATCATGCAGATGGTACCGGGCGCCGTCGCGATTCCGCATCAGCATGGCTGCAGCCAGATCGGCTCGGACAAGGATCGTACGTTCGAGATGCTCGCGGGCACGGGGAAGAATCCGAATGTCGGCGCCGTCTTGATTATCAGCCTGGGCTGCGAGGTGGTCGATCCGATCGCGCTGGCGGAGGACATCCGCAAGACCGGCAAACCGGTTGAAGTATTCGACATCCAATCCGTAGGCGGCTCGGTTAAAGCGATTTCGTACGGCACGGAAGTGGCAAAGAGATTAATGGCCGATCTCGAGAAGCAGGAGAAAGTGCCGGTTCCGTTGAATAAATTGAAGGTTGCCGTCAAATGCGGCGGTTCCGACGCAACGTCGGGTCTGGCCTCCAATCCCGCGCTTGGCGTGGCTGCGGACGCTCTGATCGGCGAAGGCGGTTCGATCGTCATCGGCGAAACGACGGAAATCATCGGCGCTGAGCATCTGCTTGCGGAGCGCTGCGTGACGCAGGAAATTTCGGACAAGCTGTACTACATCGTGGATCGCTTCGAGAAAGAGGTCGAGCGGATGGGGGCCGACATGCGCGGCGGGAATCCAAGCCCAGGCAATATTGCCGGCGGTTTGTCCACCATCGAAGAGAAGTCCCTCGGCTGCATCAGCAAATGCGGAACGGCGCCGATCAAAGGCGTCATCGAATACGCCGAGAGCATTCCGGATCATGGGCTGTACTTCATGGATTCGCCTGGCAACGACATCGAATGCGTATCCGGCATGGCAGCCGGCGGCGCGCATATCGTCTGCTTCACGACGGGCCGCGGTACGCCGACGGGTGCTGCAGTCGTGCCGGTCATCAAGATTACCGGTAACCAAATGATGTTCCAGCGCATGGAGGACAACATGGACGTGGATGTCAGCGATATGCTGGACGGAAGCGTCAGCCTCAATCAAGCGGGCGAACGGATTTGGCAGGAGATTTTGGACGTTGCGGAAGGAAAATGGACGAAAGCGGAAGTGCTGGGGCATACGGAATTCAGCATCAACCGGATCGGTCCAAGCTTGTAGCAGATAGCGGAGGTGCGCCAGCATGAGCGCGTTAATGAACAATTGGCTTGATTTGGACTATCGTCCGGCCTTGCCGCAGAACAAAGAAATCGGCATCGCCATTATCGGTGCCGGCGAGATCGTCGAGGCTTGCCATCTGCCGGCTTACGAGATGGGCGGTCTTCGCGTCGTCGGCATCTTCGATCTTAACCGCGAGCGGGCGGAGCAATTGGCTTCGAAGTTCGGTATCGCCAAAGTGTATCGGGAGATCGATGAACTGCTGTCGGATGCCGAGGTGCGCATCGTCGATCTAGCCGTTCCGGCTAAAGTTCAGCCGGGCATTGCGGAGCGGGCAGCTGCGGCAGGCAAACATATTCTCTGTCAAAAGCCGCTTGCGGAATCGTACGAGGAAGCCGTTCGCATCGCGGATGCTTGCGCGAAGTACGGCATCAAAGGCGCGGTCAACCAGCAAATGCGCTGGTCGCCGAGCATTCGGGCCAGTCACACGATCATCCAGCGCGGCTGGCTGGGCGAACTGCTGCAGGCGACGATCCAGGTGAACGTGAAGCAGGATTTTGCCAACTGGGGCTGGCTGCGGGAAATGCCGACGCTTGAATTCATGTACCACAGCATTCATTACATGGATGCGATTCGCTTCCTGTTCGGTACGCCGGAATATGTCTATGCGGACGGCGCTCGTTTCCCGGGCCAGCAGACGATCGGCGAGACGCGCACGCTGCTGCATGTGAAGTTTCCCGGCGAGGCGCGCGGGTTGATTCACGATAACCACAACCACATCGCCGGCGAGGACGATTGGTTCGCGACGTATCGGTTCGAAGGAACGGAGGGGATCATCAAAGGCACGAACGGTTCCCTGTACAATTATCCGGTCGGCCGCGAGGATACGCTGAGCTTCCATTCGCGGGCTATTCACGAGGACTACTGGTTCCAACCGCGGCTGCACGGCAAATGGTTCCCGCACGCCTTCATGGGTACGATGGGCGAGCTGATGCGCGCCGTGGAAGAGGATCGCGAGCCGGAGAACAGCGTGGCGGACAATCTGAAGACGATGCAGATGGTATTCGGCGCCTACTTGTCGATGAAGGAAAATCGGCCGGTGACGCTGGCGGAGATCGCTGCGCAGACGTTGAAGTAGGTTTCCAGTCGACGATCAGGTCGACTGGAAGATTAACAATTCGATCGGTTGCAAGATTAATAATACAATCGACTGCAAGATTAATAATACAATCGATTGCAAGATTAACAAACCGATCGACTACAAGATTAATAAATGGGGAGCGCGGTGCGCTCTCCTTTTTTGCATTCTGCTGAAACCATTTCCTCCCAAATCTCGTCGAGAGAACATAGAGCATTCATCATGATTGCAGGAGCGATGAAATGGGAAGCATGCGTAAATGGATGATTCACTCGGGGGCGGTACTGGCATTCGTGATGCTGGCGACAGGCTGCGCAGGGCAGAATTATGAGGCGGATAACGCTGCGAAATCGAAGGTACAGTCGGACAGCGTGGTAGAGTCGAGTGCTGCCGGCGGTGAAGAACCAGCAAAAGTCGAGAAGGCGGCAGAGTCGAACACGGCCGATGCGAGCGTGGTTGATCCGGCTGTGGCCGAAGCCGTGGGCGATGAGGCGAAAGAAGACGACTCCGTTCGGGCGAGCATCCAACTGGCAGACGGACAGCTGGTCGTCAAGCCTACTGGCAAAGCGACGGTCGCCACGCTTGGCGTGCCGAGTTGTCTCGGGGTCGAGTCGGATTTGAACTGGCGCGGGACGTTCGAAGCGGACTGGATTCCGAAGGAAGGGGAAGCGGAGCGCGTGTTTACGTTTCCGCGGGATTTTGAAATGATCCAGCCATCGGAGCAGCCTGCCAGCATGGAGCTTCTAGAGCTGAACGAGGTACAGCTGCTTGCTTTCAGCCCGAGGTATACGGATTGCCGAATGTTGGAAACCTATTTCTTCGGCGTTCAGGACGGAAGAGCTTTCCCGGTTCCGATCATCATGAGCGACACGAGCACCTTGACCAACATCGGGAAATATTCGCATCGCGCGCTGGAAGTGAAGCAGGACGAGGTGATCGTAACCGGCGGTTTCGGTGCAGGAATGGATGCGGTTCCGGTGTACCATTTACGCTACGACGGGGAGAAGAAATCGTTGATCCTGTCGAAGAACGATCAGTTGCCGGTGAATGAACTCGACCAATAAGCGTTCATAGGTGGCATGAGGCGTTTCGGCTGTTGCGGAGCCGGTTAAGAGTGGATATTGTCCTGACGAAGCTGGTGCAGCGCTAAATATTGGAACCTTTTCGAGAATTCGCTCGTCTAGTGGATGCAAACAAGAAATTTGACATGATGGAGATGAACGAGAGTGAAGAAGAGTAAATCCGTAACGATGCTGGCGTTCGCGGCGCTGATGGCGTGTGTCCTGATGCTGGCCGCTTGCAATGACAACAAAAATAATGGAGCCGATCCGTCGAATACGACGACTCCGGCGAACGATAGTTCCGGTAATAATGCGCCAAGCAACGATGCCGACCAAGGCGGCGATCAAGTTAATGGGGACAACGGAAGCGGGAATTCAACAAACGAACCTGCCGGCAACTCGGGAAACTCCGGTAACACCGGTAACAGCGATAATGGAAACGTTTCGTCACCGCCGAAGGATGAAGATCAGACGTCGAAGATGCTAAAAGCGATGCTTGCGCTGGCGAAGGAAGGCAAAGTGGAAGGCATTCCGTTCCAGGCTGACAAAGGGCTGACCGAGGATGTCGAGAAGGAATGGGGCAAGGCGGACAAAAGCGATTTCGCCGGTAAAGGCATCTACGCCACGTACGCCAAAAAGCATGCGGTCATCGGTTACAATAAGGGCAGCCAAATCTTCGATGTCCGTTCAGACGCACCGGAGCTGCAGAAGCTGACCTTGAAGCAGATCGAAGCTGCGCTTGGCAAAGCAGCGAAAGTCACGAAAAGTGGCACGGATAGCATCTACACATACGAAGCGAGCAAAACCTACGAACTGCGCTTCGTCATTCCCGCAGACACGGGCAAAGTCGACCATATCTCGGTGTATGCGCCTGCGGCTGCCGTGAATAATATGGCTGGCTGAGGAAGAGAAGCGAGTACGGGGAGTAGGCAGTGACATCGGCGCGGCCGCATTTACAAGCAATGAAGGCCGTGATAAGCTGAATGTATCGCAGAATAGACCGAAAGCATCGGGAGATTTCTCGTCCAATTGGACGGGAGATCTCCCTTTTTGCATTTCCGGGCAGAGGCGATTCTTCGAGTCGAAGAGACTATTGAAACGGTTACCAGTATTTAGTGGAACTGGTATACTGAAAAGGAGATTACCATGAAGATTCGGTTAGCTAAAGAAGACGAAACCTACCTTGCCGTGACATTTGCTTACGAAGCGTCGATCGTGAAAGCCATACGGTCCATCGACGGGAGACGATGGCATCCTGCCTCGAAGACGTGGTTGATTCCTTATACGCTGCTCGCGCTGGAGCAGCTGAAGGAATTGTTTTGCCGGGCGGATGTGGACATTGAAGAGGAGCTTTCGGCGGAATGCCCTGCGCTGGAGGAATGGGAGCCGACGGTGGTGGCGAACAGTTATCGCTGGGATGCCGAGCATGAGCATCGGCTGCGGCAGGAGATGGCGCTCCGGGGGTATAGCCTGAAGTCAATCAAGGCGTATTGCAGCCAAGTCGAATGTTATTATCGGTATTTGAAGGAGCAGGGGTTCGTCGAAGATGTTCGCTCCGTAGCGAAATATTCGCTCCATATGCTGGGACGTGGTTGTTCACATTCCCATGTGAATCAAGCGCTCAGCGCGATCAAGTTTTTCAGTAGTCGCGTGCTGGGGGAAGCTGTGGCTTCGGCCTCTTATGTTCGACCGAGGAAGGTGCAGACGCAGACGCGGGAACTGGCGTAGACCGAGGTCATGCAAATTCTTTGCGCTTTCGAGGACCTGGTGAACCGGGCAATTATGTATATTACATATTCCTCCGGCTTGAGGGTAAGCGAAGTCGTGCGGCTGAGCCTAAGCGACTTCGACCGCGAATGAAAAACGATTCGTATCCGTCAAGGCAAGGGACGCAAGGACAGGCAGACGTTATTGTCCGACACAGATTATGCAGTCGTCCAGCGTTATGTGGCACAGGATATGCCCAGGTTTGGCTGTTTCCCGGCCAGCGCGAGGGAAGCCATCTAACGGAACGCACCGTTCAAAAGCTGTTCGAGCAGGGGCTTGCTCGTTCAGGTGTCCATAAGCCGGTCAGCCTGCATGTTCTGCGGCACTCATTTGCCACGCATTTACTGGAAGGTGAAATCGATATCCGCTATATCCAGGAGCTGCTCGGTCATCAGCATCTTCGTACGACCGAGAGGTATACGCATGTTAGCACGAGGGATATAAGGAAGATCAAATGTCCGTTAGATCGGATGGAGGATGCGGGAGCGAGTACGTGAATACCCCCATTGCGAGTGATGGTTGGAAATACGTAAACTTTCTACTGTGTGAATGTTAGCGAAATACGTAAAAAAGACGTTATATGAAATATTCGCAGGATTTAAAAACAAAACTTATGGGGTGTTACGAATGCTAACTTATGAACAGATTACAAGCCAAATTATTAATTCTATGAGGGATGTAGGTCTTGATCCATATCTTATTAAACATAATCTTGAGTTAACTACACTTATGAAAGAATTTGAATGCCTTTGCGTGTTAAAGAATAACAAATCCCCGCATACTACAAGGGCAGAAATTAGTTTTGGTTGGGAAAGTGTGATGACGACTGAATCTATCTACGGAGGAAACTGTGCTTTATTCCACGATGAAACTGAAGAATGTTTACATGATGAAGAGAATAGAGAAGCATTATTAGAACTAGAAATTAAATACAATATAGAGGCTAAAGAAGGTTTTAAAGAAGAAACAAATTTAATAAATACAGAATTATTAACTGCTATTAACAGAGTAATGGAACATCAGAATAAACCTCAAATTACTTGGGAAGTAACTCTTAATAGCAATGGAGTACACTTTGTGAGATCTATAAAATTACATCATTATTGGAACATAGAAATCAACGAAGAAGAATTAGAATTAGATGAGATTCTTGAAGAAGTATGTGAGATGCTGGTCAGTATTGATAAACTGCCCTTTATTAAAGATAAATTGTAAGCAGTCCAGGAAGGCGAATACATCACATAACACCGGATTCACGCTGCGCGGCTACGCCGCTTGGTCCGGACCGAAGCATAAGAAGCGGATTCGGTTGGAGAATTTTCAGCAGCAGGGGAGCAGATTCAGCCGGACAACCCTGCACTGCCTAACCGCGTCGCGGCCGCTCCCGTTGGTAGCTTAAGGCAGTGAGGGTTCGTAAATCCAAGAACGTTAGATGAAATGCCCGATAAATATAAAATCACTAATCATTTTCATGAAATATTATCTTTTCTTTTATAAAGTCGACATCAACAAACATTTTTTTGTTGCCGGTCTTTTTTAAGCTCTTAGTGTTACAGAGCAAGATATGGTTACTTATTGTAACTTTATGAATATAGAACCTTTCGTTATTTTCTTCTACTTTAATTTCAATGTAATGGTAAGTAGTCTTTTTAAATGTTTCAAGTGCCGGCGTGGCAGAGATGATGAGTATGAACCAAGCAATAACTAGAATTATAAAAAGTGCAACAAAATATTCTATTGGCTGATGGCTGTCTATTAGTAAGTGAATATATAAAACAAAAATAGAGAGGAATATACTGTATGAAAATATCTGCACTGCTTGAATCATGAGATTTTTCTGATCACTAAGAATTAATCTTTCTATTCTTGTTGTTTTTAACATAGCAATAATCTTGAAGATTCCAATAATAGTAACTGGTAAAGACGTGATTCCCAACCAAGGGATCAGTTGTTTTAAGAGTTCCAGAGCGATCACCAACCTTAAGATTTAGTAATAGTTAACTTATCGGCAAGGAATTAAAGGTATTGAAGGTTTAATCGCAAAAGCCGGACACTTCATCTAACACCGTATTCACGTGGCGGGCATTCGTCCTTGGTCTGGACCGGGGCATTTCGGGGAAGTTGAGGCAGCCAGACAACTGCTGCGAGACTAAGTCTTCGACCCGGCTCCCGTTGGTCGCCTTAAGCCTCTCGGGTTCGTGAATACAACAACGTTAGGCGAAATTGAATGGAGTGATAATGTGACTTACTCAAAAGCTGAATTAGAAGAATGGGTAAAATCTCTTTCTCCAGAAGAAATAGAATACGGCAATCGAATTCAGCAAAAAGAGGGAGAAAAAGAGTACAATTTGTTCAAGTCAAACTTTGAACAAGGTAAGTGTTATATATGTGGTTCTCCGCTAAAAACAATGAAGTCTGAACAACCATGTGTACATTGGTTGCTAAGACAATGCAAATTTAAAAAGAAGGATTTCGTAAGAATATATGAAAAATTTGATTACTTTAATATTAACGCTTACCTCAGATGGGTCGCAAACTTAGATAAATTCATGAGAAATATTAATGATCTGAGCGAGGAGAGGGAGAAAAACAAAATTATTGAACAAACTATTAGATATAAACATATTGATTGGAGCTTTTCATGTACCTATGAAGATTTTAAAGGCCATAAAGGGAAACAAGTATATTTTCCTCATTATCACTTTCAAATGAGGATAAACGGACAACAATTTATAAACTTTAACGATTATCACATCCCATTTACCGATGAAGATATTTTTAAATTAACAATGATTAATGAAGTTGGAGCTTATGAATCTTATGGAGCTGGTGGCGTTGGACTAGAGGAAGGTTTTCAAATTGATCCATTAGACATTATTGAGCAGTCTTCAATCTCTCAAAACGAAGAAGATGAGGTATACCATATTTCATCAATGGCTCATTTTAAAGGTGGTATCTCTGGCGAAGAAATTCACACGCTATTTAAAGAGAGTGAAAGAACCGGAAAAACGATGGCGTCTTTGTTGAGGAATATTGGCGCAGATGTTACTAGTATTATCTCACCAGCTGAATCTATTCCGGATGTTGCAAAGAGGAATGGAGGGAGAGGTAAATCATAGAAGTCAATTCAACATCGCCTAACACTATGTTCACGCTTCGGGCTAACGCCTTCGGTCCGGCAGGAGAGTAGTCGGGGGAGAGATGGCAACCGGACACATCCTCCTTCGTCGGACGTCGTGAACTCAAGAACGTTATGCGAAACTCCCGAAGATATTCAATAATTTTAATATGCAGGGGATGGAATATGAGACGAATACCTATGTTTTCAGTTCATTCTAAAGATAAGGATAATAATGAGTTCCGACTAAATATAATTGGAAGAGCGCTTTACCAAGTCAATCTGGACGACAAATTATATGCTTCTGATTCTGTTTTAGATGAAGGTTTCGGAATTGTTGAAGAAATTACTATAGAAAATCAAAGTGTATCAAAACTAGAAGTAATAAATACTGGAACTATAACTCTTAAATCTTTTAACCAAAACTATTTAATTCAAGAATACTTATATGGAGATGTAGTAGAAGATTACAAACCAACAATTACTCTTGAACAAGCAAAACTAATGGCTGAAGAATACTTTCGTGGTGAACTGTCTCAAAAAAAAATCAAATATCATGAACCTATATTAAATAAATTATTTTTAGAAGGCGAATGTTGTTGGTTTTTCTTTTTAAATTCTGACATTGTGATACCTAAACATATTTGGACGTTACAGAAGTCTGCATACACTATTTCGAAAAAAGGTGAAGTTCATATTACTTATGACTTTTCTGATGATCCGATAAAGTTTCAGGATTATTTACAGGTGATGTCAGGATATTTTAAACGTAAGGGAATTTGATTGAAATTCGAGGAAGACGGGAGCATCACATAACACCATATTCACGCTTCGGGCCATTCGGCCCTCGGCCCGGCAGAAGCTAGAAGTGGATTCGGAGATGGATTCTCAGTAGCATGGAAGCAGATTCAGCCGGACACATCCCATCGACTAACTGCGCATCCGCGCAGCCGGCAGCTTCGTTCGCTACGTTATATGACATTCGTGGAACGAGAAATTTGAATAATCTTTCTCAAATCTTCTTTATGTTTGGCATTAATTATCGCTCTACAGATTTGATAAATAACAAGACTAAAATGACTTTTTAAATCGTGTTCCCAAATTCTAATCAGAGTCCAATCTCTATCTGTGTAATGAAGACTGACTTCTTCATCTCTAGCAATATTTCTAGTGATTTTCTTGTTCCAGTACTCTGTATTTTTAATGGGAAGTTTAAAATGACTGTCACAACCATGCCAAAAGCAAGAATCAACAAAGATTACAACTTTATACTTTTTTATCGCGATGTCTGGCTTGCCATAGAGAGTCAAAACATTCTTACGAAATCTAAAACCGTTTTTCCAAAGAATTTTTGATACAGATTGTTCTAACTTTGTATTCCTTCCTCTAACTCGGCTCATCATCTTACTTCGTTGTTCCGAGACTGAATTGCCATTCATTAAAAAACCCTCTAAAACATCAAAATAAGAACATTTGTTCTTATAATTATATCACGAAGGATTATTTTCACAATTAGTCAAATTGGGAGTAATTCAGAGATGTCACGAACGTGATATAACACCGTGTTCACGCTTCGGGCTTGCGCCCTCGGTCAGGCGAAGTGGAGAAGCCAGGAAGCGGGAGCAGCCGGACACATCCGACGCCGTCGGACGTCGAGAACACAAGAACGTTATATGACATCCTCGTAAGTGCGAAAGGAGAAGTGCTATATGTCTATGGTCCATGACAACGTTATTCTGTCATATGAAGTAAATTTACAAAATGATCAAATTAAAATACATACTCTATATGAAGGCAAGGAATTATTAGAGGAAACAGATATTATATTTACTGGTGTGTTAAATCATTTATTTGAACAACAATTAAAAGGCAGTATTATTCTCGACATCTATGAATCTAAAATAGATCTATTTATTCAAGGGAATTCAGAGTTACTTCTTAAAAATAAAAACTATGGTTGGCCAATGCATTTTGAATCTATTGATGATATAAGAAGAACATTAGTAGAGGGAAGTTATAGATATATAATCTTGATGTCAGCTTACGGTATGAATGGATGGGTCTTAGCTAAGAATTACGAAATAGTTACAAGAGAGATAAATTTATAGTTTATGCTTCGAAGACGAGGACGTCATATAACATCATATTCACGCTTCGGGCCATTCGGCCCCCGGTCCGGTCCGGAGCAGAAGAAGAGGATTCGAAGAAGTGAATCAGGCGAGGAAGTAGAATCAGCCGGACAACCACTGCGAGCCTAAGTCTGACGACCCGATTCATATTCGCTCTTCGAGAATACTTACTTCAAGAGGGAGTTCATGAAAGGTTGATTAAAACATATTTAGAGCATTCTACGGAAATACATATTTCAAAGACAAACAATAGAAGTGTGCTTGGAACAATGAAGGAAGTAACATGGTTTATGGAAGATGATTTTCAAGATAACATAGAACGATTGAAATGGCTGAATCGAATAATTCATAAACCAATTGATTATAAAGAGCCGATTAACTTATTTAAACAATTAATCTGGGACAATAAGAATTACAACATAGTTTGACGGATAGCTCAGGAAGGCAATGGCTTCGCTTGAAAGCTACTACCGACAGCTTCGTAAAGTGACCAAGGGCAAGAGCATCTTTCCTACCGACGAAGCATTGCTCAAAATGCTCTATTTGGCGACGATGGATGTTGTTCGCAAATGGACGGGCCGGTGCAGAACTGGGGACAAATCCTCCTCCAGCTCTCCGTCTTCTTCCCCGATCGCATCGGTCAGCATTTACGCTAAAGGTTCATTGGTAGTGAGTTTAAACAAAATTATTGACAGACCCTCTAACACCAATAATCCTTAGGAGGATCAAAACAATGAAGTTAATTTATAAATACTCTGAAAGAGAGTTTATACATGCAATGAACCAAAATAATAGTTTGAAGGAAGTTGTGTTCAATGTAATTTTAGCAATTTCCTTACTTTTGTATGGTTTCTACGCACTAAATACGAATACAAATTCATTATTTGTATCATTTATTATTGTTATTTCTATCGTATTCTTATTTATTGTATTCATAAAATTGATTGTCTTACCTAAGGTAGTTTATAGAAGAAATCCTAAGTTCAGAGAAGAATATATATTAACATTTAATGATGACGAAATTTTGTTTCAGGCCGGAAGCCTGAAATCAACAATTGGCTGGGATTATTATAATGGAATTAAAGAAACGAAAGATTTTATTTATCTACTATACGGGAAGAAAGGTTACTCAATAATCCCTAAGAGAGTTTTTAATAATAATGAGGAAAGAAATGAATTTATAAGATTCATAGCAACTAAGATTAACAAAAAATTATGAATGCATATCTTGGAGGGCGTAAATATATAATACCGTATTCACGCAGCTAGCTAATGCCCTCGGTTCGGTCTGAAGTGGAGAACCTAAGAAGTGTACTCACTAGAACAACCTTGCGATTCAAAGTCTGGCAAATAACAGCTCCTAAGGGATATGCTGTTGATATTGGATTGACTGATACAGGCGAGACGCTATTAATTGAAGTGAACGATGGATATGCATTGGGGAGTTATGGAATGTTTTCTTTGGATTACGCTAAATTATTATCAGCTAGATGGACTGAATTAACACGAACAACCGATGAATGTGATTTTTAAGCGAGGAAATGGATTCGACCGGGCACAACCGTCTCCGTTGGACGTCGTGGACACAGTCACGTTATGTAACATCCGGTAAGAACGCATAAATAACAGAACAAGGAGATAGGCATTATGATAGCGCAGGCACTCATTGTGATTGATGGAAAGGTACTTATGGTTCGTCAATATGTTGAGCGTGGTGATATCGTCTGGAACTTTCCAGGTGGGGGAATTGAAACTGGAGAATCTCCTGAAGACGCTTGTATTAGAGAAGTGAAAGAAGAAACAGGATATGATATGAACTTCTCAATCAAATGCATGTTCAAGAGATGAAATATACTTATATCGCCAAGATCGTTGGCGGCACTGAAGGAACCGATTATAGCGTCGAAGGCAATGAAGACATACTAGAATTAGCATGGAAACCTATTAAAGAAATAAATACATTTGATACATACACTAGACCGATAATAGAACAATTTGTGAATCAATTCGAAGAAGCCCAGAACATCACATAACACCATATTCATGTTGCGTCGCTCTACGGTCACTTAAGGCTCTCGGGTTCTTGAACACAGGAACGTTATGTGAAAGTACCGATGATCTATATAAAGAAAGAAGTGACGTTTATATTTAAGAAAAGAATCATCTTCATATCCTTATTCATTATCGTCCTGCTAGGAATAGGATGGCTTACTATTCTCGTTCTGAATAAAAATCCCTTAGTCGCTGATGGTTTTACGGAATATAACAACTCAAGAAAGCAAGTTGATATTTCGCTTGTCAATGAAGGGAGATTTAATATTCGTATTCGGGAAGTTCTCGTAAACCGTAAAACCCCAAAGCGTGCGCAACTGGTAATTAGTTATACCGGGCAATTGGTCGCAGGCGGCATTGACGACGAGCCATCTGCCAAGTTTGTTCAACTAAAAGACGCACCGATTCATCCTCGATTATCACCGCAAGAATTCCAAGCAGCTGTTAAAACGCATACAACGCCAATTCATTATGGACTTAGAATTGTTAACGATGACGATATAGAAGATGTGAAGATCAAGTACTCCCGTATGGGGATTATATTTATAAGAAAAGTTAATTTAAATACATGGCCTGAATAGATGATGGATTTGTTCAAAGCAGGATGCAGCATTGAACAAGTTCTAGAACACGTAACAGTAACACGATGCCGGCACTCACTTGAGCGCGTTCGCCTGATGCTGCTTGGCATACTGCCGGGGCAAAAGGCCGACTTTCTTCTTGAACACGCGAAGGAAACCCGAATAATCGTTAAAGCCCGCATCCATGCTGGCTTCGGTGACGCTGCGTCCTTCCCGGAGCAGCGTCTTGGCGAGGGCGATGCGTTTGTACAGAATGTATTCGTGAATCGTGCTTCCGGTATGTTTCTTGAACAGCCGGCTGAGATGGAACCTGCTGATGAAGAACAATCCTTCCAGCCGTTCCAACGATAAATCTTCGGCCAGGTGCCGATCGAGATAGGCGAGAATAGGGGAGAGCTGCGGAGGCAAATCCAGGCGGCTCTCTTTTTCCTTATTTTTATGGAAACACCGCTGCACCAGCACGAGAATTTCGAGCAGGCAGCCAAGCTTCAGCAGCGGCGCTTCGGGAAAAGGCTGCTTCTGCAGGTCGGCGTATTTGACGAACAATGCGGACAGCGCCGTTTGATCGTGCTCGCTCAGCTTGATTTTGTTATGCTCGCCGATCGGTCGATCATAGAAGCATCGCAGCAGGTTCATGTCGGCCGTCTGCAACAAGGCGATCAGCGCCGCGTCGAATTCAATCGTGACGCGTTCATACACCGCATCCGTCGTGAGGGCGGGCTTATGGATTTCATGTTCGTTCGTAATGACGAGATCGCCGTGTTGAAGCGGGTACACGGCTTTGTCCACGAAATAATTCACGTCGCCGCGAATAAGGAAGTAAATCTCACAGCCCTGATGCAAGTGGAAATGAATGCTGAACGGCGGCTGCCGGGTCGCATGGAGAAATTTCACATGGTCGTCGAGCCGAGCCATATAGTCGCTGATCATTCTGCCGGACCTCCCGTGATTTTGAGCAATATTATCCACTTTGAGGGCAATTTCGTCAAGGAAGTTGTACTTGTAATTCGATAGGATGAGAGGGTAGCGCGTATTTCAACGTATTCGGGAGGGCTAACGAATGAATGATCGTAGTATTAAATTCGGACTTGTCGGAATCGGCGGCATCGGACAGCATCACGTGAATTATTTGCGCACCATGGAGCATGTAGCCTTGGTCGGCGTCTGCGATACGGACAAGGAGAAGGCGGACGCGACGGCACAAGCTTGCGGGGCGACGGCTTATTACGACGCCAACGACTTACTGGAGCAAGCGGGAATCGATGTGGTCATCATCGCCGTGCCGCATTACGACCATCCTGCGATCGCGATCGAAGCGTTCAAGCGGGGTATTCACGTCATGTGCGAGAAGCCGATCGCGGTTCACGTCAATGCCGCCAAGGCGATGATTCAGGCATACGAAACGGCTAAAACGGACAAACCGGACCTGCAATTCGCCATCATGTTTCAAGAGCGGACACTGCCTTTCTACGCGAAACTCAAAGAAATCATGGACGGCGGATCACTGGGCAAACTATCGCGCGCGACTTGGATTCATACGAAGTGGTTCCGCTCCCAAGCCTATTACGACAGCGGCGGCTGGCGCGCCACTTGGGCTGGCGAAGGCGGAGGCATTCTGACCAACCAATGTCCGCATACGCTGGATATGTACCAATGGCTGTTCGGATTGCCGGAATTGATCTCGGGTCATGCCCATATCGGCAAATACCACGATATCGAGGTCGAGGATGAAGTGACGGCTTATTTCGAGCATACGTCCGGCATGGTCGGGCATCTGATCGTGACGACGGCGGAGCTGCCGGGTACGAACCGGATGGAAATCGTCGGCGATCTCGGCAAGCTGATCTTGGAAAACAATAAGCTGCTCTATTATAAATATCCGCAATCGATGCTCGCGTTCTCCCAGGAGACAGACCAGCGTTTTGCCGAATGGGACATCGCGCCGGAGGAAATCGTTGTCGACACGGACGTTCCGAACGGGCACCACGTCGTTACGGAACGGCTGGTAGAACGGCTGCTCGGCAAGCAGGTCGACTTGATCGCTGAAGGACCGGAAGGGTTGGGCGCCCTGACGCTGGCCAACGGGATCATGCTGTCTTCCTTCCAGAAACGTCCCGTTGCGGTACCGATCGACGGCGATGCGTTCCAAGCGGAGTTGGAAGAGCGAATCCGTACGTCGAGCTACGTGAAGAAAGCCGTCCAAGCGCCGACTGCCAACCAAGATATGTCCGCTTCCTTCGGGACGACCAAATAGGAGGAGATCGCGATCGTGGCTACCGTCAAACTGACTTGCTTCGCCGATGAAATTTCGCATGATTTGGAAGAACAGCTGGATGTGCTGCAGCAGGAGGGACTCCGCTATATCGAGGTTCGCGGCGTATGGGGCAAGAACGTCCTCGATTTGACAGGCGAGGAGCTCCGGCACATCCGTGCGATCACGGAAGAACGCGGCTTCGGCATCTCGTCCATCGCGTCCCCAATCGGTAAGTATGCCCTGCAGGATGATTTTGCGCCGCAGCTCGAGAGCTTGCAGCGCGCGATTGCGGCCGCGCATGCCTTGGGAACGCCTTATATTCGCGTCTTCTCTTATTATTTGCCGGAGAATAGCAGCCTGGATGATTGCAGGGACGAAGTGTTGAGCCGCATGAAGCAATTAGCGGAGATCGCCGAGCGGAACAACGTTATTCTCATTTTGGAGAACGACGATCACCTTTACGGTGCGAAGGATGACCGCTGCTTGGATATCCTGCAGCATTGCGCGTCGGATTCGCTGCGGCTTGCACTCGATCCCGGAAATTTCGTCATCAACGGCGTTAAGCCGATGACGGAGGCCTATCCAAAACTGCAGGCGTATACGTCGTACGTCCATGTGAAGGATGCCACGTCAGAGCCAAGACAATTCGTCCCGGCCGGCGAGGGCGAAGGACAATTGGATCAGCTCCTGACGGAGCTCCGAGAGCGAGAGTACGATGGGTTTCTATCCGTGGAGCCGCATCTGCACAACTACATGCCGCATGCCAGTAATCCAAAGCGCGTCGTGACGGCTGTCCGCGCGCTGAAGCGGCTGCTGGAACGGGCCGACATGGCTTGGAAGTAGTTTATTCTTCTAATTTGAAGCTATAGGGAAGAGAAGAATACGAATACGAATACGAAAGAAAGCCATCGTTGCACTTTAACGATGGCTTTTTGGCTCTGCTACTGGCTAAGGTGCTGCGAACGAGCAGGGCAGGCAGCTCGGCATGCCGCTCACGGTTGCAGAGGGTTCCATTTAGAAGGAAACGTAAGATTGCGTATGTCGGAGCAAGAAGGATCGGTCTCTAAGGTATTTGCGATCCCCGTCGTTAGCTGCTGTACGTTCGCGATTGCCGATTAGCTCCTTAAGCGCTGACGCAAGGAGTTCGGATCTTGCTGGCCCCCACGTGTCTTGTTTATTCTGAACGTAGTCGAGGCTCTCAAGTAAGGTTTGACCTTTCATCCGCTGAAAAGGGGCGGCCCACATCACCAAATCGCCGTTCAGGCTTTTGCAAGGGATAGCGAATTCCCCAATTCCCCTTGCTCCTGAATTCGTGGTGATCGCAAGCAGACCGCAGCAATCATCGTTACCGCGGCCGGGCCGCAGCTTTTCCGTAAGCTCGCTGTCGAATCGAAAACACTCGATATGGGTAATTTTGCATTGCTGCAAGTAGGCTAACGATAATTCAATGACCGAATTCCTCAAATTGAGGAATGAAATCAGTTGGGACAGCGGTTCCGGTTGATACTCGATGGAATCAGCCAGGATCGAAAAGTCAGGTATTTGGTTCGGCATCATGGTTCCTCCCGTACGCAAGGTACATTCATTTTGGAAAACAAAAAAGACCCTCTCTGGAAGCAGAGAAGGTCATAGGATTTAATGTCATCGATCCTCGCTCTTATCTCCCAGATTCGCTTCGTAAAGCGTTCCGCAAGAATTAGCACCGTGCATGCCTTTGGTTGACAAAGGTCTGTCGGTTGCCGGGTATCATCGGGCTTGTCCCTCCACCTGCTCTTGATAAGAAATTACATATTAAATTTTCACCATTATCCGATAAAAGTAGGCTGGATGTCAAGTCTTGTTCAGGCCGCGGCCTGTGGCGATAACGCGTTAGGGGAGCCAGCCATCGAGGCTGCGTGTTCGCGGGCGTTTTTTATAAAGATAGACAGTGCCAATTTGCTGGAAATGGGGTAAAATACCAGCTAGATGATCGAATAACAACACCGTGAATTCACTTATTAAGAACGGTGAAGTGAAGAAAATCCCATCCTATTATATGAACAAACGGTTGATTTGACAAGAGTGATAGGAAATTATTGGGGATTTTATGAATAGAACTATTTAGGAGAGCTATCCATGATCTTTCTTTGCCTATCGCTGCTCTTAACATTCTCTTACAAGCTTGTAGAAGCAGCCACTAAAATATTTCTCTACGGACGCATGAGCAACTATACTGTTTTATATTGGGCCCTTATTGTAAGTGCAGTCCTTCCCTTATTTCATACAAACTATATTTTTAAGATGCCGCTTGAATATGATCATGCAATTCCCATAGTTGCTGTCCTTATTCTAATTAACATGATCGCTGCACGTTACTCCGGCTATAATCCAATCGGGAAGTACAACTTGATTAATTTTGTGCTTACATTTCCTGTGGTCGAAGAAATAATATTTAGGGGAATACTTTTACCAAACCTAAGTCCTTATATAGTCTCTACTACATTCATGGATGTTTTGTATCTGCCAGTCACATTGCCGGTTATCATTACTGCATTTCTGTTTGCAATTTGTCATTTGCAATACTACAGCTTATCTGCCGAAAGTATTCGATTTATGATTTTTGCGTTTATAGGTGGAATCTTGTTGGGAGCCATGACAGAAATGACACAATCCATTTTGTTTTCGCTTGTATTACATATGGTATTTAATACATTTTCGATTCTTTATTCAAAGAAAATAATAAGAATATGAGCAATTTCTGCCAGCCATAAATGTAATAACCATATTGTTTTTTCTAGTCGCGAATCTTCGCGGCTTTTCTTATGCCTTGGAGAAATTGGATTAGAAGAAAAAGGGAATTAAGGAAAGCGGAGTGAATAGTAAACTTATAGAAATCAACGGAAGGGATGATGGATATGGAACAATGGGAATACAAAACCATTAAATTCAAGATTGGCGGCTTTCTAGGAGGCAAATTAGATCCGAATGAATTCGAAGCGATGTTAAACCAATATGGAGCTGAAGGTTGGGAGCTTATATCATCTTTTGATACAAGTAAGTATCAAGGAGAATCTAAGGAGATTATTTCAATTTTCAAAAGAAGAAAATAAAGCGTGTGATAGACGGTGAAATAAAATGCAAGAATTGAATAGAACTTTACACGATAATTGGAGGAACAATCCGTGATAAATATGGAGAACCTGCTTCGTATAACCGATATTCCCGGCTACACGCTTCAAATCAGTCGGTTAGTGTCCATGATGAACTACGCTAGATTCACGACGTTAGATGCTGTAAAGGGACTAAATCAAAATCAACTTGATTTTCTGCTGGATTCGCAAAGCAATTCAATTGGAGCGTTATTGTTACATTTCGCTGCTGTTGAATACGCCTATCAAGTCTCGACATTTGAAAAACGATCTTTGAATGAAGAAGAAATTTCAATTTGGGGCCCTGCACTTGATTTAGGAGATGAAGGACGAGATAAGATCAAGGGGAATGATTTAGCATTTTATCTCAATCAATTAGAGCAGGTAAGAAATAGAACGCTGGAGCTTTTTAAATCCGTGAATGATGATTGGTTGTATATTGAAGAGGAATTCTGGTGGAACAAGCAAGCGAATCATTATTTTATGTGGTTTCACGTTTTTGAAGACGAGATCAATCATAGAGGTCAAATCAGAATGATTCGAAACAGATTGAATGTGTAATAAAAAGCCGACAACACTGAATTTCTTACTCAGTCGGAGGAGTGGCTTATGAGTATAACCTTCTTTCTTGTAAGGCATGGCATTAAAGAAAAAGCTATTGGTGATGTATCCATTACTCCGACGGGGATTAAACAAGCCCAACTAACTGCGCAATATTTTTGTGCTACTCCTATAACTGCCATTGTTTCCAGTCCACTCCGCAGAGCTAAAGAAACAGCAGCCTACATAGCTTTAGAAACAAAAACAACAGTAAGAGTCGATACTCGTTTGAGAGAGCGAGCCAACTGGGGGGACTTGCCAGGGCAATCCTTTCAAGCATTTGTTGAGATGTGGGATAAATGCACGCGAGAACCCGACTATATACCACCAATCGGTGATTCTGCTAGGCAAGCAGGCAAAAGAATGTACGCATTGTTAGCAGAGCTCGTAAATGAGTACCCGTCTGGCAGTAATATTGTAATTGTTACACACGGAGGACTGCTAACAGATTATCTCGTGTATACATTTTCCGAGAACGTACTAAATAATTTTCATCCTCGATTTATTGCTGAACAAAGCAGCTTAGTCGCTGAATGTTCAATTACAAAACTGCTTTATGAGCGAGAAAATATGACTTTGAAACAATTTTCCTCCGTAGAACATTTGGTTAGCGATATTTCTTGAGTGGAGTACTGACTTTTATTGAGTATAAAGTGAGTCATCGAAGAGAAGTCTTCGTATAACCCTTTATTCACGTTTCTGCTTATCCCATTGGTTCGAATGAGCGTTTATGAGCTAACGACAAACTTAATCTAATTATTGGAGGAAATGACATGGAGGCTTTTGCAGAATATCTCGAGAAAATCACCAACCCGCAGCATCGGGCGCGAACGGAAGAAGTTTTGACTTGGGTCGCGAAAACATTTCCTCAATTAGAGACGAAAATTGCATGGAATCAACCGATGTTTACCGATCACGGCACGTTTATTGTTGGCTTTAGCGTATCCAAACATCATTTGGCTGTTGCACCTGAAAAGGCGGGCATGAATCATTTCTCGGATGAAATCGTGGAGGCTGGCTATGAGCATACCAAGGAATTGGTACGTATGCCGTGGGGTAGTCCGGTTGACTTTGCTTTGCTGGAGAGAATGATTGAGTTTAATATTTTCGATAAGGCTGACTGTTCCACATTTTGGCGGAAATAAGAAGAGGGGAGCCGGGGCAATCGATGTTCGAAACGTTTAGGAAACCCATGGTCTATGCCACGCTAATCTTATTTTCGGGCATTCTCATTTTCTTCTTGCAATTAATCATTCAGCATTCGTTCTCCTTCGTTGGCGTAATGGCTTTCTTAATCGGACTAACGCTCCAATATGTAATACGTGCTTCGAAGGACGAATTAAACCAATTAAGACTCGAGAATATCGAGTTGAGAAAGAGAATCGACGAAATAGATAAACGCAACACGAAAGACTAAAAAGCGCGTTACGGAGACTACAGCAAAATAGAAGAACACCGGGGGCGTCAAATGAATCGAGCATCCGTAAAAAGTCGAATTGTGGCAAGTGTCATTGATCTATATTTATCCGTGTTCCTAACGATCATGTTGATTTTCATCGTCATCAATCGTATAGAGGATCATCAAGTCCTCTCTTTGCTTGTAACTTCATTCGTAATTTTATTGGGCTTGGCAGCGATGCTATTCAAAGATGTTTTTGACGGGCGAAGTATTGGCAAGCGAATGTTGAACATTGGTGTTCGTGAGGCTAATACGTTCTTGGTTCCTCGGACGAAAACATTAATAAAAAGAAACTTGGCTTCCTATTATTGGCCGAAAGATATGTATAACCTTATTTTCAATAGGGATAAACGCAAACAAGGTGACCTGCTAAACGGAACCGATATCTATCAACTCCTGAATACAAAAAGCAAGGCTAAAAAAGCGTTTAGAATCATCCTTTCAATGGGGATTATCGGTACGTTAATGATAAGTGGATTTGTCATCATGATCAAACAAGATGCCTCCTATAAAGCAGCTATTGCTTCTATTGAGGATAATGAAGCCATTCATGAAAAAGTCGGAAATCATATGAAATTCAGCTTTTTTCCATCTGGCAGCATGAGTAGAAGCAATGGGTATGGCGAAGCTGCCTATAGGATCAACGTTACGGGAGATCGAGCCAGTATGTCGGTATTCATATCGTTATCTAAAGAACCACATCGTAAATGGGAAGTCAGGACGATTACTTATCGTTAGCACACTTCATAGGAGCGCGTAGCAACGAATTGAACCCTTTTAACGCTACCAGGCAGCGAGGAGGTAATAAAATGAATCGGTATAACCTCATTACGTCTCAGAATCATGTAAAATCTAATTATGATATTAGCAGCAAAGACATAGCTATTGAAATCTATGTAAGTCCTAAAGAAGAAGTATGTTTAATCGGCAAGGTAGATAACAACTATATTTGTTGGTGTTCCATGACAATGGGATCGGATATAGACACGAATGCAGAGATCATGAATCATTTACTATCCAACCCCACAGAGAGGGTATACGGTACGAAATCCAAGGTGTTAGGGCCTCGCTATAATGAAATCAAGGAATGGCATTCTTTTACGATTGCGAAAGCGTGGTATCAAGATCAATATCGATATCGTTCACCGGTGAGCAGCAGTTTCTTAGGTGCACCTCCTCATAACAATGGAGTATTTGTAGCTGGCGAGATCCGAGCATTCTTTCGAAAAGAACTTCAAAAGTGTCACTATCGACTAGTTGATCCTGCATATGTAGCAATTCTTAAACGCTATAAAACGCTGTTGTTGAAGGAGCGCAGTCCAGAACACTATCATCACATGCTGCCCGTTATCGATATATTGAATAATGAAGCGTACTTGAAATTGTGTCCGGACGAGGAAGCGAGAAGATTATATTTGGAATGTCTGGATCAATGCTCGAACTTATATAACGCCTATATGTCCGATGCGCGTTAAACCAATCCTCTCAGGAGAAGATTTCTATGAAAAGAGTCAATTACGCTAATGCGCTCATCGTAGATGAAGCTGCCAGACAAGTATTGCTGGTCAAGAATGGAAATATGGATTCCTATTATTGGAGCTTTCCTGGCGGCGGAGTTGAGGTTTCTGAAACGTTAGAAGAGGCTGCCATTCGCGAAGTAAGAGAAGAAACAGGTTTCATCATCGAGGTAGAAGGACTCCATTCCGTCAGGGAAGCATTCTTTGCCGATCGAGAGGAACATGCGCTGCTATTTACTTTTATCTCGAGGATTGTTGGCGGGGAGCTTCGCATATCAGATCCCGATCATGAAATTCTCGAAGCCAAATGGATCGACGTTAACTCGGCGAAACAACTTATGCCGTACATTCCAGAGCATATCTTAGCACCGCTAGGAAAGAAGCTATCTTCCGCGCATTATTACTTTCATGGACAAGTATGAACAAGGCTATTCTATATCCGCAGCTTGGAGGTGATTCGGTGGCTGTTGTCCTAGAGAAAGTCAAGGAGGATGGACTGGTTGCGCTAAGCAATCTATGCGAGCTGGGAGCGTATGATTTATCTGAGTTAAATGGGACCGAAGTAAACGAAAATGGCATGTATCTAACCAACTTGAATTGCAAGGCTTGGCATGACGATCCGAATTACAGCTTATTCTTCGTACGAGTGGATGGGTTTATAGCCGGTTTTGTCGTCATTAGATACATCAACGAAGAAGATATTCATTATTTGAACCATTTCTTCATTCTGCGAAAGTTTAGAAAACAGCATGTCGGCAAACAAGCGGCCATCAAGGCATTTGATCTGTTCGCAGGGCGTTGGCGAGTAAGTCAATTTGCTTGGAATGTGCCGGCGCAGATCTTTTGGAGAAAGGTACTGGCAGTGTACACGAACGAAACATACATAGAGACAAGTCGGAAAGATAATAAAGGGCCAGCACAGGAATTCATAAGAATTTAAAATAAGGAGTTGTTTAGTCGAGTATCGGACCATATTGAACTATAAATGGAGGAGAGTTCAATGAAAGCGATAGATTTAGAACGCATCTCGCTTGAAGGCGATCTGCACGATCGATTGACGGCCAGCGCTTCGCGTCTAGCCGACTCGCTGTACGGACCGGACGAGGTATTCAAGCCGGCTTCTTACGACTGGCCAGGCGACAATGAAGGCAGGACGCTGCTGGCCCAAGTGCTGACCGCTCGCGCCACGGGCACGGAGCCCTTGCATACGGCAGCGATTATGGCCAAGCTGCCAGGAGCAGTGAATGAACGCGGCTATTTCGGCAGCCTATTGCCGGAAGGGATGACGGACGAGCAGCAGCTGTCGGGCAATAGTTGGTATTTGCGCGCGCTAGCCGAGCTGTACGCGTGGAAGAAAGAGCCTGATGTTCTCCAGCTAATCGAACGGGTCGTTAAGGGATTGATCCTGCCCGCCAAAGCGCATTTCGCTCATTATCCGACCGATCCGCAGGAACGCGCTATCGAGGGGAAGGCCGCGGGGCAGCTCGGGGAAAAGCCGGTACGAAATTGGTACTTGTCGACGGATATCGGATGCGCGTTTATTATGCTTGACGGCGCTACCCACGCATACTAGCTGCTGGGCTGGCCGGAGCTGAAAGAAACGATCGAGGAGATGATTCAGAAGTTTCTATCCATCGATCTGATAGGAATCAGCGCGCAGACGCATGCGACACTGTCGGCGCTGCGAGGGATGCTCCGCTATTACGGCATGAACGGCGATGCCAGTCTGCTGGCTGCGGCCGAGCGCGTATTCGAGCTGTATATCAACGAGGGCATGACGGAGAACGGAGCCAACCGAAATTGGTTCAACAGGCCTTGGTGGACGGAGCCGTGCGCCGTTGTCGATTCGTTCGTCGCTGCAATTGAGCTGTGGCGCCACACCTCGAAGCCGCTTTACTTGGAGATTGCTCATATGATCTATTTCAACGGACTGAGTCACGGCCAGCGGCCGAATGGCGGCTTCGGCTGCGATAACTGCGCGGGCTCGAATGAGCGCGAGCTGTATGCGCTGGAAAACCTATACGAAGCGCATTGGTGCTGCACGATGCGAGGCGGCGAGGGACTCGCGCGCGCGGCGGAATACGGCTACTGGCTGGATGGCAACCGGGTAACGGTGCCGTTCTATCATAACGGAGTCGCTAGGCTTGCATTGGATTTGGGAGAAGTGGTTGTTCGGCAATCTACCTCGTATCCATATGAAGGGCAGGTGGCCTTCGAAGTGCTGAGTGCCCCGGCGGCATGTACAGCTACGCTTCGATTCTATATTCCGCAGCATGCGGCTCCGGGCACGGCGGCGATCAAAGTCAACGGGGTTCGTCTGGATATCGAGAGCGAGAACGGCTTTCAGGAGGTACAGGTCGAGCTGGTCGCAGGTATGAGGTTGGATTTGCAATTCGAACTCGGACTGGCACGCGTTCCGGCGACGCATGCTCCCGGATTCCCCGATTCCTTTACGCTGCGGCATGGGGCGTTAATGCTGAGGAGCAGGAGTCAGCATTTGGAAGAGTCGAATGGCTATGTATCGGACCTTGGAACGTTGCATTATGCCCAAGACGGTATTTACACGGACGTGAGTGGTTCCGTTGTGTTGTCGCCGATATTCGTTCCGATTCGCCAAGGCGACAAAGAAAGCGCGCTGGAACGAAAAGCTATATTGTTCTTCTAAACGAAAGAGAGCGATGCGCCAAGCGTGCAGCGAGCATTGGGAAACCCCATTTGCCGCTTTGCCGTTCGGCGCTTTTTCATGGCAGATAATCAATGCACGCCTGCTAGAAATGGGATACAATACCAGTTGAGGGCGGTTTTAGAACGTTTATAGGCCGCTATTATCCAGCGTTTCTTAATTCCTGACTGATAGGATGTGTCTCTATGGCTGAATGTCCGTGGTGTCATGAAGAAGTAATGATCAAAAACGGAACATGTCCCGAATGTAAAAATGAGATAGACGAAGAAGCCATTGTACATGAGTTCGATCCGGAACAAGAGGAGTTCATCTATCATTCAGGCGCTCATCTGAGCGTCGAAGACGCGATCGCTCATGCTTTCAAATGCGCCAAATGCAAATGCGAGGAATGCGCGATCAAAGAGGTTGCCATGACCGGAACCGGTTTAAGTAAACTATTCGATATCGAACATAACCATTTTCTTGCCGTTTCTTGTATGCATTGCGGCTTTGTAGAATTCTATAATCCTGATATTTTAAATGGAAAGAAATCCGGGCAGTTGGGTTCGATTATGGATATTCTGTTCGGATAATAACCAGCGTTGCCGTTCCCATGCTCGGAAGTTAAGCCGCAACATCGGAACGCTCGAAACGGAGGAGTTAATGTGGACATTTCAACGGGATCCTCGCTATACCAGGTACTGCCTATCATTTTGTTCATCGTTTACGGACTGTTTATATTACTCGGTCTTTATGCGCTCTATCTGTTCATTAAGCTGGCGATTCGCGCGATCGCAGCGCTCGACATCTATCTAGACGAGAAGAGAAATAGAAGATTATAAATCACTTCCGAACCAGGAGAGCTGAATCGACATGCTTAACTACACGATTTGTTTCATTCAACGCAAGGACGAAATCCTATTGCTCAACCGAACATTCAAACCATGGATGGGCTGCTGGAATGGCGTAGGGGGAAAGATCGAAGCGGGTGAGCTTCCCAGGGATTCAATGAAACGCGAAATCTATGAGGAAACAAGTATTGCTGAATACGATCTGTTTTTTAAAGGATTGATCACGTGGATGGTAGACGATAGTCATTTTGGAGGCATGTACCTTTATCGTGCCGAGGTGTCAGAATCCTTTGCCTATAAAACGCCGCTAAGAACCGAAGAGGGACTACTGGATTGGAAACCAATTCCGTGGATATTGGATCCGAATAACATGGGGCTGGCGGCCAACATTCCAAAATCCATTGAGATCATTTCGAATGATTCCCATTGTTATGAACACCATTGCACATATCTCGCAGGGAAGCTGATTAATCACGAGTCGCATAGGATTGATTCCGAGTTTGAAACAAATCAAGAGCGAAGAGAAGCGTATTTGCGAAAGTATGTAGCGGGGGTTTAACGGTGGGAGGCGAACATCTTGAGTCAAGAGCTTTCAAGCAAAGTAATTGCAATATGCGGTTCTGCGTCCGGAGTAGGGAAAAGCACGCTTGTACATCGGCTAGGGGAGTTAATTCCTGATTCAGTCACTTTATATTTTGATGCGTATCATGAATCCACCGTTTACCCGCCTCACTTATATGAAGACCTAGCCTCGGGTAGATATGTTGATGTTAAACAAATTGAGAGTCCGGTCTTTGATAGCGATTTGCGAGCATTAAGCCAGGGGAAAGAGATTACCGATCCATGGGGCAGGCAGCTCGCGCCGGCTACTTATATCATTCTAGAAGAACCATACGGAAGATTGAGAGCTGGAATGAACGAATGTATCGATCTCATTGCCTGTATTGATTTGCCTCTGGATATTGCGCTGGCAAGACGATTGTTAAGGAATTTACGGACCGACTTCAATCATCTAAACATCGAAGGAAGAGTTGAATACGTAGAGTCCTTTCTTGAAGAATACCTGCGGGGCGGACGAATCTCGTATCTAAAACTCTTTGAGGCTGTATCTTCTGATTGCAATATTCTATTAGATGGCCATTTAACGACAGATGAAATGGCTCAACAGGTTATTAGCTTATTATTTACACGATAATGAGGGTGGTTTAGTGCGTTTAATCAAACCATTGCTGATTATAGCCCATAACCTGTACCCCGGAGGTCGATCCATGAGGACAAGGTTAGAATTGTTGGAGGAGCGCGACTTTCCTGCGATCATTGAATGGGTCAACCAACATGATCGTGACTTTATCGTGCAATGGGCGGGTCTTACCTATCACTATCCATTAACATTGGATCAAATGAAGAGTCACTATAAAAAGGGCATCAATTCATTTGAATCGGATGTTTTTATTTATCGCATCTTAGATCGGGATACGGATACATTTGTAGGAACCGTTCAAATCTGCCGTTTTCATCAGGAGCGAAAAGAAGCAGTCGTGGGGAGATTCTTGATTGGAAATCAGTCCGATCGCGGGAAAGGTTACGGGAAATCAGCATTGCAGGAATTAGTGCGCATGGGTTGGAACGAATTTGGATTAACGACTATCAGACTCAACGTATTTGATAGCAATCTACAAGCTATTCAATGTTATGAAAGCCTGGGCTTTGTCAAAAAGCACTTGAGAGAAAACATCTACACGTCGAGCGAAGGCGTAGTTTGGAATAATATTGAAATGGAATTAGTTCGAAAGGAAACCTAAGTAACTCATTCTTCGTTAGAAGAGGTGTCAATATGTCAGGGAATCCAGCTCGGCTCGTTCGGTTTGACGAACTACCTCAATTACTTGACTTGTATAAGCATTTGCACGAACAGGACGCTGAAATTGCAGATCAGGAAGCCCTCCGGCAGCTCTGGAGCGAAATCACGACAGACCCTTACATGAAGATCATCGTGATCGAACAAGAGGGTAAGTTAGTCTCTACATGCGTACTGAGCATTATTAAGAATTTAACTCGCGGCGCTCGGCCTTATGGCCTTGTCGAGAACGTCGTAACGCATCGCGATTATCGAAAACAAGGGCTGGGAAGAGCCGTGCTAGATAAGGCGGATGAGATTTGTCAGAACTATAATTGCTACAAAGTCATGTTATTAACGGGATCGACGAGGGATAATGTACATCGCTTTTATGAGCAGGCCGGGTATAAGAAAGGACTCAAAACAGGGTTTTTGAAGAAATTCGAATAACGGGTATAAGCTGAAATCCCAATGTCGCGCGAAGGAGATGTGGACGCATGGAGATTCACGTTCGAAAACTAGAAAACAATGAAGATGTCCCGTATGATCTCTTGCTGCTTGCCGATCCATCTAGGGATTTCGTAGAGGCTTATGTTCAGAAAGGCCAGTGTTATTTGGCTTATCGAAACGATGAAGATGAAGTAGTTGGGGAATTTGTTCTAATAGAATCAGAACCGCAAACCTTGGAAATCATCAATATTGCCGTGAAGGAAGCGTTTCAGAGGCAAGGAATCGGGAGGCGCTTACTGGCATCGGCTATAGAAGAAGCAACGAAATCGGGAGCTAGGCATATCGAAATTGGGACTGGAAATTCTAGTGCCCATCAGCTTAAATTATATCAATCCTGTGGTTTTGAAATTGTCGGCATCGATAAGGATTTCTTCATTCGGCATTATGAAGAAGTAATCTATGAAGATGGCATGCAATGCAGAGACAGGATTAGATTAAGAATGGACCTCTAGTAGGACCGATTGACGGAAGTAACGTTCACACTCGAAGGGAGAGGGAGATACA
Organism: Paenibacillus sp. J31P316; assembly: GCF_056269105.1. NCBI lineage: Bacteria > Bacillati > Bacillota > Bacilli > Caryophanales > Paenibacillaceae > Paenibacillus > Paenibacillus sp. J31P316. Next base: position 89,103 of record NZ_JBWDNI010000018.1, on the reverse strand, counting down.
TGCAGGAAACGACAACGGTGTACCTGGTCAGACATGGTCAAACAGAATGGAATACGCAGCGCAGATTTCAAGGCCATGAAGATTCCCCGCTTACGGAGCTTGGTCTGAATCAGGCGAGCTGGTTAGGCGAATCGCTTCGAAACGTAACGGTTGACGTGATCTATTCCAGTACCAGCCCAAGAGCCCATCGAACGGCTGAGATTCTTAAATCAGACAGGTCGATACCGATTCATACGAGCGATGCGTTCAAAGAAATCCGTCTCGGCATTTGGGAAGGCATGAATCAAGAGGAAGCCAAAAGCTTGTATCCGGTGGCCTTTCATAACTTTTGGAACGATCCGGAAGCGTTTTACGTTCAGGAGGCAGAAACCTTTCAAGAGGTATCCGAGCGCGCAATCGATCAATTACGTCAGATCACGACCGAGCACGCAAGCAAAGCCGTTCTTATTGTCGCCCATACGGTCGTGGTGAAGCTCCTCATGGCTTATTTTGAGAACCGTGCCTTTAAGGATCTATGGAATCCTCCTTATATTCATCCGACCTGTTTAAGTAAAATCGAAATCAGCCATGACAATCATGCCATCATTCTTCATGGCGATATCTCGCATTATAAGGAAGAATCCGTGGAGAGCTGAGGGATGCGTATGAAGATAGCTATCGTACAAACAAGTGGAATTACCTCATTCATCGGAGTCCGGGCAATGAGTTCCATGGAGCATCTAGGCGATGCCGCAAGTCGAGCGTTTCGTGAATTAAGCAATCGAAGAAACGATATTCAAAATCTAACCGATGCGAACGTGACGTATGGAATCACACCTCCGAATTATAAGGGGAGCGATGGTCAGCTGGACTTTTATTGCTGTCATGAAGTCGATGAGATCGTGAATGTCCCGCATGGGATGGTCCACATTCATTTGCTGCCAAGACTGTATTCCGTCACTTATTATACAGGTCCGGCAAGCCAGATCTTCAGAGCTTATGACTTCACGTCTGCGTGGCTGGAAGAAAACGGCTATGCGTATGACGATGTTTCGTATTATTATGAACGCTATGATGAGAAGACGTTGAGGGACACGGATGATGCGTCAGGTGAAGTCCAGGTTTACTGCCCGATCAAGAAGGTCCGGTAAGGACACCGTTTAAAACTCCAACGCGAAGGAGCGCCAACGATATGCAAAGGGTCGACGTTACCTATTCCTTAATCACGAATCCTACCAAAACGAAAGTATTAATGGTCAAGAACGTTGGGGATGCGGGAGACTTCAGATGGTCGCTCCCCGGTGGAGCGGTCGAGGCGGATGAAACCTTGGAACAAGCTGCTGTACGGGAAGCGAAGGAAGAGACCGGATTGGATGTTGATGTCTTTGGCATTGTTGCCATTAGGGAATGCAAGTTTCGGAAATCCCAACACCATGCCATATTCTATACGTTTCGGGCAGAAGTGATCGGGGGAGAAGAGACCATTCAACGACCCGACGAGATCGCGGAAATTGCATGGATGAATATCGAACAGGCCGACGCACTCATGCCTTTCTATGATGGCAGACTTCATAGATTGATAGCGGGATATGAAATACCTTATGTGGATGAAGGTTTGAAGTGACGTAGTGATGTAGAACGCTCGTAAATGCCAGATTCGTCAGTTAATCAACAGCTGGAATTCACGTAGGACAGTAATATAAAGGAGCTGCGCCAATGGCCACCACGAAGAAAACGTTAAGGACTTGCAATAAAGGACACCAATACTATAAAAGCACCGACTGTCCGACATGCCCGACCTGCGAGAACGAATTGAAACCCGAAAGCGGATTTCTTGCCGTACTTTCAGCACCGGCCAGGCGAGCATTGGAGAACAATGGCATCACGACGCTGCAGCAGCTGTCCACGCACAGCGAGGCGAATATTTTGAAATTCCACGGCATGGGGCCAGGTTCTATTCCCAAGCTTAGAGCCGCTTTGGAGTCGAACGGGCTGTCATTCAGGGAATCCGCAAGCATCGATGACTAAACTTATAATCGAGTAAAACAACGGAGGAACATCGCTCATGAACAATCAAGCCTTTTGGGAACTCATCCAGCAATCCAAAACTCAAAATGAAGATCAACTGGAGCAGATTAAACAAGCATTGTTAACGAAACCTGCAAATGAGATTATCGAATTCGAGATCGAGCTCCGGAAGCAGTTCGACCTCTCGTATACCTCCTCGTTATGGGGAGCGGCCTATGTCATCATGGGCGGTTGCTCGGACGACGGATTCGATTACTTCAGAGGCTGGCTAATTGCGCAAGGCCGTGATGTATTCCATGCCACGCTGAAGAATCCTGAATATTTGGCAGCCTATTTAACGGATGACGTGTTGGAAGCAGATGAATACGCGCCGGAATTGGAAGAGATCTTATCCGTGGCTTCCGATGCGTACACGTATTTGAAGACCGGCTCGTTCGAGTTTGACGATGACCTGTATTTCGAGTTTTCGGATGCTATAGAAGCGCGCGGTTATGTATCGAAATCGACTGTCATCCAATTGGATTGGGAAGAGGACGATCTGGAAGGACGGTATCCTTTGCTGATGGAACGATTCGGAGAAAACCCGTTAACATAGGAGGGATAAGCAGTGGAGCAGCTTCAAGCGCAAATCATGACCCGACCTGCCAGGGCGGAAGAAGCATCGATCGTGCTGGACCTTTGGCAGCTGTCTGCCAGATGGCTGAACGCGAAAGGCATTTATCAATGGAGGCCGGAGTATTTTCATCTCGAGCAAGTGACGGAATTCATGGCGGACGGAGCGCACGTCTATTTGGCTTATTTGAACGATGCCGTAGTCGGGACTTACACCCTCACATGGTCGGATCCGTTGATCTGGAAGGAGCTTGATACGCCGGATGCCGGATACATTCACCGATTCGCGGTGAATCGGAATTATCAAGGGCAGGGGATAGGCGGCGCCCTCTTGCGAGCGGCGGAAGAACAGATTAGGCAGCAGGGCAAGACGTTCGTCAGGCTGGATTGCATGGCCGATAACTTACGGCTCAATCAATACTATCAGGAGATGGGCTACACCTACATACGACGCCTCGATGCAGCCGATTGGAGCGCGAGTTTGTACGAGAAGAAGTAAGACGACAGACATGATAGCATGATGTGAGGGAACTTAAAATGGAGATGGCGATCCAACATTTTGAACTGTCCGAAGTACACGAAGACCACATCAAATATGTCGTCCTGCTCGCTTATTATCATCAGAAGCTCGTTGTGATCAGGCATCAAGACAGAACGTTATGGGAGCTGCCTGGGGGCAAGAGGGAAGCAAGGGAGCCGCTGCTAAAGGCCGCCATCCGGGAGTTGTACGAAGAGACGGGTGCGCGAACGGCTGAATTAACGCCCTATGGCATTTATCTTATGAACGGCAGCTATGGAATGAATTTTCATGTGGAAATCACGGAACTCGGAGAGCTGCCGCCATACGAAATCGCGGAGATCAAGCTCGTCGATGGTTTGCCTGCAGACTTAAACTATGGGGAAATCTATCGCAAGATGGTTGCGGAATGGCATGCCATTCCTTCGAAGGCCGAGTTAAAGAGATATCGCTTAACCTACGGTGAAGCTGGCACCGACTATAAGTTCTAAATGCGATTCGGGGAGTCGTCCGACTTGCAGCCGGAGGTGGATAGGCAATGGGATCGAGAGTCATGCATTATAGCATCAATACGCTGCTCGCGAGAGAGCTTCAGATCACGGATGAGCAATTTTTTCTTGGCGGCATAGCTCCGGATGTGAATAAGAACGCGAATGAGCCGAAAGGCAGATCGCATTTTATCCATGTGGACGCCGACGGGAAGCAAGACATCGATCTCGAGGGATTCTATGCGAAATACGTGAAGCATTCGGCAACGCCATTTTATTTGGGCTATTACTATCACTTGATTGCTGACCGCGTGTGGGTAGATAACGTCTATACGCCGAAAATAAAATGGCTGCCACAGCCGGAGAAGAAAGAAGCACAGGCGAAATATTACCGGGATTTCTGGCGATTGAACGGCAAACTCATCGATCATTATTCATTAGTGTTGAAACCGATGCATGTCCATCCTGTAAGCATGGACGAAATCGATTACCGGTATCTTCCTGACATCATTCAAGAGTTGGCGACGGACTTTGCAATGAAAGACGATGCGAAGCATGAGGATTTGGAGATCTTGGATGTTCAAGAAACGATCGAAGTGCTGGAGGAGACGGTAAGGATCTGCAAAGCAGCGCACTATAGGTCAACGGAGGCCATATGAAAGAGGATCTAACGCTCAGAGAGTTACAGGCCTATATCAAATCAACGGATCACAATCCCGCTTTCAAGGATCATTACTTCTATAAGCTGATTGAAGAGACAGGAGAGTTAGCCGAGGTCATACGCAAGAATAAAAGACTGGAAGCAAGCGATACGATCAAGGGAACCATCGAAGAAGAATTATACGACGTGCTCTATTATGTAGCGGCGATCGCGAATTGCTATGATATTGATCTTGAGACCTGCGCTAGACTTAAAGAGGAGATAAATAAAGTGAAGTGGAACAAGGGCTAATAATTTGGTCCTGTCAAGATAACAGGATAGCGAAAGGCAGGTATTGCAGTGCTGGTATTCAGATGTACACAATCCTTATTAAAAGACATGAAGGTCACTCCAGTCGAAATTGAGGATGGTTCGTCATTATTCAGTTGGCATGCCAATATCGTATCGTTCATGAATAGAAAACATATTCTTTTCATCAATGATTTTTCCCGTCTTTGTGTCATTATCAATGGGGTCCGGACATCCCAAGTCGTATTGCTCAGAGAGAAGTTCGAATCCGCGCTTCACGAGTATATGATTAGCCAAGGTGTGAATCAAGGTGTCATAGAAGCCTATTTACAAGGTGGAACTGAAATTTGCTTTTCCAAAACGAATAGCAGAAGCGTACTTGGGACATTGAAAGAAGTATCCTTCTATATGTCTGAGGAATATCAGAATCCACTGCAACAAATGATATGGCTGAACCGGCTTATTCATAAACCAATTAACTATAAACGAGCCGGCGATGTATTTATAGAAGCGAGTCAAATGCTTTACGAAGAACACAAAATAACGGCAACAACGGATTTATAATGGAGCCAGTTGTATCTCGAAAATGCAGCGTTGGCGGGGAATTAAATCGACCGAATATTAATTCCATGTGAAGAGAGCTCCATTTCAGAGGGGCTCTTTTCGCATTCGATATCAAGAGGACGCAGATCGTATGAAAATAAGCAAGGACTATGCAGAACATTACAAATATACAACGAATTGTGAGATGCAAATTCAACGTGCGGCCGCATCGCAATTGGTATATACTACCAAATGTGAGTGATTCGTATGCAACGCGTGACAGGTTACCACAAACCGTTTCTATTTAATAAGAACAGGAGACAGGCATGAAACCAATCCGAAATTCGGCGAAGGCCGTCATCATTGAAGAGAATCGCGTGTTATTGACCAAAAACAAGGATGACTGGGGCTTCTTCTATCTCTTTCCCGGCGGCGGACAGGACAAAGGAGAGAATCTGCGCTCGGCGGTCGTACGGGAATGTTTGGAAGAAATCGGCTGCAAGGTCGTGCCGGGCGATATGATTCACATTCGCGAGTACATCGGGAACAATCATGAATTCGCGGAGTGGGACCATGACGTTCACCAGGTCGAGTTTTACTTTGCCTGCAGCTTGGAAAGTCATGCGGAGACGTACGAGGGCAGCAACCCGGACGAGCTTCAAGTCGGCGTGGAGTGGGTGGAGATCGACCGTCTGCAGGAGATCCGTCTTTATCCGCATTCCTTGATCGGTCAGTTAATGGGTACACAGACGCGCGTTTGTTACGTAGGGGACACGAATTAATCGGCATGTACAACATTCCATAGTCGAGGTGGAGAACGGCATGTTCTATGTCAACGCGAGAGCATTCATCGAACGGATCAACGCAGACGGCGAAGCGGAAATCGTCATTCAGACGCGTGCAAAGTCGGGCTATCCCTTCAAGCTGGAGCTGCCGGGCGGTAGAATCGAGCCTTTCGAGTCGCTGACTCAAGCGCTGATTCGGGAAGTGAAAGAAGAGACAGGGCTGGATGTTTATGAAATCGAGGGGGAAGAAACGCGGATCGATACGGTCGGCATCGACCCTGCCTTTGAGGTCGAATGTTTGCGCCCCTTTGCGGCCTACCAGACGATCAAAGGGGCGATCGATTCGGTCGGGTATTATTTTCGCTGTAAGGCAGAAGGAGATCTTCTGTCCTCGGGCGACGAGACGCTTGATATCCGCTGGATAACGGTGAGCGACGTAAAGGCGTTATTTCAGGCGGATTCGCTGCAATTCTCGGACGTGGACCGGGCGGGAATCAAGTTTTATCTCCGGGAGATGAGCTGACGAGATGATTAGCTTGTTGCTGCGCATGTTATTCTATCGGCAGACGGATCGCATCTTTGCGGAGGAAGAGATTCGCGATTTCGAACGGATGTACGAACGGGCTATCAGCGAAGAGGGGCGAATCGACTACGATTCGGCTTATCCGAAGCATCGGTTTCTCGACTATGTGCTGGAGCAGAAGCATCTCTTGGCGCATGGCTCCAATCTTGCGACGATCGAAGCTTTCGAAACCCGGCATTCGACGCTGTTCAATGGCCGACCGGTAGAGGCGATCTTCGCGTCGAAAGACGGCATATGGCCGATCTTCTTCGCGGTTCTCGACCGCGGCAAGGTCGAGGGCGGCTTTCGGAACGGCTGCTACAAAACGCTCGGCGGCAAACGGTTTTATTTCTTCTCGTTAAACCGCCCGACGATGGATAGAGCGCCTTGGACGAATGGCACGATATACCTACTGCCGTCCGATTCGTTCCAACGAACGAGTCAGGCATCGGTGTATTTTGACGAGTGGGTCAGCATGGAAGCCGTGCGGCCATTGCTTCGTTTGGAGGTCAGTCGTGCGGATTTCGCTTTCGCCGATCGCATATCGGTCCATCCGGCGGGGGAATCGACCCTTGTGACCTGGCTGCTCTACAAATGGCGAACGCGGCGGAGCGTGAGAGAACATGGGAAAAGCGAGCAAATGAATCAATCGGGTATGTAAACGTGATGGCAGAAGAAACGGAATCATACGAGAGGCACCTCAAGCCCCTCGCTGACCATAGGAGGAACCGGCATGCTCGACAAAACGCTTCCGTATTACAATCTCATCATGAAACGAAGCGGTGCGCTGGCCGTTCCGCTCCCGAAGCTGCCGGAGGGATATACATTCAAGCCCTTCTCGGAAGGCGACGAGGAGCAGTGGGCCGTTATCGAAGCTGCGGTGGGGGAGTTTGACAGCCCTGCGGAGGCGAAGTACTATTTTCAACAAGAGTATCTCGTGAAGCTGGAGGACGTGCGTGAACGGGTACTCTTCGTGCGAAGTCCAGCCGGCGAGCTCGCGGGTACAGTGACGGCTTGGTGGAACTTTACCGGGGAGCGGCGGGATGCTTCGCTGCACTGGCTTGCCGTGAAACCAGGGTTCCAGGGGCTAGGATTGGCCAAAGCGCTCGTCCAGCAATGTTTATTGGCGTTAGCGCGGCTAGAAGGAAACAGCGACGTGTATCTGCATTCGCAAACCTGGAGCTACAAGGCGGTAGATTTGTATATGCAAACTGGCTTCAAGCTCGTACCAAAGGAAAGCTTCGCGAGTTATCGCAACGATTACGAGCTTGCCATGCCGTGGATTCAAGACCGACTGCGCAAGAAGCGGCTGCCGTGAATCGATTGATGCGCGGGAGCGGGGTTCTCGCCAACGGAAGCAACAGCAGAAAGGGGCAAACGCGATGGAAATCAGTTTCGATTCGTTCGTTATATCCGATGATAAGACGAGGCTGGATCACGCCGTCATCTTGGATTACCTGGCTAGAAGCTACTGGGCGAACAAGCGGCCGCAGGAGCGGATTCTGAAGTCGATCGAGAACTCGGCGTGCTACGGCGTCTATCATCTGGACGAGCAGGTCGGGTTTGCCCGCGTCATTACGGATGGCGCGACGATGTATTATTTAGCCGATGTGTTTATCTTGGAAACCTATCAGCGGCAAGGGCTCGGGAAAAAGCTGGTCGATGCGATCGTGCAGGAATACGAAGGTTTGATGGGACTGCTGGGTACATTGGATGCGCACGAGCTCTATCGGCAATATGGATTTGAGGAGGTTCCAGGACGGTTCATGCGCAGAATGGCGCAAGCCGCCGGAACCGCGGCGCGGAAGGAATAGGCTTGGACATAAGACATAACGACAAGGGTGAACGCAGCATGAACGCCAAACAACTCGCGGCCGAACAAGCCGTCACGCATCTTGAACACGATATGATCGTTGGACTTGGAACAGGCACGACCGCTTATTACGCCATTCAAGGCATCGCAGCCCGGGTGAAGGACGGCCTTCGCGTTCGGACCGTCGCCAGCTCGAAGCGCTCGGAAGAATTGGCGCAGCAGCTCGGCATTCCGATCGTTCCTTTCGCCTCCATAGACGCGATCGATGTCACGATCGACGGCGCGGACGAGGTCGATGAAGAGATGCATCTGATCAAAGGCGGCGGCGGAGCGCTCCTCAGAGAGAAGATTCTTGCTTCGAACAGCGCTAAATTGATTATTATCGTCGATGAATCGAAGCTTGTCCGCAAGCTGGGCCAATTTCCGCTGCCGGTAGAGATCATTCCTTTTGCTTACGAACTGACGACGAAGCAGGTACGCTCGCTGGGCTGCAATCCCTTGCTGCGGGTCGTAGACGGCAAGCCGTTCGTGTCGGATAACGGCAACTTCATTCTGGATTGCGCATTCGGCGCGATTGAACATCCTGCAGAACTAAGCGTCCAACTTCTTGCGATTCCCGGCGTTGCGGAGCACGGCTTGTTCGTGAAGATGACCGATACCGTCATTATCGGAAGCGAAGATGGCAAGGTTCGGTACTTGTAGCGGGATCTTGGTTCGGTGACCTGGGGAGGATGTCGATCATGGATAGGCAGCCCATAAAAGCGGTTTTGTTTGACTTGGACGGGACGCTGCTGAATCGAGACCGGTCGCTGGTGTCGTTTCTGGAGCTGCAATTCGAGCGTGTATCCGCTTTTCAAGCGATCGGTAAGCAAGCTTTCATTCAGCGTTTCGTCGAGCTGGACCAGAAGGGCTATGTGTGGAAGGACCGTGTCTACCAAACGCTGATCGAAGAGTGGCGGCTGGATCTCGATTGGCAGGAGCTGCTGGCCGACTACATCACTTCCTTCCAACACCATTGCATCGGATTTCCGGGATTGATTGAGCTGCTGGATGCGCTGAAGCAGCGGAATTACAAGCTTGGGGTCATTACGAACGGTTTTGGCGATTTTCAAATGAACAATATTCGCGGCTTGGGGATCGAAGGGTACTTCGACGCGATTCTCGTATCGGAAATCGAAGGCTTAAGGAAGCCGGATATTCGAATCTTCCAACTGGCAATGCAGCGGCTTGGCGCCCGGCCGGAAGAAGCGGTCTTCGTCGGCGATCATCCCGTCAATGATGTCGAAGCCAGCATGCATGCGGGCATGCTGGGCGTATGGAAGGAAGACGAAGGGCTGGGCCGTCCTGCATGCGATGCGTTAACGATCCGGGAATTGCCCGAGCTGCTTGGCATGCTCACGGCATAAGTTTCTGAAACGACAAAATCGCTGGAGAACCTCGGTTCGTCCGGCGATTTGCCTGTTCGCTTATCTTCGTTACTTCTTCGCTTTATAAAACTCATGATACAGCTTCATCAACGCCCGCTTCTCGATCCGCGATACATAGGAACGCGATATGCCGAGCTCCTTCGCGATCTCGCGCTGCGTGCGCTCTTCGCCGCCCGTAATAAGGCCGAAGCGGCCGACGACGACTTCTTTCTCGCGCTCGTCAAGAATCTCTAAATTTTTATATATTTTGCTCTTCTCGATCTTCAATTGGACGCGATCCGCCACGTCATCCGCCTCAGTGCCTAAAATGTCAATTAATGTAATTTCGTTACCCTCTTTGTCCGTGCCGATCGGATCGTGCAGGGAGACATCCTTGCGGGTCTTCTTCAGTGAACGGAGATGCATAAGTATTTCATTCTCGATGCAGCGAGCCGCAAAGGTCGCGAGCTTCGTTCCTTTTCCGGACTGGAAGCTCTCGATGGCTTTGATCAATCCGATCGTGCCGATGGAAATGAGGTCCTCTAGACCTTCTCCGGTGTTGTCGAATTTCTTGACGATGTGCGCGACAAGCCTCAGGTTATGTTCGATAAGCAAATTCCGCGACTGCTGATTGCCTTCCGCCATGAGCTGCAAATGCTTCAGTTCTTCTTCTTCCTGCAGAGGCTGGGGGAACGCGTTGTTTTTGACATACGAGACAAGCAATGACAACTGCTTAATGAACAACGCGATCGCTGCAAAAAATCCAGGCATCGTAACGGCCACCTCCATGCTGAACGGCGCATGTGAACGAACCTATTCACTTGGCCCTTTCGACTGTTCTATAGTCTATGTGGGCGACGGCCTATCCGTGCCTGTACGTCGAAATTTGCCGTATCCGGCGGCGAAGGAGTCGGATGACCCTGTGTTCGCCCGGAGGAGGCAGGCTGAAATCCTTATTGACACCTGGCAAATCCTGCAGTAATCTCTTGTATGTAATCGATTACGTAATCGTTTACATAACCAGTTAGAGGTGAATGAGGTTTGTCCAAAGCAACCATCAAACAAGTCGCGGCAGAGGCAAATGTATCGACGGCAACCGTGTCCCGCGTCTTGAACGACAGCGGCTATGTCAGTGCCGAAGTGAAAGAGCGCGTATTCGAGGTCATTGCCAGGATGAATTACCAACCGAGCGCGATCGCAAGAAGCTTGAAGCAGGACAAGACCTTCATGATCGGCATCATCGTTCCGGATATATCCAATCCTTACTTCATGGGCATTTCCAGAGGCATCGAGGACGTAGTCGGTCCGGAGGGATTTCAGTTAATGTTCTGCAGCTCCGACGAGATGCCGGAGAAGGAAGCGAGGCTGCTGCAGCTGCTGCACGAGAAACGCGTCGACGTCATCGTGCTGGCGACTTCCGGCGGCAATGTGGCGACGATTAACACGCTGCGGGACAACGGGCAGCGGATGCTGCTGGTCGACCGGCGGCTTGAAGTCGACGATGGCGAGCAAGAAAATGTAAGCGGTAACGAAGATGTCAACGGAATCGAAGACGATAGCCCGCCCTCGCTTGACTTGGTCGCGGAGGATAACGTCCGCAGCGCGTACGAATTGACGAAGGCGCTGCTGGAAGACGGCCATGTCCGCATCGGCGTCGTGAATGGGCCGACGAGGGTCAGCACGGGACGCGAGCGGCTGGAAGGGGTGCTTCGCGCCATGAAGGAGCACGGCGTGGAGGACCGACTGCTGCTCTACAGCGGAGACTTTTCCATGGAAGGCGGCATCCGCGCGGTACGGCAATTTCTCGGCGAACCCGAGAAGCCGACGGCCATCGTATCGCTGAACAATAAGATGAGCCTCGGCGTTCTGCTGGAGCTGGTCCAAAGCGGCCTGCGCATTCCGAGCGATATGGCGGTAGCCTCCTTCGGCGAGGTGGAAGCGGGTAGGCTGCTGAAGGAGCCGGGTCTGTATTACGTGGACCAGCGGCCGTACGAGATGGGCCTGCGGGCAGGCGAGCTGCTGCTCCAGCTCATTCGCGGCGAGGGCGGAGAGCGGGAAGCGGCAAGCGAGATTTTTCATCATGAGGTCATGCGAATTCATTAGCGAGCGTCAGCGTCAGTCATTCTTAACCCATTCCAAGCGAAAGAGGGATTTGAACATGAACATGCACATTGGCAACCGGCTTCAGGGCAGCCTGCCCAAGATTGGCATCCGCCCGATAATCGACGGCCGCCGCGGCGGGATCCGCGAATCGCTCGAGGACGTAACGATGGAGATGGCACGGAACGCAGCTGCGTTCCTGACGGAAAACATCAAGCATAGCAACGGGCTGCCCGTAGAATGCGTCATCGCTGACACCTGCATCGGCGGCGTAGCCGAAGCGGCAATGGCTGAGGAGAAATTCGCGCGGGCCGGCGTTGGCTTGACGATTTCGGTAACGCCATCGTGGTGCTACCCGACGGAAACGATGGACACGCATCCGACGAGACCCAAAGCGATCTGGGGCTTCAATGGTACGGAGCGTCCGGGCGCCGTTTATTTGGCCGCCGTGCTGAGCGCCCATAATCAGAAGGGGCTTCCCGCGTTCTCCATTTACGGCCGTGACGTGCAGGATATCGGCGATACGACCATTACGCCCGACGTACGGGAGAAGCTGCTGCAATTCGCCAAAGCAGGGCTCGCCGTCGCCACGATGCAAGGGAAGTCCTATCTCTCGATGGGCTCCGTGTCGATGGGGATCGCGGGCTGCATCGTCGACGAGTCGTTCTTCCAGCGCTACCTGGGCATTCGCAATGAATACGTGGACATGACGGAGTTCGTGCGCCGCATGGGACTCGGCATCTATGATCAAGCAGAATACGAGCGTGCCTTGGATTGGGTGAAGGCGAACTGCAAGGAGGGCGCCGAGGTTAATCCGGAGCATCTGCAGCGTACGGAAGAGCAGAAGGCGGGCGAATGGGAAACGGTCGTCAAAATGGCGCTCATCGCGCGCGATCTGATGATCGGCAATCCCAAATTGAACGAGATCGGCTACGGCGAGGAGGCATTCGGCCATAACGCCATCGCGGCCGGCTTCCAGGGGCAGCGCGCATGGACGGACTATTACCCGAACGGCGATTTCATGGAGGCGATTCTGACGTCTTCCTTCGACTGGAACGGCATCCGCGAGCCGTTCATGCTGGCGACGGAGAACGATACGCTGAACGGCGTTACCATGCTGTTCGGCCACCTGCTGACGAACGCCGCGCAAATCTTCGCGGATGTACGGACCTATTGGAGCCCGGACGCGGTTAGACGGGTAACCGGTCACGAATTGGAAGGCCGTGCCGCGAACGGCATCATCCATCTGATCAACTCCGGTCCTGCGGCGCTCGACGCGACGGGACGCCAGACAATCGACGGCCAGCCGGCGATGAAACCGTTCTGGGATATCACGGAACAGGAGATGACGGACTGCCTGGAGGCTACACAGTGGAGTCCTGCGGTCGACTTCTTCCGCGGCGGCGGCTTCTCGACGGACTTCACGACGCGAAGCGGCATGCCGGTGACGATGGCGCGCATCAATCTGGTGGCGGGCCTTGGACCGGTGCTGCAATTGGCGGAGGGCTACACGGTCGAGCTGCCGGACGACGTGCACGACAAGCTGGACCAACGCAGCAACCCGACGTGGCCGACGACCTGGTTCGTCCCGAATTTGACAGGAGAAGGCCTGTTCAAGGATGTCTACGCCGTCATGAACAACTGGGGCTCCAACCATGCGGCTGTCAGCTACGGACATGTCGGCGGAGAGCTCATCACGCTCGCTTCGATGCTGCGTATTCCCGTCAGCATGCATAACGTGGCGGACGACCGCGTGTTCCGCCCGAGCATGTGGAGCGCTTTCGGCGGCATGGATCCAGTCGGCGCGGATTTCCGCGCATGCCAGACGCTGGGACCGCTTTATCGTTAAACGGCGTATAGCCGGGTCGGGTAACGCTGGCTAGCTAGCTGGCCTGACTATCGAAGCTTAGATGATTCCGAATTGACTATTCATGCGGAAAGCGACGGTGTTCTCATGATCGGATCGAAAGAACGGCTTTATACGGACAATAGTCAGCGCACGTACCCGGGAGCGGCGAAGGAAGCGCGCTTTCCGCTCGGCGGCATCGGTACGGGCAACATCTCCCTCGGCAGCCGAGGCGAGCTGAGGGACTGGGAAATTTTCAATCTTCCGGCCAAGGGCACCTACATGCCGAATACGTTCTTCGCTATTCGCGTCGAACAGGAGGGACGTCAGCCCGTTGCCAAAGTGCTGGAATCGAAGCTGCTCCCGCCGCATGCGCTCTCGCACGGCTATCATCCGCTTACGGGTGCCGGACTGCCTCGGCTGGATGAATCCGAGCTGATCGGCACGTATCCGATGGCGCGCGTCGTCTTCCGCGACGGTGACCTGCCGGTTCATGTGGAGCTGGAGGCGTTCACGCCGATGATTCCGCTCGACCCGGAGAATTCAGGCATCCCCGCGGCATCGCTGACGTATCGGGTCACGAACGCCAGCGACCGTCCTGCAGAGGTTGTGATCGCGGGCTCGCTGATCAATCCCGTGGGCGGCTTGAAGTACGACAAGTTCGGCAACCTGCACCATCAGATGCCGTGCGGCCAGAACGTGAATGCCTTCCGTCAAGATGCAGATGTATCAGGACTGGTGCTGTCCTCCGAGAAATGGGCAGCCGGGGAGTTGAACTACGGCAATCTGGCGCTTCAGACAACCAACGCGAGCCTGACGGTCAAACGGGCATGGCTGCGCGGCGCCTGGTATGATTTTCTGCAGGAGTTCTGGGATGATTTCACCGAAGACGGCCGACTGACGGATCTCGGCTACGAGACGCCGTCGGAGGAGCATAAGACGGATACCGGCTCGCTGGGCATCATCGAAACGCTCTTGCCCGGCGAGACGAAGGAATTTCAATTCGCGTTGTCCTGGTACTTTCCGAACCGGATCAACGGCTGGTACGACCGTGTCATGGATACCCGGCCCGGTCATGAGACGATCCGCAACCATTACGCAACGCGCTTCGGCAGCGCGTGGGAAGCGGGCGCTTACCTGCTGAATAACTTGGATCAGTTACGCGGGCGGACGATCGCGTTCCGGGACGCGCTGTTCGGCACGACGCTGCCCGGCTATGTCATCGACGCGTTGGCCGGCAATATGCCCGTACTTCGCAGCACGACCTGCTTCTGGCTCGAGAACGGCAAATTCCTCGGCTTCGAAGGCACCTTCGACGACGAAGGCTCTTGCGAGGGCAGCTGTACGCATGTATGGAATTACGAGCAGACGCTGGCCTTCCTGTATCCGTCGCTCGAGCGGACGATGCGCCGCGTCGAGTTTATGGAGGAGGTCGACGCATCCGGCAAAATGGCGTTCCGTGCCATGAGCATGTTTAACTGCGAATGGCGCTGGGGCGGCTATACCGGACCGGCTGCCGCGGATGGGCAGCTTGGCGCCGTCATGCGGGTATTCCGGGAATGGAAGCTCTCCGGCGATACCGAGTTTCTGAGGGAGCTGTGGCCTAACGTGAAGCTGGCGTTGGATTACGCCCTCATCCATTGGGATCACGACGGAGACGGCGTTATGGAAGGCGAGCAGCACAATACGTACGACATCGAATTCTACGGCCCGAATCCGCTGACGGGGATTATGCTGCTCGGCGCATTGAGAGCCGGCGAAGCGATGGCCGGCGGCCTTGGCGACCAAGAAGCAGCGGAACGTTACGGCCGCACGGCATCGTCCAGTGCCAAGCGGCTCAGCGAGCTGACGTGGAACGGCGAATATTTCGTGCAGGTGCTGGACGACGTGAATGCGCACAAATACCAGCACGGCATCGGTTGTCTGTCGGACCAGCTGCTGGGCCAGCAGCTGGCCCATCTGTACGGCCTGGGCCATCTAATGGAAGAGGATCGGCTCAAGAGCGCGATTCAAGCCATATTCAGGCACAATTTCAAACAGGATTTCAAGGATCACGTGAACTGCCAGCGGGTGTACGCGCTTCATGACGAGCAGGGACTCGTGCTCTGCTCCTGGCCGAACGGCGGCCGGCCGAAGCTGCCGTTCGTTTACTCGGACGAGGTGTGGACCGGCATCGAATATCAGGTCGCGACGAACCTCGTTTACGAGGGCTTCGTCGAAGAGGGGCTGACGATCGTGAAAGCGGTCCGAGACCGGCAGGACGGCTACCGGCGCAATCCGTGGAACGAAGTGGAATGCGGACACCATTACGCCAGGTCGATGTCGAGCTGGGGGCTGTTGATCGCGTTTGCTGGCTTCGAGTTCGATATGGCGGCAGGTACGATGTCGTTTAAGCCCGCGACGTCGGACGAAGCGTATACTACGTTCTGGAGCACCGGCAAAGGCTGGGGCGTATACAGGCAGGCCATTGATCCGATCAGCGGTAGCCTGGTCCCTCAAATTGATGTGCTCGGGGGCGATATGAGCGGCGTGCGCGTTCATGCCTGCGGCACGACTATTCAGTTGTAGCCCATCCCATGCTAAGCTTTATGGTTGTTCCCGGCATCCCGTCCGGGGCGACCGTTACCTTTATTAGAAGCAAACTTCCGAAAAAAAGCCTGCCTCGAGCAATCGAGGCAGGCTTTTTGGGCTATGCAGTGCTTTGCGGACATATCGTACTAGTAGCTGCATTGCTTGGCACACTGTACTCCACAGACTATGTTCCAGAGCATCGTGTTCCTCAGCTTATGCTCCAAAGCACCGTATACCAAAGCCTATGCTCCAAAGCCCCGTGAACCGCGGCTTTCGATCTTAGATCATGCGCGCCAACTTCCGGAACTGCAGCGCGCTCATCCCTTCCCAGCGCTTGAAGATCCGGCTGAAATAATGAAAGTCCTCGTAGCCGATCGCGCCGGCAATCCATTCGATCGTATGATCGGTTTCGCGCAGCAGCCGCTTCGCTTCCTGGTGGCGGATGGACTGAACGAATTTGTTCGGCCCGACGCCCATCAGCGCTTTGAACTGCCGGCTCATGTAATCCTCGTGGACAAGCACGTATTTGGCCATTTCGGCGCAGGTCCAGTTGCGGCTGCAATGCTGCCGGATTTCCTCCGCCAACGCGTACAGCCGCTCCTCGTATTTGGGCAGCGGCTGGCGACCGGCTTCGTTCCCGTGGCGGACCAGCAGCGTGAAGAGATGCAGCAGCATCGCCTTGCAGGCTGCATCGTAACCGGGTCGCCGCTCGTTCCATTCCTGCACGATGCCTTCCAGCAGCGACACGATCCGCCCGGAGACGACGGGATACAGATAATCGGGCAGGAGCGGCTTTTCTTGCAGATAAGGGACCGCGCTGAAGGCGAGCGGATTGATCTGCTGTTCGTCTACGATAATGTTGTGGCTGGCGGGAGCGCCGTCGAAAAAATCAAAATGGACTCCGATCAGCTCGGCATGCGGTTCCGAACGGACCTCGACGACATGCGGCTCCCATGGCGGGAGCACGATCAGCGCGCCCGATCGGGCAAGATACGCCTCTCCGCCGATCGTTGCGCGAATCTCGCCATGCTTGACGAAGAGCAGCTCGAAATCGTAAATACGCCGGTTCCACTGATAAGCGGGCGTACGGACATGATGTTGGGCCCAGTGGATGACCGGCGATAAATCACGCAGCGCGGAAGGCTTTGGAATGGAATAGGAAGGTATATCCATAGACGTCACCACCGTTGGCAGATTTACGGAAAAATCCAAAAAACGATCCTTTTTATGTAAATCCAAGCGGATAGCTGAATGGTACCATGTAAGCGCATTCTCTTACAAGCGTACGAAAGGGCGGATATCACAATGAACGTACAGCGATTGTTTCAATTAAACGGTCAAGTCGCCGTAATTACGGGAGGCGCGGGCGGTCTCGGATTTATCATGGCTCAGACGCTTGCGGGCGCCGGGGCGGCGGTCGTGCTGACGAGCCGGACGCTCGCAAGAGCGGAAGAAGCGGCGCTTAGCCTGCGGGAAGAGACGGGAGCGGAAGCGTTCGCGCTGGAAGCCGACATCGCTTCCGCCAGCGGCGCGGCGGCTATGGTCAATGCGGTCATGGAGCGATTCGGCCGTATCGATATTCTGATCAACAACGCCGGCATGAATATCCGCAAACCGATCGAGGAGTACGACGAAGCCAGCTGGGATCTCGTCATGAACGCGAATTTGAAGTCGCCCTATCTGTGCGCGCGTGCCGTAACGCCGATCATGAAGGAACAGAAGCACGGCCGCATCATTAACATCGCGTCCATGTTGGGCGCCGTTGGATTGCCGGAGCGCTCGGCGTATTGCGCCAGCAAGGGCGGCGTTATCCAACTGACCAAGGTACTTGCGCTCGAGCTCGCGCCTTGGAGCATTACGGTCAACGCCCTTTGCCCGGGCCCGATCGCGACGGAGCTGAACACCGTCGTCATGTCCAATCCGGAGGCGAATCGGTTCTTCATCGATCAGATCGCGCTCGGCCGCTGGGGCAGGCCGGAGGAGATCGCTGGCCCGATTCTCTATCTGGCCTCCGACGCATCCAGCTTCATGACGGGAGCGGCGCTCACCGTCGACGGCGGCTGGACGGCGAAATAAAGACAAGCATTCCGGTTCGATTATTTGATCATCGATCTTATCCATACAAAAGGAGTGAACGGTATGCGTATCGGTCTATCCATGTACGGCACCACGTACGCGATGGGGCTCCATCCCCGTTCGGGAAAGCCTGCTCTGACCGCGGAAAGCGTCATTGCCTGGTCGCTCGGCGCCAATCTGCAAGGCGTCGAGCTACCGGAAGGCATTCTTGCCGCTTCCGATCTTCCGGCGATCGCCGAGCTGACCCGGGAGAAGGGGTTCTACGTAGCGGTCGCATCCGGCGGCTATGACCCCGCCAAGCTGGGGGAAGCGTGCCGGCTTGCGGCAGCGAGCGGGGCACGGATCGTGCGAACTGTAGCTGGAGGGGCGCGAATCGGCGGCGACCGTCGGCATATAGCCGGGAGCTGGGGAGCCTTCATGAAGGAAGTGCGGGAAGGGCTGACGGCGGCTGTCCGTATCGCCGAGCGCGAAGGCGTGACGATCGCCTTGGAGAATCACCAGGATCTCGCCTCCGAGGAGCTGCTCTGGCTGTGCGAGTCCATCGCTTCCCCGAATTTCGGCCTCACCCTCGATACCGGCAACCCGCTTGCGACCGCGGAAGAACCCGTCGAATTTGCCCGTCGGATCGCGCCGTATATCAAGAACGTGCATCTCAAGGACTATTGGATCTATCCAAGCGAAGAAGGTTATCGGCTCGTCCGCTGTCCGCTGGGACAAGGCGTGGTCGATTTTCCGGCTTTGGTGTCGCTGTTCCGTCGATCCGGAATGCCGGACCTGCCGATGTCGATCGAGATCGGCGCGCTGGAAGCGCGTCATATCCGCGTGCTCGCCGACGATTATTGGCCGGCGTATCCGGAACGTTCCGCTCGGCAGCTGGTTGAATTGCTGCGGTTCGTCCGCGCGAACAGCAAGCCCGCAGCGGATTGGCGGACGCCGCATGAGCGCGAAGCGGCGCCCGGCGACGTGATCGCGTACGAACGTTCACAGCTCCGTTCAAGCATCGCTTACATGCAGTCTCTGTTAGAGGAAGTCGATTCGAGCGAATCCGAGGAGGCGTTCTTATGATCATCGATTTGAACGGAAAAGTAGCGATCGTAACCGGAGCGGGAAGAGGAATCGGCAGGGAAATCGCGTTGACGCTTGCCCGGGAAGGGGTTAAGACGGTCGCGCTGGATATCCGCCAGGAGCAGCTGGCCGAGCTTGGCGACCTGTTTGCGGAGCGCGGTTACGAAGGCGCGCAATATATTTGCGACGTTCGGGATGGCAGCCGCGTATTGGAAGTTGTACGGGAAGTGAGCGAGCTATTCGGCCGCATCGATATTTTGGTCAACAACGCCGGCGTAGCGAGCGGCGGCATCGTGGAAACGCTGGGCGAAGACGTGTGGGATGCGAACCTGGACATCAATTTGAAGGGTACTTTCCTGATGTGCAAAGCCGTAGCCCCGATCATGAAAGCGCAGCAGCAGGGACGAATTCTGAATGCGGCTTCGTTTGCCGCGATCATCCCTTCTTACGGAAGTGCCGCGTACGCCTCCTCCAAGGCGGCGGTCAAACAGTTCACGCGCGTGCTGGCCGGAGAGCTCGGGCCTTGGAACATTACGGTCAACTGCTACTCCCCGGGAATGATTCCGACCGATATGAATCACTTCGCGGAGCTTAGCGAGGAACGTCAGAATCGTCTGCTCGATACGCTGACGCTTCGCCGCTGGGGAAGCAAGGAAGATGTAGCGAATCTGATCTGCTTCTTGTCGTCGGAACTGGCCGCTTACATTACCGGTACGATGATCGACGTCAGCGGCGGCAAGCTGGCGACGCAAATTCCGGGCATTGCGTACGAGGCGGCTTCTCAGAGGGATGTGAAGTCGCGATGATGGGAATCGACATCGCCGGCAAGCTGGTGATCGTAACCGGCGGCTCCCAAGGTATAGGCAGAGCCATCGTGGAGCGATTCGCGCAGTTCGGCGCACGACCCGTCATTGCGGACGTAGACGAGGCAGGCGTCGGGACCGCGCGGCAGCTGTGCGAAGCAGGTCATGAAGCGTATTTTGTTCGCTGCGACGTATCCAGCTATGACGACATCCAGGCGCTGGCAGCTGAAGTAAAGGCGAAGCACGGGCCGGTTCATGCGCTCGTCAACAATGCGGGTATTTTTCCGCGGGCGGATCTTCTTCATACGGATGAAGCGTTCTGGGAGCGATTGATGGGTATTAACTTGAAGGGAGCCTACATGATGTGTCAGGCGTTCGTGCCCGGGATGATCGTGCAAGGCGGCGGGAGCATCGTTAACATCGGTTCTACGCATGCCAGAAGCGGCGAGCCTGCGGCGATGGCGTATGCGGTATCCAAGGGCGGCCTGATTACGCTGACGAGGAATTTGGCCAAAGGCTTTGCGAAGCACGGCATTCGCGTCAACTGCGTACAGCCGGGCTGGGTTGCATCGGAAGGGGAGACGTCGAGATTGCGAGCCGAAGGGGTCGACCCCGACAAGCTGTTCGCCGACGTTTCCGCGCGGCTGCCGATGGGGCGCATTCAGACGGGGCAGGACATTGCGGACAGCGTGATCTTCATGGCTTCGTCGATGAGTCTGCACGTGACCGGCCAAGTGCTGACGGTAGACGGCGGATCGAGTCTGCGGTGACCGTCATCTTAAGGATTGACAGAACGAGCGGGCCGGGACTATACTTCTCACTGTACGATCGTTCAACGAAAGCTGGAGGTAACGGAAATGGCGCAGCTCAGTCGAAAAGAACAAGCAGTCGCAACCAGAGAGAAGTTACTAGATACCGCTAAAAATCTTTTCGCCGAGATGGGCTATCACGGAACTCCGGTTCGTGCGATCACGAGACAGATTCAGAAGGGCGATGGCATTCTCTATCATTATTTTCCCGGCGGGAAGCAAGAGATCATGTCTGTTCTGCTGCGGGAAAGTTTTGAGCATCGCGTCCTCGAAATCAAACAGCTAACGCATGAGACGATCGAACATCTTCCGCTTCGCGAAGCGCTGCTCGTCGTCATGAAGAAGATCTATGAATTGTTTCTCGACGATCTCGACCTCATGCGTATTTTGTTCCGCGAGAACGATCTGCTAGATTTGGAGGAAGCGAAGCAATTGTCCGTCATGATGTCCGAGCGGGTAGAATCGATCGCCGACTTCTTAAGGCGCAGGCATGCCAAGGGAGAAATTCGATCCATGAATTTCACGCTGGCGGCCCGCCAATTGCTGTCGATGTGGATGCAGTATATTTTCAGCTCCATTATCGGCATTAAAGTAGTGTCGGAGCCGGATGTTTCGGCCTACTTGGAAGAAATGGTCGATTTCACGGTCAGTCTCTGGCAGACGTGACGGAGAGATAATCAGCTGTGCGCATGAAACGCCGCATGAGGCTTCGTACGCGGCAAGGGTTCATTGGAAGAAACTCGCTACGCTGCCCGGGAGGGCGGCGGCAGCCGTTTCTTCTTCTTCGTTTCAGCTGACCCGTCGTCTATCAATCGGAAGTATACTTAAGAAGTTTCGTACGATCTGCAGCACAGGTCCGAGGGGCTTCACAATCAAAGTCATGAAGGTGATGAAAGGGATGTTTTGGTCTAATCTGTTAAGCCGGCGTTTTCTGCTGTTCACGCTGCTCTTGTTAATTAAAGGCAGCCTCGTCATGTATGTCGTGTTCGACATCGGATTCTCATGGGAAACGATCGTTACGGAACTTCCGTTCATATGGATCGTATTCTGCTGCCTCGAGCTGTTCGCTTCGAAGCGGAAAGCACTTTATTATTTAATATCCGATTTGTTAATTACGCTGCTCTATTTCACGGTCGTCATGTATTACAAATATTATGGCGTTATCGTTACGTATCATGCGCTCCATCAAGCCGATAAAGTAACGAAGGTAGGCGAGAGCACGTACTCCCTGCTGGATCCGTACTACCTGCTGTTCTTCGTCGACGTCATCATATTGGCGGTCGTTATGTTCTGGCAGAAGAGAAAGAAGAAGTACCAGAATACGTATTCGGTCGGCAGAAGCGTTCGTCCTGCCCGAAAAGCAACGCTGTATGCCATGATCATCGCTTCGCTGATGGTCTGCGTGTTCAATGTTTGGCCGAACCGCGCAAGCATGAACGAGAACAAGCAAGCCGCGGATATGGGCATCCTCAATTACGAGGTGTTCACGCTTCTCTCGGATTCCACGGAGAAGGACGTTGTCCAGCCGATGGATCAAATTACGCAAGCCAATATCGACGCGCTTAAAGGCGTGCAGCAAACAACGGCGCCTAAAAACTTCGGTGCCGCCAAAGGCAAGAATCTCATTATCCTGCAGATGGAATCCTTCCAGGATTTCTTGATTGGCTTGAAAATCGACGGTCAGGAAGTAACGCCGAACTTGAACAAACTGGTTCAGGAAACCTTCCACTACGATCGCTTCTATACGATGGTCGGCCAAGGCACGACGTCCGATGCCGAGTATGTCGTGAATACGTCGCTGTACGTTCCGCATCACGAAGCGGCGACGGATACCTACGTCGACAAGGCGCTGCCTAGCTTGCCCAAACTGCTTCACGCGAACGGCTACGATACGGCGACGTTCCATACGAACGAGGTTCATTTCTGGAATCGGAACAACCTGTACGCGGCAATCGGCTGGGACAAATATTACGACCAGAAGTTCTACGGCGACGAGGATCACATCGCGTTCGGCTCCTCCGACGAGGTGCTGTACGAGAAGACGATTCCGGAGCTGGTGCGAATGGATCAATCCGATAAACCGTTCTACGCACAGGTCATTTCCATGAGCGCGCATCACCCGTATCATATTCCGGAATCGAAATACAAAATGACGCTGCCCGAAAACATGGAAGGCACGCTGGTAGGCAACTATATCCATGCGCAAAACTACGCGGATTATGCCCTCGGCTCTTTCATTCAAGGTTTGAAAGACAGCGGACTCTGGGATGACAGCATCATTGTTATGTATGGTGACCATCAAGGGCTTCCGATATACTCGCTGAGCGGGGACGAGAAAGATATGCTGAAGGACATGCTGGGACATGAATACGGCTATCCCGATATGTTCCGCATTCCGCTGATCCTGAGCGTGCCTGGCGTGACGTATCCGTCCGTGCAGCACGATGTCGGCGGCCAGATCGATATTTTGCCGACCGTGACGAACCTGCTTGGCGTATCGACGTCGAACCAAATTCATTTCGGTCAGGATTTGTTCAACCAAACGTCCAATGTCCTGCCGATGCGGCATTTCCTCCCGTCTGGCTCGTTTATTTCGGACGAGAGCGTGTTCCTGCCGGGCAAAGGGTTCGAGGACGGCACGAACTTCCCGCTGCCGGGCGAAACCGAGACGACGCCTGTGACGGAATCGCAGTACGAGCGTGCGCTGAAGCTGCTGAATCTATCGGACAGCTACGTGACGTATCTGCCTAATAAAGACGGAAGCGCGTCGGATACGAAATAACGGACGCAACGCGACCCGAACGAAATAAATTGCCGGTCCCTCCTGAGTATGTCATCATGAAGAGGCAATTGTTGGTTGTGCATCATGAACTAGACCGATTGAACGGGAGGGATTGTGAACATGCAGTACAGAACAATACCGGGCACCGATCTGAATGCCGCAGTCATCGTTATGGGGACTGCCGGCTTCGGCGGCGGCATGTCGGAGGAGGACGCGTTTCGGCTGTTCGACTTGTACGTCGAACTGGAAGGTAACTTCTTCGACACGGCGCTCGTTTATGACGATTGGCTGAATAAAGGCGTAAGCTTGACGGAAATCCGGATCGGCAAGTGGTTGAAGGAACGCGGCAACCGCGAGCAGCTCGTGCTCGCTACCAAGGGCGGACATCCGGATTTGGCTACGATGCATATCGGAAGGCTCGGAAAGAACGATATCGTTGCGGACGTCGATCGGAGCTTGGCGCAGCTGCAAACGGATTATATCGATTTATATTGGCTGCACCGCGACGATCCTTCGATACCGGTTGACGGGATCATGGATGCGCTGCATGAGCAGGTCCAAGCCGGCAAAATCCGCAGCATCGGCTGCTCCAACTGGACCGTGGAGCGTATCGCTCAAGCTCAGGCATATGCCAGCGCCAACGGCCTTACGCCGTTTGTCGCGAGTCAGCCGTTATGGAATCTTGCGGTGCTCAACCCCGACTCGATCGGGGACAAGACGACGGTGGCGATGTCGGAGTCGGACAAGCGTTATTACGAGGAGACGGGATTGACCGTGATCCCGTATTCCTCGCAGGCGAACGGCTTCTTCAGCGGCCGATACGCCCGTGGCCTTGAAGCAGGGAACCAAGGTAGCGCCTCTACGGTAGCTCGCCATTATTTCAACGAATCCAGCTTCGATCGGCTGGACCGCGTGCAGTCACTTGCATCAGAGCTGGGTACGACCGGTTCCGCGATAGCTCTCGCGTACTTGACTTCGCAGCCGTTCCCCGTGTTCCCGATTATCGGGGCGACGAAGCCGGAGTATGTGAAGGAAAGCTGTGCGGCGGGCGATCTGACCCTGACCCCGGAGCAAGTGGCATATTTGGAAACAGGCTTGAAATCATCGTAATCATGACAGAAAGTCTGCCTGACCCTACGGTCCGGTAGACTTTTTTTGTTTTTTCCAGACCTGGCCGATACGTAAGAGACTCGTGACGGTTTGTCGTGAGCGTGGTCAATCCCTTATACTGAAACTATCGAAAGCGCGAAGATGGGGAAGGAGAGACGGCATGAGCAGCTACACAGAACAGGCAAACGGCGTATTCCCGTCCGTTTGCTCCTTGGATTGTCCCGACCAGTGCGGTCTCCTCATTCATAAGCAAGATCATAAGATCGTGAAGATTGAAGGCGACCCGTCGCATCCCGTAACGCAAGGGGCGATATGCAATAAAGTCCGCAACATGACCGCCCGGATCTACGACGAGAAGCGGCTGCAGTACCCGCTCCGGCGGACCGGACCTAAGGGCAGCGGTCAATTCGAGCGAATCAGCTGGGAGGAGGCGATCGACGAGATGACCTCCCGCTGGAAGAAGCTGATCGCGGAAGAAGGACCGGAATCGATCCTGCCTTACAGCTTCTACGGCAACATGGGCCGAATCAATACGGAAGGGATGGGCCGGCGCTTCTTCAACCGGATGAACGCAAGCCGATTGATTTATTCCATCTGTGAGGCTGCAGGCACTGTAGGGTACGGATTTACGATGGGCGGCAGCTACGGCATAGATCCCGAGGATACGGTTCATGCCAAGCTGATCATCATGTGGGGCGTCAATGCGGTCAGCACGAACATGCATCAGGTTACGCTTGCGGAGAAAGCGCGCAAGAACGGCGCCAAAGTCGTCGTCATCGACGTGCATCGCAACCGGACTGCCAAGTGGGCAGATTGGTTCATTCCGATTCAGCCGGGAACGGATGCCGCGCTGGCGCTCGGCATGATGCATGTCCTGTTCGCCGAGCATTTGGCGGACGAAGCGTTCATGGCGCAATATACCGTCGGATATGAAGAGCTCCGGGAGCATGTTAAAGCCTACACGCCGGAGACCGTGTCCTCCATCACCGGCGTGCCGGCCGAGGATATTGTCAGTCTGGCGCGGATGTATGGGGACGTCGACGGGGCAGCATTCATCCGAATTGGCAACGGACCGCAGCATCACGATAACGGCGGCATGACGACCCGGACCATCTCCTGCCTGCCGGCGCTGACCGGACAGTGGCTGAAGAAGGGCGGCGGCGCCATCAAGGGCAACGGCGGTCATCTAGCCTTGAACCGCAGTGCGCTCGAGCGCTCCAATCTGAAACCGAAGGATGCGGCTCACCCGCGATCCATCAATATGAATCTCATCGGCAGCGCCCTGCTGGAGCTGGAACAGCCGATCTCTTCGTTGTACGTCTATAACGCGAATCCGGCGGTCGTCGCACCGGAAGCAGGCAAAGTGAGAGTGGGGCTTGCCCGAGACGATTTGTTCACGGTCGTGCATGAGCTGTTCTTGACCGAAACGGCCATGTACGCGGATATCGTGCTGCCGGCGACGTCCGCATTCGAGAATACGGATCTGTATTCGTCCTATTGGCATCATTATTTGCAAATCCAAGAGCCGGTTATCGCGCCTTACGGCGAAAGCAAGTCCAACACGGACGTATTCCGGATGCTGGCGCAAGCGATGGGCTATGAAGACGAAGCGCTGCAAGACAGCGATCTCGCCATGATCGGGCAAGCGCTCGACAATCCGAACAATCCTAATTTGCATGGCATTACCGCCGCGCTTCTCCAGGAGAAGCAATTTGCCAAAGCCGACGTCAAGCCGATCCTGCCAGGTAAGCTTCGTACGCCCAGCGGACGAATTGAGCTGTACTCCGCGTCCATGGAGCGGCAAGGTTTCCCTGCGCTGCCGACCTATGTGCCGCTTGTGGATGACGGTCCGTATCCGTTCCTCTTCATACCGACGGTCAATCATAACTTCCTGAACTCGACCTTCTCCCACAACGGGAAGCATGTGGCGATGGAGAAGAGCCCCAAGCTGTACATGAATGCTGCGGATGCCGACAGCCTTGGCATTCAAGACGGCGATGCGGTTCGGGTATGGAATGGACGCGGCGAATGCGAGCTGACGGCCGTGGTCGGGGAAGATGTGCTGCCAGGCGTCGTCGTCAGCCAAGGGTTGTGGGCGGATGGCACGGAGCGTAAGGCGGTCGTGAATGCGCTGACGCCCGACCGTGTCGCGGATATGGGTCAAGGAGCGACGTTCTTCTCGGGACGCGTCGGCGTGGCGCGGGCGGTATAAAGCGCTGGCTGGACAATCTGCAAAACCACGCTTTACTTTAGTTAGTTGCTTGACATTATTAACTGTAACAATTATAATTACAGTAACAAGGAACGGGACGACTGATCAAGCAACTGCTTGCGAAACGTCCTCTTCTCTCGCCTATACTGTAATGGATTCAAGTACAGTTTTGAAAGGCAGCTATAGGTAGACGAAGTCTTTTTATATTTCGAAAGGGTGGTGCTGACGATGCGTTATGCAATCAGTGATTGGGTGCAAGGAAGAACGAGAGACGGAGAGCTTGTCCAAGGATTTATCACATCGATTAATGATACGCAGACTGCTGCAGGCGTGTATGTCGTTCAATCTGATCATGATGCAGCGGTTGGCACGACGGCAGCGGTACCGAGTCACTGGCTGCGTGAGGTTCCGACGCTGCAGGTGTTGGACTACGAAGAGGCGGTTCGCAGTTTGATTGAACTCGCGCTTGCTACTCGGGACGAGGAATGGTTCGCGGAGCTGACAGAACAGCTGCACGCGCTCGAGCAGAATGGGAACGGCCGTGACGAGAACGCGCCGGCTCTGAACAGCCAAAATCGCCTTGGTCGAATCCACGGATAACGAGCGCGGCATGCGCCATAGCAATAGGAATCGCAAATTTACGTCGTTTACGCGATAGCGTTAGGCCGGAATGGTTCATTCCGGTCTATTCGCCGTTTTCTTCTTGGCGTAAAATGAACGTAGAGGCAAGCGTTTTCCATGTTATTTCCACCAGGAGGCATCCGTATGACATTTCGGCTACTCATGCGTGATCGACCATTGCGCGTTGAACATATTACGACCGATCGTCAGCAGAACCGCAAAGGGACGCTGAACAGCCGCCATCGGCATCCCGTCTTTCATGTCATGTATATTACGGACGGCGAAGGCCGATTTCTCGTGAACGACCGCCAGACGCGCGCTTTGCCTGGACTGTTGTATATTATCAATCCGGACGAGTGGCATCAGTTTCACGGCGACGAGGCGAATCCGCTGCATAATTTGGAATGCACCTTCATCGTCCGGGGCGAAAGGTTGGAACCCGAGACCGAAAACTTCTTCGATTGGTTTGAAGAGAAGCGGGGCATTGCCGTTCCGCAGGCATACCGCGATGAGCCCATTGCCGTGCCGGCACAGCTGCAGCCTTTTCTGCTGGAGGGCTTCAACCGTCTGCTCGATCCCGGCAATCGCTTCGTTACGGAAGAGCATCGATCGCTTATGGTGGCCGATTTGCTGCTGCGCGTGGAGGAGCTGCTGTGGCAGCTTCTCACGTCGAGGGGCGATCAGGGTCGCGTTGGTGGAGCGAAAGAAGTCGCAGTGCTGCAGCGGTATATGGCCGCCCATCTGGGCGAGACCATTCATCTGGAGCAGTTGGCCGAGCTGGTCCATTGGACGCCTAATTATTTGTGCCGCGTATTCAAAACGCATACCGGCATGACGCCGATGGCGCAGCTGCAGTCGCTCCGGATGGCGGAAGCGGAGAAGCTGCTGCTGTATACGGATTATCCTGTATTCACGATATCGGAAATGCTGGGCTATGAAGATCCGTCCTATTTTGCCCGCTTATTCCGTCGGCACCGCAAACGAGCGCCAAGCGATTATCGAAAAGGATAAGATCGTCCGCAGCTCCGATTGTTTTGTATCTTCAAGGCGGTCCAGGCTGCTGATAACATAGTGGCAGGGCAACAAAACCACATGAATCCTTGGAGGTAAGCAGGCATGCAGCTGACGATCGAGCAAATCATTTCTTTTCAAACGGAAGGTTATTTGATCGTACCGAAGGTGTTGACGGATGAAGAGCTTCAGCCGGTTATCGACGAGCTGGAACAAGAGATCGATGATCGGGCGAGAAAGCTGTTCGCGGAAGGCAAATTGCAAGCGCTTCACGAGGGGGAGCCATTCGAACGCCGTTACGCGAGCTTGCACGCGCAGTGCCGGGAAATCGGCAAAGGCTTCGATATCCAGCATTATCTCGGGGAGGCGATGTTCCGGCATCTCGGCAACGAGAAGCTGCTCGATGTCGTAGAATGCCTGCTCGGCAGCGAGCTGAGCTGCAACCCGATTCAGCATCTGCGGGCGAAACTGCCGGCCAAGCAGGCGGGCGACGAGCCGGATTATTTTCAAAATGTGCCCTGGCATCAGGATTGCGCCGTTACGACGCCGGATTCCGAAGCCTCCGAGATTATTACGTTCTGGATGCCGCTCGTCGATGCAACGGCCGAGACGGGCTGCATGGAAGTGATGCCCCGCGTCTTCAAGCAGGGCTATATCAATCACCGCGCGGAAGGCGGAACGATGATCGATCCCGACAAGCTGCCGGACGCGGTGCCGGTGCTCGCGGAATGTCCGAAAGGCAGTCTCGTCATCATGAACAAGTACACGCCGCATCGGGGCATCGGCAATCGGTCGGACATCGTTCGCTGGTCCATCGACCTGCGCTATCACAAGACAGGCGCGAATTCGGGCCGATCGTTCCAGCCGTCCTTCCCCGTACGCAGCGCGTCGGATCCGGCGAGCGTGCTGACCGATGTCCATGAATGGCGCCGCCTGTGGCAGACCGTCAAGGAGGAGAAGGGGCGGAAGCTGCACCGGGTCTAGCACCGCAAGAAGGGGCCATCCCTAAGCCTGCCGGCTTTTGGGAGTGCCCCTTCTTTATACTGAATTGCCGGTATGCGGCTTACGATACCTGCAGTTATTCTCCGAGGAAATGCTGCTTGAAAAATTCCAGCTGGAATTCCATGCTGAGCGGATCGTTGAAGTAGAACGTTTTGGCATCGGCTTCGAACACATGATTATTTTTGACAGCCGGAATGTTCTTGTACGTGTCGGTATGCTGGAACGAGTTGTCTTCATCGGCGTCCTTGCTGAAGATGACATAGTCGCCTGAATAATCCTTCAGCACTTCCGTCGATAACGCGAAGTATCCGTCCGTCTTCGTCGCTTCTTTCACCTTCTCGGGCATGCCGAGCTTGAATTGCTGGTAGAGGATTTCGGTGCCGCGGCCGAAGTTGTCCCCATAGACATAAAGCTGCTTATTGAACGTCTCGATGACGGAGACCGTCGCGTTCGCGCCGATTTTGGCTTTGATTTCTTCGCCGATCTTTGTCGAGCGGGCTTTGAAATCCTCCACCCAAGCCTTGGCTTCCGTTTCTTTGTTCAACAGCTTGCCGACTTCCAGCTGCTGCGTGAAGAAATCGACTTTGCCGTACGTATACGTAACGGTAGGCGCGATCTGCTTGAATTTATCGATGTTCTTAATATCGGACAGTCCGATGATCAGGTCCGGGTTCAGCTCGACGATTTTCTCGATGCTTTCGTCCGATACCAAGGCGGCATCCTTCAGCTTGTCTTTGAAATTCGGATTGTCCTTGGACATTTCGTCCGCGCCGATGACCGGCACGCCGAGCAGCATGACGTTGCCCGTCAAGAACCTCGTCAGCACGACGACGCGCTGCGGGTGAGTCGGCACGTCAACCGGTCCGCTCTCGGATTGATAGACGAAGGTGTCGGATGCCGAATCCGCTGCAGGCGTGTCAGCCGCGTTGTTGGACGAATCCGCCGCAGGTGCGTTGGCCGCATTCGACGAGTCCGTGTTAGTGGCCGTGTTGTGCGCGTTGTTGTTGCCCCCGCAAGCGCTCAAAGCGAGCACCAAGATCAGAACGAACGGAATAAAAATTTTTTTCATAACGTATGTCTCTCCCTCTCCAATTAAAGGCATGCCCCTTGATGATGAAAATCATTCTCAATTACATCCCTTATTATAGGGAGCCGAGAGACGGTGGGCCATGCCTTTTTGTTTGGAATTGGGCTTGGATTATTAGTCAATCGCAAAACAATGCAACGGCGCGGTGGAGCTGCGCTCGAATCGATACGGGGTTGTAAGGAATCCATTCGTCCAGGTCGAGCAGGTGGACGCGATTGCGCCGCACGGCGGCAAGATTGCTCCAATAAGGCGAACCGAATATCGCTTCGGCATGTGCGGTAGAGCCCTTGGCATCGGGATACGGGATGACGAGCAGGCGATCCCCTTCATAATCCATAAGCTCGGATACGTCGATCGGAACGGAGTGGAACCGCTCCCCGAGCGTCTCTATTTTCTCGCGAATCTTGGCGGGAGGATGAAGGCCCAGCGATAGATAGATCACGCAGCCGACGTTGCGCGCTCCGTACACGAGCAGTGCCCCCGGTTTCATCACTAGAATCGTAAAAGTCTCATGAGCCGCGGCAAGTTGCTTGATCCGGGAACGGGCCTCCCGTTCCTCTCGTTCGAATTCGACCAGCCATTGCTCGGCGAGATCGCTCCGCTGCACGGCCCGCGCGATCAGGCGCAGATGCTCCTTCCAGCCCATATCCATCCACGAAATTTCAGCGATCGGGGCTGCGGCCCGCAAATGTCCGGGATGCAGCCCGTAACGCTGCATATGCTGGTTCGCCGCGATGATCAACTCGACCTCGTTATCGATCAGGACCGAATTGACTTGCTCGACGGCGTGATTGGCATTCAAGAACAGCATCGTTTGCGGGGCTCGGACACCGGCGGCGTTCACGTACTCGCCGCTTTCCGAGATGGTGACGGTGGGCTCGATTCCAAGGAGGAGCAGATGACTCGCGTAAGGAGCAAGGAGCACGGCCACCCGGCGGACCGGTTCGCGGCCGAAGCTTGAAGGAGCCATCCCCGTCTGCTGCTTGAAGCGGCGGCTGAGATAAAATTCGTCCTTGTACCCGACTTTCTGCGCAATCTCCCGGAGCGTGCCCGATCCGCCGATCAAGAGCTCCTTGGCCCGGTGAACGCGCAGCCGGGACAAATATTCGTTGGGAGTAAAGCCGGTCAGCTGCTTGAACAGGATCGAATAGTGGGATTGGCTGACGCCGGCCATCGCGGCTAGCTGCTCGCGCGTGATTTTATCGCGATAATGATTCTCCAGGTATGCGATGCTGCGCTCCATGGACGGATGTTCCCCGGCAACGTATCCGGTCTCCAGCCTCTCCAGCAGCTGCAGCAGCTGCAGCAGGACGCGGTGGAAGAGGATCTGGTTTCGCAGATGCCGAGATTCGCTGACGGGGGAGCGGTGAACGTACAACTGTTCCACGTCGGCCGCGATCGCAGGTTCGTGCGGAAAGAAGTGCGGCTCCGAGCTGGCGGCGACTTCGCTGCGCTGCGGCATGGCGCCTTCCTGCAGAAGACTGGGTTCGCGGATTCCGATCGAGAGCCGGTACGCGTGAATCGGACGCCCCCGGTTAGCCAGGAGCGCGGCTTGGCTGCGGGCGGGGAGAAGGACGACGCTTCCTTCGGCGAGGTCGAACATTTGATCGTCGATCCTGAGGGTGCCCGATCCGCCGGCAACGACAATAAGCGCCGTCGCATCCGAGTTCATCTGATGGACCGGGTTGTTCGAGGAGCTGTAGAGCGACTCGATGCCGTCAGCCGTATAGATGGGAAAGCGGGACTCCGCCCACTCCGAAACAACTTCTGTCACGACCGAAGCCTCCGTTTCAAGTAAAGTGAAAAGTGAATTTGAAACTAAAGTGAATTTGAAACTAAAGTGAATTTGAAACTAAAGTGAAAGTGAAAGTGATAGTGAAAAGTGATAGTGAAAGTGAATGTCAAAGTAAAAATCAAAGAACGCAATAGGTTGAGTCATTGCGAAACGGAATATATTCGGGAAATGAGAAGCGAAAGGGAAGCAAGTATTGCTCCCCGCAGAGGGCCGGCTTGGAGGCTTCCAGGCTTCCAGGCTTCCAGGCGTAGACCGCCTACACAGACCTTTTTGCTTTACGGTAAGCAAGGGGGGCCAAACCTTTGCGTTCCCTGAAGATTTTGGCAAAGGTTTTGTAGGAACCGAAGCCGACTTCGAGCGCGACCTCGACGACGCTGAAATCGGTCGAGATGAGCAAGGAGCTCGCATGCCGAAGCCGGAGGTCCTGCAGGAAATGGACGAACGTCTGTCCGGTTTTCTCCTTGATCACCTCGCTGATTCGTGACGCGCTCATGCCGAACCGCTCGGACAGCTGGGTAAGCGTGATATCCTCCTGGTAATTACGGTGGATATGGTGGATGATGGGCCATACGGACGATCTAGGCTTCACTGCGGCCTGCGGCGACTCCTCGGCGGGCAGCTGCTTCCTGCGCTCACGGTCGAAGCAGACGAGCAGCTCCTTCAGGCGGGCCTGCAGAAGCGCCAGCCGCCAAGGCTCGTTCCCCTTGTACTCGCGCATCATATCGTCGATGAGGAATCGCATCCGCTCCGCCATGGCACCGGTGAACGTCGTGTAAGGGGGCAGCGCGCTCGGTTCGATCAGCTCCGCCAGCCCGTCTCCCTGGCCTGCGGCATCCATCAGCAGATCCATGCTGAACATGCAGTTGTATAACTGAAGCGTGCTGCCCGGATC
The DNA here is from genome assembly GCF_056269105.1 of Paenibacillus sp. J31P316. Taxonomy (NCBI): domain Bacteria; kingdom Bacillati; phylum Bacillota; class Bacilli; order Caryophanales; family Paenibacillaceae; genus Paenibacillus; species Paenibacillus sp. J31P316. Next base: position 55,639 of record NZ_JBWDNI010000018.1, on the reverse strand, counting down.
CGTGAACAGCTCATGGACTTGGTACGGCTGAACGAACGTGAACGTGCCCGGGACCATTTCATGCTTGACGTTATTGACGACTTCGGAGCCTTTGCCCGCGATGACATACGACAGCTCGAGAAAGTCATGGCGATGTGCCCGGAAACCGCGCGGCAGGGCATGGATGTCGATATGAAGAGGAAAAGAGGTATCGACGTTCGGATACGTTTTCAAATAATCCGGAAAATGAGTCATGCTTGGTAAGTCCTCCGAAGAAATGGGACGTTTTTCGAAATATGAGACAAGCTTTTTACTACGGACTATTCTATCATAGATACGGGTAGATACGTCATCACGCTTGGTCTTCGGAAAGGAAGATGGGGAAATGGCTGTTCGGATCGGTATTATTGGCGCAGGCAATATTGGAAGCGTTCACGCTTCGCAGTTTTCGCAGCTGCGCGACGCATGCGAAATTACGTCCATTACGGACCTTTACCTCCCGTTGGCGGAGCAGCGCGCTGCAGAGTTCGGCATCCCGGCCGTGCCGGAGTCGCCGGAGGCGCTTATTCAAAGCCCCGATGTCGATGCCGTGATCATCGGCGTGCCGAATCAGTATCACGCGGATCTTGCGATTCAAGCGATCGAGGCTGGCAAGCATGTGCTGCTCGAGAAGCCGATGGGCATCAACGCGGCGGCGGCCAAGCAAATTTTGCAAGCGGCCGAGAAGACCGACAAAGTCGTCATGGTCGGGCATCAGATGCGCTGGGAATCCGTTCCGATGCAAATCAAGGAACAGATCGACCGCGGCGAGCTCGGCAAAATTTACAATGCCAAGACGGGCTGGTTCCGCCGCAAGGGCATTCCGGGCTGGGGCACGTGGTTCACGCGCATGGATCAATCCGGCGGCGGACCGCTGATCGATATCGGCGTTCATATGCTGGATCTCGCCCTCTATCTGATGGGCAATCCGAAGCCGGTTTCGGTGTTCGGCTCCACGTACGCCGAATTCGGTCCGAAGCGCAGAGGGATCGGCACATGGGGCAAGCCGAATTGGAACGGCATCTACGATGTCGAGGATTTGGCTACGGCCATGATCAAAATGGAAGACGGCAGCACGCTGACGCTCGAAGTGAGCTGGGCCGTTCACATGGATACGGACAATACGCCGTTCGTGCACCTCATGGGCACGGAAGGCGGCGCCAGCTACCGCGGCGCAACCGGCAAGCTGATGACGGAGAAGTTCGACAAGCCGATGGAAACGGTGCTTGCCCGGCCGGAGAACGACGAGAACGAGCGTCTTCGCCTCAGCCGGCATTTCCTCGACTGCATCTTGACGGGCAAACAGCCCATCACGTCGGCACTGTCAGGATTTACGAACAATCTGGTACTGGATGCGATCTACGAATCGTCCCGTACCGGCCATGAAGTGAAGCTAGACTGGAATCTATCATAAACGGAGGTTGACTATTGATGCTAAAAGGATTATCCCGCGCCGGGCTCGGCGAGATTGGCAGCGACGAACGTTTCATCGCGCTTGCCGGCGAATACGGATTTCAAACCGTCGATATCGATGCGAAAGGCCTGATCGACCGCAACGGCCTCGAAGGCGCGCGCAAGCTGCTCGCGGACAGCGGCGTAACGATCGGATCGATCGGCTTGTCGGTGGAATGGCGCGCATCGGAAGAATCCTTCCGCGCCGGACTGGCCAAGCTGGCCGAAGAAGCTGCCGCTGCCGCGGCGCTTGGCTGCCGAAGCTGCTGCACGTACGTGCTGCCGGCGACGGACTATAAAGCGTCGCATTTCGCAGTGCTCGCTACGCGCAGACTGCGCACATGCGCGCAAATTCTCGGCGCATACGGCATCCGCCTCGGCCTTGAATTCGTCGGCCCGCATCACTTGCGTACCGCATGGGCCAACCCGTTCCTGTGGACGCTGCAGGAAACGCTGGACTGGATCGATGCGATCGGCGAGCCGAACGTCGGCCTGCTGTTCGACGCGTACCACTGGTATACGAACGGTCACGGCCTTGCGGATATCGAAGCGCTGACGCCGGATCGGATCGTTCATGTCCACATCAACGACGCGCCGAACGTGGCCGTGGAAGACGTTCTCGATAACGGACGCCTCTACCCGGGCGAAGGCGTCATCGACTTGGCCGGTTTCCTGAGCGCGCTGAACGCGATCGGCTACAAGGGCTCCGTCACGCAGGAGATTTTGACGGCGGAAGCGCCGACCGATGCGCCGGAAGCGCTGCTGAAGCGTTCCAAAGCCGGATTCGATAAGGTTTATACGGCTGCCGGATTGGCTTAATCGCATGTAGTGGAGTTGTCCCGTCACGGTCCGACGATAAGCCGGCTGTGACGGGATTTTTCGTTTGTCCAGTTGAACGTACGCCATTCGCCGATCAACATTCGGGGGCAACTATGCTACAATGAATCTATCGAACGGCTACTATAACGATGGATAGAATAGGAGATGCGCATGAACGTCATTGAAGCGATTCGTACAAGAAGAAGCATCGGGAAAGTTACGCAGGAGCCGATCGCGCGCGAAACGATCGAGCAAATTCTGGAAGCGGGCACTTGGGCGCCGAACCATCGGCTGACCGAGCCGTGGCAGTTTTTCGTCATGAGCGGCGAGGGCAGAAACAAGCTGGGCCAAGCTCTGGGAGCGATTGCGCTGACGCAGGCGGGAGACGGCTTGGATGCCGAGGCGCAAGCGGCGAAAACGGCCGATGCCCTGACCAAGGCGAAGCGCGCACCGGTTGTCATCGGCGTCGCCGTCGCGCCGGTAGAGCGTCGCGACGTCATCGAGCTGGAAGAATACGGCGCCGTTAACGCAGCCATTCAGAATATGCTGCTGACCGTTCATGCGCTCGGTCTGGGCGCGGTGTGGAGAACCGGCGAGCCGTGCTTCCATCCGCTGATGAACGAAGCATTCGGACTGCGTCCGCAGGATAAAATGCTGGGCTTCCTCTATATCGGCGTTCCCGACATGACGCCGGCGCAAGGCAAGCGTTCGCCGGCAGCCGGCAAGACGACGTGGATCGAGGCTTAATGCCATTCGAAGCGTATTGCTATCATATAAGGCGATCAAAAAAGGCGAGCGAAGTCCCCATGAGGGAATTCGCTCGCCTTTTCGATTGCGCCGAAGACCGGATTACTTGACGTCGATCGTCACTTCGTCCGGACGGTAGACGGCCAGCAGCTTGCCGCTTGCATCCGCCGCGAACATGACTGTCCGCTCTTGAGGAAGCGAGAATGCGTAGCCGATGCCGGATTGCGGGTCACGGACCTCGACCGCGGCATCGCAGCCGAACTCCGAGACGAAGATGTAGAGCGAGCCGGCAGCGAAGGACAACTTACGTCCATAGACGCCCGGCAGCTCGCCGCCATGCAGCCATTCCAGCTCGGCTTCCACGCCGGCCTGCTCAAGAGCGGTGCCGTATACGGCTTGCAGCGGCTCCAGGCGCTCGTTCAGCTCGATCGGCAGCGGGCAGTAGAGCAGGCGTCCTGCGCCGAGCTTCGCTTCCGTCAGCTTCGAAGGACCGCTTTGTCCCGCAGCAGGCACGCCTTTGCTGCTGTCCGCAATGCGGGTACCGCCGAAGGAAACCGGCAGCAGCTTGCCGTTCAGCTCCAGCAGCTCTTCGCGGAGCAGGTTGCCGACGGCGCCGAGTCCAAGCTCGTTCGCTTTCGCTTGTACCGGACGCCAGTACTCGTCCAGGCCGAGCGGGCCCGTGAATAGCAGCGTGCCGCCATGCGTCTCGACGTGGTTCGTCAACGTTTCCAGCGCCTTCGTGCTAAAGTTGTGCGCGCTCGGCACGATAATCAACTTCGGCTTCGTCGTTGCGAGCGATTCGAGCTGATATTCGCCGAGGCCGAAGGCATGCACGTTCATCACGTGCGAGAGCGTACGAATGGCGTGCGTCGTCGCCGCCGCTGCCAGCTTCCGGTTGGAGAAGTCGTTGGAGTACGGATAGATGACGGCAACTTCTTCCAGCTTGCGGTCCACGAACAGGTCGCGAATGCTTCCCATGAAGGCGCCGAAATCGTAGGAGACGTTCGCTTCCGGTTTCTCCGTGCCGTCCGCGCGAAGCGCTCCGATATGGGATTCGTTGATATTATGCATGTAGAAATTGATGTTCCAGATCCATTGCACCGCTCCGGCGCCGCCAGTGGAGAAGGCGTAGGCGTACTTGCGCTCCAGAATGTTGCGCAACTCCTCTTCGCTGCGTTTGGCGCGGCCATCCGGCGTTTCGACGTACATGATGCCGGTTTCCTGAATAAGGTTCGGCTTGTCGGGCGCTTTCGCGAATACGCCGTCCCACACGAGATCGTCCATCAGCCACCAGGAGTGAACCGTCGTATAGTCGACCGCTTCCGCATAGAAGAACGGCGACGGGCGCTGCGCGCCGAGCCCTTCGTCCTGGCCGACCGTAACGAGCTGCTTCGGTTGGATGGCGCGGATCGTGTCGACCAGCTGGGAAGCCCAGCGGTTGTGCATATCCATCGAGAAGAGGGTGTAGTCCAGCCAAGGGCCGCCTTTCTTCTCGAGCACTTCCGTCGTGCCGAAGCTGATGTCGTCCGGCTCCGGCAGCTTGACGGCCGCGAAGGAAGGCAGCTCCGACGGCGTCATGTTCCAGCGTTCCTGCAGCAGCTCGATCTTGCCATGGCGTTCTTGCAGCCACTCCAGATAAGCCGCGTGCTCGAACGGATCGTGCGCGGAGCGCGCTCCGTTGCTGAACACCCGCTTCGGATCGAACATGGAGGGTTCATTGATGAGATCCCAGTGCACGTGCTTCGAGTTCGCGTGGCGCGATACGATGGCCGCGATGAACCGCTTTTGCGCTTCCACGCTGCGCGGATCCAGATACGGGTTGACGCCTTCCCACGCTTCCGGGGTGAAGCCGAAGAAGTTGAACGTCACTTCCATGTCGTGGCGCTTTGCCGTCAACAAGAGCGCGTCGATGGCGCGAAGCACTTCTTCGTACGGATGTCCGTCGACGAACATCATTTGGCGCCATGCGGTCCAGATGCCAGTCCGGATGGAGTTGATGCCGGCGCGCTTCATCTGCGCGATATCGCGATCCCAGACGGCCGCATTCGGCAGGAACAGGAATTTGCGCGCGACGTCGCTCGTCATATAGGTCATGCCGACGATCGGCAGCGGACGGCCGTTCTTGATGAAATAGTCGCGATCGCACGTGAGCAGCTCGCCGGATTCAAGCAGCGCTTGATCCATGCCCCAGAAGCCTTGGCGAAGCAGGCGGCGCTCGCCCGCAGGCGAGGTAGCTTCGCATTCCACCGTATAGAAGCCGGCTTCCGCATCCAGCGGCGTGACGATGCGCTGAATGACGAGCTCGCGGCCGATCTCCAGCGTCGTTTCCGTGCGCCAAACTTCCGTGAATTCGCCGTTATCGTAGTCGAACGAAGGAACCGATTCCTGCACTTCGCTGTTGACGGCCTTCAGGACGCGGACCTTGAAGGACCATGCCGCCGCATGCGAGCTGACGCGTTCCTTGCGGGTCTGCAGCAGCTGCTGGCCTTGCAGCATCAGGACGGGGCGCTCGCCGAGCTCATAGGAGCCGTAGTTCGGCTTCAGCCAAAGCTCCGTTACGCCTGACGCGGCGAATCCGGCCCAATTCGCCAGTGCTTCCGCGCCGTTTCCGGACCAGAACGCGGAGCCCAGCTGCTGGTTCACGAAGATCATCCGGCTTCCGGCGAAAGGACCTTTCGTGTGCTCGAGCAATACGGCCGGCGCGGTGCGTTCGCGTTCCAGGCCTTCGCCGCTGATCCCTTTCAGAAGCGGGTAGAAATGCGCATCCATCGGGCCGGCGGAACCGTTCTGCTGTCCGGGACAATCGTCCGCGCGCGTCACGTGCAGGGCAAGCCCGAACGTCGGCTCGATCGAGAAGAGCGATTCGTAACCTTCGAAGATCGGGATATCCCGGTGATGCGCGAGTTTGGCGACGCCTTCGGTGGACACGGGAAGCGCCTCATGAATATGAAGCTGCTGGTGGTAGGCCGTTTGATCCGGCTCGGCTCTCCAACTGCCGGCTTCTCCGGTCACGGGCGTTTTGAATGGCGCGCCGCCGACTGTAATCAGGCCGTTGCCTTGAGAAGCAAACGCGAGAATGGAAGGCCATGCGGATTTCGGGAAATACGAGCCATGCATGTGGACGTACACCGCAGCCCCTTGCAGGGCGTCAGTCAGCTCGGAAGCACCGACGATCTCGAAGGTTTCCTTCAGTCTCGCAAGCGATGCCGCGTTCGGGCGTTCGCCCGCATAAGGAAAGCTCTCGTCATAGAATAGAATGGAATGGTTCATTCTCGTTCACAGCCTCTCGGATTCGATTATTAAACGCAAAACATGTAAGATGGATTCGTTAGGTTTGTTAGGTTGGAAAGCGTTTTATCCGGGGCTCACTTTAGAGGGAAACGGAGCAAAAGTCAATCAGAAAAACGAACGCCTGTCGTTCGCCGAAACGGGGAATCATCCATGGCCCAAAAAATATCGATGCAGCAGATCGCGGATCGGCTTGGCGTCTCCAAATATACGGTATCGCAAGCGTTAGCCGGCAAGCCCGGCGTCAGCGAAGCGACGCGCAGGGAAGTATTGGCGCTGGCAGGCGCGCTCGGATATGGCCTGAGGCCATCGGCTACAGGTAAAGCGCTGCCGCAGGACGCTCGTAGTAAGGGGATGGTCGAAGAGCATCCAACGCCAGACGTTGCAAGGCTGATCCTGATCGGCTTGGATGAACGCCACGTGATGGAGCCGAACTTCTGGAAGCGCGTCGTCGAAGGGGTGGAAGCGGGCTGCCGGATGCACGGGTTGGAGCCGCGCTTCTTTACGTTCGGACAAGTCGCGTATGCCACCCAAGACCTGTCCGAGCTGTTAGGGGCAGAAGGCGCTCTCGAAAGGGCGGCCGGGTTTATTATCGCCGGCAATTGCCCGTTAGGCACGCTGCTCGGGATCGTCCGCTACGGCCTGCCGATGGTCCTGGTGGACCATGAAGCGCCGCTGACGGGGGCGGATGCCGTGCTGAACGCCAATGCGGAAGCGGGGCGGATGGCATGCCACCATTTGCTTTCGCAGGGCTGCGGGTCGCTCGTGTTCGTCGGCCGGGACAGCTTCGCGGTCAGCTTCCGCGAGCGCTGGTGGGGCTGCAGGCTTGCGCTCGATGATGCGAAGGAAGGAACCAGGCCTCCTAACGTGAACACGACGCTTAAGAAATGGACGATTCCTTACGGCAGCGCGGGTATGAGGACGTGGCTGGCTGCGCTGGAGCGACGCCTGGATGCCGCGGCAGCGGAAGGTAGCCTGCCGCAAGGGATTATTTGCGCCAACGACGACATTGCGCTGCTCCTGCTCCAGCTCCTGGACTCGAAAGGGCATCGCGGTATTCGGGTCGTCGGCATCGACAACACCGCCGCGGGCATGGAAGCAGCCGTACCGCTCACGACCGTCGATCTCGCGAAAGAGCGGCTTGGCATCCGCGCCGTCGAAGCATTCGTCCGGAAGTTGCGGCAGCCCGGCGCGCAGCCGGAGAAGATCGTGCTCTCCGCCCGCCTTGTCGTAAGAAGCTCCGGCTAAGCCGCGGCAATGGGCACCTCTGCTGTCGCCTCTCCGCGAATGTCCGCATAGGATACAGCAGAAGCCTATCCCGGTCCGAGAGGAGTTTCTTCGCATGTCCCTGCAACGTGATCTTCCCGGTATGTTTATGCTGCTGGTGCTGGCGCTTTACGTGCTGCTCGTCGTCCTGCTGGTCGTTGCCTTGTTTTAGCATCATTGCTTCCCGATCCCGGGGCCTTTGAACCTTCCGCTCCCTTCCGGAGACGAAGGTTTATCGGCGTTTCCGGATTCTTGAAAAGACAGTGCCTAGCGCCTTCCAGTACTGGCATAAAGCCGCCTCCAAAGACGCATACTCCTTTAAAGACCATCAAGAGGAGGGCACGATCATCGCAACCAAGAGCGCAGGACAGAACAAATATAAGAAGATGACAATGTCGCCGAAAGAATATCAAAACTTTGCCAAGTCGAGAGAGCCGTCCAGGTCGATCCTGGCCAATTGCATTCGGGCGTTCCTCGTCGGCGGAATGATTTGCATTGTCGGACAAGCCATATCCGAGGTGTTCGTATACGGCTTCAACATGTCGCGCACGGAGGCGGGCAATCCGACGGTCGCCGTGCTGATTCTGATCTCGGTCATAATGACTTGCCTGGGCGTCTACGACAAAATCGCCCAATGGGCCGGCGCGGGCACGGCCGTTCCCGTCACGGGCTTCGCGAATTCCATGTGCTCCGCGGCGCTTGAGCATCGCACCGAAGGTCTCGTGCTCGGCGTCGGCGCCAACATGTTCAAACTGGCGGGTTCGGTTATCGTCTTCGGCGTCGTGGCAGCCTTCTTCGTCGGTCTCGTCTACTTCATCTTCGGCATCGGAGGGCACTGACTATGCTGCGCGGCAAACAAACATGGTGGTTCGAACAGCGTCCCGTCATCATCAGCGCGGCGACGGTCGTCGGTCCCGACGAAGGGGACGGACCGCTCGCGGCCGACTTCGATCTCGTCCATCCGGAGCTGGACATGCAGCAGAAGAGCTGGGAGAAGGCGGAGCGGCTGCTTCTCGAGCAGGCGTCCGAGATCGCCCTGGAGAAGGCCAAGGTCAACAAGCAGCAGCTGCAGTTCTACGTCGGCGGCGATCTGATGAACCAAATCATCAGCAACAGCTTCGCGGCCAGAACCATCGGGGCGCCTTATCTCGGCGTGTTCGGCGCTTGTTCCACTTCGATGGAGTCGCTTGCGATCGCCTCGCTAATCGTCAATTCCGGCAACGGCCAGTACGTGCTGGCGGGTACTTGCAGCCATAACTGCACGGCGGAGAAGCAGTTCCGCTATCCGACGGAATACGGCTCGCAGAAGCCGCCGACCGCGCAATACACGGTGACGGGGGCAGGCGCCGTCGTCGTCGCGCCGGCAGGCGACGGCCCCATCGTCGAATGCGCCACGATCGGCAAGATCGTCGATCTCGGCATCACGGACCCGTTCAACATGGGGGCGGCGATGGCTCCGGCGGCGGTGGATACGCTCACGGCGCATTTTAACGATACAGGCAGGCAGCCGAAGGATTACGATCTGATCGTCACGGGGGATTTGGCCACCGTCGGCCATGGCATTGCCAAGGATTTGCTGGCTAGAGATGGCATCCCCATGGAGGACACGGTATTCGGCGACTGCGGCTTGATGGTGTATGACGTGCAGAACCAGAAGGTCCAGGCAGGGGGAAGCGGCTGCGGCTGTTCCGCCGTCGTCACGTACGGTCATTTGCTGAAGCGGCTGCAGAAGGGCGAGCTGAAGCGAATTCTCGTCTGCGCGACGGGCGCGCTCTTGTCGCCGTTGTCCTTCCAGCAGGGAGAATCGATTCCGTGCATCGCGCATGCTGTTTCGTTGGAAAGTCCATTGCACAACTAAGAGAACGAAAGGAGCTAGGCAGCATGATTTATTTGTGGGCTTTTATCGTCGGCGGCGGCATTTGCCTGATCGGACAGCTGATGTTCGACGTTGCGAAGCTGACGCCGGCGCATACGATGGCAACGCTCGTCGTGGCGGGAGCGGTCGTGGACGGCATCGGCTGGTATGATCCGCTCATCAAGTTCGCGGGGGCGGGGGCGACGGTTCCGATCACGAGCTTCGGCAATGCGCTGGTGCACGGGGCGCTGACGGAGCTGCACCGCGACGGGTGGATCGGGATCATAACCGGAATATTCGACATTACGAGCGCGGGCATATCCGCGGCGATCATCTTTTCGTTCCTGGCGGCGCTTGCCGTTAGGCCGAAGGGCTGACGACAACCGGCCGCATGCATTGAAATTGGAGGTTCCCTGTGGGAATCTCCAATTTTTTTTGGCGGTTATGCGTCTGTACGGAGGGGTGGATTTTCTGTAAAATAATAGGACTAGAGACCGCATTCATTCTAGCATTTTTTCCGGGAGGAATGTTCATGGAGACTCGTACAGCAGAATACCGTTTAAGCAATGAAATTCGCCGCAATTTGGAAAGCTGCATCCTGGGGAAACAATCCGAAATCGAGCGGCTGTTAACGGCGCTGCTGGCAGGCGGCCATGTTCTCATCGAAGACGTTCCGGGAACCGGGAAGACGCAGCTCGTGAAAGCGCTGGCGCGTACGATTGGCGGGCAATTCCGCCGCATTCAATGCAATCCCGATCTGCTGCCCTCCGATATTACGGGGGTTGCCATTTATCACCCTAAACATGAGACCTTCCTGTTCCGCCCGGGTCCGGTCATGGCAAACCTGGTGCTCGTGGATGAAATCAACCGCGCCACGACGAAGACGCAATCCGCTTTGTTGGAAGCGATGGAAGAGCGCCGCGTCACGGTGGACGGAGACACGTATGAATTGCCGGTGCCGTTCACGCTCATCGCGACGCAGAATCCGATTGAATTCGACGGCACGTACACATTGCCCGAAGCGCAGCTGGACCGCTTCATGATGAAAATCTCGCTCGGCTATCCCGATGCGGCCACCGAGCGTCAAATGATTATTTCGCCCAACGCCACTTCGCCGGCCGATCAGCTGGAGTCCGTCGTCACCGCTGCGCAGATCGCCCTTATGATGGAGGACGTGAAGCGGGTCCATCTCGACAACGCGGTAGCGGATTATATTATCCGCGTCGTCAGAGCTACGCGCGACCACAGCGGCGTACAGCTTGGCGCAAGCCCGCGGGCGGCGATATCGCTGACGGCGGCAGCGAGAGCGAACGCTTACCTGCAGGAGCGCGACTATGTCATTCCTGACGACATCAAGCAGTTGGCATCGTCCGTGCTGGCGCATCGAATTATTATGCATACCGAATCCCGAATGAACGGCCTTACGGCTGAGGATGTCGTGCAGGCGGTCATTCGCGAAACGAGCGTACCCGTCCGAATGGAGCGATAACGCCTATGTTGACGGCGAAAGCGACGATACTAAGGTGGCGGCTGATTGGATTTCTTTATATATCTTCTCTGCTGTTCGTGCTGTTTCAAGGCGGCAAAACCTCGCTGATGCTTTTTTGCATATTCAATGTCCTGCTTGTTTATTTGGTGTTCGGCCGTTGGAGCGGCATCGCCCAGGTGTCCGGCGAGCGCCGGCTGGCCAATGGCGCCAGCACGCTGACGGAACAAGCGCTCGTCGCGGGAACGCGGCTCGAAGTGAATATCGACGTTCAGATTCCGGGCTTTTGGCCGATTCCGTATGTGCTCGTACGTGATCGCCTCATTGCCCAAAATGGCAGCACCGTTCCGTTCGAAGCTTCGTTCGTGCCGAATTATCGCCGCGCGGGAAGCGTGAATTACACGACGCCGCCGCTGGAACGCGGCGTGTACCGTTTCGAAGCGACGGAGTGCTCCACGCGCGATATCTTCGGTCTGTTCGAACATACGGGGACATTCGATTCGTCGATTCCGTTCAGCGTCTATCCGCGCACGGCGGCGATCCGGGACTGGCGGCAGATGAGACGGGGCTTCAAAGGTCCGTTCTCCACGTCCGTGTCGCGTTCGTCCTCGAAGGAAACGACCCAGATCAACGGCGTCCGCGAATATATCTATGGCGATCGGCTATCCCGCATCCATTGGAACGCAACGGCCAAGACCGGGCAATGGAAGTCGAGGGAGTTCGAGCGGGAGTCCTTGCCGCGCATGATCGTCATGTTGGATCGATATACAGGCGCTTACGAGAATAAAGCTCAGTTCGAGCTTGCGGTATCCGCCGCGGCTTCCTTGCTCGAGTTCGGATTTCGCCGCTCGACCGCGGTGGGGCTTATATCCGTCGGCACCAAGCACGAAGGCTACGCGCCGAACGCATCCGCAGACCAGCGCGATCTCATGATGAAGCATCTCGTTCGCGTGCAGGCGGACGGCGATCAGCCGCTGTACCGCGCGCTGCGCCAGTCCGGCGCTCTCGCCGGAGCGGGCGCGTTCGTGATCATCGTCAGTCCGCAGCCCGGCGAGGAGACGATTCGGGCGATGGAATGGCTCAATCGGACAGGCGTTATGCCCGTTCTCGTACATGTGAAGCGCGCGGAAGACGAGCGCGGCAGCAAGGTCAGCGATATCCACGCCGGCGAATGGCTGCGACTGCTGCGCCGAAGCGGATTTACGGTGTATACGATCAGCAAGCTGCAAGAGCTGCCGGAAGCGCTGGAAGGGGGCCGCGTATGACCGCGATTCGCCGCATGGCGCTTCATTGGCTGACAGACGGCCTGTACCGCAAACTATCCGCCTGTTTGGCGGCGCTGCTAATCTCCCAATGGATCCGCTGCTTGGGCGATTATTGGTGGGAAGAGACGTTTACGATCGTGAACGGGGTGCTGCTGGCGGCCGTCTTGGCGAATCTGCTCCTTCCAACCAAGACGTTGTCGATCGGCGTCCAGCTCATTGCGGTAGCAGGTTTGACTATCGCCTATACCAAATACGAATGGCTTCCCTTCGTGGGCAGCCGCAGGCACTTCTTGGACTGGATGTACTGGATCGGCAATCAGTTCGGCCAATTGAATCCTTACTTATGGATCAGCCTCGGCGTGCTGGCGGTCTTCCATCTCGTCGTGTCGATTCGCCGCAGGCGAAGCTGGATCATGATGCTCGTAGCCGCAGCGATCCTTTCCTTGGCGGCAGCCGATTCGATATTCACGCCGATCTATTTGTGGGAAGAAATCGCCTGGCTCGTGTTTGTCGGCCTCGGCTGGCTGGTGGCGAGTCATTTCGCGGGCTTCAAGGAGCGTCATCCCGATAATTGGTCGCGGCTGCTCGAATATCCGCTCAGCTTGTTCCTTCCAATTATGCTCATCATCACCCTCGTCATGGCAGCCGGTTTGTTCGTGCCGACCGTGAGGCCGGTGCTGACGGACCCGTACACGGCTTGGAAGGAATCGCGCGGCGAGACCGTGCCTTCCTTCGTGGGGGATAAGGCCATTTCGGTCGCCGTCAGCAAGAATAACGCCGACACTCGTTCCGGTTACAGCCGCAACGACAGCGTGCTCGGCGGCGGCTTCACGTTCGATTACACGCCCGTCATGACCGTGACGACGAATCAGCGCAGCTATTGGCGCGGAGAGACGAGGGCCTTGTACAACGGCACCGGCTGGCAGGAATCTGCCGAGGAGAAGTCGGAAGGCACGCTGAAAGCAAGCGCTGGCGGACAAGCGCTTCCGGCGAAAGGAATCGCGGCTTCCACGGAAACCGTCGCCGTTACCCAAACCGTGACGATGGAACGCAAAGATAAATACCCGGTGCTGTTCGGGGCAGGGCCGATCAATAAGGTACTGAAGATCAACGGGGACGACTCCGGGTTCCCTGCGCTCAGCTGGCTGGCGAATTCCTGGGAGCTGCGATTCCCTAAGGCGGCTGCGGATCGGTATCCCCAATCCTACACGATCGAATCGAAGGTCCCGGTCTTGAACGAGGAGACGCTGAAGACCGGTCCGGCTGCTGAGGCTGCGGAAGGATTGAGCAACGTCTATCTGAAGCTTCCCGAGGGACTGCCTTCACGCGTCAAGACGCTCGCAGCGGACTTGACGAAGGACGCGGCAACGCCGTACGACAAGGTGAGAGCGCTGATCAGCTACCTGCAGATGAATTACAAGTATACGAACACGCCGGATCTGAGTCTCAAATCAAGCAAGGACTTCGTCGATGCGTTCCTCTTCGAGATTAAGGAGGGCTACTGCGATTATTTCTCCTCCAGTCTTGCGGTCATGTCGAGAACGCTCGGAATTCCGACGCGCTGGGTGAAGGGCTACTCTTCGGGCAGCCTGCCGGCCAATGAACAAATGCAGCAAATGCAAGGCTTGTCCGGCATGGTCGTTCCCAATCCGGACGGCGCGGGTACGTATACCGTCCGCAATGCCGACGCGCATTCGTGGGTCGAAATTTATTTCAACGATTACGGCTGGCTCCCGTTCGAAGCGACGCCTGGTTTCTCTTATCCGTACGCACTGCCGAAAGACGAGCCTGCTCCGGTTGTCCAAGAGGATCCGGCGGCGGACGACAGCACGGCGGTTGTGCCGATAGAGGAAGAAAGCAGCTTCTCCGTGAAGCCATGGATGTTTTGGACGGCTGCGGGCGTGCTTCTCCTGGGAATTGCAGGGTATGCGTATCGCTCCTTCCCGGCATTGCTCCGTCGGTATCGCCGCCGCCGCTCCGATACCGTCAATGCCCGAATCGTGCATGAAACGAACCGCCTGATCAAGCATTGCCGCAAGAAAGGCATGGACGTGGAGAATAACGAAACGGTGCGGGAAACGATGGGGCGCTGGTCGACGAAGCTGACTTCGCTTCAGCCGCAGTTCAAAATCGTCCAGCATGCTTTCGAGAAAGCGATGTACAGCAGCCAGTCCATGACGCAAGAGGAAGCGGAACGGGCAACGGCTTCAATCAAGCATATACGTGAGCATATTGGTTAGGTAGGTGGATTGGTTTGCGTTCAAAGCGGAAGCTTTGAATGCAGCATTCCACCTCGGGATTGGTTTGCGTTCAAAGCGGAAGCTTTGAATGCAGCATTCCACCTCGGGATTGGTTTGCGTTCAAAGCGGAAGCTTTGAATGCAGCATTCCACCTTTAACCCAACATGAAGAGATGGCTTCTGCATTTATTTGGGAGGTCATCTTTTTTTCACGCATAGTGCGGTATTTTGCAACAAAATCACAACTTATGGTATAGTTTGCGTGATAGCGAAGACAGGGCTGGTCGTACCCATGCGCATAGTTAGGAATGCAAATAGGAGTACTGCTCGCCAATGCAACCGGGGGAGTCGAAAACATGTTTGAACGGCTGTTGCCGCAAATGCGCGTCAATACCATCTATGATATCAACTTGCATGCCTTGAAAGAGCAGGGCATCAGCGGAATTATTACGGATCTCGACAATACGCTCGTTGGCGCGCGGGTGCCGCTCGCGACGCCGCAGCTCGTCAAATGGCTCGACGATGTGCGCGACCTCGGCTTCAAGGTCGTCATCGTGTCCAATAATAACGAAACGCGCGTTTCCAAGTTCGCGAAGCCGCTCGATATTCCGTTCGTGCATGCCGCGCGCAAGCCGGCGAATGCCGCATTCGTCCGTGCATTGAAAGAGCTGGGCCTGCCCGCCGAGAGCACGGCCGTTATTGGCGATCAAATGATGACGGACGTACTTGGCGGCAGGCGGATGGGACTGTTCACGATTTTGGTTAGACCGATCGCGCCGGACGACGAAGGCGTCATGACCCGTTTCAACCGGATGCTCGAGAAGGTCGCCCTGTCGCGTCTGCGGAAGAAAGGGCTATGGCCCGAGGAGGAACGGAATTCATGATCAATCGGCAAGAAGAAGGCGTGAAGTCGTGCGCCGGCTGCGGCATTAAGCTGCAAACCGAAACGGCGGACAAACTGGGCTATGTCCCGGCTGCGGCGCTGGAAAAGGAACTGCCCGTATGCCAGCGCTGTTTCCGGATCAAGAACTATAATGAAGCGGCTTCGGTCGCGGTCGATCAGGACGAATTTCTGCGGCTGCTGGGGGGAATCGCCGGCACGCAGAGTCTCGTCGTCCATATCGTCGATTTGTTCGACTTCGAAGGCAGCTTGATTTCCGGCTTGCAGCGGTTCGTGGGCAACAATCCCGTGCTGCTCGTCGTGAACAAGATCGACCTGCTGCCGAAGGGCATCAACCCGAATCGGCTGCTGAACTGGGTGCAGAAGCAGACGAAGGCGGAAGGCCTGAAGGTTGTCGATATCGTGCTCTGCTCCGCGAAACGCAACATCGGCTTCGATCGCGTGATCGAGTCGATCGGCCGCCACCGCGGCGACCGCGACGTCTACGTCGTCGGCGCCACGAACGTCGGCAAGTCGACGCTCATCAACAGGCTGATTCACGACTACAGCGATTTGGAACGCGAGCTGACGACCTCGCGTTATCCGGGGACGACGCTCGATGCCGTCCATATCCCGCTTGATGACGGGAAAGAAATTATCGATACGCCGGGCATCGTCTACGCGCACCGTATGACCGAGATCGTCCCGCGAAGCGTGCTTGGCGCGCTGCTGCCGGATAAGCCGATCAAACAGCTCGTTTATCAGCTGAACGCCGGGCAGACGCTGTTTGTCGGGGCCTTGGCGCGCTTTGATTTCATCGAAGGCGACCGTCAGTCCTTCTCGCTCTATGTGTCCAATGCGCTGCAGGTGCACCGGACGAAGCTTGAACGCGCCGACGAGCTGTTTGCGGATCACAAAGGGGAACTGCTTGCGCCGCCATCGCGCGAGGAGCTTGCCGAGATGCCTCCATGGACGCGGCATCGGCTGAAGCTCCGCAAGGGAACGGACACCGATATTTTCATTTCGGGTCTAGGATGGATTCATGTGAACGGGGCGAACGGCGCGCTTGTGGATATCCACGCGCCGAAGGGCATCCGGGTCATGACGCGCGATGCGCTGATCTAGGCGTCTGCTTCGGGCAGGCTCCTGTTTCGCCGATTCATCAGGTTTAGGGGAGAGTGACAGGGAGAATGGGCAACAAGGTGGACAGCCATACGGTCCTCTACGGCGTCATCGGAGACCCGATCCGGCATTCCAAGTCGCCGGTCATGATGAACCGCGCCTTTCGGGAATGCGGCATTAACGGGATCTATACCGCCTGGCATATTACGGGCGACCGGCTCGGCGATTTTGTTGCGGGCGTCCGGGCTATGGGCATTCGCGGCGTGAACGTCACGATACCGCATAAGCTCGACATCATGCCGCTGCTCGACGAGATCCATGAGAGCGCGCAGGCGATCGGTGCCGTGAACACGATCGTGAACGACGGAGGCCGGCTGACCGGTTATAATACGGACGGCATCGGATATGTCCGCTCGCTCAAGGAAGAGATTCGCTCCGATCTGACGGGAGCCCGCGTGCTCATCGTCGGGGCCGGAGGCGCGACGCGGGGGATTCTGTACGCGCTTGCCCGCGAAGGCGTCGGTTCGGTAACGATATCGAATCGGACCGTCGCCCGCGCGCAAGAGCTTGCGGATGCATTTCGCAGCCATGTGCCTTCCATCCGCGCGATCGGCCAGGACGAGCTTCGCGATGCATGCGCGGAGAGCGACATCGTCATCAATACGACCTCGCTCGGCATGTACCCGAACGTGGAGTCGACGCCGCTGGACAGCGCGTGGCTGAGACCGGGAAGCATCGCAAGCGATTTGATTTACAATCCGCTTACGACCCGTTTCCTGGAGGAAGCGAAGGAACGAGGCTGCCTTATTCACGGCGGTCTCGGCATGTTTATTTACCAAGGCGCTTACGCCTTCGAATATTGGACGGGGCAGGCGGCTCCCGCCGCAGCGATGCGCGAAGTCGTGCTGGAAGCTCTGCAGACGAACGGCTAATTCATTGAGAGAAGGAACGACAATTATGTTAACAGGCAAGCAAAAACGTCATCTGCGCTCGCTCGCGCACCATCTGACGCCGGTATTTCAAGTAGGCAAGGGCGGCATGAACGATAATCTGATCCGCCATGTCGAAGAAGCGATCGAAGTTCGCGAACTCATCAAAGTGAACGTACTCAACAACAGCTCGGAAGATCCGAAGGAAGTCGGCGCATGGGTAGCCGCGGAATCCGGCTCCGAGCTCGTGCAAGTCATCGGCAAGACGATCGTGCTGTACAAGGAATCGAAAGATCACAAAACGATCGAGCTTCCTTAAGGGGATGCTCGCTCAGCTGGAAGCGAAAGGAGCTGCGGGCAATTGATTAAAGTTGGATTTATGGGAGGCACGTTCGATCCCGTTCATTACGGACATTTGCTTGCCGCCGAGACCGCCCGGGAAGCCTGCGGATTAGACGAGGTTTGGTTTGTACCGTCAGGAGAACCCCCGCTCAAGGAGTCCGGTCCACAGGCCGACGGCGCTTCCAGACTCGAAATGGTATACCGCGGCATCGACTTCCAGCCGCATTTCCGCGCGATGGACATCGAGCTGGAGCGGGAAGGCACGAGCTATACGATCGATACGATCCAGGCGCTGAACGAGCTGTATCCCGATCGCACGTTCAGCATCATTATCGGTGCGGATCGCGTCAACGATCTGCCGCAATGGCATGAGATCGAAGCGCTCGCGAAAATAGCGTCTTTCATCGGCGTTACCCGCGCCGGGGAATCTTTCCAACTGGAGCAGCTCCCAGCTTATATTACCGACAAGCTGACGCTGGTCGAGATGCCGCTGATCGATATTTCATCGACGGCGATCCGGGAACGGATTGCGGCAGGACGTTCCATTCGGTTCCTGGTACCCGAGAAGGTGCATTCCTTCATTCGGAGGTATGGACTTTATGAATCGCAATGAGATGATGGCGGCCGTCAAAGCCGAAATGCCCGAGCGGCGCTGGACGCATACGCTCGGCGTCATGGAAACATCGATACTGCTCGCGGAGCGGTTCGGCGGCGATCCGGTACGGGCGGAGCAGGCGGCGATTCTCCATGACGTGGCCAAATATTGGCCGACATCGCGCATGGAAACGATCATTAAGGAGCAGCACCTTCCGGAGGAGCTGCTTCGTTTCGATAAGGAATTGTGGCACGCGCCGGTCGGAGCGTTCGTCGCGGAACGGGACTACGGCGTGACGGATCCGGAGATTCTGGATGCCATCCGCTACCATACATCGGGACGCGAAGGCATGACGCTGATGGACAAAATCGTTTGCCTGGCGGACTATATGGAGCCTGGAAGGGATTTTCCGGGCGTGACGCACATTCGGGAACTGGCCGAGCAACATTTGGAGCAAGCGCTGATCGCGGGCTTCGATTCGACGATTTCCTATTTGCTGCAGCAGGGCAAGCGGATTTTTCCGCTGACCATCGCTGCGCGGAATGATTTGATTTTACGATTACGGGAGGCTGAGCAATGACAATTAGCTCTGAAGATTTGCTGCAAGCGGTAGTAGCAGCGGCGGAAGACAAGAAGGCGCAGAACATCGTGGCGCTGGATTTACAGAACATCTCGCTCGTCGCGGATTATTTCGTCATCTGCCACGGGAATTCGGACGTACAGGTACAAGCGATCACGACGGAGATCCGCAAGCAGGCGGAGGCGCGCGGCGTTCGCGTTCGCGGCATCGAAGGCGCGGACAGCGGCAGATGGGTGCTCGTCGACATCGGCGACGTCGTCGTCCATGTGTTCCATCGCGAGGAGCGCGAATATTACAGTATCGAACGTCTGTGGTCGGACGCGAAGGTTGTGGAGTTTGCATGAGCCTGATCGCAGGCACGACGATGAATCTCAAATTGGCGCGTGAAGTGTCGCCCTACGGTTATTTTATGACCGACGGCGAGAACGAAGTGCTCATGCATTATACCGAGCTTGTCGGCCATCGCCCGCAAATCGGGCAATTCTATGACGTCTTCCTGTTCTTCGATTCCGAGGACAGGATAGCCGCGACGATGAAAAAGCCGCTGATCCAGCTCGGACAAGTGTCCCGGCTCGCGGTGGCGGACATTCACCCGCGTATCGGCGCTTTCCTCGAGATGGGGCTCGGCAGGCAGCTGCTGCTCCCTTTGTCGGAGCAGCCGGAGCTGAAGGAGCTTCGTCCGAAGCGCGGCGACGAGGTGCATGTTATCCTTGCGCACGACAAGATCGGCCGTTTGGTAGCGAAGGTTGCGTTCGAGGAAGAGCTGGCCGAGCTGGCATTCAACGCGCCTACCACCTGGCATAACACCTGGATCGAGGGCTGGGTGACGAAGACCCTCAAGATTGGCTCGTTCGTCATGATCGACGGCGGCGTTCTAGGCTTCGGCGCATACGGCTTCATTCCGGCGGGCGACCGTACCCGGCTGCTGCGGCTAGGCGAACGCGTGAAGGCCCGCGTGACCTTCGTGCGCGAGGACGGACGCGTCAACCTGTCGATGAATCAGCGCAAGGAAGTCGGCCGGCTGGAGGATTCCGACCGGATTCTGGCGTTCATGAAGGAGCGCCCGAACGGCGCGATGCCTTACTCGGATGCAACCCAAGCCGATATCATCAAGCAAAAGTTCGACATCAGCAAAGGCGCCTTCAAGCGCGCGCTCGGCAAGCTCATGCGCGACGGGCTCGTCACGCAGGAAGGCAGCTGGACGAAGCTGACGGAGAAGGGCGCGGCTTCTGCCGCCGAAGAAGGCGAGACATCTGCTGAAGCCAACGTTTCGACGCCGGCGGCATCGGTTACGGCGAACGGGTCTTCGATCGGGCGACCAGCGCCGAAGCCGGACGGCTCGAAGTAGGGGGCGGCACGGATGGAAGCTTATACGCAGTTTGCCGCCGTCTATGACCGCTTGATGGCGGACATGCCTTATCCGGCATGGATCGCGTTCGCGGAATCCTGCTGGCAGCGGTATGGGAAGCCTTCGACTGTCGTGGATCTGGGCTGCGGCACGGGAAGCATTGCGCTTCCGCTCGCGCGCTCGGGTTATGCGGTATACGGCATTGATATCTCTTCCGATATGTTGACGGTTGGCCGCAGCAAGCAGGAAGACTCTGGCCCGGGGTCAGGGACTGGAGCTGGAGGCAGCGTTACATGGCTGGAGCAGGATATGACGGAATGGGAAATCGCCGAACCCGCGGACAGCGTGTTGTCGTTCTGCGACTGCATCAATTATTTGACCGAGGAAGACGACGTGATCGCCGCGTTCACGGCTACGCTCCGAGGCTTGAAGCCCGGCGGCGTGTTTCTGTTCGATGTCCATGCGCCCGGGACGCTTCGCCGGTATGCGGAGGAGCAGCCATTCTTGCTGGATGAACCGGACATCGCTTACATATGGACGAGCGAGCTGGACGAGGAACGGATGGAAATCGAGCATCATTTAACGATTTTCGCCGAAGCTCCCGGCAGCCGGGGGCGGTCGTATGCGCGCATCGAGGAAACGCATGTACAGCGCGCGTACGATGCGGAATGGATCAAGGAGGCACTGTTCGCGGTGGGCTTCTCGAAAGTGGACCTGTTCGGGGACTTCAAGCTGGATCCGGCCGATGACGATACGGAACGGTTGTTTTTTGCCGCCGTGAAGTGAAAGCTGTCGCTATCTTGCGGGTTTAGGCGCTTCTTGCCTTGACATTGGCTTTGCTACTTCTTTATAATCGAGCTAATCATGTTTATTAAATAAGCAAGGCGTTGAAGAGGAGCAGTAGCTTCGGGAGCGTTAGGTCAAGAGAGCCGGCGGGTGGTGGAAGCCGGACCAACGTGAAGCGAACTCGCCTTGGAGCCGTATGCAGCTGATGGAACGATCAGTGAAAGCATGCCGATTCGCCCGCGATAAGGGAATAGAGTGAACGGGCGGCAAAGAATGCCGACCGTTAACTAGGGTGGTACCACGGGAGCGTAATCCTCTCGTCCCTAGCGAATATCGCTGGGGGCGGGAGGTTTTTTTATTGCCTTCTGCGGTACGGGCATGCGCGCACAGGATGGATAAATAGGGAGGCTAATGGAAAATGACACAGGAACGCCAGGATCAACACGGTTATAACCCGCTTGTGATCGAGCCGAAATGGCAGCAGCATTGGGACGAGAACAAATCGTTCAAAACGACGGAGGACGCGGGCAAACAGAAGTTTTTCGCGCTCGATATGTTTCCGTATCCATCGGGAGCCGGACTTCACGTCGGCCATCCGGAAGGCTATACGGCTACGGATATCGTGTCTCGGTACAAAAGAATGCGAGGCTTCAATGTCCTCCATCCGATGGGCTGGGATGCCTTCGGACTGCCGGCCGAGCAGCATGCGCTCGATACGGGCGAGCATCCGCGCGAGATTACGGTCAAGAACATCAACAATTTCCGCCGCCAGATCAAGTCGCTCGGCTTCTCGTACGACTGGGACCGCGAATTCAGCACGACGGATCCGGATTATTACAAATGGACGCAGTGGATTTTCATCCAGCTGTTCAATAAAGGTCTTGCCTATGTAGCGGAAGTACCGGTCAACTGGTGCCCGGCGCTCGGTACGGTCTTGGCGAACGAAGAAGTTATCAACGGCCTCAGCGAGCGCGGCAACCATCCGGTAATTCGCAAGCCGATGCGCCAATGGGTGCTTCGCATTACGGAATACGCGGAACGCCTGCTCGAGGATTTGGAAGAGCTGGACTGGACGGAGAGCATCAAGGACATGCAGCGCAACTGGATCGGCAAGTCCAAGGGAGCGGAAGTCACGTTCGCGATCGACGGCCATGACGCTTCGCTCGTCGTCTTCACGACCCGTCCGGACACGCTGTTCGGCGCGACGTATTGCGTGCTTGCGCCTGAGCATGAGCTTGTGGCAGCCATTACGACGGCCGACCAGCAGGCAGCGGTGAAGGACTATCAGGATACGGCTGCGCGCAAGAGTGATCTGGAGCGTACGGACCTGAACAAAGACAAATCCGGCGTATTCACTGGCGCCTACGCGATTAACCCGATCAACGGCTCGCGCGTGCCGATCTGGATCGCGGACTACGTGCTGGCAGGCTACGGAACGGGCGCTATCATGGCGGTTCCGGGTCATGACGAGCGCGACTGGGAGTTCGCGAAGCAATTCAATCTGCCGATCCTGGAGGTCGTACAGGGCGGAGACGTGACCGAGGCGGCTTTCGCCGGCGAAGGTCCGCATGTGAACTCCGGCTTCCTGGACGGTCTCGGCACCGAGGAAGCGATCGCCAAAGCGATCGAGTGGCTCGAAGCAGAAGGCAAAGGCCAAGGCAAAGTGACGTACCGTCTTCGTGACTGGCTGTTCAGCCGTCAACGCTATTGGGGCGAGCCGATTCCGATTCTCCATCTGGAGGACGGCACGATGAAGCCGGTTCCGGATGATCAGCTTCCGCTTCTGCTGCCGGACGTTGATCAAATCAAGCCGTCGGGTACCGGTGAATCGCCGCTCGCCAACGTGACAGAATGGGTAGAAACGGTGGATCCGGAAACAGGCATGCGCGCGCGCCGCGAGACGAACACGATGCCGCAATGGGCGGGCAGCTGCTGGTACTACCTGCGTTTCATCGATCCGCACAACGACCAAGAACTCTGCTCCAAAGAGAAGCAGAAGGAATGGCTGCCTGTCGATCTCTATATTGGCGGCGCGGAGCACGCGGTGCTTCACTTGCTCTACGCGCGTTTCTGGCATAAGGTGCTTTACGATATCGGCGTGGTCGATACGAAGGAACCGTTCCACAAGCTCGTCAACCAAGGGATGATCCTCGGCACGAACAATGAGAAAATGTCCAAATCCCGCGGCAACGTCATCAACCCGGACGATATCGTGAACGTGTACGGCGCGGATACGCTTCGCATGTACGAGATGTTCATGGGACCGCTCGAAGCGACGAAGCCATGGAACACGAACGGCGTCGAAGGCATGTACCGCTTCCTCGGCCGCGTATGGCGTCTGTTCATCGGAGACAACGGCGAGCTGAACGAGAAGGTCGGCGGCGAAGCTTCGGATGCGCTCAAGCGCACATGGCACCGCACCGTGAAGAAAGTGACGGACGATTACGAGAACCTGCGCTTCAACACGGCCATCAGCCAGCTGATGATTTTCGTCAACGATGCCTACAAAGCCGAGGGGCTGCCGCGCGAAGCGATGGAACATTTCGTGCAAATGCTCTCGCCGCTCGCGCCGCACATCGCGGAAGAATTGTGGTCGAAGCTGGGCCGTACGGACGCTCTGTCGTATGCCGCTTGGCCGACGTACGAGGAAGCATGGACCGTCGACCAAGAGGTCGAAATCGTCGTGCAGGTGAACGGCAAAATTCTCGACCGCATCGCGATCGCAGCGGACACGGACGAAGCCGAAATGGAACGGATCGCTAAAGCGTCGGAGAAAGTGGCCGAAGCCATCGCGGGCAAGACCGTTCGCAAGCTGATCGTCGTTAAAGGCAAGCTCGTTAACATCGTAGTCGGCTAATCGGCATAGATACGAAAAAAGAGGTGAACGACCTCTTAACGCAAAGCATGCGTTAAGGGCCGTTCACCTCTTTGCCGTATAAAATGTCGGCGACCTTCTCCAGGTCCTCGCGATATTTGGCGTGGGTAGCCATGATGACGCGGTTGAACACGCTGTCGAGCTCCCGGTTCAGAAGCGCCAACGCCTGCGCGGTAATGCCTCCGGGAACGACGACCCGCGCCTGCAGGTCTTCCGGAGACATGCCGCCGGATGTCAGCAGCTGTCCCGTACCGAGGAGCATCTCGCTGGCGATCAGACGTGCCTGCTCGCGGGGGAGGCCGGTCTCCTCGGCAGCCGCGTCGATAAAGCGCTGCAGCAGGCAGGCCATGATGGCGGGACCGACGCTGGATAAATCCGAGACGATGCGCGTATGCGCTTCGTCGATTTGAAGGGGTTCGCTTATATAGGAGAGCAGGCCGTTCAGCCTGACGATGTCGGCGTCGGTCATGCGGCTGCCGTACATGCACAGCGAAGCGCCGCTGCACATGTAGTTGGTGATACTCGGAATGACCTTGGCGATTTTGCAGGGGAGCGAATCCTCCAGCTGCTCCAGCAGGACGGGGCTCGTAATCGAAATGACGAGTTGATTCGGCAGCAGATGATCGCGGATGGCGTCCAGCACCGTTTTGAATTCCACCGGCTTGATGCAGAGGAAGACGATATCCTGATCGATAACCGCTTCTCGGTTCGAAGGGACAGCCTTAAGGCCGGGATGACGGTCGGCTAAGCAAATGGCTTTCGCGAACGTTCGATTGCTGGCCGTAATTTGCGATGGCTTGAGTGCTCCCGATCCGATGAAAGCATCTATTAGCAGGCTGCCCATGCTCCCAATCCCGATAAACCCGACATTCATTGCAATCCCTCCCATGCGCCTTTTTTGCATCAGCGCAGCTTCAACAGCATTTTTCCAATCGGTAAAGCCCGCGCGCTGGCCTCGCTTCGCAAGCGTCAGCCATGCACAAGGCTGAACATTCGAGGCTGCGGCAGCGTGCAGCGTTCACCGGAACCATGATGCTCTTACTACGATATGCATACCGGCAAGGCCATCATGACCATTTTTATGGAAATCGTATCGTGCAACGATGAAAGGAGTGAAAGGTTGTGCTCAATCGATCAGGGTTGCGAAACAGATGGAAAGGCTATTGGCTTGGCGCGGGCTTGTGCATGGCAGTGTCCGCCGTCTTGATCGTTATGGCGCTGCTGCCGGGCGGTTCAAGCAACCAGCCAGGCTGGACGGCGATGAATGCGCAGGTAAGCCGCGCGCTGGCGCCGCTGGAGCAGCAAAAGGCGGAGGAAGAGAGAGACGCAGAGAAGAACGCAGAGAAGGACGAAGACGCGAAGCTTCCGACCAAAGCAGCTGACGTGAAGTCAGAGGCAACTGCTCCAATGTTATCATCACCAGAGTCGTCAGCGGCAACTGCAGATGAACAGGGCGATGTGAAGGAAGGAGCGGGTCCAGACATAAGAGGGGATGCATCTGCTGGAGCTGGAGCTGGCGCGGATTCGGACGAATTCGGGAGATCGGAGCAAACTGCGTCTAATGCACCCGCCAAGAATTCGGATCAGGCGGGTCAATCGGGTTCGACAACTCAACCGGACGCATCGGTTTCCGGCAAAATCGACGTCAACCATGCTTCGGCGGAGGAACTCGACGCCCTTCCCGGCATCGGTGCCGCGAAGGCGAGCGCCATCGTGTCGGAACGCGAGCGCAACGGGACCTTCCGAAGCGTCGACGACCTGCTCCGCGTCAAGGGTATTGGACCGAAACTAGTAGAAAAGCTGAAGTCTCTCATTGTTCTCGGCACTTGATTATGCGACAATGGAAAAGATAGGGTCTTTTTGGGGGCCCGTCCATTCATGTGAGGAGGAACGATCCAATGTCCGAGCAACGCAAACTTTCGATCGAAACGCTATCCGTTCACGCCGGCCAGGAAATTGACCCGACGACCCTTTCGCGCGCAGTGCCGATTTATCAAACGACTTCCTATGGTTTCCGAGACACGGACCATGCGGCGAATTTATTCGCCTTGCAAGAATTCGGCAATATTTATACCCGAATCATGAATCCGACTAGCGATGTCTTCGAGAAGCGGGTAGCCGCACTCGAAGGCGCTCCTGCCGCGCTTGCGGTCGCTTCCGGTTCTTCGGCGATTACATATGCGATTCTGAACATTGCCCAAGCCGGCGACGAAATCGTATCGGCCAACAGCTTGTACGGCGGTACGTACAACCTGTTCGCGCATACGCTGCCGAAGCTCGGCATCAACGTCGCGTTCGTCGACCCGTCGAACCCCGCTAATTTCGAAGCGGCTATCACGGACAAAACGAAAGCGCTGTACGCCGAAACGATCGGCAATCCGAAAGGGGACATCGTTGATATTCAAGCGGTGGCGGACATTGCCCATAAGCACGGCATTCCGCTGATTATCGACAATACGTTCCCGAGCCCGTACCTCTGCCGGCCGATCGAGCACGGCGCGGACATCGTCGTTCATTCCGCGACGAAATTTATCGGCGGCCACGGCACGTCCATCGGCGGCGTCGTTGTCGACAGCGGCAACTTCGATTGGAAAAGCAGCGGCAAGTTCCCGGGTCTGACCGAGCCGGATCCTAGCTATCACGGCGTCGTCTATACGGATGCCGTCGGACCGGTTGCGTATATTATCAAAATGCGCGTCCAGCTGCTGCGCGACACGGGCGCGGCGATATCGCCGTTCAACTCGTTCCTGCTGCTGCAAGGACTCGAGACGCTCCACCTGCGGATGGACCGCCATTGCTCGAACGCGCTGGCCGTCGCGCAGTTCCTGGAACAGCACGAGGCAGTCGAGTGGGTCAATTACCCGGGGTTGCCGAGCCATCCGTCTTACGATCTCGCGCAGAAATATTTGCCGAAGGGCCAAGGCGCGATTCTGACGTTCGGCATCAAAGGCGGCGTCGAAGCGGGCAAGAAAGTCATCAACGCCGTGGAGCTGTTCTCGCATTTGGCCAACGTGGGCGACTCCAAGTCGCTGATCATACATCCGGCCAGCACGACGCATCAGCAATTGGACGAAGAAGGCCAGCTCTCCGCGGGCGTATCGCCTGGAATGATCCGCTTGTCGATCGGCACGGAAGGCATCGACGATATTTTGCATGATTTAACACAAGCATTGGCGGCAAGCCAGCAGTAATCGGCAGGCCGCAGGAAGGAAGTCAAGTCAGACATGGCATCGGAAGTACAAGACAGCTCGAGAAAAGATTGGGATACGTATTTCATGGATATCGCGTATATGGTTTCGACCCGTTCGCGTTGTCCACGCAGGCATGTAGGCACGGTGCTCGTGCAGGGGAAGAAGCTGCTCGGAACCGCCTATAACGGCGCTCCGATGGGCGTAGCAGACTGCTCCGAGGACGGCTGCATGATCGTGGAGGAGTTTGAGATGCAAGCGGAGAACGGCGTGGAGCGCATGGTGAAGAAGCAGCGCTGCATCCGGACGATCCACGCGGAGCAGAACTTGCTGCTGTTCACGGATCGGGTCGATCGCGAGGGCTCTACGGTATACGTGACGGACCAGCCCTGCTGGACATGCGCCAACATGCTTGCCAACAGCGGCGTAAAGGAAGTCGTCTACCATCGCGCATACGTGAAGGACAGCGAGAAAGTCGTAGCGCTCATGCAAGTGAAAGGCATCGTGTTTCGGCACTTGCACGCCTATGAGGCGCCCCCTCAAGCGGGCATGGATATCACAACCTAACGGGTACTGCATACCAGGAGGAAGAACCTCTGGCTGCACCCGGGAAACTCCGTTCAGCTGTATATCGGCTGAGCGCAGCTCCCGCGGCGCTTCCAGAGGTTCTTTGCGTTTGATTAATAGGAAAGGGGCTGCGGTTAGGATGACGGAGAGACCGCTCGTTTGGTTTACGGTTTGTTGGGTACTGGGCAGCGGGACTGCCGCTTCCTTGACGTCGCGGGGCACGGTGCTGGCCGGTGCCTCGCTGCTCGCCATGCTGGCGGCTGCGGTGCTGCTGCGCCGTAGTTCCTGGCCGCTCGCCGCCGCTTGTTTGGCGGCGTACGGCTTGGCTGCCGGGCAGCGGACGTGGGCGGATGCCCGGAACGTGACGGCGCTGCCTGCAGAGTATGCAGCCGCAGTGGCGGCGTGGCCGGCAGACGCAGCCGAATATGAAGCGGAGCTGGCAGGGACAATCGTCTCGCCGCCGGAAATCGACGGCGATCGGGTGCAGTTTCGCGTAGCCGGCACCGCCATTGTGCTGAAAGGGACGGGTTCGTCAATGGCGACGCCGGTGAAGCTGGACGGCGAGCGGCTGCTCGTGCAGGTGAAGCTGGGGAAGGAAGAGGAACTGAAGGACGCGGCGGCATGGAAGCGCGGGCAGAAGGCGGCCGTGACCGGCGTGCTGTCGCTGCCGTCCTCCGGTACGAATTTCGGCGGCTTTGATTACCGCGCCTATTTGCATGGCCAGCGGATTCATTGGCTGCTCGCCGTGGACGGCGCATCCGCTGTCCGGGCGAGCGCCGGCTCCCGCTGGAGCGGCGCCGCGCTGCTGCAGCATATGGACGACGCGCGCGCCGCGCTCGGCAAACGGATGGACGCGCTGTACCCCGGCGTCCAGGCCGGATACATGAAAGGCCTCGTCCTCGGCATAAGCGATGATCTCGATCCCGCCATGTTCCGCCAGTTTTCGCAGCTCGGCCTCACGCATATCCTGGCCATCTCAGGCTTGCACGTCGCCGTATTCCTGTATGTGCTCGGCGGCCTGCTGCAGCTGCTGCGCATGACGCGCGAGCGCATGCTGCTCCTCATGATCGCGGCGGTGCCGATGTACGTGCTCCTCGCCGGCGCATCGCCGTCGGTGGTTCGCTCCGGCATCATGGCGATGCTCGGCTTGGCAGCGGCACGCCTGCACAAGCTGAAGGACGGCCTGCATTTGCTGGCCGCGGCCGCGCTGTTCATGCTCGTCTGGGACCCGTACATGCTGGGCAACGTCGGCTTCCAGCTGTCGTTTATCGTCACGGCGGGTCTCATCCTTGGCACTGCGCCGATCCGCAGACTACTGCCCCGCGGCCGGAAATGGTGGAGCACCTCGCTATTGGATCTGCTTTCCGTCACCTTGGTCGCGCAGGCCGTTTCGCTTCCGCTTACGATTTATTATTTCAATCAGCTGCATCTGTTGTCCGTCGCGGCGAACCTTGTGCTCGTGCCGTTCATCAGCTTCATCGTCATGCCGCTTGGCGGGGCATCGCTGGTGTTTGAAGGCCTGTGGCATCCCGCCGGCGCGTTGACGGCTCATATCGCGGCATTGGGCAACGAACTGACCTTCGGATTCGTCATGAAGCTGAGCAGCTTGAACCGCTTCCGGCTGATCTGGGCGACGCCGCCGTTATGGTGGGTTGCGGCGTTCTATGCCGCTCTGGGCGTCTTGTTCCATACGCTTAGCCGATTGCAGGCGACGGCTGCGCTGCCGGAGGTAGAAAGTGGGTATGACTCAGAAGTAGCGAAGACGGGCGCACCGGCGTGGTCGGCCCCGTTCATCGAGCTCCCGTCTGCGTCACCTGCCGCCGGGAGGAGAAAGCGTATCCTAATTGCGTGCGGCTCGCTGACATTGGCGGGCTTGCTTGGCGGTGCTTATATTCCGGATGCCCTCAATAGGAACGCCTATGTCGATTTCTTGGACGTCGGCCAGGGCGACTCCATCTTAATCCGAACGCCCGGTGCCAAGCATATTCTCATCGACGGAGGCGGGGCAGTCACTTTCGGAAGCCAGGAGGCTTGGCGGCAGCGCAAGGACCCGTACGAGGTCGGAAGGAAGCTCGTCGTGCCGCTTCTGCAGCAGCGGGGCGTGCATCGTATCGACCTGCTCGTGCTGTCGCATCTCGACAGCGACCATATTAAGGGCTTACTCGCCGTCATCGAGGCCATACCCGTTCGAGCGATCCTATGGAACGGGACGGTGAAGGACTCTTCGGATGCCATTTCGCTGCTTCAGGCAGCCGTCAAGGATGACGTCCCTCTCTACCGCGCGGTAGGAGGGCAGAGCTGGCAGATGGATGCCAGTACGTCTGTTGCGGTGGTCGGGACGCCGCCCAGCCTGCTTCGGCTTCCAAAGCTCGGAGCAACTGCCGCAGAGACGCCAATTGAGTCGTCCGAGGCGGTTACCGCTAAAGTTGGAGGTCATGGCGCATCCTTCGACACTGTCGTCCCGAACGCCGATGAGCAGAATGGGGAGAGTGTACCTCTGCTAGTTACGTTATACGGCCGGCAGTTTCTGTTCACAGGCGACGCCGATGCCGACGAGGAGCGAAGTCTATTAAACCAATTGCAGGCAACGAAGGGGACAGAGGAGCAGGCGAAGGAGTCGGGCAACTCCGAGGCGGCATCAGAGCCGCCGGCCGTATCCGAGCAGTCTCAGGTGATGGTGCCACTCGTTGATCATTCGGTAGACGTCATGAAAATTTCGCATCATGGAAGCAAATCCTCTACGACGGATGCTTGGCTCTCTTATTGGCAGCCTGCGCAAGCGGTCATCTCGGTAGGGCGCAACAATATCTACGGCCACCCCCATCCCAGCGTCATGGAACGGCTGAGGCAAGCGGGAGTTCCTGCCGCGAGAACGGATCTTAACGGGGAGGTGCAATTCAGAATCACATCCAGCGGAGCGATCAGTCAAAGGCATGCCAACCCCGAGCGCTTGTTGAGTAGGTAGAGGAGGTAGGAGGACCGCTTAGGCCCACTTGATCCGAAGGAGACAGAAACGAGCCTGCTCGCCGCGCGAGCAATCCTCCGCTTCCTCTTTTTTTATATACCGTCATATCTCTCCGCTGTCTTTCTTTCACTGCACGGTCATTTCACTCCACAGACACCCTACTCACCACCGGCCAGTCCTATCCCGTACTTCTCTCCTCTATAGCCAAATTCCAAAGCTGCCCCCCCTCAAAAAAAACGCTCCCGCACAGCGTTCTCCTCCCTTGGAAATATTCTTCTTTTGGCTTGGATAATGCCCCTTATGTTGGAAAGACTAAGCGAAGCGAATTCCTCCAACTTCCACAGAGAGAGGCGAATAAAGCATGGCGAACAAGAACGAATCTTCGCAGCAGCCGCGTGACGAGTCGCGCAGGCAGTTTTTGAAATACTCCGGAACCGCAATCGGCGGCGTTGTCGTCGGCGGCGTTATCGGCGGTCTTATCGGGGCAAACGCGAAATCGGATAAAGCCGAAGAAACACCTGCCCAGCCCGATACCGGCAAACCGGCGAAACCGGCTGACCGGGATTACAATCAGGCGCTCATGTTCTTCAATCAGGATCAGTTCATGACCGCGGAAGCGGCGTCCGAGCGGATCTATCCGAAGGACGATACCGGACCGGGGGCGAAGGAGCTTGGGGTTGCCTTCTTCATCGACCACCAGATGGCGAGCGCTTACGGCATGAACGCGCGCGAATATATGAGCCCGCCGTTCTACAAATCCGAAGCGACGCAGGGCTATCAGCTTACCTTCAAGCGCCGCGAGCTGATCGCCTTGGGATTGGATTCGCTGAGCATCTACAGCATGGACAAGTACCAGAAGGGCTTCCCGGATCTTGCTCCGGAAGAGCAGGACAAGGTGCTGGGGGATTTCGAGCAGGATGCCGTTAATCTGAAAGGCGTGCCGGCTTCCACATTCTTCGCCCACTTTCTGAATCTGACGATTGAAGGCGTCTACGCGGATCCGCTCTACGGCGGCAACAAGAACATGGACGGCTGGCGGATGCGCAATTATCCCGGCAACCAAATGAGCTTCACCGAACAAATCGACAAGGACGATTTCGTGAAAATGGAACCGTTAAGCTTAAGCGATCACTTGGAAATCGGCTAAGGGTAAAGGAGCGAACAGACTATGGCAACGAAACTTCCCAAAGTGCCCATCGTCATCGTCGGCATGGGCTGGGTAGGCGGTATCATCGCAGCGGAATTAACCAAGGCCGGCCATTCCGTCGTCGGCCTGGAGCGGGGCAAGAGCAGGAGCACGCAGGATTATTTCCATGTCCACGACGAGCTGCGCTACGCATCCCGCTACGAGCTCATGCAGGACTTGTCGAAGGAGACCGTTACATTCCGCAATACGAGCAAGCAGCGCGCGCTGCCGATGCGCAGCTACGGTTCGTTCCTCCTTGGGGACGGGCTTGGCGGCGCCGGCGTACATTGGAACGGCCAATATTACCGATTCCTCCCGTATGATTTCGAGATTCGCAGCAAGACGATCGAGCGTTACGGAGCCAAAAAAATTCCGGAAGGCATGGCCATTCGCGATTGGGGCATCAAGTACGACGAGCTGGAGCCGTATTTCGTCAAGTACGAGCAAATGGCGGGCATCGGCGGCGAACCGACGACGCAGGCGAACGTCGGAGCGATGTCCAAGGCGTTCCCGGTCGGCCCGATGAAGAAGACGCCGGGCATGAAGCTGTTCGAGGACGCGGCGAAGAAGCTCGGCTACCATCCGTATGTCATTCCTTCGGCGAATTTGACCGAGGTGTACAAGAACCCGGACGGCATCGAGCGGGCGCCTTGCCAATATTGCGGGTATTGCGAGCGGTTCGGCTGCGAGTACGGCGCGAAGGCGGACCCTGTCGTGACGGTGCTTCCGGTCGCCCAGAAGTCGGGCAAGCTGGATCTGAGAACGCATGCGAACGTAACGGAAGTGCTTCACGACGGCAAGAAGGCGACTGGCGTGCGCTATGTGAATACGCCTACGGGCGAAGAGTACATACAGCCGGCCGATATCGTCATCCTGTCGGGCTATCTCTTCACCAACGTGAGGCTGCTGCTGCTCTCGAAGCTGGGCAAGCCGTACGATCCGAATACCGATACCGGGGCGGTAGGACGCAATTACGCCTACCAAGTCAACGGCGCCAGCACGAATATCGTGTTCGAGGACCGGGAGTTCAACATGGCGATGGGAGCAGGCGCGCTCGGGAGCAGTCTGGACGACTTTAACGGCGATAATTTCGACCATAGCGACCTTAAGTTCCTCCATGGGGCGAACATTCGATTCACGCAGACGGGGCTGCGGCCGATCCAATACCAGCCTGCTCCAATGGGCACGCCGAAATGGGGCGCGGAATTCAAGAAGCAAACGCTGCACTACGCGAACCGCACGCTGACCGTGGCCGCTCAAGGGTCCAGCATGCCGTGGCGGCATCATTACCTGGATCTCGACCCCGAGTACAAGGATGCGCTGGGGCTGCCGCTGATCAGGCTCACGTTCGATTTCGAAGACCAGGACCGCGAGCTGGTCAAATACATCGCCGCCAAGACCAAAGAAATCGCCGACGGCATGGGCGGCACCAAGACGGAAATTCACGATTCCATCAAGCAATACAATATCGTGCCGTACCAATCCACCCATAATACGGGCGGAACGATCATGGGCAGCGATCCCAAGACGTCGGTCGTGAATAACTACCTGCAGATGTGGGATGCCGAGAACGTCTT
This sequence comes from Paenibacillus sp. J31P316, assembly GCF_056269105.1. Lineage (NCBI taxonomy): Bacteria > Bacillati > Bacillota > Bacilli > Caryophanales > Paenibacillaceae > Paenibacillus > Paenibacillus sp. J31P316. The sequence goes on along the minus strand of NZ_JBWDNI010000018.1, from coordinate 22,264 downwards.
CATCTGCGGCGCGTCGGCGTTCGCCCATAACAGCGGCTTCAATCCGACCGCGACCGTCGGCGCGCTTGCGTACCGGACCGCGGAAGGCATCGCCAAATATCTCGCCAAGCCGGGATCGCTCGTATGAGCGGCGGGGAGAACGGCGGCAAGCTGTCGGTCGACCGCGACCTGATTGCCCATCTGACGGAGCTGCGCAAGCGGCTGATCATCTCGTCGATCTGGTTTGTGCTGTCGCTTGCCGCCGGCCTGTACGTCTCTCCCCGCTTGCTGCATTTCGTGAAAACGCATCTCGGGTCCGTGCGGGTGGAATGGAGCGTATTCGCGCTTTCCGACGGCATCGCCGTTTATATGAAATGCGCCTTGATGGTCGGCTTGCTGCTCTCGCTGCCCGTGTTCATCTATCAGCTGTGGGCGTTCGCGAGACCGGGGATGACGGATACGGAAGCCAAGAGCACGCTTCTGTACGTTCCGCTGTCTTTCCTGCTTTTCTTGTTCGGGGTGTTGTTCGGCTACAGCGTGGCGCTGCCCATGATGATCTCGTTCATGGTCAAGCTGAATCGTTCCATCGGCGCGAACGAGGTGTACGGCATCCAGCATTACGTTTCGTTCCTGGTCAGCTTCCTGCTTCCGATGGGCATCGCCTTCGAAATGCCGCTTGTCATGCTGCTGCTGACCCGCATCGGCTTGTTGACGCCGGGCAAACTAAAGCAGGTGCGCAAATACGCCTATGTCGGACTGGCGGTGCTGGGCTCGCTCATCTCGCCGCCTGATTTCGTGTCGCATCTATCGGTGACGCTGCCGCTTATTCTTTTGTTCGAGATCAGCGCCTTCGTCAGTATCCGGTATTTCAGAAGAAGAGAGAAGCGAGCGCTCGAACCGGCGCTGCCTTGATTGTTAGGGTCGCCGAGAACCGCGAAAGGAGGTATAAGCCATGTTTAACAATGTAGGCGTTTCAGGCTTGATCATCATCTTGGCCATCGCGTTGATCGTATTCGGTCCTGCCAAGCTCCCGCAGCTCGGCCGCGCGTTCGGAGATACGCTTCGTGAATTCCGCAACTCCACGAAGGGTATCATAATCGACGATGCGGTTGAAGAGAAGCAGCCCGTCCAAGAATTGGAGCAAGCCAAATAAGGAGTGTTGAGAATGAACAAGCGGATTCGAGCCGGCCTTTTGACGGCGGTATTGATTGTCGCGGCCGTGCTCGCGCTGAGCGGCTGCGGCGGCAATAAAAACGACAATAACGGGGGCAATACGAATACGGGAACCAATAACGGCGGCAATGCCAATACGGGAGCCAGCTCCGGCGGAGAACAGACGATTACGGTCAAGGCGTCCAACTTCAAGTTCGATCAACCCGAGATCCATGTGAAACAAGGCGACAAGGTAACGATCAAGCTGGTGGATGAAGCCGGTCTCCATGGCTTCGCGATTCCCGACTACGACGTAGACATCAAGGAAAACGAAGGCACGGCCACCTTCACCGCGGACAAAACAGGCGAGCATCCGTATCACTGCTCCATCGTCTGCGGCTCGGGACACGCGAACATGGTCGGCAAACTGATCGTCGATTAGCCGCCGAGCACGAAAACAACGAAAGCCCATTTTCATCTGGCTGCAGATGAAAATGGGCTTTCGTATTGTTGTTGTCCTATGTGCTGCGATTGAAGCGAAGCGGCAAGGACGAGCGTAAGCGCCGTCAGTTCGAATGAGAGCGACTTTGGTGCGGAGCACCACGGGAGCGCTCATCGAATCTGACGGCACTGCAGCGGCGGCTCCGCAGGAGCGGCATTGGTGGTCAATCAGTCAGCACAGCTCCTTGATTTGTTTGGCCAGATCCATGCGCTGCAGCTTGAGCTGCCAGATCAAGTCCCGGATCGCCGACTCCTCCTCGTTATTGCTGCTCTGGCGCATCAGCGTGAACAGCTCCATCATTTTATAGTTGATGGTATTGAATTGCAGCCAAAGCTGCTCCTTCGTCCATTCTCGGAGCGTGTCGTCGTAGACATATTCCTGCTGGCGCAGCACAGCCTCGATTTCCGTCTGCCACGCTTGATCGCCGAGCGCCGCCGCATAATTGTACAAGTCCAAATAATCGTCGACCCACTGCTTATTCCATTGTTCTTTCGTGAGTGTCATCGTTAGACCCCTCCCGCCGGTTAGACCTTGCTTCGTTCATGGCAAATTTCAACAGTTATTGACCTCGATAATAAGTAACCGCATTCGATTGGTTTGACACAATTGGTCGTGGATGGTAATCTTTGTTCCAATTAGGAAGGAGGAACTGCAGCATATGGGTACGATTGTCTCCGTTCAATCATTTTTACCTGATCAAATCTCGGCGATTCAAGCCGCACTTCCTGACTTCGATTTCGTGGATGCTTCGGGACTCGATTCGGAGGCGGCAAGGAAGCAGTTGAAGTCCGCCGTAATTATTTTGGGCTGGAACCGCGACGTGAAGAAAACGCTCTTCGAAGAGGGCATTGCGCTCAAATGGCTGCAAAATTTGGGTGCGGGCGTAGATCATATTCCGCTGGACCGGATCAAGGCACATGGCGCGGCGCTCACGAATGCATCCGGTATTCATCCGTTCCAAATTTCGGAATCGATTTTCGCGATGCTGCTTTCTCTTACCCGTGGCGTTCACCGTGCCGTGCGCAGCCAGCTGGAGGGCAAGTGGCAGCCGTCGGCAAGTCTCGGCGAAGCTCATGGGAAAACCATAGCCATCGTCGGCGCGGGAGCGATCGGGGTGGAAACGGCCAAGATTGCCAAAGCGTTCGGCATGAGAGTGATCGGCGTACGACGCTCGGGGGCCAAGGCAGACGGCGTGGATGAAATGGTTGACCTCGCGAGGCTGGACGATGTCCTGGCGCAAAGCGACTATGTCATCAACTGCCTGCCGCTGACGGATGAAACCCGCTTCTTGTTCGGCAGAGCCCAATTCGAAATGATGAAAGCGACGGCTTACTATATTAATATCGGCAGGGGAGCCACAACCGACACAGCTGCCCTTCTGGATGCTCTTCAAAACGGGGGCATCGCAGGCGCAGGCCTGGATGTGTTCGAGCAGGAGCCGCTGCCGGAGGATCATCCCCTGTGGAAGTTGGAGAACGTGATCCTGACGCCGCACGAAGCGGGCAATACGGACAGCTACATAGAGCGGGCACTCGGTATCGTGCTCGATAACCTTGCCGATTATCGCAGCTTCGGCGCGCCGAAACGCAACCTCGTCGATTTGAATGCCCAGTATTAACGCCGCTTGACGCCGCACGAGGACCGTAACGCTGCTGGTAAATTCCTGGCAGGGTGTACGGTCCTTTTATTTTCTGCTATTCTTTTGATGTAATGCGCGAAATTTTCAGGGGTCGTCGACATCTTAAATTTTTATAAAAAAACTTTTATATGCGATGCAACTTTCGACGGAGCGTCTGCGTCTGTTAGATTGCAAGAGGGGGGATCCTCCGTGGTGGAGCCAGGCCTGATTAAAGCCGCACAAGCCGGCGATGGCGAAGCTCTTATTACTCTGTTGCGCCAGATCGAGAATCATGTGTACCGGACCGCGTTTTATATTGTCAATAATGAGCAGGATGCGATGGACGCCGCGCAGGAAGCACTCATCCGAATTTATACCAAGATCGGTACTTATGAGGAGAAGGCGCAATTCAAGACGTGGGTGCAGCGGATCGTTACGAATATTTGTATAGACAAGTTCCGGCGGAACAAGCCGACCGTTTCGATCGACGAGCACGACTTGGTGTTCAGGGATCAGCATTCCGTCGAGGAAGACGTCATGTCTGCCTATACCTCGCAGGATATTCGCAAAGCGATCGACAAGCTACCCGAGCATCATCGGGCAGTCGTGGTGCTGCGATATCTGCAGGACTTTTCTTACAATGAAATTGCAGATTCGCTTGATTTGCCGCTTAATACCGTAAAATCATACTTATTCCGGGCAAGGCAGCAGCTGCAGACGTACCTGCACGACTATCAGAGAGGAGGTGTCCGAGGATGAATTGTCAAGAGGTGATGGACTACATGCAAAGACAGCTTGACGGCGACCTGGATGAACAGGAAACCGCAATCTTGATGAGTCATACGCGGCATTGCTCCGATTGCGCAGCGATGTTTGAACGGCTTAAGCTGCTTTCCGCAGGGCTTGAAAGCTTGCCGAAGGTGACGCCGGGCTATAGCCTGGTAGATGCCATCCTGCCTCGGTTGGCGGAGCTTCAGTCCGCTTCCGAGCCGTCTATTCCGCAGCCGCATATCGTGATCGCAGGAGAAGAAACAGCGGCTCCGCGGCGATCAAAGCCGGCTGCGATCGGCTGGCGGCGCTGGCTTCCCGTCTCTGCGGCAGGCGGCGTCGTAGCCGCAGGCGTTATTCTAGGCATGTTTTTCTTGAACGGCCAGGGCGTGCATACGCTTCGGGATAACGGCAATATGGCTGCCGACGCGGACACTGCCGCAACGAGCAGCAACAATTCCGCCGCCGACAAGTCGGACAGCTTGGCGGAGTCGAGTGCGACATCCAATATGGCGGACAACAAGAAAGACAGCAGCAACGTGAGGGCGCAAGGCGCCGAGAACGATGCCGCTCAGAACGGCGTTGCAATGAGCAAAGAGCTGAACGTTGATCCGAACGGAGAACCGATGCCGCCGATCACGGGGGGCGAGCAAGACCGGGTTACGGCAGATCAGAATTCGAATTCCCCTAATCAATCGCTTGATGCGGCCGATTCCGGCAACACCGGCGATACAGCCACGCAGGATGGCGCGAGCGATCAAGCCCCGGCCGCAGGCGGTAATGCGAAGGATGGCGTCACGAACGACGGGGCTGGCAAGTCGGGCAATACAGGTAACGGCGGCGGGAATTCGTTGAAGCATACCGATCAGCTTGCGACGATCATGGCCTCGCCGATTTCGCCGGATCAACAATACCAGGCGTTTATCGTAGAAGACAAGGTGTTGGTCTATACGGTCAGCGACAGCGTTTCGGTATTCGAAGGCGTGAAGCGAACGGGAATCGCCGATCTGAAATGGTCCGACGATTCGAAGGTGCTTACCTACACGAGCACGCAAGCCGATGGCTCCAAGATTACGTATGTCGTGGATCCGAAAGCGGGAACGGAGCAAGTGCAATCTAGCAAATAATGCTTTTGCCCATGCACACAAGGCGGGATATTCGCGTATGGTGTAGGGTAGAAGAAAGTCATGGGACGATCAAGAAAGCCTTGACGTCGTATGACCATTCGCAGCCGGTACCATGGGCCGATCGCTCGCGAATGTTTATATAGATGTTCGGGGACGAAGGGATACGGCGCAGAACGCCGCATCCCTTTGTTGCGTTTTGAACGGAATGGCGCTATCGTTTAGAGGAATGCGTAAGGGGGACGAGCGGGTGGAGTTGAAGGATGCCGCGAAGGAATGGAAAGCGGGGCAGTTCAGGCCCGTTTATGTGTTATATGGGAAAGACCGTTATCGCATGAGACAGTTCGTCGAAGCTTTGACGGACAAGCTGCTGCCGGAAGGCGAGCGGGAGCTGGGCATCGTGAAGTACGACACGTCGGAGACGCCGATCGAGGAAGCGGTGGCGGAAGCCGACACGATGCCGTTCTTCGCCTCGCGCAAGCTGGTGCTCGTTCGGGATGCATCCGTGCTTGCGGCTGCCACGGGCAAGGAGAGCAAGCTTCAGCATAGCACGGACACGCTTATCGCCTACGTGAAGCAACCGTGCGAGAGCAGCGTGGTCGTCTTTCAAGTCATGGCGGAGAAGCTCGACGAACGGCGCAAGGTCGTCAAGCTGCTGAAGGAGCAGGATGCGCTGATCGCGTTTCAGGAGCTGCAGGAGCAGGACCTTCTGCAGTGGACGGTGAAGCGGGCGGAAGAGCAGGGACGGTCCATGGGCCGAGAGGCCGCGCAGCTCCTGCTGGTCCGCACAGGGGCGAATATGCAGCAGCTCGCGCATGAAGTGGACAAGCTGTGTCTGCATGCCGGCAGCGGCGGTCAGATCACGAGCGAGCATGTCGAGACGCTGATCGCCTCGACGGTAGAGGAAGACGTATTCGCGCTCATCGATGCGATGGCATCGCTTAACGTGGAGAAGGCGCTCAAGCTGTATGCCGAGCTGCTGCTGCGCCGGGAAGAGCCGATCAAGATCGCCGCGCTCATCGCCAGACAGTTTCGGATCATGCTGCAGGTGAAGGAGCTGGAGCAGCATAATTACTCCCAGCAGCAGATGGCCGGGCAAATCGGACTGCATCCTTACGCGGTCAAGCTGGCGGCCGAGAAGGCGAAGCGCTTCACGGCCCAGACGCTGGGCCGCCATCTGAGCAGGCTGGCGGAGCTTGATTACGGGATGAAAACCGGCCGTATCGACAAGACGCTTGGTTTGGAGCTGTTTCTGTTGTCGCTCGCAGCGTGATCCTTGGCGGAGAAGCCCAGAGGCGCATGCAAGCAGCAGGAATGACCGCAACAATAAGACAGCAGCCTAGGACATTCATAAGTCCAAGGCTGCTGTCTTCGTTGGATGCGAGCGAAACCTATAGCGCCCCCGCATCTCTTGCGGTGTAGAACGACGGGTAGATCGGTCGATAGTGCAATTCGTCTCTGATGCGCGTCGTATCGACGACCATGTCCCAGGCATCGAATTCTTGCTGCACAGCTTCAAGCGTATTGTCGCTATGATGAAGCTGCAGCAGCTCGGCAACGGAGATCGGCGCGTCGTCGCCGACATTGTATATTCGGCCATCGACGCCCGGCGCTGAAGCCGCGAGCATCAGAGCTTGTCCAACGTCCGCGTGGTGTGCCATGTGGAATCGCTTGGCCGGATGCCAATTACGCAAGTACGGCAAGAATTCCGCGATATGCGGATCGCGTTCGCCATAAACGAACGGAAGCCGAACGATGCGTAATCCTAATCCATTTTCGAGATGTAAATTTAATAGCGCCGTTTCAGCTTCCGCTTTGGATTGCGGGTAAGCAAACGCAGGGTTCAATGCGTCGTCTTCGCGGTTCGGTCTCGCGCGATTCGACGAGCCGTATACGTTGTTCGTGCTCGCGAAAACAAACCTGGGGACGCCAGCCTGCAGCGCGGCGAGAGCTAAAGCGACGCTGCCGTCGATATTCGAGCTGCGCGCGGTGTTCTCGTCGACGCCGCGGAATTGCGCTGCCAGATGAACCACCGCATCGATGCCGCGGAGCGCATCCGCATAGTGTTCCGGCTGCAGAAGATCGCCTTCTGTAATCTCGGCTCCTTGCCGGCGAAGGTGATCCGCCTTCGCTGCGTCCCGTACCAGCAACGTCACGCGATGACCGCGCTGCAGCATGCGCGGGACGAACCGGCTTCCTACCTTCCCCGTTGCGCCCGTTATAAATACGTTCATGATTCATTTTCCTCCTCGATAGTATCGACGTCCTAGCGACAGTATAATAAAACGGACAAGAAGCTGCCTTCCTGCGATTATCGTAGGATTGAAAGTGTCAGGATAAGGAGGGGTCACGATTGGAACGCGTTTTCTCCGCCATGTCATTGGGCGAATTTCTGCGTTCGCGCCGCGAGCGCCTTACGCCGGAAGACGTAGGTTTGATCTCGCACGGACGACGGCGGACTCCGGGGCTGCGAAGAGAAGAAGTGGCGCAACTCGCCCACATCGGTACATCGTGGTATACCGCTTTGGAGCAGGACAGAGACGTCCATCCGTCCGAAGAGGTTCTGGATAGCCTGGCCACGGCGCTGCGATTAACCGAGGATGAGCGCCGCCATCTGCAACTTCTTGCAAGACCGGTGAATTACGAGAAGCGAGAAGACCAGCTTTTAAATACGGGTTTGGAGCGCACGATCATGTCGCTTGACCCGAATCCGGCATTCGCGATCGGGAGATGCTGGGATTTGCTGATGTGGAACAAGGCCGCCGAGGTGGTGTTCCGCTTGCCGTCGTTCGCGGATTCCCTCGCACCGAGACCCAATTGGATGAGACATCTGTTGTCGAGTGACGCGCTAAGCGAGGACATCAAGGAATGGGAAGCGAAGATGCAGGTGTTGATTGCGCGTTTTCGTGCGGACTACGCGTACTTTCCAGCGGATGAGGGGTTTAAGCGGCTTATCGAGGAATTTATGGGGACCAGCCGGTTTTTTCGTGAATTTTGGCCGCTGCATGACGTTAAAGCCGTCATGGACCATCGCAAACACAGCTATGAACCGCGGATCGGAGAAATGGAGTTCGAGCATGTGACGTTGCAGCCGCCGGCCAATCCCGAGCTTAAAATCATGATTTTCGCGGCTTCGCCGGCTACGGCAGAGCGTTTGCGAAGTTTCCTGAGCACGCGGGAGCAGGGATGACGCTGCATGAAGAGAAAGAAAGGACATTAAAAAAGTCCTGCGCCTTCGCCGAAGCGAGGAGCAGGACTTTCGTTCGTTTGGTTTAAGCTTGAGCGCTAAGTGCGTTCAATTTTTTAGCCAAGCGCGACTTTTTGCGGGCTGCAGCATTTTTATGGATCAGGCCTTTAGTTGCAGCTTTGTCCAGCTTTTTAGTGGCAGTGATCAGAGCAGCTTTCGCGGCTTCAACATCAGTAGCAACTACAGCTTGGTCAGCAGCTTTAACGGCCGTGCGAAGCGCGGATTTTTGAGAAGCGTTCAAAGCGCGGCGTTTCTCGATCGTCTTCACGCGTTTGACGGCGGATTTAATGTTTGGCATTGCATTCACCTCCTGTAAAAAGGGAAAACCCTTTGTAACAAACACAACTTGACACAGTGTATCATGGGCAATGACAAAAAGCAATAGCGCTTCCTGATTCGAATCCGCTCGAACCTTGCCGCTAACCGCATAATTCAAGTCCGGCTTCGACAAACTAATGCCATTCGACGATGGAAGGAGCGCCCTTATTATATGAGTGACCTTGATCTGCAGCGATTTAACGTTGGCATCGACTTGGCGCTGGAAGCGAAGGAATTAGCGGAGTCCAATGGAAGCGGACCGATCCCCGGCGTATTGTCCGACGTGACGGACGAAGACGGCATCAAGATTACGCGGCTCGACGTGACGACCGAGGAAGGCTCACGGATCATGGGGAAAATGATCGGCCACTACGTGACGTTCGAGGTGCCTGAGCTGCGCAAGCAGGATACCGGTTTGCAAGACCGCGTCGCGACGAAGCTGGCACAGGAGTTTGCCGCCTTCTTGGAGCGCATCGGAATCGGCAAAGACGCGAACGTGCTCATCGTCGGTCTAGGCAACTGGAACGTAACGCCGGATGCGCTCGGGCCGATCGTGGTGGAGAACGCGCTCGTCACTCGCCACTTTTACGAACTGATGCCGAATGAGGTCGCGCCCGGTTACCGAAATGTAAGTGCGATCGCTCCGGGCGTGCTTGGCATTACCGGAATCGAGTCCAGCGACATCGTGCAGGGTATCGTCGACCGGTCGAAGCCCGACGTCATCATCGCCATCGACGCGCTCGCGTCGAAAGCGCTGGAGCGGGTCAATACGACGATTCAAATCGCCGACACCGGCATTCATCCCGGCTCCGGCATCGGCAACAAACGCCGCGGCTTGACGAAAGAAATTCTCGGCGTTCCCGTCATTGCGATCGGCGTCCCTACCGTGCTTTACGCTTCTACGATCGTAAGCAACAGCATCGACCTGCTGCGCGAGCATCTGAAGAAGCACGCGGGCGACAAAGAAGGGTTCATGGGTCTGCTCGATGCCATCGACGAGAACGAGCGCCTGCAGCTCGTCCGGGAAGCACTGGGACCGCTGGGTCACGATCTGCTCGTAACGCCCAAGGAGATCGATCAGTTTATCGAGGATATCGCCAATATCGTGGCCAGCGGACTGAATGCGGCGCTTCACGAGGCCGTCGACAAGAGCAACGTGGCTGCCTATACGCACTGACGGGGATCTTCCGTCTTCTCGCAAGCCCCTCGGCCTTCAAGGCCGGAGGGGCTTTTTTGTCATGTCCGATCCGGTGTGCCGGGTTGGCAACTGCGATCAGGCGAGGCGGCGTTTATCGGCCATTGGCGTCTCTATGAATCTAGCAAGCTAGCACTTGCCCTAGCGTCTACTAAACTTTCGGTTCTAGCAAACGACTCGTCTTCATATGATGGAATCAGGCCTGGCACAGGCGAACAATTCCATTATGGGAACCGGGAGGAACAGCGCAAATGAAACGAATCATAATGACGCTCAACATCGGCAAAAGCAGCCTGCGGCTCAGGCAGCTGCTCGTTGCCGGCCGCACCTTTGCCCTGCTGTCATTAGGATCGATGGTCCTTGTCCTCGTCGTCGGAATCGGCATGATCGTGCAGAGGCAAGCTTCAACTTCGCCCGTGTCGTCCATGAAAGGCTTTGCCGCCTCGGTGTCCAACGGCTTGTTCGCGGACATGCTCGCCATGGAAATACCCGGAACGGCCAAGGCGGACGTCAAGCCTTCTATATCCGGTCATCAGATCGGCAGTTTTCTCGTTCGTCTGTTGACGGACATTAATCCCGACGATCCCAAAAGCCTGCTTGCCAGCCAGTACCCCGGACTCGAAGGGGATAAGACGACGCTGCTGCAGGGCGGGACGGGCACGGATGCCTCGGTCCAGCCCGAGGATCACGAATCGATTCCGGGCAGCGGAGACGAAGGCACGGACGCCCCTGACGGTCTGTCGGATGCCGACCGGCCTGATCACGATCCCGGTAATACGAGCTCCGTGAACAAAGGCGATGCAGATGCGCCCGATCCTTCGGACAGCCCTGGCGACACGGGCAATACGGGAAATACAGGCACGAACGGCGATTCGGGAAGCACGGACGGAGATAACCCTGTCCCTTCCAATCCGGCCAAGCCGACGACAAACGGACGGAACGTCGTGTTCATCTATCACTCGCACGCGAGGGAGTCGTGGTTCCCGGAGATCAGCAACAAGAAAACGCCGGAATCGTCCACCAAGAACATCACGCTGGTCGGCAAGCGCCTGGCGGATCAATTGGAGAAGCTCGGCATCGGAGCGGCGCATTCTTCGACGGATTACCCGACCGCGATTAAAAACTATAACTGGAACCTATCCTATAAATATTCGAAACAAACGGTACTGTCGGCGCTGAAGGCCAACAAGGACTTGAAATTCTTCTTCGATATCCACCGGGATTCGCAAGGGCACAAAGAGACGACCGTGACGATCAACGGACAGCAATACGCGCAAATTTTTCTGATTATCGGCCACGCGAATCCGAACTGGGAGGAGAACGAAGCGTTCGCCAGCCAAATCCACGACGCGCTCGAGAAGAAATATCCGGGTCTCTCCAGGGGAATCTGGGCCAAAACGACGGCCAGCGGGAACGGGGAATACAATCAATCCCTTGCACCGGACAGCGTGCTTATCGAAGTCGGCGGCGTCGAGAGCACGCTGGCGGAATCGTACCGCACGATCGACGCGCTCGCGAAGGTCGTCTCGGATATTTACTGGAAAGACGAGAAAGTGACGGCACCACTAAATAAATCGACGAAGTAAGGCGGTTCCAATCAAAAAAGGGGGAACAAATATGCGGCGTCAAACATGGAAAAACGCATTCGTCGGCGGAGCGGTCGCGCTGATTGTCTTGTTCGGCATCGATATCGCGACAAGCGGAATAGAACGCATCAATGGACCTGTAGACGGAGCAGGGGGGAATGGCGATGCGGCAATCGCGACGCGGCAAGTCGAGCGGCTGCCGGAGAACGAAATCGCGACAACGCAGCAGCTGACGGTCTCGGACGCGCAGCATGGCCGCACGGAGGAAGAGATCCGCCGCGAATACGAGCGCAAGCTGGAGGAAGAGCTGGCCAAACGTCTGCCCGGACTGCCTGATATGCAAAGCCAATCGACCGTTAATCAGGTCGCGGACGGCACGGCCGGAGCGCTGCAATCGATCTCGTCGAAAGGAATCCGCTTGGTCGTCTCGTTTTTTGAACGGGTCACGGATTGATGCTCTTAGCCCGAACTGGTATAATACAATGATGATTAGTAATTAGGTGCCTCTGGGGGTTAAGCATGACGGACGTACGAGAAAGACAAACGCGAATTAGAAACTTCTCCATCATTGCCCATATCGATCATGGGAAATCAACGCTGGCCGACCGGATTCTTGAGTTTACCGGCGCGCTTTCATCTCGGGAAATGCAGGAGCAAGTGCTTGATCAAATGGACTTGGAACGCGAACGCGGCATCACCATAAAGCTGCAAGCCGTTCGTCTGGGCTATAAAGCCGACAACGGCGAGGAATATATTTTGAATCTCATCGATACGCCGGGACACGTCGACTTTACGTACGAGGTTTCGCGCAGTCTTGCGGCATGCGAAGGCGCGCTGCTCGTCGTCGACGCGGCGCAGGGCATCGAGGCGCAGACGCTGGCCAACGTTTACTTGGCGCTGGACAACAATCTAGAGATTATCCCGGTGCTGAACAAAATCGATCTTCCGAGCGCAGAGCCGGAGCGGGTCAAGCAGGAGATCGAGGATGTAATCGGTCTTGACGCCAGCGAGGCCGTACATGCCTCCGCCAAAGCCGGCATCGGCATCAAGGAAATCCTGGAGCAGGTGGTAACGAAGGTTCCGCCTCCTACGGGCGATCCGGACCAGCCGCTCAAAGCGCTTATTTTCGACTCGCATTACGATCCGTACAAAGGGGTTATCGTCTACGTCCGCGTCATTGACGGCCACATCAAGGCAGGCAAGAAGATTCGCTTCATGGCGACAGGCGCGGAGTTCGAAGTTATCGAAGTCGGGGCTTTCATGCCGCGCATGGGTATCGTCGACGAGCTTGCCGTCGGAGACGTAGGTTTCGTCGTTGCGGGAATCAAGAACGTGAAGGATACGCGCGTCGGGGACACGGTTACGGATGCGAAGAAGCCTGCGCTTGAAGCACTGCCGGGTTACCGCAAGATCAACCCGATGGTCTTCTGCGGCTTGTACCCGATCGAAACGCAGGATTACAACGATCTGCGCGATGCGCTGGAGAAGCTGGAGCTTAACGATGCTTCGCTTCGCTACGAGGCGGAATCCTCGACGGCGCTCGGCTTCGGCTACCGCTGCGGCTTCCTCGGCCTGCTGCACATGGAGATTATTCAAGAGCGGATCGAGCGCGAATTCAATATTCCGCTCATTACGACTGCACCGAGCGTTATTTACCACGTCACGCTGACGAACGGCGATGTCCTTCGAATCGACAATCCTTCCAATTATCCGGAAGTCGGCAAAATCGAATACGTCGAAGAACCGTTCGTAAAGGCGGCCATCATCGTGCCGAACGACTACGTCGGCGCCATCATGGAGCTGTGCCAGAACAAACGCGGCGAATTCGTGAACATGGAGTACTTGGATACGAACCGCGTCACGATTACGTACGACATGCCGTTGTCCGAGATCGTCTACGATTTCTTCGATCAGCTGAAGTCCAGCACGAAAGGCTACGCTTCGTTCGACTATGAACTGTCGGGCTACCGTCAGTCGAAGCTGGTCAAAATGGACATCATGCTCAACAACGAGCAGGTTGATGCCTTGTCCGTTATCGTTCACCGCGACCGCGCCTACCACCGCGGAAAGATTATTTGCGAGAAGCTGAAAGAGCTGATCCCGCGCCAAATGTTCGAAGTGCCGATTCAGGCGTCCATCGGCCATAAGGTTATCGCGCGCGAGACGGTTAAAGCGATGCGCAAGAACGTTCTTGCCAAGTGCTACGGCGGCGACATCAGCCGGAAACGGAAGCTGCTGGACAAGCAGAAGGAAGGCAAGAAGCGTATGAAACAGGTCGGCAGCGTCGAGGTGCCGCAGGAAGCGTTCATGGCGGTATTGAAGATCGACGAGGATTAAGCATCGTTGAAGGGCTGGCCTGCGGCCGGTAAGGGATTACGCTCGCTGTTGTAGTCAGGAATTTAGGAACAACTTTATAAGGTGAATTTCTGACTACAAAGGCGATCACTTCGTTGCTTCATCTCCTTACCGGCCTCCGGCCCACCTCAACGCAGCCTTTTTAAGGGAGCAAACGCGCTTCCTTTTTTTATTTCAGGAAGCTGCGAGCGGTAGGGGAAATGATTTAATGAATAATGATCCGCTGCGCGTGGGTCATTATAAGCAAGCTTGGAGGTAATCGGCATGTTAACCCACGCGCCTAGGGCGCTTTATATTCATATTCCTTTCTGCACGAACAAGTGCTTTTACTGCGACTTCACGTCTTATGTCCTGAAGGGCCAGCCCGTTGACGCTTATCTGGATGCGCTGGAGCTCGAAATGGCGCGGACGGTCGAGGCTTTGCCTCCGGAGGAGGAGATTCGGACCGTATTCGTCGGGGGCGGTACGCCGACGGTGCTGAATCCGACGCAGATGGAGCGATTTCTGACTTCCGTTAAGCGGCATTTTCCAATTCACCCGGATGCGGAGTTTACGATGGAAGCCAATCCGGGCACGACGGACCTGGAGAAACTGCAGGCGATGCGAGCGGGAGGCGTCAACCGGATCAGCATGGGCGTGCAGTCGTTCGATAACGGACTGCTGGAACGCATCGGCCGAATTCATAACGTCGACGACGTGTACCGCAGCATCGAGAACGCAAGAATAGCGGGCGTTCATAACCTGTCTATCGATCTGATGTTCGGGCTGCCGGGACAGACGGTCGAGCAGCTGTCGGACAGCGTCTCCAAGGCGCTTGCGCTGGAGCTGCCGCATTATTCGCTGTACGGGCTCAAAGTCGAGGAGAACACGCTGTTCCATGCGCTGTACGAGCGTAACGAGCTGCCGCTGCCTCCGGAAGAAGACGAGCTGGCGATGTATATGCTCTTGATCGACAGGTTGACGGGCTCTGGCTACGATCACTACGAGATCAGCAACTTTGCCAAACCGGGCTTTGAAAGCCGGCATAACATCACGTATTGGCGCAACGAGCCGTATTACGGCCTTGGAGCGGGAGCGCATGGTTATGCGCGCGGCGAGCGTCATGTCAACATCAAGGGCATCCAGCCGTTTCTGGATGCCGCGGCGACGCGCCTTCCCCGGCTGGAGACGAACGCCGTCTCGGAAGAGGAAGCCATGGAGGACTTCATGATGGTCGGGCTTCGTTTGCTGCGCGGCGTGCGCGGCGGTGATTTCGCCTCACAATTCCCGGGCCGCACGATCGAAGGCGTATTCGGCGAACCGCTGCAGCGTCTGCTGAAGCAGGGGCTGCTCGAGAACGTGGAAGGACAAGGCGGGGGCTACCGGCTGTCGAAGCAGGGCATTCCGCTTGGCAACGAAGTTTTTGGCGCGTTCATCAGCTGAAAAACAAGTGCATGCGCGATGAATCTTTCTCTTAAATTATTCTTGTGTAGAAATGCATGGTGTTGTATATTTATTCGTATTGATAAAGGAAACGGATCGAATTCGAGAAGGGTGGAGGCGAGCGCGATGGAGGCGAAGACGATGGAAGCGGTATGCAGAAGAGCGACCGAGAGCGATATCGAAGTTTTGGCTGATTTGATTGCCGGTTATGCAGAGAAAGGGATCATGCTGCCCCGATCGCGCGAAACGCTGAAGCGCCAAATCGATACTTTCGTCGTCGCCGAGGTCGGACCCGAAGTCGTGGGCTGCGGATCGCTGACGCGTCTCGGAACCGATCTTGTGGAGATTCGCTCGCTCGGCATATCGAACGGCTACAAAGGACTGGGCATCGGCAGCAAGCTGGTGGACCAGCTCATCCACGAAGCGAAGGAACAGCATATTCCGAAGATCATGGCGTTAACCTACGAGGTGCGTTTCTTCGAGAAGAACGGTTTCGTCGTCGTGAACAAAGAGATTTTTCCCGAGAAGGTTTGGACGGATTGCGTCAATTGTCCGAAGCAGCATGCCTGCGATGAGATCGCGGTGCTTAAAATGTTGAACTAATCCGATCCTATAGCGTTCCTCCTACAGATCACGATCTTATTGGGCCATGAGCAGCCAATAAGTCGTGGTCTTTGTTTTTATTTGAAGTCGACGGTTATAGGTTATCGGGATGGGTCACTGCTGAACTGACCTCGGTAATTTAAATGAAAACCGTACAAAAATGCTGAATCGACTTGACAATCGGCGAGCCGTTTTGGTATTTTTGTAGTAATGATTAGCACTCAACGCTATCGAGTGCTAACGACGATGAGAGGCACGACGACGGGACGCTCGAAGGGCGGTCCGATCTTTACGAATATGGAGGGACTGCGATGTTAACTGATCGGCAGCGAATGATTTTGAATGTCATCATCGACGATTATATCCGCTCGGCGGAGCCTATTGGTTCACGCAGCATTTCGAAGCGCAGCGACGTCAGCTTCAGTCCGGCGACGATCCGCAACGAAATGGCTGATCTGGAGGAGCTTGGCTTCCTGGAGCAGCCCCATACTTCGGCAGGACGCATCCCTTCGATCAAGGGCTACCGTTATTACGTCGACCATCTCGTCAAGCTAGGCGAAGTGAATGAACAAGAAAAGCAGTTTGTGCGTTCTTTCTTTACCGAGAAAATGAATCAAATGGAGCAAATCATCCAGCATGCGGCCATGATTCTGTCGAACATGACGAATTATACGAGCATCGTGCTCGGGCCGGAGACGTTTACGACGTCGCTGAAGCATTTTCAACTGGTGCCGCTGAGCCAGGACACGGCCGTGGCGATCATCGTCACGAACACGGGTCATGTCGAGAACCGAACCATCTCCCTTCCGGAAGATATGACGATGGAAGAGATGCAGCAAGCGGTGAACATTTTGAATGCCAAGCTGGTCGGCGTTCCGCTTGTTCGCCTTAAATCGAAATTGCATTCGGAAGTCGGGCAAGAGCTTGGGCGTTATGCCGATCAGTTCGAGCGGCTGCTCGGCATCCTGGACCAAACGCTGGAGAGCGAGGGCGACCACCGCGTCTTCATGAGCGGAACGACGAACATGCTCACGCAGCCAGAATTCAAGGATGTCGACAAAGTAAAGACGCTGCTCGACCTGCTGGAAGAAACACCCACGATCATGCAGATGTTTAATGCGCTGCCAAGCGGTATTCAAGTCCGCATCGGAACAGAGAATACGCATGAAGCCATTAATACGTGCAGTCTTATTACGGCTACTTATTCCGTGGAAGGCAAGTCGCTGGGAACGATCGGTATTCTTGGGCCGACCAGGATGGATTATGGTAAAGTGATCAGCCTGCTGGACATTTTGTCCAAAGATATGGCTGTTTTGCTCGGACGCTGGTACAAATGATAACGCCAGCGCAAACCAATCAGAGTTTGTCTGAATGCTGCGCTGCCTAACGCCAGCGCAAACCAATCAGAGTATGTCTGAATGCTGCGCTGCCTAACGCCAGCGCAAACCAATCAGAGTTTGTCTGAATGCTGCGCTGCCTAACGCCAGCGCAAACCAATCAGAGTAGGAGGTGTCGATCGAGTGTCTGTGAATGAACAACATACGGATGAGGAACATAAGCAAGAGATGGACGGTACGGTCGAGGATCAGGAAACGGCCGCCGAGGAATTTACACCCGAGGTTGACATAACCGAGGGCGCTGAGGAAGAGGGCCGCATCGCCGAGCTGACGAAGCTTGCCGACGAGAACCAGCAGCGCTACTTGCGCGCTCAGGCCGATTTCGATAACTTTCGCCGCCGCACGATGAAAGAACGCGAAGAACTCGCGCAATACGCTTCGATGAAACTGCTCGGTCAGCTGCTGCCGGTCGTCGATAACTTCGGCCGCGCGATCGAAGCCGCCAAAGCTGGCGGCGACGGAGAGTCGTTCTCCAAAGGCGTGGATATGATATTCCGCCAGCTGGAGGGCGTGCTGGATGCCGAAGGCTTGAAGCCGATGGATGTCGTCGGTCAACCGTTTAATCCTGAATTCCACCAAGCGATCATGCAGGTGGATTCCGACGAGTACGAAGAAGGCATCGTCGTGGAGGAAGTCCAGAAGGGCTTCATGCTAAAAGATAAAGTGCTGCGTCCCGCCATGGTTAAAGTGAGCGGTTAACGAACAGCTGCCTATATACCACTTTTTCAAATTTAAGGAGGATTTCTACTTATGAGTAAAGTAATCGGTATCGACCTTGGAACAACCAACTCTTGCGTAGCAGTAATGGAGGGCGGCGAAGCCGTCGTCATCCCGAATCCGGAAGGCAATCGTACAACCCCGTCCGTCGTCGGCTTCAAGAAAGACGGCGAGCGCATCGTCGGCGAGTCCGCGAAACGCCAAGCCATCACGAACCCGGACCGTACGATCAGCTCGATCAAACGTCACATGGGCACGAACCACAAAGAAGTTATTGACGGCAAAGACTTCTCGCCGCAAGAAATTTCCGCCATCATTTTGCAAAAGCTGAAATCCGATGCCGAAGCTTACCTGGGCCAAACGGTCACGCAAGCGGTCATCACGGTTCCTGCTTACTTTAACGACAGCCAGCGCCAAGCGACGAAGGATGCCGGTAAAATCGCAGGTCTGGAAGTGCTTCGTATCGTCAACGAGCCTACGGCTGCCGCGCTGGCATACGGACTCGAGAAATCCGAAGACCAAACGATTCTCGTCTATGACCTTGGCGGCGGTACGTTCGACGTATCGATCCTCGAGTTGGGCGACGGCTTCTTCGAAGTTAAAGCAACGAGCGGCGACAACAAGCTCGGCGGCGACGACTTCGACCAAGTGATCATCGATTACCTCGTATCCGAGTTCAAGAAAGAACAAGGCGTAGACCTTTCCAAAGATAAAGCAGCCGTTCAACGTCTGAAGGACGCTGCCGAGAAAGCGAAGAAAGAACTATCCGGCGTCCTGACGTCGACGATATCCCTGCCGTTCATCACGATGGCAGACGGCGTACCGCAGCATTTGGAGCTGAGCCTGACGCGCGCCAAATTCGAAGAGCTGTCCGCAGGTCTCGTGGAACGCACGCTGGGCCCGACTCGTCAAGCGCTGAACGACTCCGGTATCGCTCCGAGCCAAATCGACAAGGTCGTTCTGGTCGGCGGTTCCACGCGGATTCCGGCGGTACAGGACGCAGTCAAGAAGCTAATCGGCAAAGATCCGCACAAAGGCGTTAACCCGGATGAAGTGGTTGCCCTCGGCGCGGCCGTTCAAGCCGGCGTATTGACAGGCGATGTCAAAGACGTCGTATTGCTCGACGTAACGCCATTGTCGCTCGGTATCGAAACGGCAGGCGGCGTATTCACCAAAATGATCGACCGCAACACGACGATCCCTACGAGCAAATCGCAGGTATACTCGACGTACGCGGACAATCAGCCGAGCGTAGAAATTCACGTCCTGCAAGGCGAGCGTCAAATGGCTGCCGGCAACAAAACGCTGGGCCGCTTCACGCTGGGTGACATTCCATTGGCACCGCGCGGCGTACCGCAAATCGAAGTGACGTTCGATATCGACGCGAACGGTATCGTTAACGTGTCCGCCCTGGATAAAGGGACTGGCAAGAGCCAAAAAATTACGATTACGTCCTCCGGCGGCTTGTCGGATGAGGAAATCGATCGTATGATGAAAGATGCCGAGCTGAACGCGGAAGACGACCGCAAGCGCCGCGAGCTGGTCGAAGCGAAGAACAGCGCGGACCAACTGGTCTATTCCGTCGACAAGACGATCAAGGATCTCGGCGACAAAGTAGATGCCGGCGAAATCGCGAAAGCGAACGAAGCCAAAGAAAAAGTGACTGCAGCGCTCGCAACCGACGACGTGGAGCAAATCAACACGGCGGCGCAGGAGCTGACGGAAATCATTCAACAGCTTTCCGTGAAGCTGTATGAGCAGGCGCAAGCGGCAGGCGGCGCCGATGGCGCTGGTCCTGAAGCCGGCGGCCCGCAAGGCGGCAAGGACAACGTTGTCGATGCCGACTATGAAGTCGTCGACGACAAGAAATAAGCTAAGGTAAGTTATAATTCAGTCAAGAAATAAGAATGACAGCTATAAGTTTGGTCAGGTAAGCTTTGCGTAAACGGTGTGCCGTCCTTTGTATGGGACGGCGCAGCCGTTTTTCGTATGAATACAGGCAAATTATCGGTTTTGATTATTTTGACGCAATGCCATGGGATGAGACTCACCCGGAAACGGGCGGCATGGACCGTTTCATCTCGCTCAAGAGAGAAACGTGCGGAAACAGGAGACGGGGTGACGGATTTTGGCTAATAAGCGGGATTATTACGAAGTGCTCGGCGTTGGGAAAAGCGCGGGCGAGGACGAAATCAAGAAGGCGTACCGGAAGCTGGCTCGCCAGTACCATCCGGACGTGAACAAGGAAGCGGATGCGGAATCCAAGTTCAAGGAAGTCAAGGAAGCATATGACGTGCTTAGCGATGACGGCAAGCGCTCGACGTACGATCAGTACGGGCATGTCGACCCGAATCAAGGCTTCGGCGGCGGAGGCGGCGCGGACTTCAACGGCGGCTTCGGCGATATTTTCGATATGTTCTTCGGCGGCGGAGGCGGACGGCGCGATCCGAACGCGCCGCAGCGCGGCAATGACCTGCAATATACGATGACGATCGAGTTCAAGGAAGCCGTGTTCGGCAAAGAAACCGAGATTACGATTCCTCGGACCGAAAACTGCGACACCTGCGTCGGCACGGGCGCCAAGCCGGGCACGAAGCCGGAAACCTGCTCCGTCTGCCGCGGTACCGGTCAGCAAGAGGTCGTTCAAAACACGCCGTTCGGCCGTATGGTCAACCGGCGTGCATGTTCGAACTGCAGCGGCACGGGCAAAGTCATCAAAGAAAAATGCACGACCTGCCATGGCGCGGGCAAAGTGAAACGAAACCGCAAAATCAACGTGAAAATTCCTGCCGGCGTCGACGAAGGCGCTCAAATCCGCCTGACCGGCGAAGGCGAGAGCGGAACGCGCGGCGGCCCGTCCGGCGACCTGTATATCGTCATCCGGGTGAAGCCGCATGACTTCTTCGAACGGGAGAACGACGACATCTACTGCGAAGTGCCGCTCACGTTCGCGCAGGCCGCGCTTGGCGACGAGATCGAAATTCCGACGTTGAACGAGAAGGTGAAGCTGAAGATTCCGGCGGGCACCCAGACGGGTACGTATTTCCGCTTGAAAGGCAAAGGCGTACCGCGTCTGCGCGGCTATGGCCAGGGCGATCAGCATGTGAAAGTGACGGTCGTGACGCCGACCAACCTGAACGACGAACAGAAGGAGCTGCTGCGGCAGCTGGCCGGCGGCAACGGCGGCATGAGCGAAGTGCAGCATGAGCATCACGAATCGATTTTCGATAAGATGAAGAAGGCATTCCGCGGCGAATAGGCAGCTTCAAGGTACCAAAGCTTCAGGGATAAGTTTCGGATCATTGGCCGATGCTAACCTTCGTGTTTATTTCATTCCAGACACGAAGGAGAATGACGATGAGCGAAAACCTGGAGAAACAAAATTTCGGCAACCTGCCGATCGGCAAAAACGAAGACGTGGAGTTTTCGGAGGAGCAGGCCGACAACTCGGACCTTATCGCGATGAAGCGCGCGGAAGAGGCGGACGCCAGGGCGCAGTCCAACGCTTCGCAGCAAGCTCAGCGCTTGCTGTAGGAAGATTCCGGCCGTGACGAAGATTCATGCGACGTTTCAGGACGGGGATCGTGCCAGGGAAGCGCAGCATAAGCTGCAATTTCTGCGCGTCGATCACATCGATGAAGGAATGGACGGCGCTTCCTGGTCCGCGACGATCAGCGAGGAGCTGGTCGAGCGCGCGATTCGCCTCGTCCGCCAAACTGGCGGAACAGTGGAGCTGTAACGCGAAGGCAAGAGAAGAAGCTGGATTGTTCGGGCGAGCATGACTCGGTCGGATGATCCGGCTTTTTGTCGTTCTTCCGGATATTTACAATTCATTCATGTGGCCCGAACAATAAAATTATAATCCTGTGCTAAGCTTCCATATGGAATTACTAGAATATGAGTATTGATTATCGGGGTTGTCATACCACTCTAGGAGGAACATATGAAGAAGCAGACGAAGCAC
The DNA here is from genome assembly GCF_056269105.1 of Paenibacillus sp. J31P316. NCBI lineage: Bacteria > Bacillati > Bacillota > Bacilli > Caryophanales > Paenibacillaceae > Paenibacillus > Paenibacillus sp. J31P316. The sequence continues at coordinate 317 of NZ_JBWDNI010000018.1, read as the reverse complement.
ACGGCGAAGAAGTGGCTGGCCGGCATGTCGGCGGCAGCGGTAACACTCAGCATGTTCGCGGCAAGTCCACTAGACCAGAGAACGGCTAATGCGGACCCTGTTGTCGATCCGCAGGCAGTCATTAAGCAGCTGGAGAGCGAAGCGTGGCAGGCAAGATTGTTCCAACTGGACGACAAGATTCTCATCGGAAATTCGGTCATCAACGTACCGGCAAGCCAAACGACGCAAGCGATCAAGGTCGGCGATCCGATGTACTTGGGCGGCTTCTCGGGGCTAACGCACGTGGACGGGGACCCGGCGAATGTGTTCTACACGCA
>NZ_JBWDNI010000031.1:0-13002 GCF_056269105.1 Paenibacillus sp. J31P316 | reverse complement strand
ACGTTTGAACTCCTCTGTGTACCTTTGCCGCTGCTCACCCATGTGAACACCTCCTGTTAAGACCATTATGTTAATTCTCTTAACGGGTGTCCACTTTTCATTCTAGACCCAAACATATTATTATCAGCCTTTTAATGTGATTGCCTCCCTTATATAGCAACATAGCTAATCCCCACAACCTTATCTTTTTCTCTTACGCTTCCATTATTTGAATAGTTGCACTAAACTGCCTGTTAGCGTAACAAAGGGCTGCCAAGTTGGCAGCCCTCATGATGTTGGACTATCGTTACCAGTTAGATTAATTTGGTGTATAAGTTCAAGCAGTCTTATTGTTTTTCATTTTTATTCTTCTATAAATCATAAGTGGGGTGATCCAGATAAAGGCGATGAGTTGTACAGTAATAATGTATATGATTTCTTGGTAATTCGTTAATTGAGTGAACTGAACAATTAAAAACCAACTTCCAGTACCAAACAACCAAAATACAAAACCAACACCAATACTTTTACTTCCTCCAGGTCGCGTTTTGCCTGAAATCATCATATAAGCAATCCAAATACCAAATAATATCGGTAATACTCCAGTAATAACAGCAATTAGTGATATTGGCATTTTTTTAAACAGGGGCAATAAAATCATAAAAGCTACAGTCAAAATAGATGTCGTTTTAAATCTCTTCAATATTATCTCCCCATAGCTTATGTCTTGTTCAATTTACTATATAATATATTCAATTTCTTTTCATCAGTACTTAACGGATTCTTCCATAACGGATTGTTCCACTAAACTGCCATTTAGTTTAATGAAAAATGGAGCAACTGCCACCGGCAGAATGCTCCAAGATTCGTTGAACCATCGTGTCCCGTAAGTTCAATCGGGCATTTACTCAAGCCTATTAGAAACGCGGATTGCCCCCGATCAAGTCTTTAGTCATTGGATCGAAAAACATTGTAATCGGTCCCAGTTGGCCGTTCATTTCCGTGTCAAATTGAACGGATACTACAACTTCTAGCTTTCTGTCATCTATCCAGTATAATGAAGGATGATATCATCATTGCAACAAGAAGCTCCACTTTATATCTCCTTTCTTCCGATAATAATAAAGTAGTCATTCGCTATAGTAACGAATTCGTATTGGTTTCTCCTTTAACTTCTACTGTATTATTTAGAGCTTGGCTAGATCCTGCTGTAGTTGTAGTAGGTCTTGAAATAATCCACGCTCCTAAAACTATACAAAGTCCTAAGAAAATAACGGAGATCGCCTGCATGTTCTTCCCCACTAATAAGCCCCCTAATTTTCCAAGTATATCCTATACGCTAATTACAATGTGTTTGTTGCGCTAACCTGCCTGTTACTTCAGTGAAGCCAGTCTTCAGGCTATAACTAAGTGCTTCCTAAACCACTCGTGCCTTCATCATATTTTCACAAACTAATTCTCTCTACATTTCATACATATTATTCCAGTAATTTGCTGAGGCATTCATTAGCTGAATACCTTTTATAGAATGGTAATTACAATTTTTTGAGTAATTATGCCTATTTTTTAAGGAATTCACTATGTAAAACTGAAACAAAGTCATTAAGTCTCATACGTTCATCCATTTTATTGTAAGTTTTCTGGTAGATTGGTAGTGGTACATTACGTAGAATCATCAAATACCATTTCATGCTAGATTTATAGTATATCGCCAATTGGAGGAATAACGTGATGAAACGACGATTCATGCTGCTGGCTTCGGGGTTTATGCTCCTTATGCTGCTCCTGCCTGTCCAAGCAACAGCAGCTGAGGAGAGCGAACAGCTACTCTACCAGTTCAACGGAAACATCTCCGACTTCGACCAAACCCGTATCGTTTGGAAAGAACCCGGCAATAAGGTGCTCTGGCTGTACAACCGTATGAACAAAAGTGAAGTCAAGGTGTATGATGCTGCCACGTCCGATTCTGTCATCACTGAAGCGAAATTATCCGCTGAAGGTGTCGTTTATTCCTTTACAGACCAAGTGCTCAACAAAGCTGTCACGCAGTATTGGAAGGACGGCGAGGTTCGACAGCTTGGCGATGCGGCTCTTACTACAGTAAAAGGGAATTTTGCGGAGCTAACCGATCGAGTAGTGGATTTAGCGTCGGGACAGTCCCGTCCTCGTTATTTTTCGGACGATACAGTATCACCAGATGGAGCCATCATTTACTCGTCTAGAAACGATCTGTACAAGTCACTTCCTGACGGCACGTTGACAAAGATCGCGTCGAGATCTCCTAGCCTCGTAAATAAGTGGTATCAGCAGAATTTGGGTTTATATCATCCCTTAGCAGACGGTAAAAACATCATCTTCCAGGAACTCATGGTGATTAATAACTATACAAGTTTGAAGTGGGTGACTCGGTTGATCGGCTCAGATGGCAAGCGTACCACGTTAGCCATTAACCCTTGGCCGGATACAGGCGACTATGTCATCAATAATGGCTGGATTGCTTATACCAAATATGAAAAAGACAAAGATAAATGGGTACTGTATGTCCGCTCGCCGGAAGGCGTGGATAAGTCGGTGTTTGAAACTTCTTGGTGGTATTCTAGGGACGTGCACCTCAACATCGAGCATTTGTGGCCGGACGGAACCGTCGCATACAGGGCTAGAGACAACGGTATGCACATTTTTTTCACCCAAGCAGATAAACGTCTAGATACCTACTTCAGTTGGACAGATTACCAATACCGGGAGCATGTCTTTAGCGGTCCAGGAGAGTCCCAATATCGGTATGGCGTATGGTATCGAATTGCTGGAAATTCGTTGTACGAAATTCGAATCTGAAACTCTGATACTACCGACCCCGTAACAACGGCAGCCCACTTTTAGTTGGGCTGCCGTTGTGCCATGTCCGAGCTATAGTTCTCCGTTAGCTTAACGCTAAAAAGTGAAGAAACCAATCCATCCGACAGTCGTAACCTTCACTCACTTGGCCATACTTACAAGCACTATGGCTTGTAGACTTATAAATAAGTTAGCCATGCCGGCCCTGGCCCGTATAGATCGTCAATCGCATCGATGATCCGCTTCTCAATAGCATCATATGCCGCAGCAATGTTCCCGATTTGGTAATCTACGTCAATTTGTCGGGTAATTGAGTACAGCATCATGTAATGAGCGGCAGGAAGCGTGAATTCATGTTTCCACAGTGGGCCTTCTATGCTCCCTACGCACGAGACGTCTGCACTGAATTTACTGCGGTCGAAGATGAGCTTCACGAGATGGTTATTTTTAGTTATCCTCGTAATCGTAAAGATGCCATTACCGCTGAGTTTTGTATTGTAACAAAAGCCTCGTTTATTAAAAAATTGGTTAACCGCTTTTTTGACTGACAAGGGTTCGGTGGGATAGTCTCCGATTGCAAATGGCTTCAATTGATATGGAAACACGACGCCTGTTAGACTTCCAGATTCGTAGCACGATTGTACGATCCGATTCCCAGCAACCATGTTCTCGAAAACGATTGCCGAATCGTCTTCTTTTGAAGGAACCACAAATACACGTTCGTGTTTAATCTCACCGAAAGTCTCCAAAAAACGGCGTTCGTCCTCATTTAACTCCAGTTGTGGAATCCGTTCCTCAGCTTCTAGTTCTACGATTGCATCCAGAAAATTTGTTCTTCCCGAAATCCACCAATCGCTTTGCAGTCTGATACAAGGCGAGGGGTAATTACTCCAGCCAATTATATTCGGCTCGAACAACCTCGTAAACTGAACATCTCCCTTTGCACGAAAAGGTACCGGTGCCGACTTGTTGGCATCAGGGATTCGACTGAGCATCGGAAGACGATCGAACACAAAAGTCGCATTACGCACCGGGAACCGGCGAGGAATTCCTCTAATGATTTCGAGCGTATCTTCCATTCTAAGTGAAGCGGTACAGCCGTTAGGATTAGCACCATCCCATCTTGCAGGGAGATTGGACAACCTTTGCTCACGACCCTGTGAAACCTCTACCGTATGGCGAAACTGGGCGAGTGTGGGATTTTGTTTTAGTAATCGATCAATTCCAGATATACCATGCATAGACTCACTAATGAAAAACTTGATGTCATGAGGGTGAAATCCTGCAGCCAGGAAAGCTTCTTCGATCCTTGCGATGACCATCTGCGGAGTGTCCCTTTTCTTATCCAATCGATATATAATCTGTTTATACAGCCTCACAAGCAAACTCCTTAAAATATAGTCCTCACCTATTGTGTTCTACGTTGGTTGGGTATCTTATTATTCGTGAAGAGTTTATTTAATTCCTTTTTAAGGTAAACTGCCCGTTAACATAATAAAAAAAGAGCAGCTGCGGGCGGCATACTGCTCGATAGTACGTTTGCCCTTTGTGAACTGTTCTACAAAGAAGACTTTGAACGGCACAAAACTAGAGGCGTTCAGCTGCTAAACCTACGTACCTTAACGAGGCAGCACAATGCAATTACGGGTCTCTACATTCAAATCAAACTACAATTTCAAGCTGTTCTAGATCAGGTTTTTCCTGAGTATAAAGGCGTTTTCGGGGACTTACACTCTGCGGTATCGCTAAAAACGTTGTTAGCATTTCCGACTTCAGACGTTGCTCTTAAAGCCGAGAAAACAAATATAACGGAGAAGATTACTCACTTATGTATACGTCGGTCTGAGAACTGGGCACCCCGAAGAAACTGGTTGCCTTCGCTGGTGTAGATCCTAGCGTTCATATGTCGGGGAAATTCACGGCTACGATCAATCGCATTACAAAGCGCGGTTCTAGTAGGCTTCGACACACCTTATTCTTGGCTGTCCTTTGCAGCTTGCGGCGATCCGGCAGCAAGAAAATGAAGGCATTTTACGAGAAGAAGATCGCTGAAGGTAAGCCTTACAAAGTCGCCATGATTGCCTGCGTGAACAAGCTGCTTCACTGGGTATTCGCCCTGCTCAAGCGCAAAGAAACCTTCATCGACTTGAATTTGGACTAAGCAACCAACACAAGAAAAACCTCCCAACAAAAATTCGGAGGGTTATTTGTCTTGCTTAGATTCTAGTATAGGAGTCTGTTTTTGAGATTCCATTGAAAAATCTTGACAAGATATTAGCTGGTTTAGCGTGGAAGAGGCAGCCGGTTTTTATTGTGGGCTGCCTCTTTGTTGTCTGTATAAAGCTACAGTTCTCCGTCCCTCGTATTAATGCAACTTGTAAATTTTAATCGCATAGGTTCTGCTGTGTTCTGGCTAATACCCTTTCAACTTGAGCCCAACCTATAAACTTTGGTTGGGTCCACCCAGGTGCTGGTTTGAGACTTTCAATTTCTAAATAGTTATCTATTCTCACTTTATCCCAGGCGTGTATTGCATCTCCATTCCCCAGAGATAAAGCTACATGTCCCCAATTTTTCACTTCACCTTCGACCACGCCAGAACAGGAATAGAAAACAAAAGCTCCTTTTGGTGGAACACCACTATTCTTGTGAACTTCGTAAATTTCAGCGGATTCGCGAGCATCGTCGCCGCCCCACATCTCAATTCCGTTGCTTTTTTCATAAGCGTCTTCAACAAAACCGAGACAACGAAACTGGTAATCTCTCGAATCCATGTGGTTTCTTGCCCAGGTAATTGCATTCTCTACTTCCTTGTCAAACTTCAATAAGCAAACCTCCCATTTTTTTGTTAAGCACCAATTAATATTTAATATTACTCTAAGATGCAGAGAAATTACTGGTAAAAAACGATTATTACTCAACTATCCTGCCCATTAGTCATAATGAACGAGGCGGCCCCATTCGCTTAACGTAGGTTGCATGTGGTTACAATGTGTAGTGGATTCTACTTAAAACACATGCAGAGCTACACTCGAAAGGAGCCGCTATTATGAAGGATTTCACAAAATTTGTTGGTTTAGACGTATCAAAAGATATCATCTCTGTTGCCGTCGCAGATGCTGGTCGTGGTGAACCACGGTTTCTAGGGAACTTTCCCCACACACCTGAAGCCATGCGTAAACTCATGAAGAAAATAGGTACACCCGAGCAACTGCACGTCTGCTACGAAGCTGGACCAACGGGGTATGGTCTCTTCAGGTTTTTGTTGTCGCTTGGCATTGACTGTGTTGTTGTTGCGCCAACACTCATTCCAAAGAGCGCTGGAGATCGCATCAAAACCGATCGAAGAGATGCATTACGATTAGCACAACTTCTTCGAGCCGGAGAACTTACGCCTGTTTGGACTCCCGATGAAGATCATGAAGCGTTGAGGGATTTGGTTCGGGCTCGTCATGACGCAAAAGAAGATTTACATCGTGCTCGCCTTCGCCTTGTCCAGTTTTTACTTCGTCATGACCTGCGTCCACCAAAGGGTACACGAAACTGGTCTGTCACACATCGAGAATGGCTCCACGGGCTTCGCTTTGAAAAATCTTCGTTGCGACTGGTATTCCAGGAATATCTTCATGCCATTGATGAAGTGAGGGACCGAATGAAACGCATTGAAGCTGAAATTCATGAACAAGCAACAAGCAGTATTCACGCCCCTGTTATCCAGGCTCTTCAAACCATGCGTGGCGTAGCAGAGGTAACCGCAACCACGTTAGTAGCGGAAATTGGGCGGTTTTCTCGCTTTTCAAGTCCCAGGCAGTTAATGTCGTATGCCGGACTCGTTCCTAAAGAATATTCAAGTGGCGCAAGTCGTTGGCAAGGATCCATCACGAAGGTCGGAAATGCTCACATTCGTCATGTCATCGTAGAATCTGCTTGGTCCTATCGCCACTCTCCTTCTTTAAAAGGACAACTCCGCTCTCGCCAGGAAGGTCAAGATCCTGAAGCCAAGCGCATTGCCTGGAAAGCTCAGCACCGGTTACATCAGAAATATCAGGTCATTACTTCTCGGGGGAAAGCTGGGAAGCATGTTGCTGTTGCCGTTGCCAGAGAACTCATCGGGTTCGTATGGGCTATTGGTTGTGCTATTGAGAAGAAGCAGTCGGAAACAGTATTGACCGCTTAGTTTGGATTGAATAGGTACACTACGGGGATTTGAAATCTTGGCTCGGAGGCAAACACCGGTAAGGAGAACCCTCATGTTAAGCTATGCACTAGGCAAGAATTGACAGCCGAACGTGCGCCGTTAGTCCGAGGCAGCTCCGCGACGGATGGATTGAAATGCGGTACCCAACCCGCGCATATCAGACTGTTAACCACCGTCAACGCTTTGCCTTCGTGCCAAGATTTTAAAAGCAATTCCCCTTTGTAAAATGATTATTGAAAAGAGGTATTGACCGCCTCGTTCATATCAGCTTAATGACGAAGGAGCATCTGCCGTTGTGGCAAACTGCTCCATGTTCCATGTTAGATAAATGACTCTAAAGCTCTCCGTTGTACTGTAAACTATATAATGATTGTTATAAGTGGCCTCTACGCCAATCCACCCCGTTGGATATAAAATTTCAACATGCCCCGTAATTCTGTTGATTTTCACTAGAACATCAGCTCCGTTCTCGGATAGGATGTGTGCCCATAATAAAACGGGGTAGGATACACCGTAATGCTGAATACAATAATGATGAGAACTAGCAAAATAAACGTACTCAAATGCTTTCTACTCATGACTTGCCTTCTCATTCTACCTTTTAACATTTCCAATTGGGTTTAGTTAGCTAATATCTGCTTTAAGAATAACACCAATTATATATACCATTTTTTCATACTTAAGGTATGGTCCTCTATTACCGAATCCTGCCCGTTACTTCAAAGGAAACGGCAGCCGATCGTTTGACCGACTGCCGCATATCGTGATTGAACTATAGTTCCCAGTTAGCCGAAACTTAGGGAAAAGCTGCCGTCACATAATCCGAAAAACGTTTCGCCGACGGCGCCAGAAATTTATCCCGTTTCTTTACGAGGCCGATTTCGCAGATACTCCCTTCGTCTTTGATAGGCAGCCACACCAAACCGTCTAGCATTAATCCGCTCGTTTTGGGAAGGATCGATAACCCGAGTCCGGCAGCCACAAAACCCGCCACTGTCATCAAATCCTCCGCTTCATATGCAACGGCCGGCGCAAAGCCGACCCGGCTGAAGCAGCTTTCCAGTGTCGACTTAAGCCCACAGTAATGTTTCACTTCTATAAACGGTTCGCCGGTCAATTCCATGAAATTGATTGTTTCTCGCTGCGCAAGTCGATGAGTAGGAGAAACCACGACATACAAGGGCGCCTTCACCATCGGTAACCATTCATAATCGTCCGATTCCAGCTTGGCCGATGAAATCATAAGATCGCTTTCGCCGCTTTCCATATTCCCGCTGATGAACGTATGATTCCCCTGCACCAATTCTAACCGGATCTTCGGGTGCCGTTGATGAAACCCGCGAATAAGCTTGGGTACGAGCTCTGCGCCAAGTATATTCAGATAGGCAATACGGATGACCCCGGAATCGGGATTAGCTTGTTCTTCAAGCGCTTGCTTTCCCCTCTCCAACTCGGACAACGCACGTTCCACCGATTCGGCAAACATTCGCCCATAACGGCTGACCTGGATATTCCTGCCTTTCCGCTCGAATAGAGGCACCCCCAATTCTTCCTCCAATTTGGATATGGAATGGCTTAAGGCCGGCTGCGTAATCGCCAGCACTTCGGACGCCTTCGTCACATGTTGAAATCGAACGACAGTAAGAAAATAATCAAGCTGAGTCAGCTCCAATTTAATCACCCTCCAATTCATTAGTTAAATTCATGATAATTATTATTATAATAAATTAGACGTTATGAATGATCAAGCGTAAGCTTAGAGCAAAGGAGATGATGAAGATGAAAACGACAGTAAACTTAAAGATGATTGACATCGAAACAAATTTTCGAGGCATGCAGGAAGTACTTCATCCCGTACTGATTTGGGACAATCAGGAGGCCGTCTTGATCGACGCCGGAATTCCATTCCGGTTGCCCTTATTTCAAGAAGCTATGGCTCAAGCGGGAATCCCTTTTGACAAGCTTAAAAAAATCATTTTAACCCATCATGATTTGGACCATATCGGAGGGTTGACGGAGATTCTGAACGCTTTCCCGCATAAAATCGACGTACTCGCCACCGAAGAGGAAAAACCTTATATTCAGGGGGAGCAGCCGCATCTGAAGATTAACCCCGCATTCATCGACCGGTTTCGCGCCGCGCTCCCCGCCGAACTGCCTTCGGAAAGAAGGGATGCAATCCTTCATTTATTGGAACATCCGCCGACGGCCAAAGTGGATCAAATCTTAACCGACGGGGAGGAACTCCCGCTCTTTGGCGGGATCGAGGTCATTCATACGCCGGGCCATACCCCCGGACATATTAGCCTTTATCTGAAGCAGCACAAGCTTCTTATTGCCGGAGACGCCTTGATGATCGATAACGGGTGTTTTGTGGAGCCCGACAACTGCGTAGATGCGGATTTGGCAAAATCATCGCTGAAGAAATTCCTTCCTTATGACATTCAAACCGTTATCTGTTATCACGGGGGGCTTTGCAAGGAAAATGTTAAACAACGTATCGAACAACTCGCGTACAGCTGAATTGTTAAAGTAAATAAAGGATTAGACTGAAAGTGTCGATTAGCCTGAAAGCAAAAATAAAAACAGCGGCGGCCATGGACGAGAATGATATGCTCCCCATACGGTCATCACTACGATTTCTTTGCCTGCCGGAAGCAGTCCTTTTGGAATCGCGATCACTCCCGATGGTTCACGCGCCTATGTTGCAAATATCAATGATTCTACGGTTTCGGTGATTAACACGGCAAGTAATACCGTTATTGCAACCTTACCGGTAGGATTAGTTCCTGATGGTCTCGCAATTACCCCAATTCTTTTGTTTTAAGTAAAATGCAAACAAGCCATTTCACAATAACGAAAGGCAGTCTTACGACTTGAAAATTAAGTCATAGACTGCCTTTTGTTATTGAGCTATCGTTCCCAGTTATAATGACTTGATTTAATCGTTAAGCCAACCGGATATTATTCCCGCTCTTTTAAGCATTGAAATACGTTCTTCCCGACCTTCTATCTTCTGTATCATTTCAATAGCTGTTTCAAAATTAGTAATCACATAACCTGTTTTTTCGTATCCTTTAGGCATTTCAAGAAAGTGCTTTACCTTGGTTAAGAAGTAGATTCTATAAGAGTCAAATTCCTCCCAGTACCAGCACGCGAAGGGGATTCTCTCCTCGGATAATTCTATCCCGGCTTCTTCAATTGCTTCTCGATTCAACCCATCACGAATTGACTCGTCCTTATCCAGTCTACCTCCGATGGTTGTTAATACCTTTTCATCCTTATCCCAAACCATAATCAAATTCCCATTCTCGAACACAGGTATGCAATGTACACCACTAATAACTTTATCAGTAGGTATTTCCGTGATAAATGTTAAGATACAAACCACCTCCTGTCTTTGCTTTAGTTACATCGCACGCCCCAATATATTACCACATATTGGAACTATTCTGCCCGTTAAATGGACAACGTCTATTATGCATTTGAATAATTAATCGAGACCACTCCTGGTTTACCTAAGAAACGAAGGAGTACCCCAAGTACCCGAAGAAGAACTTCAGCTCGTGCTCCTAGTTTTATCCTCCTTTAGTTGAACGGAAAAAAGTATCTTTATATACTAAAAGTGAGACCCTTAACTCTTAAGTAATCTTCAGCTTGTTTAATTCTTGTTCCAATATACGCAACAAAAAGTTCATAACGTCTCCTTAACCATTCAAATGACCTATCCGCGATGTTTGTACTTGTACATGTATGAGTGATCCGGTAGGACGTCCAAATTTTTTTTGTAAATATCCCAACCTTTATCTCGCCTGGCACACTATTTGATTGTCAGGAATTACAGATGCAACTGCGGAGGTAAAAGATGAATTCGATCGGGCAGAACGAAAAAGAAGCGGCGGAAGCGATTCGGAGTTATGTCAAACCGATTTTCGGTTTTGCGTTGAACCGGGTCAAGCAGCGAGCGGAGGCGGAGGATCTGGCTCAGGAGATTATGCTGCAGTTGTTGAAATCCTTCTCAGGGAAGCGGGATATTCGGAGCCTGGAGGCCTATGTTTGGACGGTTGCCCGATACACTTGGGTGAATTGGTTGAAAAAGCGTGCGCACGCTCCCCAAGCGATCGAAATCAACGGCATGTCCGAACTGTCAGTCGACCCTTCCCGGGAGCCGCTTGACCGGCTGCTGGTCACCGAAGCTTACCGCGAGCTGCGCCGGGAAGTCGCGTTTCTGTCCGACATCCATCGCCGGATCGTGGTCATGCATTACTATGACGAGCTTAAACAGGGCGATATCGCGATTGCGCTGAACATTCCTGTCAACACGGTGAAGTGGCATCTGAGCGAGGCCAAAAAGGAGCTAAGGAAGGGGATGAAACGTATGCGCGCAACAGGAACTTTGAGTGTCAATCCGGTCAGCATGGGGGAAATGGGCCATTCCGGTTCGGCCGGCAAACTGGGCGAAACCAACGATTTTCTTGGACGAGCCTTGGCGCAAAATATCGTTTACGCGGCTTATCACAAGGCGCTTACCGTCCATCAAATCGCGGAGGAGCTCGGAATGCCGCCGTCTTTGCTGGAAGGCGAAGTCCGGCACCTGGCCGATTACAATTTTCTCGTCCAAACCTCTCCCGGCAAATATCAAAGCAATACCATCGTCTGGGACCTCTTCGAGTTGGCCGTAGCCGGTCATCCATTCTGGCAGGAGTGCGCCGCCGAAGTGGCCGATGTTCATTTCGACGCGTTAATGGAAGTTCGCCGGCAAGTCGAGGATAGCGGAGTGTACGTTCCGGACGGCGACTATAACTTCCTGCTTTGGACCTTGCTGCCCAAGAACGTCGAGGAGCAATCCTGGCGGAGCATGCCGGCGGGCGACAACTTCGATGCGGTCGCGCCAATGCGAAAGGACGGAGGGCAGTATATCGCCTATGCGGCGTTGAACCGGAGCCGCAATGCCGATCCGGGCTTTGATCTGAGTAGTTACGCCACCTTCGGTCCGTCGCTCCGCTACGTCGAAGACACTCCCTTATACTTGTGGCAATTCAATACGTACTGGAGCGACCGCCAGGTCGATTGGCGTTTCCTGGAATACCGAAATGTCGAGATTTGCCATGCGTTCCAACAAGGGAAACTGCCCGACAACGAAGAGAACAGCGAGCAATATTCGTTCCTGCTGGAGAAGGGGTACATCCGCAAGACGGAGGAGGGGTACAAGTTCAATGCGGTTTGGCTCGACTCTCCGCAAACGCTGGATCGGTTGAACAAGGCAATGCCGGATTTGTCCGCCTTGTATGCGCCCGCTGTCGGCAAGCTTTACGATAAAATGCTCAAGCTGTTCCTGCAAAATCAGCCGAAGCATTTAGAGCCGCAGATTGCCTACATGGTGAGAGGCAATACCGGCGGAGGCCGGTTGGTCGCTTATATTTTGAAGCATTTGATCGATAACGGAAAGCTGAAAGCGCCGTTGCCGCACCAGAGGAAGACGATTTCAACCTGGATGGGGCCGGTCAAGTAAGTCGGGTTCGGAAATGGATACGAAGAATGGCCGTTCCCGGGTGGTGGTGGCCATTTTCACGCAATACGCTGTCCAACGAAGTGATTAAAAACATCGCTATTGCATCACGGCTCCCCTCCTGAATGAATGAAAATGAGCAAAAACACCCATGACGCACGTGCGTCATGGGTAGTTTTTGATCGCAATTGCATCTGCCGGATTTCTCCTTTACCTGACGATTTTTAATCTTTCTTGTCCGCAGCCCAACCATGAGAGGCCAGATGCTCCACATACTCAGCAGATCTATTCAGCAAAACTGCCATTTAGCTTAATGAAAAATGGAGCAACTGCCACCGACAAACCGCTCCATCCGTTGAACTATCGTTCCCGTTAGAATTCCTGTAAAACGAATAATTTGGCGTTTGAACAAAAACGAGCGCCTCGGTACGATGGGGTTACGCACGAGGTCAAAAGCCTCAAAAAGCCCATCAGGAGGTCG
>NZ_JBWDNI010000033.1:0-1273 GCF_056269105.1 Paenibacillus sp. J31P316 | reverse complement strand
CCGTCTGATCTGCACCCCTTATAGTGGACATTGGAAAAACACCCTAGTGTTTAAACCGATGAAAACTATAGGGGGTGCTTTTCGTTATGAAAAAACAGGGAGAAAATCATCAGACATACAGCTTTGAGACAAAGAAAAGAGCAATAGAGATGCGGCTGCAAGGCATGACAAAGAAGAAAGTAGCAGAGGAACTGGGGATCACTGATGTGGGCCGGTTAAAGGTGTGGATGCGAAGGTACAATCAAATGGGCGATTTTGGACTGACGGATACACGTGGGAAGCGGAAAAATTATGCGGATGAAAACCGTTATGTCAGACGATTAGAGATGGAGAATGCTGTTCTAAAAAAGTGGTTGGTCATTACGAAGGCGGAGGTGTACCAGAGAAGTGTCGGCTCGTCGAAGAACTCCGAGAGCATTATACCGTTGCAGAACTTTGTAAAGAAATCGGGCTGTCCAGAAGCGGATTCTACGCCTTTTTAAAACGTAAGGAAGTCGATAAGGATCAGCATGCTAAAGAGCTAATACGTACCACTTTTGAGCGATACAAGGGCATCTACGGCTACCGCCAGATTCAGCTTTTCATGCTGCAGGATCACGCCGTCTGGATGAACCATAAGAAGGTGCTCCGTCTCATGCAAGAGATGGGGCTGCAAGCTCAGATACGCCGCAAATACCGTCATATCCGTAATTGGCATGTAGGTGACCGAGTTGTTAAAAATATGCTGGAGCGACAGTTTGAAGCCGATGTACCTAACCAGAAATGGGTCACCGATGTCACCCAATTTCGAGTCGGAGATACGTGGTTATACCTCTCTGCCATTAAGGACTTGTGCCAGAAGAGTATCGTAGCTTATAACATGAGCTTACGCAATGACAACGAACTCGTCCTTCAGACGTTCTCGAAAGCTTTTGACAAGGAAAAGGACGTGACTGGGCTGATCGTTCACAGCGATCAGGGATCCCAGTACACGTCCTACGATTACCACGACATGCTGCCAAAGGTTGGCGCCCGAATCAGCATGTCTAGCCGAGGCAATTGTTATGACAATGCCTCAATGGAGAGCTTCTTCTCTCATTTGAAGACGGAAGCACTCTACCCTTATGATATCCGATCCATCGACGATGCACAAAGCAGAATCGAAGAATATATCTATTTTTACAACAACCATCGTCCGCAAAGAAAATTAAAAAAACTGTCTCCGGCACAATACCGGAGACAGTTTTTTGGGTAGGGCTTTTTCTAACTGTCCACTAAATGGGGTCTTGACCAG
>NZ_JBWDNI010000034.1:0-1267 GCF_056269105.1 Paenibacillus sp. J31P316 | reverse complement strand
TGGACCTCTGTCAAGAAAGTAGACACCAGCTATGACCCGGTTCTCTTATCAAACTGAGCTGCGAAACGAATCGGGGACAGGTAGCCTAGCGAGCCGTGGATCCGTTTACGGTTGTAAAAGAACTCTATGTAGCGGTACATCTCTTCGTACGCCTGCTGTTTTGTTTTAAAGGACTTCCGGTAAATGAATTCTTTCTTCAAAATGCTATGGAAAGACTCAATGCAAGCATTGTCATAGCAATTTCCTTTTCGACTCATACTCGCAATCATTCCATAGGCCTTGAGGTTGCTGCGATAAGCTTCGGACGCGTACTGGGATCCGCGATCTGAATGATGTATGAGCCCAGGTCCTGGTCGTTTACTTGCGCAGGCATCATCCAACGCACCCAAAACAAGCGCCGTTGTCATACGGTCGCTAAGTCGCCAACCAACAATTTCTCGCGTACAGAGATCAAGAATGCTAGCTAAATATAAACGTCCAGCCCGACATGGAATGTAGGTGATGTCCGCTACCCAAACTTTATTTGGCTCTGAAACCTGAAATTGCTGGTTGAGTAGATTGGATGCTACGGGCATTTCGTGGTCTGAATCCGTTGTCTGTACGTTGAATTTTCGAGATACGCACGACCGAAGCTGGAGGCTTTGCATGTAGATCCCAACGGTACGCTCCGTGACGGTAAAGCCCTCTTGACGAAGGAGAAAGGTGAGTTTAGGCGCTCCATAACGCTGCTCATTGTCATGAAAATGGTACAGTATTCGGGTCTGCACACGTTGTCTTAGAAGCTCCTGTGTGCTCGGTTCATGCGCTGTCCACTTGTAGTAACCGCTCCGGGAAACGCCTAGCACCTCGCACATCTTCTCCAATCGAAACTCGGAGCGATGATCTTCGATGAACTGAAACCTCAGTTCTTTGGCTTGCTGAAGATGTGCAGCGCCTTTTTTAGAATAGCCAGTTCTTCTTCAACATCCGAAAGCCGACGATCTTTGTCATGCAATTCTTGTTCGAGCTCGCGGACACGCAGGCTATTGTTGATGGGTTCGTTTTTGAACTCACCATACTTCAATTTCCACGAATGCAGGGTCTTCGCCGGAACATCTAGCTCCTGTGCGATTTCGCCTACCGATTTCGTCTGCTCTTGAAGATACTTTACAGCCTGCTTTTTAAACTCTTCGTTGAATCTTTTCCGTTGTTCACCCATGTGAACACCTCCTGTTGAAGTTATTATTCACTTTCTCTTAAGAGGTGTCCACTTTCTATTCTAGGCCCA